>NZ_POVS01000003.1:0-141542 GCF_002894905.1 Paenibacillus sp. F4
CGAGGGCTTATCCTAAGATAAAACGCAAATGAGTTTCGGATCCAGTTTTCAGGGTGTAAGTTTAGTGTTATATAAGCTCGAGTGGCTTATATGAGACAAGCAAACACACAGCATTTGGCGATGCTGATTCCTGAAAAAGAATTTGCACAGCAAATTCATGTTTGGTGGCGATAGCGGAGGGGTTCCACACGTACCCATCCCGAACACGACCGTTAAGCCCTCCAGCGCCGATGGTACTTGGACCGCAGGGTCCTGGGAGAGTAGGACGTCGCCAAGCAAGATAAAAGAGCACAGCCTTAACGGGCTGTGCTCTTTTTCCTATAACCGATTCATTTATCATTCACATGAAAGATCTTTCTCATGGATTCGGTCAAAAGTTGTACGGTATCCTGGTTGTCCTTTGTATAGTGGTGCTTAGTCAGCATTTTTAACTGAGGACAGTATTAACTGGGGAAGTTAATCTATTTCAACCTGTTCTGTCTGAAGGACACTCAAGGCTTGAAGTTTACGGGTAATTTCTTTTTGCCACTTGGTATCTCCGACTTGTACGGCAAGATTGAGAAGATCCAAATAATCATCAATATGCAGGGAGGTTTTACTAAAAGCTTCTTTCACTGCGGTCCTGCCTCCTTTAAAGTCTATGTGTATTTATCATTTAATAATGATAATCATTATCAAACAATGATCTTATTCATATTATGCCTGTGTTCTAGATAAATTGCAAGTTATGATATGAATGAATTTTGAAGCACGCAAATGAGGGCTTGAAAAAACAAACCCTTCTCCTTAAGTTCACGCATTGTTCACGTCTTTTCTATGGAACATAATGAAAAGAACAAGCGGGCAATGAGTGTCCACCAATTAGGAGGGCAAATTGCGCAATGCTTCAACAAGAGGAGGAAAAGGATCATGAGCAAAATAAAAATGAAAGCGTTTGCCGTTGTGGTGGCGAGCGCCTTGGCATTGACGCTGGCAGCTTGTAATAACGGACAAAGCGCAAGTCCGGGAAATTCAGGAGAACCGAGCAGAAGCACCGAAACGAAAGATGTTACGATTACCTTTCAGAACATTAATCCTGATCCGAGCACCCCTTCGTACAAAATGATTAAGCAAATTGTAGGTCAATACGAGCAGGATCATCCTCATGTCAAAATTGAATTGGATTCGCTAAATACAGATCAACAAAAGCTTAAGCTGAAGACACAGGCAGCGGCGAAGGAAGTACCTGATATCACGATTGTAAACCCGGCTGCACAGATGAAGCCATTCGTAGATGCCGGGCTGCTGGCTCCATTAAACGATGTGGCTGATAAAGAGGGGTTAAAAGATACGTTTCAGAATGGACTTCTTAATTACTATAGTTTCGACGATAAGCTCTATGCTTTTCCGGACGGTAACAATATAGAAGTGGTGTTTTACAATAAGGAACTGTTCAAGCAGGCGGGAATCCAGAAGTTGCCGACCACCTTTGACGAGCTGATTACGACGGTCAAAATGCTGAAGGCGAAGGGGATTACTCCGATTGCCATTGGGGAAAAGGATTCATGGACGGGGTCCCTCCTTTTTATGAACATTTTGTTGCGTACGAATGAAGGGCCGAATTTTCTCAATGATGTACTGGACGGCAAAAAGACGTTTAACGACCCGGCTTTTGTGGAAGCGGTGGATGCATTTCAGGAATTGGTGCAGGCAGGAGCTTTCCCGGATGGAGCTACATCTATTGACTACAATGCAGGCGGTAATATTTTTAAAACAGGAAAAGCCGCGATGTATATTATGGGTACATGGGAAACGGGGTCAATTGATGCTTCTTCGGTAGCGGGTAAGGTAGGAGCGTTTCAATTCCCTACAGTGAATGGCAAGGGTGATGTGAATGAGTATGTAATTGCGCCGGGCAGCGCATTTGCGGTATCTGCGAACAGTGAACATTTACAGGAAACGAAGGATTTTCTGCACTATTTTATTAAGGAGATGCCCAAAATTCAGTTTGATCTGAAAAATGCGATTGGCAGCGGTCAGAAAATGAAAGGTGATCTGAAGGAAGCGGGCTACTCCGAGTTAGCGATTAGTCTTAATGAGCTGTTCAAGAATGTAAAAGGGGGCGATCTCGCTTTTGATAATACGATGAATCCGGCTATTGCGCAGGCGCATCTGAGTAGCATTCAAAATCTGTTCGTGCAAAAAGAAGACTCTGCACAAGTTGCCAAGGAACATCAGAACACTTTTGAAGCGAATAAATAAGTGAGGATTTTGCAAAAATCCAATATGCGACTTCCAATGAACAATATATAGATCGAAATGGTCTAGTTCGTCTAGATATTGCGCTTTGGAGCGACTGGAATCGAATTTTGCAAATCCTGAAGTAGCAGGCACTAGGGAGGGGGCAGAATGCTTCTTCCCTGATTCGAAATCATGTAGGTTGTGCATCCTCAGAAGATGTTCAGAATCAACACAAAGGAGATTAGAGCATGAATGTACTGAAGGTGCCAGCACGTACCATTGCCGTTTTCGTGCTACCCTGCCTGTTGTTGTATACCTGTATGGTATTTGTTCCGATTCTGGTGTCGGTGTATTGCGGATTGCTGGATTGGAACGGAATTGCCGAGGCAAAGTTCGTGGGGCTGGCTAATTTTGAGCGGATTTTTACAGCAGATTCAGTGTTCTGGCCGTCCGTGAAACGGACTATGATGTTTGCTGTGTTTTCCATGTTGGAAATTCCGTTCTGTCTGCTGCTGGCGATCTTGCTTAATCGTTATGTGCGTAAGGCCAATACGCTGGTAACGATGTATTTTCTGCCTGTTATTCTGTCGGTGGTCATTATCGGGCAGCTGTGGAAGACGATCTATAATCCAGCCTCGATGGGTGGAATGCTGAACGGTATTTTGCTGGCGATTGGGCTGGAAAGCTGGACACGCTCATGGCTGACGGAACCGCAGATAGCGATGTACGCCCTCTATTTTGTATCGTTGTGGCAGTATTTTGGCTATCATTTGCTTATCCAGTTTACCGGGGTACAAAATATACCGAATGATCTGTACGAAGCAGCCAAAATTGATGGAGCTGAAGGATTCAAAGCAGACCGCTATATTACGCTGCCGCTCATTGTACCTATTTTCAAGATATCAATTGTATTAGCATTTATCGGCTCCCTGCAATCGTTTGATTTGATCTGGGTGATGACGGGTGGAGGACCAGCTCATGCAACGGATACAGTATCTACGTATATGTACAATATGTCCTTTTTATCGATGAAATACGGATATGGCAGCGCATTGGCTTCAATTCTCGTAGTGATTTGCTTGTCATTTACAATTGTGATAAATTTTGTTTCCAAACGAATCGAAAATAAGGTAAGCTAAAGGAGATGGAACTGTTGAATGCCTTGAAAAAAACGGGAGTCTTTTCCTTATTGGCAATCTTAATTGTCACGCAGCTGTATCCACTCTTTTGGCTGCTGACCTATTCGTTGAAGACGAATGAAGAGATATTGAGCTCCAGCTTCTTTGCACTCCCTCAAGTGCCTCAGTGGCACAACTATCAGGAAGCCTATGAATCAGGGAGCTACTTGCGTTATTTAGGAAACAGTGTACTGGTGACCGGGGTTACGATGATCTTCGTCATTTTATTAAGCTCAATGACTGCTTATGCGATTACACGTTTTCGTTGGCGCTTCGGGGCTGTTGTGCTGACTTTGTTTCTGATCGGGATGATGATCCCGATGCAAGCTACACTGCTGCCGCTGATGGTGATGTTTAAAAACGTCCATATTCTGAATACGTATTTCTCACTGATTTTACCCTACATTGCTTTTCAGACACCGATTGCGGTCTTCATCCTATCCGGCTTTATGCGGTCCATTCCCCACGAAATTGAAGAATCCGCTTACATTGACGGAGCAAGCATTTATCGTATTTTCCGCAGTGTAATCTTACCCATCTCGATTCCGCCTATCATGACGGTATGTATTTTAACTTTCATTAACATCTGGAATGAATACATTATGGCTGCCACCTTTATCTCGTCCGAGAAGCTCAAAACTCTCCCTTTCGGCGTATATACGTTCGTCAGCCAGTATTCTGTGAACTACGGTAATATTGGTGCTTTTCTAGTCATGGGTGCCTTACCGGTCATTATTATTTATTTTGTTCTGTCCGAAAATATCACCAAGGGCATGGTTGCGGGAGCGGTTAAAGGATAGGCGGCCGATGCGAAAGGAGCGCACGGAGGTATGCTGCGCCGTTTTCAATCCATTCAATACCGCTTGTTTGTTCTGTTCCTATTGAGCATGTCCGGCATTGTGCTGGCGGTCAGTCTATTATTTTACAACCGTACTACGGTGCAGTTCCATGATAAGGTCAGCGAACTGGCGCGTAAAAATGTATCCCAGACGGCAGGCCTATTCGAATTGCTACTCGGCAGCTATAACAGTCTCTCCAAATCGATCAGCAACAATATGGATTTGGTTCGTCTGTTGACGACGGATAGTAGTGATTTACCTGCTGTCAATTACATCAACGAACGTACGATTACGAATATTCTGGGGGCTATCTATTATTCGCGTGAGGATCTGATTGGCATCCATGTCATCACAGACACAGGCAAGGTATATAACTATGGCAATTATATGAATGTCATTGATACTCATTACGAACATACGGAATGGTATAAGGAAATTCGAAAGTCGGCGGGCAAAATTGCATGGCTGGGCGTGTATCCTCACTCTGTCATTGATCAGGTGGAAACCAGACCTGTGTTTGCGTTTGGACGGCAGCTCTATGATCTGGATGAACACAAGCCGATTGGTATTGTCCTGTTTGAGGCTGAGCCGCGTTCTGTTTTGTCCGCTCTCCACAATTTGCGGCTAGGCACCAATAGTCAGGTATATCTGTTGGGTCATGAAAATCGAATTGTGTCGGCCACTTCCTCTGATCCGCCACCGGATTTGCGAAATCTAGAGCAGCAGGTACCGGAGGAGGATGTTATTGTAAATCGAAGTAATGAAAGAGTTGTAATCGCTTCCAAGTTGCCGTTTGCCGACTGGTCTGTGATTAGTGTGACACCTAGTGAGGATCTGAACGTGGAGCTGGTGCAAAATCAAAGGTACTTATTTATCGTGGCACCTATACTTATTATTGTGTCGGCGTTAATTGCATCTATCGTCTCCAGGGGCATTTCCCTTCCGCTCAAGCGAGTCATTCGGGAAATGAAGCGGGTAGAGACAGGAAATTTCCGTCATACGGTAAACACTAAATCTTATGAAGAAATCAATCAGCTAGCTACCTCTTTTAACCATATGGTAAGACGGATTGCAGAGCTGATTGAGCTGGTACGTATATCATCAGTCAGCGAAAAAAATGCGGAGCTGCACGCGCTACAGACGCAGGTCAATCCACATTTTCTATATAATACGCTGGATATGATCTATTGGATGCTGGACGAAAAGGGACAGGATCAGCTCGGAGAGGTGGTCCTCTCCTTATCCCATATGTTCCGTTACAGCAGCCATTGGGAAGAAGGGGCCGATGTTAGCCTTCGTGAAGAAGTGGAGCAGGTTGGCCACTATCTTACCATTATCCAAGCCCGGCTGGAGGGCAGGTTATCCGTAGACATCAATATTGAAGAACGATGGATGGATATCCGCTTGCCGAAAATGACCTTACAGCCATTGATTGAAAATGCGGTGAAGCACGGACTGGAGCCTCTTCATGCGGATACAGGTGGCAAGCTGCTCGTCAGAGCGGAGGAATATGGCGGTGTATTGAGCCTGCACATCATCGACAACGGTGCAGGGATGGAGTATGAACGATGGGAGGTGATCCAGGTCGCTTTGGCAGAACCCGGCAAACAGGCGGGCAGCGGGCAGGCGGGAGGCATCGGCCTGCAAAACCTAAATTTACGGCTACGGCACATGTTTGGAGAAGAGTACGGCCTACGGATCTCTAGCGTACCTGGGGCCGGAACAACAGTCACTGTAAGTGTGCCTTTGCCACAGAAGGAGGAGAAACATGAATATTCTGATAGCTGACGATGAAAATATGATTCGGCAGGGGATTCGGCGTACCATTGGCCAAGCTCTACCAACCTGCGGCATTCATCTCGCTGCTTCCACCGAGGAGGCAGCAGGCATTCTGGCGGAGCATCCTGTAGATATTGTATTAACTGATATCCTGATGCCCGGTATGGATGGCCTGGAATTCATGCGTATTTCTAAGCGAAAGCATCCTCATCTGCAGTGGGTTGTCATTTCGGCCCATTCCGACTTCCATTATGCACAAAGAGCAGTAAAGCTGGGTGCCAAAGACTACCTGTTAAAGCCGATTGGTAAAAGAAAGCTGCTGGAATGCATTGAAATACTGGCAGCCGAAGCGCTTGTGGCCTCGCAGCAGGCGAACGAGGGTAGGCTTCTCAAATCCAATATGGTTTATTTGCGTGAAGCCGTTTTCCAACGCTATGCCCTTGGACTGGACACGGGCAAGCTGGATATACAGCCTTTTGTCGAAAATTATCCGGAATTCCATCTCTTCATGGTTCGCATGGAACCTGATCACAAGCAGACGCATCTGGAGCATTTTATGATTGAAAATGTACTGTCCGAGCTCATTGAGGCAGGAGGCAGCGGCTTTGTCGTCAGTCTAGACCGCCATAGTCTGCTGGGCATTGCAAGGCTAAGGGATGAGGCAGAGGCCGCACGGCTAGAGACGTTGCTCGAATCCCATCTGAAGCGTTATGTGAAGGTGCCCCTACAAATTACACGTTCGGGTGTTCATCACAATTTTGCCTCCATACCTGAAGAGGTGGCGCGACTAAGACGTACGCCAGAGGAGATTGCAGCCGCAGCAGCGGATACAGGAGAATGTCTCCGCAAAGGCATGCATACGGTAGATGTGGCATTGCAATACATTCGGGCTCACTTTACAGAGGAGCTGTCGCTGGAGAAGGTGGCTTCAATCGTATTTTTGAATCCGGTGTATTTCAGCCAGTTATTCAAGCAAAAGACGGGACAAGGCTACAAGGATTACGTCATTTGCTTGCGTATGGAGGAGGCGAAGCGGCTGCTCAGTGATCCTCATCTGCGGCTGGCTGATATTTCAGAGCGGATCGGTTATCAGGATATGAGGCATTTTACACAGGTATTCCGGCGGAAATGTGGAATGACTCCAACCGAGTATAGACATCAGGGAGTCAAATAAGACGGTATCAACGACCGAATGAAGGAAGTTCTTCAAGCATCAGACTGTTTCAGGAGTAGAGCGGTAGAGCATCTACTCGGGAACAGTCTTTTTCGTGTCTCCAGCTTGTAGCAGTTCAACAAATTTGCGAGCTGCATTGGATAAATAACGATCCTTGCGCCATACGACGGCAGGCTGTGTGAAGGGGAATGGCTCCTTAATGGAGAGTGTGCGAAATCTGTCCCCGTATTCTTGTCCCAAGCCAGCGTCTGGAATAATGGTAATTCCCATGCCTGTGGAAACGAGCGAGAGAATGGTCGATATTTCTGGACAGTCCAGTACGACGTGCGGAATAAGATGGTGTTCCTGAAATTTGCGGATGACGGTTTCGTATAGTCCGTGTCCTTCTGTTCGGCGTCCCAACAAGAGGTCATAGCTGGCAGCTTCCTGTAATGTAATTTCCCCACTGGGATGGCGATCTGCCCATTCACACGGAAGAACCGCAACAAAAGAAACGCCCTCCAGTTCAATCGTATGGTACGATTTATCATCTACCGGAAGCAGCAGCAGGGCCAGATCAACTTTATTTTGGTGCAGCAGTTCTTCCAGATGATGTGTGTCTCCGTGTCCTATTTTAACGTATACCTCTGGAAAATCCTGATGAAAGCGGCTGAGTTGTTCAGTAATCAGAGACATACAGGCGGATGACGTGCCTATGGAAAGTGTGCCGGTTACTTTGTTTTCAAACTCCCCAATTTCTCTACAGGTGTCCTCCATTTCAGCCAATAATCGCTTGGCGCGTGTATACAGTGTATATCCGGCCTCGGTAACCTCCCACTTCTTTCCTTCACGGTAAATCAGCTTTACGCCAAGCTCGTCCTCCATATTTTTGAGTTGTTGACTCAGCGGAGGCTGGGCCATGTTGAGCGTTCTGGCGGCCTTGGTGATTTGCCCTTCCTCCACGATGACGCAAAAGTAATGCAGATGCTTCATGTCCATTGGGATTCCTCCTTATTTCTAAACAACGCTTCAATTTGGATACTTTTAAAGTATGTATTCCATATATTATATATATTTTTCATGTGAAAGGAACAGGCGTATAATTTTTGACAGTATTGCATGGGTGAACATAAAACGATGGGGTGGAAGGAGGGGACATATGAAGAAAATCATTGTAGGAATATCGGGAGCGACAGGATCGATCTTCGGTATACGTATATTGCAACAATTACGAGCGGCTGGAGTCCAAAGCCATCTGGTGCTATCCCCGTGGGCTATTGCGAACATTCCCTATGAGACAGGCTATACGGTGAAGGAAGTGGAGGCAATGGCGGATGCAGTCTACTCGTATAAGGATCAGGCTGCGCGTATTTCCAGCGGCTCCTTCCGGGTAGACGGCATGGTCGTCGCTCCTTGCAGCATGAAGACCCTTGCCTCTATTCGTATAGGTATGGCGGACAACCTGCTTACCCGATCAGCGGATGTGATGCTGAAGGAGCGAAAGAAGCTGCTGCTCATGACCAGGGAAACACCATTAAGTAGTATCCATCTGGAAAATATGCTGGAGCTGTCACGTATGGGTGTGATGATCCTGCCGCCGATGCCTGCCTTTTATAATCATCCTGCAAGTATCGAGGAATTAGTGGATCATATTGTTTTTCGCGCATTGGATCAGTTCGGTATCGTCACAACCGCTGCCAAACGTTGGGATGGAATGAAGCAGACTGACTCCAGACTGCACCAGAATTGAGAAATCGAAAGACGAAGGAGAATGAATGATGGCTTATAAAGACTTTCGCGATTTTCTACACACCTTGGAAAAGGAGAGACAATTACTCACGATCAGCGATGAGGTAAAGCCGGAGCCGGACCTCGCAGCAGCTAACAGAGCATTAAACAATCTTGGAGATAAGACGCCTGCTCTCTTTTTCAACAACATCTATGGATATACGGATGCTCGTATTGCAATGAATGTGATGGGCTCCTGGCCCAATCATGCCCTCATGATGGGAATGCCAAAAAACACGCCGCTCAAGGAGCAGTTTTTTGAATTTGCCAGACGCTATGAACAATTTCCGGTGCCCGTGAAGCGGGAAGAAACCGCTCCTTTTCATGAAGTCGAGATTACAGAGGATATTAATTTGTTTGATATTTTGCCGTTGTTTCGTTTGAATCAGGGGGACGGAGGGTTTTATCTGGATAAAGCAATTCTAGTTTCACGCGATCTGGATGACCCGGACACCTACGGTAAGCAAAATGTCGGCTTGTACCGGATGCAGGTGAAAGGCAAGAACCGTTTGGGCATTCAGCCTGTACCACAGCATGATATTGCGATCCATATCCGTCAGGCTGAGGAGCGCGGCGAAAATCTGAAGGTGGCTATTGCCCTCGGATGTGAGCCTGTTATAACAACGGCTGCTTCTACACCGCTGCTGTACGACCAATCCGAATATGAGATGGCGGGGGCCATTCAGGGTGAGCCTTATCGTGTGGTCAAAGCGAAGGATGCAGATCTGGATCTGCCTTGGGGAGCCGAGGTCATTCTGGAAGGCGAAGTGTTAGCAGGTGAACGTGAGTATGAAGGTCCATTCGGTGAATTCACAGGTCACTATTCCGGCGGCCGCGCAATGCCAGTCATTCAGATTAATCGTGTATATCACCGCAAACAGCCTATCTTTGAGCATTTGTACATAGGGATGCCTTGGACAGAAACGGATTATATGATCGGTGTGAATACAAGTGTACCGTTGTTTCAGCAGCTTAAGGATGCTTTTCCTAATGAAATCGTAGCTGTTAATGCCATGTATACGCATGGTCTGGTCGCTATTATTTCCACGAAAACCCGGTATGGCGGTTTTGCAAAGGCTGTGGGAATGCGTGCGTTAACGACTCCGCATGGATTGGGGTATTGCAAGCTCGTGATTGTGGTGGATGAGGAGGTCGATCCGTTCAATCTGCCGCAGGTCATGTGGGCTTTATCCACCAAGCTTCATCCAAAGCATGATGCTGTCATTGTTCCTGGCTTGTCTATTTTACCGCTTGACCCTGGCTCTGATCCGGCAGGTATGACGCACAAAATGATATTGGATGCGACGACACCTGTAGCACCGGATATTAGAGGACATTACTCGCAGTCGCTCGATTCCCCGCTGGGTGTAGCGGAATGGGAGAAAAAGTTGAGCCAAATGCTTCGCTGAATATTTTTAAAAATAAAGAAAGATTAAAGGAGTGCTGACAGATGCATATTTGTCCCCGTTGTGAGTCCAATCGTTCAGAAGTTGTTTCCCATTCGCCGGTTAAAGGTGCCTGGGAGGTTTTGTTGTGCCCTGTATGCCAGTT
Source organism: Paenibacillus sp. F4 (assembly GCF_002894905.1). Classification (NCBI taxonomy): domain Bacteria; kingdom Bacillati; phylum Bacillota; class Bacilli; order Caryophanales; family Paenibacillaceae; genus Paenibacillus; species Paenibacillus sp. F4. The sequence goes on from NZ_POVS01000003.1 coordinate 10,509, forward strand.
CACATGGCGAACCTCAGAACCGGATAGCATTACTGATCCAGCAAAGTATAAATCGGGGTTCAAGGTAAACCCCCAAGATATTCCGAATGCTGCTCATGTTCCTCCTATTCCAGAGCGGATACAGGGTCGTTCGTAAGTAGCCGTAAATTATGGTACTTTGAAGTTATAGGCCAAAAGTAAAGGGGATTATACTTCATGCAGACACCAAGGATCGGTAAGGAACTGTTTACGCTGTTGGACGGTAAGGAGCTGAAGGGCAAGCAGCATGAAGCAATGATGCTGCTGACGGTCACGGAAGATCAGTGGCCGCACATAGCGATGATTAGTGTGGGCGAGGTTGTAGCGCTGGACGAGGGGAATTTGCGTCTGGCACTATGGCCGGGTACGACCACGACGGGCAACATGATCCGTACTGGCAAGGCGACGCTTGCGGTGTTTACTGGGGGGAAGGCGCATTATGTGCGGTTGTCGCTGGAACATCTGCCTGCTTTGCCCGGAGCCAAGCATGTACGTGAGCGATTTGCGGCGCATGTTTTCTCAGCCAGAGAAGATTCGGCCCAATATGCGGATATCTTGACAGGTGTCACGGTTCGTCTCAAGGAACCGGAATCGGTGATCCATCGCTGGAAGGAAACGGTGGCTGAGCTGTTAATGTAAAACCATCCGATTATGACAAATAATCTATGTAATTACCAAGTTTACCGTTAAAATAAATGCGGGGGAATAAGCGCTTACAAGGGATCGGGTTGAGCTTGTTGGAACAGGAGATTAGAGCCGCGAGGGGAAGCTTGTTTCTTTTGAAGGGAAAATAGGAGGGATGAATATGTCTCGTTTTGACAAGGTAGATCAGCTATTGAAACATTTCGTAGCAAATGGGCCGGCAGGTTGCGGTTGTGCCATTGCCCAGAATGGTCGAGTGTTGTATGAAGGGTATCATGGATATGCTGATCTGGAAGCCCGAAAACCAATCACTGAGGATACAGTGTATCGCTTGTTTTCCATGACAAAGGTTGTTGTCTGTGCGGCCGCACTTATGCTGTACGAACGTGGGCAATTTTTGTTGAATGAACCTTTGTATGAATATTTTCCCGAATATCGTAATGCGCATGTATTCAAAACCGCTCCTAACGGATACACCTACGTGGATAAGGCGGAGAAACCCATTTTAATTAAGCATATATTCAATATGAGTGTGGGTCTTCCTTACGCTTCCGAGTCTTCAGAGACAGGACGGGCAATGCAAAAGGTCCTTACAACGTTAAAGGAAAAGCAGGGGAAATATGATCTGCGCACAGAAATTAAAGCGCTTTCTGAGATCCCGCTTTCTTTTGAGCCGGGAACACGCTGGTTATACGGATATGGACATGACCTTGTTGCAGGTCTTATTGAAGTGATTTCAGGTAAACCATTAGGGCAATTCCTAAAGGATGAAATATTTGATCCGCTTGGAATGAACAATACAGGTTACCGTTATCGTGCAGATATTGAATCGCGAATGGCCTCCTTTTATCAACGGACAGACGCCGGAGAGCTAGAGAAAATAGAGGGTTTCTTAGATGAATATCATCAGCCAGATGCTATATATGAAAGTGGAGGCGCAGGTCTATATTCGACAGTTAAGGAGTACCTTACATTTTCACAAATGCTGTCGAATGGAGGTATGGTAGATGGTGTGAGGCTATTAGGGAGAAAAACCATTGATTTAATGCGCACCAATCATCTGAATACAGATCAATTATTGGATTTTACTAATTCTTATCATACAGGTTATGGTTACGGACTGGGCGTGCGCACGTTAATTGATAAAGCGGCTGGGCATGCAAACAGTTCTATTGGAGAATTTGGCTGGACGGGAGCAGCGGGCACTTGGGTTTCTATAGATCCAAGTGAACAATTCTCCGTCGTTTATATGCACCAACTGGCTCCTAATATGGAAGAATACCATCATTTAAGAGTTCGCGCAGCAGCTTATAGCTGTTTGTAAATGCGAGGTTGTGGATCTGTTGAGAAAACTCTTCACTATGGCTCTGAAGCTACACAAATTGTAATGTCTAATCTTTATCAAAAACGATCTAGTTAATAAGGACCAAATTTCCTTCGAAGCCTAAACTATTCTTTTCCATATGACGACATAAAACGTAGGTGTAAGGATTTTGCGAAATCCTTAATTTAAGTTTTGAAATGGGAGGGAATTAGATTTTGAAGAATAGATGGTCCGGTTTTCTGGCGTTGGTCATCCTGATTTCAAGTTTTACATCATATGCAGGGTTTGCATCTGCAGCAGAAGCAGTGCTTTCCAAGATTGTCCTTTCGTCTAACGAGGTAACTTTGCAACAGGGGGATACAGCTGCATTGACGGCTACGGCCGTTTTTAGCGATGGGACAACCTCGAATGTAACCGTAAGCACGGATTGGAAAAGTGACAATACAGCTATTGCTACTGTGTATAATGGTACAGTTTCGGCCAAGGCTGAAGGGGAAGCCACCGTGGTTGCGACCTATAAAGAGAAGGTGCAATCGGTTCAGGTACATGTAACGAAAAAGGTTAAGGCGCTGACATCCAGTGTACAAAGCCTGAACTTGCGTTCAAGCGGTACAGGACAGGTTGATTTGACAGCGACATACAGTGATAATACAACAGCTCAGGTTTCGGGTGATGCTACTTGGACCTCCGATAATCAAAAGGTAGCCACAGTAGTTAACGGATTGGTTACCGCACAGGGAGCAGGTACAGCCAATATTAAGGCCGTATATGGTCAACAGACCGTAACCATTGCTGTGCAGGTAGAGCAGGTTAAACGTCTCGATGTCAGTTCATCAGAGGTTTCTCTTTTGTTGAAGGATACTGAGAAGGTTAAACTATCAGCGACGTTTCCGGATGGATCGGTACAGGACGTGACAGAGTCCGCTGAGTGGAGCTCCAGCAATGCAGCTGTGGCGGATGTACTGAAAGGCACCATTACCGGCTATAGCGCGGGAAAGGCGACAATTACAGGTAAATATGGCACGATGTCTGCTACGATTTCGGTAGATGTCGATCAAACGAATAAGCTGAAAGCCAGCGAATCCAATATTTTTCTGCGTCTGGATGAATCTAAAAAAATACAAGTTTCTGCCGTTTACCCGGATGGGACGGTAACGGATATCACAGATAAAGCTACTTGGACATCAAGCGATGAAAAAATTGCGACTGTGAATAAGGGAACGATTATGGCCATTGGAGCGGGTTCGGCTACGGTGACCGCTAAGTATGGAGATAAGACCGTTTCGATCAAGACAGATGTCGAAACCTCCAGATATCTGGATTTGAGTGAGGACAAGCTGAGCCTGAATGCCAAGGAATCCAAAAAGCTCAAGCTGACCGCAACGTATGTAACAGGTACGGAAGAAGATATCACAAGTAAGGCAGAGTGGAAGTCCAGCAATGAAGATATCGCTTTTGTCAGTGCGGGAGAAGTCACGGGTTATAAAACAGGTGAGGCTACGATCACCGCTTCTTATGGTGGCAAAACAGTTACAGCTACGGTATCCGTAAATGTACCCGGTGATCTGTCTCTGTCCTCCAAAACGGCAACGATTGATATTGATGAGGACTATACTGCAACTTTGACGGCTACTTATGCGGATGGGCGTAAGGAAGATGTAACACAGGATGCAGAATGGGCTTCAAGCGCGGAAGATATTGCCTCTGTGTCCAAAGGAACGATTACGGGTAAATCTGCTGGTAAAGCGGTTATTACAGCGACCTATAATGGCAAAAAACTGACGATTAATGTACAAGTAGGCCTTGTAGACCGTCTGGAAACAGACTCGCGTGTAATTGCGCTTGGTGCTCAGGAAACGAAGCAGCTGAAAGTAACAGGAGTTAAGAGTGGCGGTACAAAAACAGATGTAACCAAGGACGCCACCTGGACAACTAGCAATGTAAAAGTGGTTGAAGTTAGCGAAGGTTTGATCAAAGCGAATGGTAGCGGCAAGGCAACTGTGACTGCTTCATATGGCAAGCAAAACATTACGTTTACGGTAGAAGTGGACGTAGCGCAAAAGATTGAAGCGGATGCAATCGCGCTATCGCTCAAATCTGGAGATCAAAAAACCATTGCGATTGTGGTTAAATCAAGTGATGGTAAAGAAAAGGACGTTACGACCCAAGCTGAATGGAAAACGTCTAATTATAAGGTAGCCACTGTTAAAAAGGGTCAGGTTACCGCGGTCAGCTACGGTAAAGCTAACATTCAAGCGAAGTTTGGCGGGAAGGTAATCAGCGTACCCGTGGATGTTGATACGCTTAAATACCTGCAAACAGACGAAGTTGCTTTGAATTTGAAGGCAGGACAGCTGGCTAAGGTTACGGCTACAGCCACGTATAAGGATGAGTCGGAGAAGGATGTTTCCAAACCGGCTGTCTGGTCCTCGTCCAGAATTGTTGTTGCGACCGTCAAAGACGGTAACATTAAGGCACAGGGCAAGGGCAAAGCTGTAATTACTGTGAAATATGCAGGTAAAATGACGAAGGTACAGGTAACCGTTCAGTAAAACAAAAGAGCAAGCATACGTCCAAGGACGATATGCTTGCTCTTTTGTTTTAGGAGGCTACCGCTTATAAATTATGACTTATCCTTCTTGGTCGGTGTGTTGCGTGTAAGTGATTCGGTCAAACGCTTGCCAGTCGGCGTCTGGGCCAAGCCGCCTTTGGCGGTCTCGCGGTGCTTCGACGGCATCGCACTGCCGACTTCAAGCATCACGTCAATGACTTCGTCAGACGGAATAGCGCTGCGCACACCCGCCAAAGCCATGTCCGCTGCGGCAAGTGCAGTCACGGCTCCCAGCCCGTTGCGCACAATGCACGGAATCTCCACGAGTCCGGCGACGGGGTCGCAAATGAGGCCGAGCGTGTTCTTAAGAGCGAGACCCACGGCGTGAACAGCCTGTTCAGGCGTACCACCGCGCAACTCGACCATAGCACCAGCGGCCATCCCGATAGCTGAGCCAATCTCAGCCTGACAGCCTCCCTCCGCGCCAGAAATGAAGGAGTTGTTGGCGATCACGTAGCCAATGGCTCCAGCGGCGAATAGGCCGTGCACCATATGCTCATCATCCCAGCCGAACCGCTCCTGCGCACTGATGAATACACCAGGGATAACCCCACATGAACCTGCGGTGGGCGTGGCGACAATGCGACCCATGGACGCATTAACCTCCGACACGGAGAGGGCATAAGCCATAGCGAGCGCGGAGGCATCGCCGGAGCAGGTTTCCCCTGCCCGCAGATACTCGGCTAGGCGCTTGCCGTCACCGCCCGTCAATCCACTGCGGGATACGGTGTCTTGCGTCTGACCGCGATGAACGGCTTCCTTCATCACTTCATAATAATCAGACATTTGGCGGAAGATTTCTTCCTCAGGTGTATTCGTCTCTTGTACCTGCTCTTGAATCATCAGGCGGCCAATCGTGGTGGATTCTTCAGCGCATAAAGCGCTGATCTCATGCAGATGGCTAAACCGCATCGGATTCAGCTCCTTTTTTCAAATTAATCATTTTAATTTCGTACATATGAGGCAAGGACCGCAGCTTTGTGATCAATTCAGCCGTAGCAGGACTGTCCGTTTCGATGGCGGTGAGTGCTTCACCATCCCGGCCTTTGCGATCCACGTGCATATAGGCAATGTTAATGTCAGCCGCGCCGAGCGCTGAAGTCACCGCGCCCAATGTACCGGGCTTATCTGAGTGAAGAAGCACCAGCGTAGGCAGCTCCCCGGTCAGGTTGACTCGGAATTCGTTGAGTTGCTGGACATGGATGCTCCCGCCGCCGATGGAGGAGCCCAGCAGTGTGCGCTGATCCTCGCCCTTCCACAGCTCGAAACGGACGGTGTTCGGATGAGGAGCGGGTAGCCCGCTGACGGCGAATTCCACGGTCATCCCGGCTTGCTCTGCCCATTGCTCGGCATCCGGAATTCGGTGATCGTCTGTATCGTAATTGAGCAGCCCTGCGATGAGCGCTAGGTCTGTACCGTGTCCTTTGTACGTGTCGGCAAAGGAGCCGTACAGTGTCATGCGGGCACGGTCAGGCTGCGCCCCGAGCCAGTGCCGGGCAACGCGTGCGAGCCGCACCGCGCCTGCGGTGTGTGAACTGGAAGGTCCGGTCATGGCCGGGCCGATAATGGAAAATACATCTTTGAAACGCATGGTGTGGCCCCCTGTATGTTCTATACCATAGTATATGGTATTGCCGCGTCTTTGCGCGTATAGACGGTTCCTAATGCTGACGTACAATGTGAGCACAAAAAAGGACAGGATAAGGAAGTTTCCCTTATCTCTGTCCTCGTTACCTGAGAGTTTCGTGCGGTGTCCTTACCGCCTTACCCCTTGGGTGGCTTGCGCTCTCTCCAGAGTTGCGTCAGATGACGATACATGGACCTGAGAGATTATCCGCCAGCCGGGTGCTGGCGTCTTGCTCCTTCGGTGCCGCCAGAGTGTAGGCTCTCTGGACAGACTCTCCCGTCATCTTCATTCGCGTATACCGTTCTACATGTCTTTCTTAGGGTAATGTATGCCGTGCTCGGTGTCAATCACAGGGTTCAATTTTTACATAAACGAGGATTTTGCAAAAACCCAATAAGCGACTTCCAATGAACAATATATAGATCGAAATGGCCTAGTTCGTCTAGATATTGCGCTTTGGAGCGACTGGAATCGAATTTTGCAAAATCCTGAAACAGGTGCGTTTCCAATAAAAAAGATTAAAATTTACATAATTATGGATGAAATCAGGAAGGAATTAGAAGATTGGCGGCTAATCTGATAAAGGACAAGTACATTTATGGAAAACATAGGAGGGATATTGACGTATGGTAAAAGGCTTGCGGTTCACAGGTTCACGCTTAAAAGGGATGCTGCATCTAGCAGCAATCGTATCACTGCTGATCGGGATCTTCGTTCCATTCGGTCAGGTCAAGGCAGAGGGAGCATTGACAGTAGCCGAAGCACTTCAGCGCCAAAGCAGTGGAGATACGGTGACGGTGGAAGGTTACATCGTCGGACATGCTACCGGATCGAAAACGGCTAACTTTTCTTCTCCGTTCGCGAATGATTTTAACGTACTGATTGCCGATCAGGCAAATGAACGTAATACGTCTAATCTATTGGATGTACAGCTGACTTCAGCGTACAGAGGGCAATATGGGCTATCAGGCCATCCTGAGCTGATCGGCAGCAAAATTCGTGTGACGGGTACACTCGGCGCCTACAATAATTTTGGCGGAGTAAAAAGCCCAAGCGCTGTTGAACTGGTGAGCGGAAGCGAGCCGGGGGAACCAGGTGAACCTGGCAACCCGGGTCAACCCGGTACTACACTGCCGGATGGAAAAGGCAAAAAGGTGCTGTTCGATAATACGCACGCACAGACCGCTGGTGCAGCAGATTGGGTCATTGAAGGCGCCTTCTCCGACTTTGCCAATGGACTGCGTAATGTAGGCTTTACGGTAGACCAATTGAATCGTCCCATTCCTTTTACTTATGGAGAGCAGGCCATAACATATGACAAGTTGCGCCAATATGATGTGTTCATTATTGGTGAAGCGAATGTTGCCTTTAAGGCATCCGAGCAGGCTGCCCTACTGCAATACGTGAATAACGGGGGAAGCGTATTCTTCATCTCCGATCATTATAATGCGGACCGTAACAAAAACCGTTGGGATTCCTCCGAAGTTATGAATGGCTACCGTCGTGGAGCCTATACTAATCCAGCCAAAGGCATGACGGCAGAAGAAGCTGCATCACCGGCGATGCAAGGATTAACAAGCTCCGATTGGCTGGCGACCAACTTTGGCGTTCGTTTCCGTTATAATGCGCTTGGTGACGTGAATGCTACCGACATTGTAGCCGCAGATCAATCTTTCGGCATTACCAAGGGTGTGCGCTCGATTGCGATGCATGCAGGATCTACGCTGGCTATTATTGATCCTACCAAGGCTAAAGGCATTGCTTATATCCCTTCAGGCACGAAAAAATGGGGGAATGCTGTAGATCAGGGAGTTTATAACGGCGGGGGCCGTGCGGAAGGACCTTATGCCGCTATCTCCAAGGTAGGTCAAGGCAAGGCAGCGTTTATCGGTGATTCTTCCCCTGTAGAAGATGCTACACCGAAATATGTGCGTGAGGAAAATGGACAGTCGAAGAAGACATATGATGGTTTCAAGGAAGTGGATGATTCCACCTTCCTGGTACAAACGGTCCAATGGCTTGCATGGAAGCAGGACTACACGAAATTGTCCGATGTGGCAGGTTTGACTCTGGATCAACCAACGAAGCTTCTGCCATTCGAGGAGCCTGCGGCTTCCACGGAACCGCAGGCTGAGCCTTGGGCTGCTCCGGCAGCAGGCTACAAATGGTACGATCCTAGAACGTTCAAGTCTGGCTCCTATGGAGCGGCTTCGTAATTATCGTCAGGAGCTCAATGTGAGCCGGTGTTAGTTAGTCGTTTGATCCCTGCAGAGGGATCAGGCGACTTTTTTTGTGATGAAAATTAACCTGTGGTTGGTTATTTCATTACATTTTGTGCCAGAAAGGCCGCGCTACTCCTGGATCATTGATTTTTTAAATGATGTTGATAGCATAATCTTAATTGATATATCCATATACTGGTGATAGGATGTATTCAAATTATTCCGACAAAAACGGTATGTAATGTTCATGAGAGGTTTTAAACATCAAACATGGTGAGAATAAGCGGGACAAGACCATGGAGAATGGAGGAAGCGCGCATTGAATACCGAACCCGTGTTGGAAATTAAAGGATTATCCGTCTCTTTTCGCATCAAGGATCAATATCACCCCGCAGTCGACCATCTGGATCTGACGGTCAACCCCAATGAAGTGCTGGCTGTAGTCGGAGAATCTGGCTGTGGCAAAAGCGCGCTGGCGCTTTCTATCCCGCAACTGCATGACATGGAACGCACACGTGTAGAGGGAGAGGTCCTTTTTAAAGGTACGGACCTGAACCGTCTTTCTTCAGGGCAAATGAATAAAATCCGCGGAGCGGGCATTGGCATGATTTTTCAGGACCCGCTGACAGCACTCAACCCGTTGATGAGCATTGGCAAGCAGATTGAGGAAAATCTTGATTATCATACGTCACTATCTACGAAGCAAAAAAGGGAACGTGTGCTGGAGCTGCTGGAAAGCGTAGATATACCGAATCCTGTGCGTGTGTATGAGCAGTATCCGCATGAACTGTCAGGAGGGATGCGGCAGCGTGTGATGATCGCGATTGCCATAGCTTGCCGACCTTCTCTTATTATTGCAGATGAACCAACTACTGCGCTCGATGTAACGATCCAATCGCAAATTCTCGACTTGCTCAAACAGCTTCAACAGGAGACTGAGAGCGGAATTATCCTGATTACGCACGATCTTGGTGTTGTGGCAGAAGTAGCCGACCGCGTGGTGGTCATGTATGCCGGAGAAATCGTGGAGAGCGCTGATGTTTTTGAATTATTCAGGCATCCACAGCATCCGTATACGCGTTCGTTGCTTGCTTCTATGCCGGGATCGCACACCAAGGGGGAATCACTGCATGTCATCGGCGGCATTGTTCCCTCATTACAAGATATCCCCCGCAATAGTTGCCGCTTTGCTCCGCGTATTCCCTGGATTCAGCAGAGAGTGCATGAAGACCATCCCCAATTAAATGAAATTTCCCCTGGACATTGGGTCCGTTGTACATGTTATCAGCATTTTCATTTTGAAGACGAGGCAAAGGGGGAGGCTGCTCATGGCACTACTGGAGTTAAATGATTTGAGGGTCCACTATCCGGTGCGCGGTGGTTTCTTCCAGCGTGTTATCGATCAGGTGAAAGCAGTGGATGGCGTGTCGATCAGCATTGAGGCAGGCCAGACATACGGGCTGGTGGGAGAATCCGGCTGTGGAAAAACGACGACAGGCAGGACGATCATCGGTCTAAATAAGCTGACGAGCGGACGGATTCTGTTTAAGGGAAAGGACCTTGCGGCTCTGAGCCGTAACAACCGTCATCCACTGCGTAGAGATATTCAGATGATTTTTCAGGACCCATACTCTTCGCTCAACCCGCGTAAGCGCGTATTGGATGTGATTGCTGAACCGCTGCGAAATTTTGAAAAGCTGAGCAGTGAGGAAGAACGAAGGAAAGTACAGACGTTGCTGGAAAAGGTCGGCTTGAACGCCGATGCAGCCTACAAATATCCGCATGAATTTTCCGGGGGGCAACGGCAGCGGATCGGGATCGCGCGTGCGCTGACATTAAACCCCAAGCTGATCATTGCAGATGAGCCGGTGTCGGCGCTGGACGTTTCCGTGCAGGCACAAGTGCTTAATTTTATGAAGGATGTGCAGCGGGAGTTTAATTTAACGTATTTGTTCATTAGTCATGACCTAGGTATTATCCGCCATATGTGTGACCAAATCGGTATTATGTACCGGGGACGTCTAGTGGAGCAGGGGAGCGAGCAAGACATTTATGAGCGTCCACAGCATCTGTATACCCAGCGCCTCATTGCAACCATTCCCAATATTGATCCTACAAAACGACTGGAAAATGCCCAAAAAAGGCGAATGCTTTTATCCTCCTACAAAACAGAGCTACCCAAACATCTAGACGCGAGTGGAAAGCCGTTTGCACTAAAATCAGTAAGTCCATCCCATCAAGTCGCGCTACCATAAGGGGGTACAGAAATGTGGAAATTTACACTGCGTCGGCTGCTGGTTATGATCCCTCAACTTTTTGCACTGAGCGTGCTTATATTTTTCCTAGCTAAGGCTATGCCGGGGGATGCCCTGACAGGACTTATTACTTCGACACCCAATCTGAATCCGGCCGCACTGGAAGAACAGCGACAAAGACTGGGACTGAATGACCCGGTGTGGGTGCAGTATGGGAACTGGCTCGTCCAGCTTGCTCACGGGGATCTGGGCAAATCTTATGTACATAAAATTAGCGTTACCGATCTGATTGGCAGCCGTCTGGGGAACACGTTCTTTCTGGGCGTAGTAATTCTGGTTCTGACGTATCTGATCGCCATTCCGCTCGGCGTACTCAGCGGTCGTTATCAGCATAGTCTGCTGGACAAAACCGTCGTGGGCTATACCTATCTCAGCTTTGCGACACCTCTATTTATACTCGCGTTGTTGCTGCTGTACGTATTCGGATTCAGGCTCGGCTGGTTTCCAACCAGCGGCAGTGTGGATGTAGGCGTGGAGCCGGGGACATGGGCATATTACGTGAACAAGTCGTATCATCTCATTTTACCAGCCGTTACAGGCGCATTGCTCAGTACAACGGCTACGATTCAGTATTTGCGCAATGAGGTCATTGACACAAGACTGAAGGATTTTGTGAAAACAGCGCGTTCCAAAGGGGTACCCGAAGGTAAAATTTATTCCCGCCATATTTTCAAAAACTCTCTATTGCCGATTGCTGCCTTTTTGGGCTATGACCTGACGGGAGTAATTGCAGGCAATATTTTTCTTGAATCTATTTTCGGTTATCCGGGGTTGGGCCAATTATTTCTCCAGTCCATCACCCAACGGGATTTTTCAGTCGTGAACGCGCTGGTCATGATCTCTGGCTTCTTGGCGCTATTAGGAACTCTTTTATCTGATGTCATCCTAAGCAAAGTCGATCCCCGCATTCGAATTGAATAGCGAACAAGTCTAGAGAAAGGGAGGGATTATGGTGTCTATACAGGTGGAGGAGGTCTTCACGCCGGAAATCATTCGTAAATCACCATCCAGTTGGTCTGTACTGCGTCGTGAGCTGGTGCGTGACAAAATGTCCTTGGTTTCCATTGGCTTTATAATTCTGTTCTTGATCTTTATATATGCCTCTGTCCTGTTTGTAAATCAGGATGTTGTCACGACGGTGGATTTGGGCGCGATCCGTGAAGCTCCAGGCTCAGTGCATTGGCTGGGGACAGATCGAGCGGGCAGGGATATTTTCGGCCAGCTGGTCATTGGAGCCCGCAATTCCTTCACCATCGGCTTTACGATTACATTGTTATCCGCCGCTATTGGCTTAACGTTAGGTTTGCTGGCTGGTTTTTATGGGGGACTGGTCGATAACATCATCATGCGGATCATTGATTTTATTCTGGTGCTTCCGTTTTTGATGCTGGTTATCGTATTTGTCAGCATTGTACCCAAAAGCGGCATAGGGTCCTTTATTTTCATCATGACCGCCTTTTTATGGATTGGAAAAGCACGTCTGATCCGGGCCAAGGTGTTGTCGGAGCGCGAACTGGATTATGTGCAGGCTTCCAAAACCCTTGGCACACCTAATTGGAAAATCATCTGGTTTGGCGTGCTGCCCAATCTTAGCTCGGTCGTGATCGTCAATCTGACCCTCAGTCTCGCGGGAAATATCGGGATTGAGACCGGGCTTTCTTATCTCGGCTTTGGCTTACCGGAATCTACTCCAAGCTTGGGTACACTGGTGAGTTATGCGAATGACCCGGATGTTTTGCAGAATAGCTGGTGGATGTGGTTGCCAGCCTCACTGCTTATTTTGGTGCTAATGCTGGCGATTAACTTTATTGGCCAGGCGCTCAAACGCGCCACGGATGCCAGACAACGATTGGGTTAACTGAAGTTCAAGGATAAGGACAATGACAAGGAGGGATTTACAATGGTTAAACACTGGAAAAAAGGAATTCTGCCTGTTCTATCTGCAATTTTGGTACTTTCTCTGGCCGCATGCAGCGGTTCGCCTTCCGCTTCAAATGGAGGAAAATCGTCTGACGGTACAGGCGGCTCAGGGTCCGACAGCAAGCAGGTGAATGCGACAGCGCTGGCGAAGGCAATCAAGAACGATAAGGCACCGATTAAGGGTGGCATCATCAATTATGCACTCGTGTCTGATACCCCTTTTGAAGGCATTCTGAATCCTGTATTTTATGATGGCAATCCTGATTTTGAAGTCTTCCAGTTTTTCTACCCTTCTATGTTTTCGATTGACTCCAATCTGAATATTGACAATAAAGGAGCGGCGACGATTTCCTTTTCCCCAGACAATAAGGCGGTGACTGTCAAAATTGATCCCAAACTGAACTGGACGGATGGTAATCCCGTAACAGCGGAGGACTATGCTTTTTCCTATGAAGTAATCGGTCATAAAGACTACGAAGGTCCGCGTTATGATAGCTTTATGACGAATATTGTGGGCATGGAAGATTATCACGCGGGTAAGTCCAAAACCATTTCTGGCATCAAGGTGCTGAATGAGAAAGAGGTTACCATTCATTTCAAGGAACCTAATCCTTCGGTGAAATCGGGACTTTGGTCTACACCACTGGAGAAAAAGGTATTTCAGAATATCCCCGTGAAAGATATGGCCGGATCTGATCCTGTCCGTAAAAATCCGATTGGCTATGGGCCGTTCAAAATTAAATCTATGGTCACAGGTGAATCTGTGGAATTCGTCAAAAATGAAGATTATTTCCACGGTGAGCCCAAGTTAGATGGCCTTCATCTGAAGGTGGTGAACCCGAATGTCATTACCGAGGCGCTGAAAAGTGGAGAAGTCGACTGGGCCAGCTATCCAACCACCCGTTACAATGAGGCCAGCAATCCGAAAAATGTACAGTTTCTCGGTCAGGAGGAATTATCTTATAGCTATGTAGGCTTTAAGATGGGCAAATTCGATCAGGCCAAGAGTCTAAATATCATGGACCCGAACGCCAAGCTGGCGAACAAGTCATTACGTCAGGCCCTTGGCTATGCGCTGAATAATGAGCAGGTCGGCAAGCAGCTCTATCATGGACTTCGGATTCCAGCAACATCCCTGATTCCGCCTGCCTTTAAGGGATATCATGATATGAATGCAAAGGGCATCACGTATGACCCGGACAAGGCGAAAAAGCTGCTGGACGAGGCTGGATATGTGGACACTAATGGAGATGGATACCGTGAGGACCCTAAGGGCAAGGAACTGGTGCTCCATTATGCGGCACTGAGCGGGGATGCGACAGCTGAATCGCTGGCAAAGTTTTATTTGCAAAACTGGAAGGATGTCGGACTTCATGTCGAGCTGGTGGACGGTCGTCTGCTTGAGTTCAATTCTTTCTATGATCGTGTGCAGAAGGATGATCCCGGTATTGATATTTTTGGCGGCGCGTGGGGAACAGGTTCAGATGTGAACCCTAGTGGGCTGTATGGACGCGGAGCCAGCTTTAACTATTCGCGTTTTACGAGTGAAGAGAATGATAAGCTGTTGCAGGAAGGGGTGTCTGTGAAAGCCTTTGACGACAATTATCGTAAAGATATATACAATCAGTGGCAGGCGTATATGAGCGAGGAGGCGCCCATCGTACCGACGTTATTCCGTTACTCGTTGGAGGCAGTGAATAATCGGGTAGCCAATTACGATATTACCCGTGGCAAGGAGTATGATGCAGACACGTTTGCGAATATTACGTTGACTGCGGAAAAAGCAGAAGTAGCCCAATAATCTCAAAAAAGCGCAATAACCTGAAGAAGAAGCGCGAACCGGATGGATCCGATTTTGCGCTTCTTTTGACCTTTTATTGCAATCATTCTGGGGAATCTCGAAGGGAGAGAGGGAAGACGGAAATACGTCAGCTTCAATACTTCATTGCCGTATGCGAGGAACTGCACTTTACGAAAGCTTCGGAAAAGATCGGAATCTCCCAACCCACGCTTAGCTTGCAAATTAAGGCGTTGGAAGAGGAATTGGGCATGACGCTTTTTGACCGTGCAGGCAAGAAGATTAAAATGACAGATGCCGGGAAATTGTTGCTGCAACACAGTGCACATGCGCTCAAGGATTTACAGCAAGCGAAGGCTTCCATTGAGGAGTTGCGCACCGAGCAACGCGGGAGTTTACGGATTGGTATCGCATTACCAGAGCTGGAGGAACCATTGCAAGAAATGCTTATCCATTTTCATCAGTCATTTCTTAAAGTCAGCCTGCACATCCATCCATCATGTGATGTAACAGAACAACTGCTGGATAACCGAGTGGATGTTGGCATTACACTGCATTCGGGTACGGATGAAAGGCTTGTCCAGCTTCCTCTTCGTACGGAGAACTACTGTCTTGTTGTTCCCGTAGAGCATGTGTTTTCCAACCGTTCTTCCATTACGCTGGACGAATTGAGGCATGTACCCTGGGCGATGCAGCCAGAGTGTCATCCCGGCAGGAAACTGATCGAGAAGTGCTTCCGTGATCGCGGGTATCCCTTTGCAACCGTCTTGGAGACAAATTCCATACCTTCAATCCTGCGCTGGGTGCAGGAGGGACTTGCCGTAACCCTACAGACGGAGTCCCTTGCGGCAGAATTGGATCGCTCACAATTTTGCACTGTACCTATTTTGTGCGGCGTGCTCCAGGGTCAGCTAGAGTTGATTTATCAGTCTGGCCGTTATCAGGGAGAAGCGTTGAAGCGATTGATTGAAAAGATACAAGCTGTACTAACAGTGCGTTCCAACTAGTGGCAACCCTGATGAGTATCAGGAGCTTTAATGTGTACGAACTTCCAGCCTACGTGCAATCAGTGACATACTGTAATTGACAGCAAAGTACAGGAAAGCTGCGAACAGCAGGGCTGGAATGACAAAGGATTGATTTTGCCCACCGACAATCTGAATGTTATGCGTCAGCTCCGGCAAACTGATAATGACAGCCAGTGAGGTATCCTTGAATAGGGAAATGAACTGGCTGACAATCGGGGGCACCATGCGACGAAGCGCTTGGGGCAGAATGATATGCCATAAGGTTTGAGAGTAGCTTAGACCGGAGGAACGTGCGGCTTCCACCTGTCCTTTATGGACCGAATTCAGGCCACTGCGCACAATCTCGGCAATCATGGCTCCCTCGAAGATCGACAGGCCTGTAATGGCTGCCCACTTGAGGGAAATCGACAATCCGATGGATGGTAAAACCATACCGATGAAGAAAATAATGAGCAATAATGGAAGATTGCGAATGAGATCAATGATAAAGGCTGCAACCTGTGAAATGACAGGTAAGCGGGTATAGCGCAGGATGCCGAATAAGATACCGAGAGCGAAGCTGAACACGATAGAGTAAATAGCAACCTCCAGCGTGAGCAGGAAGCCCTCCAGTATAAAACGCACATTAGGCCACACAAACAATCCACCGAAATCCATACGGGCTTCCCTCCTTAGGATGTTTTGGACAGACGCCGTTCCATGTATAGTACAAGAAAGCTAAGCGGAACCGTCAAGATAAGATACAACAGCGCCGTGATGGCGTAGACTGTGATGGGCAGAAAGGTATCCGAGTTAATGAGGTCCGAGTAATACATTAGATCCAGTCCAGCCACAATAGCCAGCACGGAAGAGTTTTTGACCAGATTGATGAATTGGTTGCCGATCGCAGGCAGTACGACTTTGATCGCTTGCGGTAAAATAATGCTGATCATCGCCTGGTTGTAACTCAAGCCGGAGGACCTTGCCGCTTCAAATTGCCCCTTGGGAACAGCTTGAATGCCGGCACGTATGGCTTCCGCAATAAAGGAGGCTGTGTACACGGTCAATCCAAGCGTTCCAGATACGAATCCGTCCAAAGGGATGCCCAGAGTGGGAAGCCCGAGATAAAAAAACAACACGACGATCAGCAAGGGGATATTGCGGATGACCTCTACATAGACGGTACCGATCCAGTTTAGCCATTTAAAAGGCGCAATTCGGAGGATGGCAATAATAGCCCCCAGAATAAAGCTTCCGATCAAGGCAATGACACTAGCTTGAACGGTATGTAGCAAGCCTTCTCTGAAACGGTCGCTATGATCGAAAAGTACGTTGATATCAAAAGTAAGCATCTGCGAATTTACCTCCTTATCCAGACCTAAGAAAGGAAGGAGCTCGCAATCGCGGCTCCTTCACAAGAATACTATTCGGGTTTAACCCCAAGCCATTGCTCGTGGAGCTTATCGTATTCACCGTTGCTTTTCAGTTCCTTGATCGTATCATTAATGGCTTGCAGCAGTTCAGGCTGTCCCTTCTTCACTGCAATGCCGTAAGGTTCCTCTGTGAAGTTCCCGCCTACAAGAATATAATTCGGATCTTGCTTCTGCATGCCGAGCAGAATAGAGTTATCGGTAGTTAACGCTTCTCCTTTACCTGCTTTGAGGGCGTTGAAAGCATCCTGATAGTTTTCGAATTCCAATATCGTTGCTTCAGGAGCTTTTTCACGGATATTTTTGGCGGAAGTAGAGCCTTTCACGGCGAGCACTTTGGTATTCGGGGTCAGGGACTCCAGCCCGGTGATGGGGCTCCCCTTTTTCACGAGTAGAGATTGCCCGGCGTTAAAATAGACGTCGCTGAAATCGACCTGCTTTTTACGTTCATCCGAAATGGTCATCGTGGCGATAATGGCGTCGATGTCCCCGTTTTGCAATAAGGTGATTCGTGTTTTGGACGTGACTTCTTTTAGTTCAAGCTTGGTTTCATCGCCAAAAATATGTTTGGCTACAGCCTTGGCGATGTCGATATCAAAGCCTTCTACTTTTCCACTAGCCGGGTCTTTCAGTCCGAACAGCTTGGTATCGTATTTCACACCAACGACCAGTTTGCCACGCTGTTTGATCGCTTCCAGCCCGTTGGCTGCTGCCGGCTCATTCCCCGACGTTGCCGCTCCTTCTTTGCCTCCACAGCCTGCCAAAACAAGCAGACAGGATAAAGCTACCAGCACCAAAGTACTCCATTGAAATCTTTTTCTCATCAGAACATTCCCCTTTCGATTTACGCTACATTGGTAGTCTGTTTAATGATGAATCAGACGGCTCAGGAACAGGCGAGCCCGTTCTTCAGCCGGATTCTGAAAAAATTCGGCAGGTTGGCTGTCTTCCAAAATCTGTCCTTTATCCATAAAAATCACGCGGTCCGCCACTTCACGTGCAAAGCCCATTTCATGAGTGACAATGACCATTGTGATGCCCTGATGGGCGAGCGAGCGCATAACATCCAGTACCTCTCCGATCGTTTCGGGATCAAGAGCTGAAGTAGGCTCGTCAAACAACATAATTTTTGGATTCATCGCGAGCCCGCGGGCGATCGCGACCCGCTGCTGCTGTCCACCGGACAATTGGGCGGGGTAGCTCTGGGCCTTTTCTTCGATTCCGACGCGCTTTAGATAGGTGATGGCTGTTTGAGTAGCTTCTTCTTTCGAGATGCCCAGTACCTTCATAGGTGCCAGTACAATGTTTTCAATCACCTTTTTGTGGGGATATAGATTGAAATGTTGGAACACCATCCCGATGTTGCGGCGGAAGGCATTAATATCAATCTTTTTGTCATGTACAGGGATCTCGTTAACAATCAGCTCCCCATCCGATATCGTTTCCAGACGATTGATGCAGCGAAGCAGGGTGCTTTTACCCGACCCGGAGGGACCGATGATGACGACGACCTCGCCCTCCTTAATCTGAAGATTAATGTCTTTGAGTACATGGAAGTGACCGTAATGCTTGTTGACATTGCGAAACTGGATCAGAGAGCTCACCCCTTTTAGGCTTGGATACATAGCTTAGTAGACGGATTGACATGATCAAGCTCTATTAGAATTTAAAAATTTCTCTCATGATACTATAAGCTTACAATAAAAAACAAGATATTATGTTATAAAACTTTACGTGAAATGTATTTTTTATATGTTTTTTACTATTCAATTGTTATTTATATGAGAAGAATAAGTAATTATCCGCAATTTTATGTTATTAAATTTGACATAAAATATTAATCCTCGACATGCCAAGGGAGAAACGTGACAAAAGCAACGCTATGTTTTACAGTAGGGAAGAAGGAATTTAGGGTAAAGGAAGGTTAGACAATGACGAAAGCTATTTCACCGCTAGTCACGGCATTGGGCATGGAGCCCCATCCAGAAGGCGGCTGGTACAAAGAGATGTGGAAGGCCAATTTTCAAATTCCGAAGCCTGTACTGCCGGATGTGTATTCCGGTCCGCGTTTTGCAGCTTCGTCGACGTACTTCTTGCTGCATCCGGGCGAGTTCTCCGAGTGGCATGTGGTCCATTCTGATGAGCTGTGGCTATATCATAGCGGAAGCCCTGTAGAGTTGAAATTGGGTGGAAGCGGAGAAGAGCCAGGCGAAGAAACTGTCATCATCGTCGGTGCAGATGTGGAGGCAGGACAGCATCCACAAGCACTCGTTCCAGGAGCAGTATGGCAAACGGCACGTCCGCTTGGGGATGAGCCTGTGCTGGTAACCTGTGTAGTTGCACCAGGATTCCACTTTGATGACTTCAAGCTGATTGCAAAGGGTAAGGTGGAGTAGGAAATTTTATCGGCGGGTATAATCTTGGATGAACAGGACTTACCCGCCTGATTTGATGTTACGGGTATCTTTGTTGGTATTAGAAAGTTGCCATTTGTTGTATATTTTGGACCTTTGTTTTTTTTCGAAAACCAGCCGCAAACTTTTTAACTCGTGCAGTACCATATGATCTGACGTTTGGCCTCTGTTTGATCTTCTGGTATACAGCATAGCAGTTTCTCCCCATTCCTTTCGCTTGGTACATGGCAATATCGGCCTCTTTCAGTAAAGAAGGCAGAGACTTCTTCGGAGAAGGATGCATGCTAATACCAATGCTTCCTGTAACCTGAAGGTTGATTCCCTGGATGTTATAAGGAGCGCTGATTTTTTGCAGCAACAGTTCTGCCAGAACTGTGACCTGATCGGCATCATAATCCTTCATAATGAGTAGAAATTCATCACCACCGATTCGAAAAGCTTTCTGATTGGAGTTTGTCACCTGAAGTAAATGATCGCTTACCCGTCTGAGTAGCTTATCGCCAATTTGATGTCCATATGTGTCATTAATGACTTTGAATCCATCCAAATCAAGATACATAATAGCAAAGCCCTCCCTGCTGCTGCTTTGTTTCCAAAATAGCTCAAGTGCATTCCGATTGAACAGACCCGTTACAGGGTCCTGATAGGCAAGTTTCCGCAGCAAATTTCTTTCCATCATCACAGAATGTAAAAAAATTAACATATATATCCACGGCGCCAAAGTTAGGCCTATTAGAAGTAAGGCTGTTAAAGATATACTCAATGGGGTCACCACCAATATAGTTTATAGGTTATTCCGCTTCCATTAGCGGCACTAGGTCAGTTGTCTGGCATGAACAATGAGTCGATGTGTCGGGTTTACAAGAGGATCGCAGGTAATTAATGTGAGGAGCTTTTGTTTCTTGATGCTTTTTAAAACGGAGACATTTGAAGGAGTGACGACTGAAATGTTGTAGACCTCGTATACGTATTTTTCACCCCGAGTGTGAATTAGAATCTGATCTCCGATTTTCACCTCATTAAGTCGATTAAATAAACGTCCAGTTGTTCGTGATCGATGAGCGGCTATGGCAGCATTCCCCACCTGGCCGAGTGTCGCAGTTTCCGACATATGCACGGCTGCATATCTCATATGCTTTTGGGTCGCACCTTCGAGTACAGGAAGTTTCAGCCCGATACGATCAATCTGGATTGTAGCGATTGGGGCTTGCTCTGGAGCCGACGAAGGGGGTGTGGTTTCAGACAATTGTGACCTATCCGTTGCTGCGGTATTTGTTAGCCAATTGGACAAATCAGTATAGCCTTTAATCATTTCAGGAGTCAGTGTCGATGTATCAGATGTATCTGTATTTGATAATGATTCAGCTTCTTGTAATAGCTCTTTTTGCTTTTGATTTTCCATCCATTCATTAGCGGTAGGAAATAACATGATGATGATTCCTAACATGATGCTCATGTACGCCAGCTTACGCAATTGAAAAGCCTCCCTAATACAGTACAGTAATCCATAGATGGGACATGTAAAATAATTCCCCTTCTCGCTAGTGATGAGCTGAGAAGGGGGAGTTTTTGATTATAAAATGTTATTTATTTTTTATGCGTTCGTCTATAACCCAGATAGGCCCCCAGAAGAATTAAGAACATGCCACTTAAATAGAAGGGAGCAGGACTGTTTTCACCTGTCTTTGGCAATGTATCCACCTTGGGTGTATGGCCTGGGTCACTTGGATCTTCTGGTTCTTCTGCCGGGAGGCGGATTACACCTTTAGGTACTGGATCTTCTTCAATCTTCACGGGTGGAGAAGGCTCCTGGTGAGGATTGGCTTCTGGTGTCTCTGGTTGCACCCCCGGTTCAGGGGAAGGCTGAGCTTCTGGTTCTACAGGCGGCTGTTCAACAACCGGAACGCCCAACGGAACATCCTCATCTTCGATGATTTGCGGCACCTCGGTTGTTACGGGTGTAACAGGCGCCACCGGAGGTTCAGTTATTTCAGGATCCTTATCACGTTTTTTACCTGAGCCCGGATCTGTAGGTGTACCTGGGCCCGGATCAACAGGAGTGTCCTTTTTGTTAGTGATTACGATTTGTTTAATGCCTGAATGTTGTTTGATGGTTGCATCTATTTTGATTTCTGTTTTTGGTGTTGTTATTTTGTACCCTTCAGGAGCTGTAAGTTCTTCCAGAATGTAATCATCATAACTCAATGAAGAGAATACGATTTTCCCGTCCGAATTGGTAGTTTGGACAAGAGGAGCTCTTTTCTGATCCTTGTCATAGAGTGCAAAACGCGCCCCGGACAGTACCTTATTATGATCGTCCTCATCAACCTTGGTAATCTCCAGACTTCCCGTAACTCCTCCTCCTGATCCTGAACCAGAGGAAGTGCGCACAATAATTTCTTTACTTGTTTCCCTGATTTCGGTGGTCAAACGGTCACCCTCGAAATTAACCTTATTGCTGACTTTTGCCTTATCTTCAGCTTGAATAAAGGATTGATATTCCAAAATATAGCCTGATGATATAGCCTTCGTAAAGGCAAGCTCAAAAGATTGCTGACCTTGAACAGACGTTGTTATTTTTAGCTTATAATCCTGCTCCTTGACTAACTCAGTATCCTTGGCAGCTTCTCCGTGGGCAGATACTTTGGTGGAGTATAGATGGAAAGAATCCTCAAGCAGAGTTTGATTATTGCTGGGCGTATCCACGATTTTCGCGTTGGAGACATAGGATTGCCCTTCATTGATATGGATGTTCCAATCGATTTTATTTCCATTCTGAGCACCGGATTTCGTCACGTATTCTCCACCGTAGGGCACAGTCACTTTGGCTGCCCATTCCGAATCTGCATTTTTTCCATCCAAAAGCTGAGCGTTATTGTTAATCTCTTTATCAATAAGCTCTCCTTCCAGTGTCGTTTGGAAAGTGATCCAGTAAGGAGAGTTGATGGACTGGTTAAACTGGACGCTCAGTTCGTTGTTGTTAGCAGCGGAAGGTAAAACAAGAGTATATTGGCTCGAAGGCACTTCGGCCCCCTTTTGTACGCCATTCCACCATCCGAGCAAGGTCATATCGTACACTTTAACGGAACCTGGCACCAGTTTTTGGCCTTGTAATAATGCATCCTTTATTTCAGCATGATTCAGAGTTTTGCGGTTATAGTTGGCCTTAATGTCCCATGTAATTTGCTTGGAACTGGCATTGTAGCTACCTGACTTAGCCCCATTTTGCTGGGTCATATTGTCCGGCCATAATCGAGCCTCGGCCTCCGCGGTTTGTGTTGTTCCATTGTATAACCAAGTGATAGAGGCTTTGTTCCAAAAGTCCGGTTTGGTTTTGTCGATTTTCCATTCGTTGTTAAATGTAGTTGTATAGCTGATTGTATACGTGTCTTGAATCTTTTTATGAAAACGTATAGTGAACCCTTTTTTATAATCCTGCGTAAGAGGGACCAGTTCGTAGTCTGTCGGCGATGTTAGTGTTGTTTTTCCGTCCGCGCTTTGGATCTTCAATGTGTTTGGCAATAACGCCAGACCGCCATTCGGAAAGGCATCGTCGATAACAACTTGGTCCATTGTATACTTATCTACATTAATGGAAATGATCCAAGGAATCGTTTTGGTGTTATAGTTCGGTTCCTTATAGCCCTTGGTGATAATTACACTTTTCAGTTCTATGGTCGTTTCTTTTGTTACTCCGTCCGATGTTACACTGTTCGTTATTTTACCATTTTTGAGTACACGATCTATAGCCTTCGTTTGATAACGAATGGTATATGGCGCATCAATATCCGTATTGAAAAGTAGATTGAAACCGTTGGTACCGTTGTCGTCCATAACTGGAGTCACCATGTATTCCGATGCAGGAAGCTCCTCTTGCGTATCCCCTTTATACACTTTAACTGAGCCTGTGACGAATTGTTGGCTGTTATTAAAGCGATCATTCAATATTGCTTTTGCTGCGGGGATTTTTTTATTGGCAAAATTATATTTGATTGCCCATGAAATCGTTTGTGTGACCGGATCGTATTGCTCCACTTTTTTGCTTAGAAAATCCCCACGTTTAATGGTAACTGTAGCTGATGCTGAGGCATCCTTCACATTATCTCCTGAAAAAGTGGCCGTGTTGGAGAAACGGGTGTCCTCACTTATGATGTTCGTGGAGTATTGAATTCGGTATGCGCTGTTAATACTCTCGTCGTTAAAGCGGATTCTAAAGCCCGTCCCGACCGGATTAGCTTCAACTGTATACTTATCTGCACTAACAGAGTCCCGTAGCACGGTGGTTCCGTCCACATTGATTTGCAAATGATATACCTGGATGGAGTCTTTGATTAGTTCCAATCCTTGGGGAGTTGGGTCGGTTACTACGGCGTGTTTTATAGGTTCCAATTGTTTATTTACGTCAACTGTCCAATCAATCTGATTTTTCCCATCATACTTTCCTTGCTTTTCCATAGTAGGACCGGCTGCAGGCTTAATATTTACGATAGCGGTTTGCTCACCGCCTTTGATTGGAATCGCAATAATGACTTCTGTACTGCCTTTTTCTATTTGTGTGCTAAACTCAGTTTGGATCTCCAGCTTACCGCTGACATTAGAGTGGCTTTCCACGTAATCATTAAAAGTCATAATCACTTTACCTTGGCGGTCTACGGTAAAATGGCCAACTTCTCCGTCCGTACTCGTCAAAGGAGATGTGATGTCTGTGTAAATTTCGAATTGCTCAGGTAATTGAAAGGTAAAGGTGTCTCCAGCTTTATACGTATGGTTCGGCAGCTCCCATTCATAGCCTAAATGGATGGCGGAGCCGATATCAATACGACTATCAGGATTATACACTGCATCAATAACACTTCCGGTAGAATCTAATAGAGTTAGCTTGGTTAAAATACTTTCCTGGGTTGTCTTCGTCTCAGAAGTTGAGCCGGCATTTGCCTCAGTGGCTGGAGCCGGTAAAGCAGGCGGGATGTTAACCGACTCTGAAGGCTGTGGATATACATCGTTAGTGACACTCTGAACCGGATCGGTTCCCGTGCTCACTGGCAGAGCGGAGTCGGGATTTTGTGCATAGACTTGTGTTGAACTAAAAAAGCATTGCAAAAGGAGCAATAATGCAACAATTGCTATATTCCATTTTTTTCTCATATGGTAAACAAATCTCCTATTCCTAAAATACTTTTATTCAGCGGCTAATGGGTTATTCCTTCGAGGTCGAGATGGTTGTATTTATATATTCATCATTCATTCATATGATGCTAAGTTAGCCGCATTGAGCTTTATCATAATTTATGAAAATCTACATAAGTGATGAATCTCTCCTCCTTTTGTCCCGATATATAGGATAATGTATTAGACCTTAATGTCTTTCTGGATTAGAATACATGTCACATCTCAACAATTTCTCAACAAGGATAGAAAAAGAGCCTTGATCATGTGATCAAGGCTCTACAAAGAATGAGGTTTTACTTCTTCGCTTTTTATTTTTTAAAATAATAATATTAATAAAAACATTGATATTAATACTGCTTTGTTTTAATGTATTTGGAGGAATCTTTGATCATTTCGAATTTTTGTTTACCCTTATACAGTGCTGCATCTACTGTAGTGTCTACGACGACCCACTGATTGTCGATGTAAACCTCATTCCAGGCATGGTAGGTGTCTACGTAGGAAGATTTGCCCATAACCAGTTTGGTTGGTACATCTACACTTCGTAACATAGCAGCCATCAGTGAAGCATAACCATAGCAAATATCTTTTTGCGAGCTTAACGTACGATCAATTTGCGGCAGATAGTCAGTCGTTAAGGCGAAGGCCTGGTTGGAGTCATACTTGATATGACTAATGACGTAGTCATGAATTTTTTGAAGCTTCTCGAGATCCGTTGTTGCACCTTTGGTTAATTCACGGGCTTTTTGAATCGCTTGATTAGTACCGCTCCAGTCAATATTTTGAACGGAATTGAGATATACCGCTTTGCTATCATTTAGCTTTAACTCGATCGTATCTTGTCCGATCACTTTATATTGATTACCACTAAGCTGTTCCAGAATACTAATGCTATAGTTCCCATTACCCATCTGGAGAGGAAATACTTCCTCGGATTTTCCGGGTGTCAGATTATAAGAGTATTTTTGCGCATCTTTGGTAACCAAAATCTTGGTTTTAACGTTAGGTTTAACAGGGTAACGCACACTGACTGTTCCATGATTTACATTGTTTTGATCCAACCATGCAACACTATCACTATCAGCAGCGTAAATTGTCGAATTTAAGAGTGTTGTGGACAGCATGAAAAGTAGGAGAAGTGCGGAAAATATCATTTTCCCCATAAAAAACTTCCTTTCGGTGGCCAGGCTGCCATCATAATAGAAGGCCCTATAGCTTTGCGTCCCTGCCTTTCGACAGGTTTGCCATTTCGTATAAAGTTTTCCGGTAAAAAAGCACGACAAAAAGCCACTTCAACCGGTAGCTGGCTGCCATCATACAGAAGGCCCTGTAGCTTTGCGTCCTTGCCTTTCGACAAGTTTGCCATTTATCCTGAATAGCTTATATTCTTATTCTATCAGTTAGGTACTCTATTAGGCAAGTTTAAATCACAAATTTCCCTATTTATCGACAAACCAAACTTGCAGATTATACATAAGGCCTATTTCATTCGATTTCCCCATTTTTTGCGATAGGAATGAGGGGTTTCTCCAATGTGCTCTTTGAACAGATTGATAAAATGACTTGTGTTGGGAATGCCCACATATTGTGCGATGTCCACAATAGCTACATCACTAGTTTTAAGCCAGCCTTGAGCAGCGGTGATACGAACATTGATAAGATACTCAATAGGGGAAAAGCCAATCTGTTTTTTAAAGTTTTTAGCCAGGTTGAACTTGTTCAGTTCGAACATGTCTGCTAGCGAATCCAGCGTAATCCGTTCACAATAGGATTGATCCAGATATTGCTTTACCTTGCGCACCTCTGCGGTTCCATCTGAATTCGCGTTGGGATTGGTGTAGGGGTGCTGTAAAATAATCGTTAACAAGTCAACGATTAGCCTGGATGAGAGCAGTTCAGAGGATATGCTTCTTTCTGGCTGTACCTTTAATAAGGTGCGCAGCTTGTCCGATACTACACTTGAATCCTTTAGTGAAATTACAGGCTTATTGTGTTTATCGAATTGTTCGTAGAAATGGTCAATAAGATTGCCATATAGATTCACACTAATAAACTCCCATGTCTTCTGACAGGAAGTTTTGTACTGTACATATTCTTCGCAATTAATAAAAAGCATATCATGAGGTCTCAATATATAATCCTTGTCCCGGTAGTGCAATTCCCCTCTCCCGGACAGGGTAAAAAGGAGCAAAAAAGAGGTGAGCTTTTGCCGTTCCATTTCATAAGCATCTGTTTTGAAATAGCCTATCTCCTGTATATAAAAGAGGGATTTCTTAGCGAAAGCAGAGGGTGTACATATAATTGCAACTGGATCTTCGCTCCAGACACACTGGGCATTTTTTTGGTTTGTTGTCATATCCAATTCCTTTACAAAAGAACAATTTTAGTAAGACAATTGTAGTTTGTTTAACGAATATCCTTTTAAAACAGGAGTTCCCATTTACAAAGGTTATTTTATCACATTAAAGTATATTCATGTAGCGATTAGAACTATACAATATATAACAAATATAACCAGCAAACAGCTATGTGAAAAGGACGGGATTCTTCCAGGATTTAATCCGTTAACTTGGTGATTTGAAGGAAGAAAATGTAAATGGCTGGTCTCTATTTAATGAATATATCATAGTCTTGCAATTCCACTTTTTGAGGCACATATCCTTTCGGTTTCATGAAAAATGGGACTATATTTCGACAAAATGATTCAAAGGGCTCACTTTGTTAGAAAATAGTAGTAGCTTTAATGTTGTGATTTTGTTCACGAACATGAATGGATAAGTGTGGCTATGTGAACTCAATTTATGTTAATGTGCAAATTCTAAATATCATGCAATTTGTTGACAATAGAGTATAGTGACCTTTGGTATCTGTACAGGCAATGATATGATGGTACTACAGATGTAATGAAACAAATTCTACAGTCAGTTTGGAGGATTACAGGATGGGAAAAACGAAAAACACGAAAACCGCAGCAGCTTGGTCACTTGTTATGATGGGAGCGGGCTTTGCTGCTACGTTACCTTTTCAACAATTTGGCTGGGCCCGTCTTTTGGCTGGATCTTTTGAAGCTGGACTTGTTGGAGGATTGGCAGATTGGTTTGCCGTAACCGCGTTATTCCGTCATCCGCTGGGCATTCCGATTCCACACACAGCGCTTCTCCCCAAAAATCGGGGAAAGCTGACCGATGCCTTGGTTAACACGGTCGAAAACAATTTACTTCATAAAGAAAGTATTGCATCTAAAATTGCCGATATTCGGCTGGCCGAGCTGGTGCTGAAAAGCGTGGAAAAAGGAATACGCACGCCCGAAGCGGTCACTTTCATAGATGTCCTTGCCAAGCGACTTGTCCGCTCGCTTCCGCTGGCGGAGCTGGCCCCGGTGATCGCGACCGGGATTAAGAGGCAGGCGACTGAATTCGATATGGGGCCATTGCTAGAGGCACTCGCCCGGCAAGCTGGTGAGCGGAAGTATGACCAACGGGCGTTGGATTATGCACTGGAGCAGACGGAGTCCTGGCTGCTGCGGTCAGACACCGGGGGTATACTTGGCACCCTGGGGATGCAGGCTGTTAGCGGCTTGCAGGTCAGCGGGCTCATGCAGTTTGCCCTGAACGCCTTCCTTGGCTATTTGAATGAGGAGCGTATGGGCGAGATGATTCGTCACTTTTTGCTGGACCGCGTAGCAGAGCTTCAATATGAAGGACATCCGCGTCGTCAGGCCGTCCTGGATGGTATCAACACACAGCTGATCAATCTGGCAGCCAAAGATACGGTCAGGGAGGGGCTGAATCACTGGAAAAACACCTTTATTGATTCTTGGGAAGGTGATGCAGCTATATCAGGGAAGCTCGAAGAGCTGCGCCGTCATCTGCTGGATTATATGGAGGACGCCAGTTATGTAACGACATACATTGTACCTTTACTGGATCAAATGCTGTCTGATTTATGGAGAAATACGGAGCTGCTGGACAAGATCAATTTGTGGATCGTAGCAGGTATTACCGGAGTAGTGGAAGCAAACCACAGCCAAATTGGTAATCTGGTCCGTGAAAATGTGAATAAAATGGATGATGCTTCACTGATTGCTTTAATGGAGGACAAGCTGGGACAGGATTTACAATGGATACGGATTAACGGTGCGCTTACAGGCTTTCTGATTGGAATTGTGCTTACCGGGGTTCGTATGTTGCTTGAATAGCACGGACAATCTGTGCAGAGGAACGAAGAGTGAAAATTGTGTAGATAAAGGTTGTGAAACTATGAGGATTGGTTACCATCCAATGCTGCTGGTTCAAATGAGAGCCCGGCAGAGTTGTGTTGATGTATGGTACCGGATGACAAGTGGATGAGTAAGCGGAGATTTTTTTTAATTACGCTGTCATTCCTGATCGTAATTATCGGCCTGCGTTTGCTGTGGTTTGATTATTACCACAATCAGGATTATCCCCGGGCCAAGGCGGGAATCCTAGATCTGAGGGGCCTGAATTTGCAGGAGATAAAGACCCTACCATTAAATGGTGAGTGGGAGTTTTATCCTGGAACTTTATCTTCTCCTGCCGAACTGAAATCCTTATTTATGCAGAAGCAGCGCCAGACCATTCAGGTACCAGGATTATGGAGTGAGTCCGTATCTCCTGTGGATCATAAGGCATATGGGGTTGGAACCTATCGGCTGCTTATTTTGAGTGACAAACAGGAAGACACTTTATACGGACTTCGGATCGGGAGAATTAGTACGGCATCCAACATATTTGTCAACGGCCGTTTAGTAAGTCATAGTGGCCAGGTCTCTAGCAAGGTCGAACAGCATACAGGATCAACCGTTCCGTTCTCTGCTATGTTTGATACGAACAGGCAGGCCATGGAGATTGTCATCCAGGTATCCAATTTTGATTTTTCCGCCAGCGGAGGAATTGTGAAGCCAATCATTTTCGGAAGCGCGGAGGCTGTGAATAGCCGAACCAACTTCGCGATCTCGATGCAAATTATGGTTTGTATTATTTTGCTGCTTCACGGGTTGTATGTAGTCGTTATATTTTTTATGAATCCAAAAAAGAAGGCGCTTCTGTATTTTGCGGGAATTGTAGTCTGCACGGTATTATCCATCCTGACAGACGATGACAAGCTTTTAATAGACTGGTTCCCCATCAGTTTGAGTCTTTCGTTAAAAATAACCATACTTTCCTATATAGGAATAGGTATGTGTGTACTGAAGCTGGTGCAGTCTCTGTTGGTTCGATCCCGCATCATTCAGATTGTTTTTATAGGCCACTGTTGTTTTGCGGTTACGGTTTTATTTGCATCTACATCCAACCTTTACGCATTTTTGTTGGCTCTTATCGCATTTTCAGGCATTACCCTATGTGTTACGGTTCCAACATTTACCTTTCTTAGAACATTCAGAGGGCAAAAAGAGGCTATTTTTCTGTTGCTGGCATCCCTTAGCATTGCTTCCAGCATACTGTGGGGCGTGTTCAAAACGAATGACCTCCCCTATTACCCTTGGGATATAGTGCTGGCGTTTGTGGCGTTTGCATCCTATTGGTTCAAACGGTTTTTTAATACGAATGCCGAGCTGAGAAGGCTGTCGGACAGATTGCAGCGCGCTGATCAGGTGAAAAATGAATTTTTGGCCAACACCTCTCATGAGCTGCGAAATCCTCTGCATGGGATGATCAATATAGCACAGACCGTGCTGGAGAATCAGGGCGGCGTCCTGGATGAACCCAACAGGAGAAACATGCAATTGCTCGTTACGGTCGGTCGCCGTATGTCCTTATTATTGAATGATTTGCTGGATGTTACACGTCTGCGTGAAAAGGATATTCTTCTGGAAAAAAGAAGCTTGAAGCCCCAGGCTGTAGCCTCGGGTGTGTTGGATATGCTCCAATTCATGACAGATGGTAAGCCTCTAAACATGGTGGTCAACATCCCTGCTGATTTTCCAAATGTATTAGCGGATGAAAACCGAGTAATCCAAATCCTGTTCAATCTCCTTCACAATGCGGTTAAACATACTGCTGAGGGGACCATTTCCGTTCACGCACACATCCAAGGTGAAATGGCCAGTATTCAGGTTCGCGACACTGGCGTTGGGATGGATGAGGATACGCAAAAGCGAATATTTCGTCCATATGAACAAGGAAATTCTCATTTGACGGTTATTGGGGATGGGCTTGGACTAGGGTTGAGCATCAGCAAGCAATTGGTGGAGCTTCATGGGGGATCTCTGAGTGTAAGCTCTAAACTTGGTCAAGGCTCAACCTTTTCTTTCACACTACCGCTCGATCCCTCACCTATCCCAGACGAATCACGAGATAGCGAGCAGGTGTGTATGGATGAAGAAGCAGGTACTGCTTTTATAGCTGTCCAGAATGAAGCTGTGATGCAGGTTGCGGCAGGCTCTGCACGGTCTGCCATACTCGCAGTAGATGATGATCCGGTTAATTTAAGGGTGTTAGAGGGCATTCTCGCTTCGGAATCGGAGCCTTACGACCTTGTCACTGTAACCAGTGCCCAGGATGCCCTGCATAGGCTGGATCACCGGGAATGGGATTTAATTATAGCTGATGTCATGATGCCCCAAATGTCGGGTTATGAGTTAACTCGGCGTGTGAGGGAATACTTTAGCATTTCCGAGCTGCCTGTGTTGCTGTTGACGGCACGTAGTCAGCAGGAGGACTTATATACGGGATTTCTTGCTGGGGCCAACGATTATATTATGAAGCCTGTAGATTCCATGGAATTGAAATCCAGGGTCCGTGCTTTGACTGATGTTAAAAAGTCCGCAAGGGAACGGCTTTGGATGGAGGCGGCATGGTTACAGGCGCAGATCAGACCCCACTTTTTGTTTAATACCTTGAATACTATTGCATCCCTAAGTCATGTGGATCACACCAGAATGGTGAATCTTATTGAAGAGTTCGGTAAATATTTAAAATCAAGCTTCAATCCTCAAAATCTTGATAGAGTCGTATCACTGGACTATGAGCTTGCTCTCCTAAAATCCTATCTTTATATAGAGAAGGAGCGTTTTGGGAGTAGACTAGATATTGTATGGGAAGTAGACGAACAGGTATCCTTACTACTGCCGCCGTTATCCATTCAGCCACTTGCGGAAAATGCGATCAGGCATGGTATCATGAATCGGATAAATGGAGGAACATTGTGTATTCGAATTCAGCAGCAGGAGGATGGCACAGAAATAGCCATTATGGATGATGGTGTGGGCATGAGTCAGGAGGAGCTGGATCGTCTGCTGGATCCTCAACAAGAACAGTATAGCGGTATTGGATTACGGAATACGGACCGACGTCTGAAGCAAGTATTCGGTAAGGGGCTGTATATTAGTAGTCATTCCAATCAGGGTACAACGGTGAGCTTCCATGTTCCCCGGGCACAAAGGCAAGAAACTTAATATCTCTGTCCCGTAGGACCTCTATACAGAACGAGGCGCAGCAAGTGCCGGTTCTGATGGGGTTCTACGGGTCCGGAGAATGACTCTGGCCGTGAGACTAGGCATGTGCCATTTGCCACTCTATAAACCAATTCGTAATTTGTTCATTGGGCTTCTCATGAAGTTCTTCCCATAAGACGGATGATAACAAATTATACCACTTGTTAACTGAGCTATTTTTGTTCATATCAGCATAGATTTTCATTAATCCCCAGTAGGCTTCCTCAGCTTGGGGGTGACGACTACAGATGCCCTCATAAATAGAGACCGCCTCTTCTGGCTGGGCGTTCCCTCTATACCACTCTGCCATTTTTAATGCTGTGGATAACCACATTTTATGCAGTCTTTGGCGTTCACTTTCAACCCACCAAAAATCATATTCCTGTAAATAGTCCCCTTTGTAAAGCTCCATCATTTTTACATAATAGGGGATAGATTCCCTGTTCATCTGTGGAGCCGATGCCAAGAGGGACTCCCATCTTTCTGTATCTAACAGGACGTTTTGCGTATGCAAAATATAACCACCATTAGTGTTGGAAATATCTAAAAAGGAATGATATGGCGCTATCGTTTTTCTAATGTAATAAGCCGCAGTATATAAAAGAGAGTAGGCTTTATCTTCTTCATATTCCGGCCATAGTAATTCAATCAAGACTGATTTGCGAACCCATTGGTCATGATTTTGGAGCAGGTACAAAAACAACTCCTGAGTCTTTTTGGTCCTCCATTTAAGAACAGTGGACTGCTGATCCGGCAATGTGAAGACGATATGTTGAAAAACCTGTAAATGAAGAAGGGAAGGCTGATCCTCAGGGATGGAGGTAGCTTGATCGTCAAGCTTTAGAATGCGATTCATGGTTTTGATGAGACGTTCTGTCGTGACCGGTTTGAGCAGATAATCCAGCGCATTAAGCTCGAAGGCCTGGATAGCGTACTTATCGTAAGCCGTAACAAATACAATGTGAATATGGGGTTTGTGCTCCAAAATTTGATTTGCTAATTCAATTCCACTGATCTCGGGAAGTCTTACATCCAAAAAGGCTATGTCTATATTATCAAGTAGAATATAGTCCTTAGCCACGAACGGATTCGTAAAAGCTCCTGCAATATGTATGCCTTGTAACTTGCCAAGCAGACGCTTCATATAATCCAAAGCTAACTCTTCATCATCGACAATAACAATCCTTGTCAATTTCTTTGATTTTTCCACGTGTGCTTTACTCCTTTTTAGGCAGATACATCTTATTATATAGGATAACTTGGCTGCGGCTATAAGCAAAAAGTTGTAGAAGCAAAAAATTAAAATAAAAAGGCGGGCTGCGATGGACCATCGTTAAGATGGATGATCGCAAGCCCGCCTGTTAGAATGTACTAAACTTAAAGCTTGAATAACAGTATTGGACGTATATTTACAGAACCCAACGTGTGATCTTTTCCAGCGGTTGTCTGGATTTTTCCCGCTTGGGTTCATGAGCGCGATAACCGAAGGCAGCAATGACTGAAATATCGAGCAGCCCGTTCTCCAGCAGTCCTTCTTCCTCCAAAATGGCATGCACCTGATCGTAGTTAAAGCCCTCAATTGGACAGGAATCAATACCGATCTGAGCCGCCGCTGTCATCATATTGCCTAAGGCAATGTAGGTTTGCTTGGAAGCCCAGTCAAATAACGTACGTTCGTTTTCCAGTAAGCGTTGATTTTCACCCTGGAAAATCTTATAGCGGCCTGTCAGTGAGGCAAAGTCCTCCTCAGACATACCTTTAACCTCTTTATACATATACTCTACGTAAGGAGAATCATAACGAACATCCTTGCGCGCCAAAATCAGGACGACGTGGCTAGCCGCAGGAATCTGCTTTTGACCGCCGCTGGAAACTGCAGCCAGCTTTTCTCTCAATGCCTGATTTTGTACAACTACAAACTGCCATGGTTCAAAACCAACGGAGCTTGGAGAAAGTCGCCCGGTTTCGAGAATGAACTGAAAATCCTCTTCTGGTATGATGCGATTGGGATCGAATTCTTTCGTGGCGTGCCTGAACAGAAAGGCGTCCAGAATTTCTTGTTTTTTAGCTGATGTATTAGACATAAAATGTACTCCTTTTGATATGGGTTTAGTTGGTACTCTATGGGTTTTCTGCTACTATAATGAGAGCTGATATCGAATATATAGTTATCATATATAAAGTTTTTGCAGGGAACAAGTACGCACATATTTGTTCCTTGTCATACGTCTGGGGCTATTGGTTTACACATTCTACAGAAAGAAGGGGTATACATGGCACAGGAGATGGAACATGCAGTTAGCGTTAATTTTGGATGTCCGGTAGCGAAAACCGTCGGGGTTATAGGCGGCAAATGGAAGGGAGTCATCTTGTATCATTTGACCACAGGACCGCGGCGCTATAACGAAATTCGACGGACCTTGCCTAATATTACACAGCGGATGCTAACCTTGCAGTTGCGTGAATTGGAGAAAGATGGAATTGTGCACCGTGAAATTTATAATGAGAACCCACCGCGTGTGGAATACTCGCTTACACCGTTGGGAGATACGTTAAGGCCGTTGCTGGATTTTATGAGAGACTGGGGGATCTTCTATGGAGAACAGGGTTGCGAGCCCGTGACGACAACTTCCAAATTAGGCAGCACTTTTGTTAAAGGGCATGAAGAAAGCCCGCCAAATGATTTCATGGAAGACGCATAAGAAATCATTAGCGGACAGAATAAGGTCTGGGTTATTTAGATAAAATGTACACTTATTTAAACTCGATGGCTTCGTTCATCTGCGCCCAGGCCGTTTCTCCAATGATGCCCAAGCGCCAGATAGCGATTCCTTTGAGGTCATAACGTTTGGCTAAACCGATCTTGGCGTTAACGGTGCTGTCTTTTTCGCTACCCATCGAAATCCCCAAAATGAGCTTGTCCCGCGAGGTTTCCTTCAAGGCCAGTTGTATGGCTTCATCCACTTTATCCAAAGGCTCAGGCGTAGCCTTTTGTCCGTAATCATAGGCCATGATGATCAGATCGTCCGCCAGATTGCCCAGCGTTTTGTAGTCATAGCCAGAGTAAGAGCTGTTCAATGGATGCAGAACGACGGTGAGCTTGAGCCCGGCCTGATGCGCTTTGGCCGATAGCTTTTGAATAAAGGCGTTGTAGTCTGAACGCGCTTTGGCTTTATCGCCGCTCCAGCCCAATCCTTCCAGGTCTAGCGTAATGCCTTTAAATTGTTTGTCGGTGGCGGTGCTGACGATTTGAGAAATGGTTTGTTCTTGAAGCTGCGCATTTTCCAAAACCTTGGTCAACTCGTGATTGCCATCTCCGGAATAGACCATCAGGTAAGGGGAAGTCCCCTGGCTGTCTGCCTCTTGTACAATGGACTCCGGCGTTACGGTTCCAGCGGCTTGAGGCCATTTGTATTCCTTGCCGTTTGTCGTAAATTGTCCGTTCGTATCAATTCGACTCCAGCCGAAGGCAACTGCGTTAAAATCCGGTATTTTGGATTTTTGGTCAAAGGAAGACAGCGCATAGAAGCCTACTGTATACATAGCTTCACGTGGCGATGTAATGGAGACTGTCCGTGTTCCCTGGTTCCAGTTCACCGTGGCTCCAAACTGCTGCCCGAAAAAGCCCAACGGAATCATCGTGCTGCCGTGCACGGTTTGCGGTGCGGCTGTTAGTTGAACCGTTTGTCCGTCTACTGTGGCATTGCGGCTACCCATTTTTAGAACCACCCGCTTGGTTGCAGTGCCCTGTGCTTTGGTAGCGATGATGCTTTGGCTAGCTTGATCCCATTTCACTGTAATGCCGAGAGCCTCAGAAATAGCGCGAAAGGGAACCATGGTCGTGCCGTTCATCATGGCAGGTTGTACGGGGAATGGTAACGGATATCCGTCCAGCATAATGCTGACCTTGCCAGCCTCGGCTTGTGCCAAGGGACTATAGACGCCCGCTGCGGTACTCAGAAAAATAGCACTAGATAACAGAGCCTTATTTACGATTTTCATCCTATGATCTCCTATGCTCAATAGATTGCAAAGCTATTATGCTAGAATCGTGAGGTTGCTACCATTTTACCAAAAAAATGATAGATAGGTGAATGTGAAATGAATAGGATGAGATGAACCCGAGTATATCTTAGCGTGGTATTACGTTTTGTTTCCAACCATGATAAAGACTCTTACGGAATAAAAAACAACCATTGACGGCTATTAGGCCATCAATGGTTGTTGGAGTGTCTTTCTTGCTACTTGTCGATCAGATTGGTCGTCTTGAGCATTCTGGCAATCAGCGCCGTCACTTCCGCACGCGTCATCGTGGCTTGTGGGCTAAGCTTAGCACCGTTGCCTTGGATGATGCCTGCTTCAATTAATTGTGCCACATCCGCTTTGGCCCAGTTCGATACGCTTGCCCCATCTCCATACTGGGACAGTGCAGAAGTATCCTGACCAGCCGCAGCTTCGGATTGGATTAGGCGGTACGCGCGGGCAATCATCGAGAAGCCCTGCTCTCTCGTGATTTGCTTGTCGCTATAGAAATTGCCGTCTTCATAACCGCGAACGATATCAAATTCATTCGCAATGGTGACCGCTTTTTCATACCAGGCGGACGCCGATACATCGGGGAAATATGGTTGCGGTGCATCCGGACGCATCAGGCCCAGACCCGTGACCACGATCTCCGCGAACTCGGAGCGTGTTACACTGCGATCTGGCGAAAACGTGTTATTTCCGTTTCCTTTCAGATCCAGTCTTGCCGCGATATTATTGACATCCTCTCTGCCCCAGTGCGTTTTCACATCATCAAAATCCTGCGGATTCCAGATGACCGAGTAAGTGCCGTTGCTGCGCAGATCGTTGATTTGTGCAAAATAACGGTTGTTGATCTTGGTCACTACGGTTGGCATGTGATATACGCTGCCATCCGGGTTCACGATGACACCTGTTGTAATCCGGTTCGGATCGATGCCTTCCGGCAGAGCGATATACTTCACTGCATATCCGTTCAACTGGTCGGATCTCATTGTCTGTCCGGCACGACTAAACGTCAGATCCAGATCAACTGGATCCACCAGCAGCTCATAACCAGTCGCGGCGGCCTTGCTCTTCGCGGAGGTGATAACGCCTTCCGCAGAACGTTTAATGTCGATACGAACTCCAATATCGCTCAGCGCCGCATTGCCCAATTTATCAGCCACGGAAGACAAGTTCATTTTCCCAGCAGGTACTGGATAGATCGCCAGCAGGTTACTGACTTCCAGGCTTGCTCCTTTGTCACTCAATTGCTTAAGGTTGTCTGCTGTTAAACCGTCTACCGTCATATCGCCTTCGTTCGGCGAGTGAATTGCCAGCTTTTGAGCTGTACCTTGCGATGCGGCATCGGTCAGCTTGTCCGGGTTACCCTTAACCGATGTTACGGTACGACCGCCTGTAGTCGATACAGTACCGGTTGCGAACGGATTGTCATTGCCGTTCAAGGTCACGTCGAGGGCACTCTTTGGCGTTTCTGGGGTTACCGTTGGAGTCGTGCTTCCGCCGCCACCGCCACCGCCGCCGCTTCCACTGCCACTGCCACTGCTGTCTTTGTCGTCATCGTCATCATCATTTCCGCTGTTATTTCCACCTTTAAATGCTCTGAAGACGGTCAGCGTATACAAGGTTTCCCTGCCGTTAGCCGTTACTTTAACAACAATCGTGTTTGTACCTTCATTCAATGGCAAACTATCACTTGCTGTTCCGTTAGCTGCATCCGTCCACGAGCCATTGTTGAGTGAAATTTCAACCTTGGCGTTCGGATCCAAACCGACAAGTGAATCCAGTGTTGGTGTAAGATACACGCTGTACGTTGCAGTAGAAGCGGTGTAGTTATACGTAGTTCCGTTAAAAGCTGGAGACAACCCGATCGATGTTCCATCCGAGCCCTTTAACTCAAGGCTGCTGAGCTGTGACGACTCGTCCACTACCGAGTCTACAACAATAGTCTTGGAAGCCTTGGACACTTTTTCACCCTTCACTGCTGTTACATCGACAGTATATGTTCCGTCCGGTAATTCCGTTGACGGGATAAAGCTCCAGTTTCCATTGCTGTCTATTTCCACTTCTCTGGTCTCAATCACATGGCCGTTCTCATCCTTCAATTCCACCAAAATTTTCGTTTCCGGCTCGGTTACGCCCGTAAACGCGGGCTTGGACTCGGTAACCGTTGAATCGCTTGGCTCATTAATGCTCAACGCAGGCCCTGAAGCAGATACCGTCAAATCTTTTTCTTTCGTCGCCTTCTTGCCGTCTTTGACGGCAGTAACCTCAACTGTGTAGCCGCCATCCTCAAGGTCTACACTCGGTGTAAACGAC
Source organism: Paenibacillus sp. F4 (assembly GCF_002894905.1). NCBI lineage: Bacteria > Bacillati > Bacillota > Bacilli > Caryophanales > Paenibacillaceae > Paenibacillus > Paenibacillus sp. F4. The sequence continues at coordinate 48,807 of NZ_POVS01000003.1, forward strand.
CAATTGCCGTTTTCATCCACAGTGGCAATGCCACCTGCGTTTGGAACCTCGTTGCCTTTTGCATCTTTAATGACTACTGAAACCTCTGAACGAACCTCGACGACCCCTTTAACCTCCGGTTTACGGATTTTCACGGTGTCCCCGCTCGGTTCGGTGATTTTCAAGCTATCAGAAAATGGATTTACTAGTTCTTTTCTGGCGGTTTCCAGAGCTCTCCGTGCTTCATCTACTACCAATTGAGAGACATTCGGATTCTCAAATACTACTTTCGCAGCATCCAGCTTCTCCTTGTACCCTGCCCAGCTTTCCGAAGTATAGTCTGTCTCTATTAAGCTATCAAACAGATCTATCTCATTCTGCAGCGCACGTTTGTCTATGACGGTCAACCCCAAGCTTACAACCGAGACTCCTGTTGGAGTGCCCGCCTGCGCCTTGGGCGTTACTTCAAAGAACAGATACTTACCGCTATCCGCATTGGTGATCGTATAGGTCAAGCCTGTTGCTCCAGTAATCGGCGTCTTGTCACTGCCGTCGCTTTGGCTGCCGCTATACCATTGATATACCGACCCGGTTACGTTTTCTAAATCACCTTCGGCATCCGAGTAGGTGTAGCTTCCCGTTACCGTTTGTCCTGCCTGTGCAGTACCGGTGATGCTAACATCCGTTGCAACAGGCGGAGTCCCGGCCGTACCAAAGAAAACATCATCCATAAAATTTCCAGTGTTGGCAGCGCCTGTAGCAGAAGATACGGCTGTGAAAGCGAAGCGGGTCGTCGTTTGACCTTCAGGCACGATATAGTAACCTGTATAGTAGCCCCACTCCGTGTTTCCGTCAGACATCGTAAACGAATTCGAATATGGGCTGTTGAGTGTCGAAGTTCCTGTACTGTTTGTTGTCTTCGTATAGGTAATATTGGTGCCGCTGATTTCTGATACGGATAAAGTAGTTTTCCCCGACGGTTGTGTGAAAGTTGCGGGAGCTCCCATCTGCAGCTTCATCACATCTGTTCCTCGATTCCCTCTGTGGGATAGATGCCAGACCAGCACTTGACCAGGCGTTGTCTCGACATCCTGATACAAGGTAGAATCATAATAGGCATTCAACTCTGCATGTTGCTGCCCGTTATATGCGGATACTCCACCGTTAGAATGTGACCATATTTCAATATTGTGGTCTGGCGCGGATGTTTTCCATGCTATAGATGGATTAGAATCTTTAACTATGTACCAATTGGTACTGGAATAAGCCGGCTCTTCAAAACTGCCATTTGCAAGCAGATTGACATTCGCACTCTCAGCGTGAGATGCGGGGGTAAAGGAAAACGCCTGCACGGCAATCAAGATCGACATCGGCAAAGATAATTTGTTCTTTTGATTACTCCAATTCATAGCTACTACGATCTCCTCTCTTTTCCGATCACTCGGATTCGCTGCTTATAGCTCGTCCATATCACTCTGTCAACGAATACGGCAAGAGCGATGTCACTACTTTTGTCCTGTTTAATCTCAATTTTCTAAAACGATTCCAGACTGCTTCGATACGTGTTATCCATCTAAACGATAACGATGTTTTATTCTGTTCCTATTGTTGTCCCTCCCCGTCGTAATCTGATACAAAAGTACTAATTTCTACACCTTGCGAACATGCCTGATCGTAACAAATGAATCTCTACAAAATCTCTACAAAAATGCAGAACAGGCTTTATCAGCATATCTCGTTACAGTCACGTCGAATGTATTTCAACCATATTGTAAGATCAAAAAACAACCATTGACGGCCTCAAGCCGTCAATGGTTGTTGGAAAACAGTAATCAGAACAATTTTAGATTACTTGCGGCGCTTGAGTGCAATACCAACAGCTGCGGCACCAAGAACGACTGCAATGATCGAGAGGACGAGAGCTGTCGTTTGTGCAGCAGAACTGGCTGGAACAGAAGCGGCAGGTGCAGCTTCTACAGCATTGTTCGAAGCAGGTGCGGGGCTGCTGCTATCTTTAGTCGTATCTGTGCTCGCGTGACCTGCTGCCGTACCCGCCGAATCGTGTCCGCTGTCTGCGGCAGGGGCAGGAGTTGCGGATGTGGCATCCGCCGTGATTTCGGTAATGGAATGTGGATTATTACTTCCTTCGTCACCTGTCCATTCCACGATACTTCCGTCACTGTAATACTGGAAGGCGTCCCAGGCTGCTGCGGTATTCTGGTCTGCATTTTGCGCTACAAAGCTGAAACGCTGATACTGACCCGCTTGAATGCCGTCTTTTTCAGTCGTCCAGGTCACGGTGGTTACTTTGCCAGAGCTGTCTTTTTCGGTGGCTACCTTCCAGTCTGGTACAGGCTCGTATTGTTTGAAAACGACCTCTTTCGGAATTTTCAAGGCGACTTTGGTGGTTGGAATGTTTTTTTCCACGGGTACTTTCAATGTGTACGTTTCCCACGCATTAGGTTGTGAAACAGAAGGCTTGACTGTCACATGTGCACTGGCCATACCTGCAAAAAGTAAGGCACCCGCCGCAATTAGACCCACAGAGGTCGCAAACCTGGAAAATCTAGATTTTGCTGTTTGAATCGTTGTATTCATATTCAATTCGCTCCTTTTAAACATAAAATAATTATTTTTTACCGCCTACATGCAGGGTGAATTCAGCATCAACCGCATCGAGTGATGCCGTCAGAGCATGTACTTTTACCGCCCATGTTCCTTCGGAGGTCATCAATTCCTGACTGCGGAATGGCTGTTGCTGCTTCACGGGCAGGACAAACTCCTGTTGATCTTGGTCAGGGTCTGCTGGAGTAAGCGTTAATGTAACCTGCTGGATTCCTGAAACGGCAGCACCCTTGCTATCCTGAACGGATACCTTAAATTCATTGCTGCCCACAGCATTAGGGCTGACTGCAAGTGTAACGTTATATTCGCCCGTAGTGCGAGTCTCCTCAAACGGTACAGCAGGTGCCTGGCCGGGTGACAGGTGAGTGAGCACCGCGGTCAACAGCATCACGAGCAGGCCGACGGACACCTCGGCACGCAATCCCCGGGCGGCTTGCTTGCTGGGCGCCGCTTGCCGTGCGCTGCGGAACTGGCTGGCCGCGAAGGCCAGCATGACTAGCAGCAGCGCTGCCTTGCCGAGCAGAACGAGTCCATAGGACGTGTTCAGCAGCATGGAGGGAGCCGGAATGTACAGCACGGCTCCATATATACCGGTGGCAAGTAGCGCTGCCACCATAGCAATGCCCCAGCCGGCAAAGCGGCGCAGGGCGGCTTGCCGCAGAGTTGCCCGCTCGGATACGGGCAACTCCGCTCCGGCAACAGGCAGGCACACGACCATGACGGCAAGTGAGCCGATCCAAAAAGCTGCTGCTGCGAGATGGACAAAGTCCGCCGCAATGGCCGGAGCTGGGTGGGTAGCCGCTGCCGGATGACCGACAAAGGCTTTGGACAGCATGAGGCATAGCGTTAGGAGAGCTGAGCTGTAGCCCCAAAGACGGCGCTGGCGATCCGAAATGCTGTAATCCAGCGCGTAAATCAGCGTTACGCTTAGGAGCAGCACGAGAATCATCTGGATAAACCAAATTTGCCCGGCTCCAGTAAATTGGAGAGCTTCTCCCAGAATCGGGAGTGAGAAGCCCTCCCTGATGGAAACCCCGGCATCCCATGAAGCCTGAAGGGGCAGGCTGATCAGAATGGCGGCAGACGTTATGCCGTAGCCGCTCCATAGCAACTTAGTCCAGCGGGGCAATGTGTCAAAGGGCCGCTGATTTTGCTGATGCTGTTCACTTCGATTCTTGTCTTGGCTTATGCTTGGTAAGATGAACAGCCGGAAACAAATCGCTCCAAAAAGCAGCGATAGTCCTATGTAAAGAAACCAACGGACAGCGATTAAGTCGATTCGTGATGTCCCTGAGCCTTCAGATACGGCAGCTTGATGGGTAGGCGCATTGGAACCGCTGCCTACTTGAAATGGAATAACTCCATTAACCGGATGTCCGTCTGCGGATAAAGCTCTCCAATTGACGGAGTAAATTCCATTTTTCACCCCTGGAATCAATTGGATTTCCATGGTGGCTTTGTGATTCGGGTCAAGCTGTGCTTTTCCTGTGTCGACCCGCTTGCCTGTTTCATCGGTCACTTTGATCGACATGAAGGCAGATTGCAAATCTTCATTGAAGGTGATGGTCACCTGAGAAGGCGACTTGTCCAAAACCTGATTTTCGGTCGGACTGGATTCAATGACAAATGCATGAGCCCACGAAGAGTGAGGAAACAGGATCAGAAGGGGGAGACACAGCAATAAAAGACAAGCCACACGGGCTGGTCTGGACAGGTACAACATGCCTGTGAAGTCACCTTCTCTCGATTACTTGAAGCGAGGATATCCCCATTTGTAACATTTTATACGGACAAACCCATTCCTATCTTAATCATAGTGCATATAGCGTGAATAGATGAAGTGAATTATGACATTTATATGAAATTTGAAATAATAAGCATTATACAAAATGCCAATCATATGAAAACCCCTAGCGTGGTTGAATTCAGGACGATTTCAACCACGCTAGGGGCAAAGAGGAAGAGCCAATGAAGGAATTAGTGCCCTGTTTCCATGAAATCCGTGAAAGCAGGTTGCTTATGTTGAATATAATGGATAAAAGTAGCCGTTAGTTTGGGATCGAATTGGCTACCCGAGCAAGCACGTAGTTCTTCAATGGCCTCCTCGAACGTTTTGGTGGGTTGATAGGGGCGCTCGGTTGTCATCGCATCAAAAGAGTCGATGATCGTCAGCATCCGACATAAACGTGGAATTTGCTCGCCCTTAAAGCCAAACGGATAACCTCCTCCGTCATAACGTTCATGATGTAGCTCCACAAAAGGAACCAAATCTATGAATCGTTCGTTGGCTTCGACAATTCGTTTGCCCCACATGACATGCGCTTGCACCATCTGCCATTCCTCACCAGACAGCTTCTCTTTTTTATTGAGAATATTCCAGGGAATCTCCAGTTTACCAATGTCATGAATGAGGGCACCTAGTATGAAACGCCGCTTATCCTCTGGTCCGAGTTGAAGCACATCGCTCATGTCTGCTGCATATCTGAATACCCGTTTGGAATGCTTGAAAGTGTTAATATCCTTGTACAAGAACAAATTAAGCTGCTGCTCAAGATCCCGAATATCCTGCCCCAGATCGACCTCGCGCTCCACTTCATTTAAACTTCCGTGCGTATGAACGATGTTTTTTCCCTGTTTCTTGGCGTAGTACAGGGCTTTATCCGCCAGATCAACCAGTTGTGATTTGTCGTAGATGTCAATGCGGCTTTGTGCAATGCCTGCGGAGAAGGACAGACAGCCGTGTGGAAAAATTTCAACACCCTCATAACGAGAATCATTTAATCTTTTTCGAATAGCATTGACTGTTTCATATGCTTGTTCAGCGGTATGACCGGGCATCAGCAGGGTGAATTCTTCTCCACCATAGCGGGATACGGTGATGTGGGTGCCGGAGGTTTCCTTTTTAAGAAACTCACCGAGAAATCCCAGTAGCTGATCGCCTTTGAGATGACCGAAATGATCATTGTATTTTTTGAAATCATCTATATCAATCAGCGCCAGACTGAGAGGAGTATTCTCGGATCTGGATATATTTAATTCAGCTTCAAGTGTATTTTCAAAGTAGCTGTGATTGTATAGCCCTGTTCTGCGATCCATGTTCGCTTTTTCTTCGATTTCCCGATACAGCGTGAACATTTGCTTGAATGCGTGAGACAGGAGCATGCTTAGCCCAAGGAACAGCAAAAGTCCTAAAATGCCGTTGTTATAAATCAGTGTAGTCAATACCAAAGACAGAATGAGTGTACATAAGTATACGAGCAGGGATTCAGCCAAAAAAGCCTGTTTAAGCTCATTGAAGGACCCTTTGTATGCGATATAAAAGTAGATACCCAGTGTAATTGTGTTCACCGCAAAGTAGCAGATCAACGCCAGCAGGTAGGAAACAAAATGATCTTGGTTTAAAGCTCCCTGCGTTCCGCCGCTTAGTTCAAATACTGCTGAAGACAGGAAAATGGACAGTGCGTAAATGGAAAAATTGACGGTATGTTTCCACCAGGACAACTCTGTGTGCCGGAACATAGCGATGATTACATTTAACAGCAAAATCAGGATGGCAATTTCGGTGCCATGCACAAAAATACAAGCCAGATACACGGAGGAATCCATGGACTGCTTGTTACTGGCCGGTGGTAGCTGGAATGTAAAATGCTCCAGAATCAGAACGGCTCCCAGTAGGGAATAGATCGTGACCCACTCTGTTGTCGTATAGTGCAAAAAGGACCATTGGTTCGTATACAAGAGGACGATCACGCCTACCATACATATGGAAAACACGTATATTCCCGTCGCGGTAACCCGTTCTTGCAGCTTTTTTATTATACTCATCATTTCTTCTCCTGCCTTGTCGTATCTTGATGTCAAAGCTACCAGGGGTGAATGGGATAATTTACAATTTTGTAATCGAAAATTTCACATGAAAAAACAGGCCGGAATCCAGCCTGTTTTGTTGAGCCTGTGCTTCCTTTTTTTCTTATCGGTGACTAGCCCCCGATTTTGTAACCGGAAGTCAAAGCAATTATGACAGAAGCCACGATAATAGCATTGATAATCACACGGGAGTATTTCAAGTTTTTCATAGGGTTCCCTCCCTTCCTTGGAATAAGGTGTGCACTAGGCGTGGCGGGGATTGGTTTCTTGCTGCTTATCCTTAGTTCTCTTCACGACCATAATGCTTTGGATAAACAGGAACATCCCGAAGTTCATGACAACATCTCCAATACTAATTACCTGCGTGCGGGGATAGGGTTTGGAGAGAGGAATAATGTCACCAAGCAATGATAGACGCGTGCTCGCATCCATCATGTAATGTTTCGAGATGACACTTCCGGATTTAAGCATATCTGTATAATAGGGACCCAGCACCTCCGAAGCGCTCAACGAGACCGGCATCCTGCCGCCATTCACCGCCATAACGATAAAATTCATCAATACGCCGATTATAATAAGCTTGAATCCCTTATGATGTCTGTTCAACCAGAGAAATATCAATCCAACCACGTAGACTCCCATAAATAGATACCCGTTAATGGCTGCCAGCCAAGCCCACTTTTCCTGGGCATAAAAAATAATGAATTGTACCAGCAGCAGCACAGGGAACATCCAGCCGGCTATAAGGCGAATTTGACTGAAACGGATCAGACCTTGCCGCCAGCCTCCTCTGAACAGACCTACAATGAGACCCAGTAGCACTCCATCATAGACCATTATCATTCTCCAGATTCCACAAATTTTTGTTTTGGTTACCGTATAATTCGACCTGAAATTGGTAAATTCCTGCCTGATATATAGCAGTTTTGAAAAAAAAATGCGGATTAGCGTGTAATTATTCGAAGCCAGACGAAATGAGTGATATCATGGTGTATTGAAGTAATTATTTATATTTTTGTGAAAAGGATGATTATTATTATGAACCGGTTATCCAATACTGTTATGGTTGCCGCAGATATGACCAAATCGCGAATATTATGGATCGCCTTTGTCCTGGGTGCATTAAGTGCTTTCGGGCCGTTGTCCATAGATATGTATTTGCCGTCGCTGCCTACATTAGCCGACAATTTACATACGACCACTTCACTGGCGCAGCTGAGTTTAACCGCCTGTCTGTTGGGACTGGCCGTTGGCCAGATCGTTGCTGGTCCGCTTAGCGACGTAAGGGGTCGCAGAGGACCGCTGGTGATCTCGCTCATTCTGTACGCTGCTGCTTCGCTGTTATGCGTGTTTGCGCCGAATATCGGTATGCTCATTGCGCTTCGCTTTATTCAAGGGCTTACGGGGTCGGCGGGGATCGTGATTTCCAGAGCTGTAGCCCGTGATCTTTACTCGGGCAAAGAGTTGACACGCTTTTTCTCACTGCTCATGCTGGTAAACGGCGTGGCCCCCATTGCTGCACCAGTTCTGGGCGGTGTCATTTTAAACTTTGTTTCCTGGCGTGGCGTATTCATGGTGCTTTGTGTAGTCGGCGTGGCTATGCTGATTGCCGTCGTATTGGGTTTGCCAGAAACGTTGCCAACTAACCGCCGCTCGTCCGGTGGCTTGAAGCAGACGCTAGGAACACTCGGTCATCTGTTTGCCGATCGACGCTTTATGGGCTATGCCCTCTCACAGGCGCTGATTACAGGAGCGATGTTCGCGTATATCGCTGGCTCACCATTCGTGCTTCAGGATATTTTCGGGGTTTCCCCTCAGACGTATAGCATCATTTTTGCAGTGAATGGTTTGGGGATTGTACTGTTTTCGCAGTTGACGGGTAGACTCGTGGGTCGCTTCAGCGAACGACAGTTACTCTTGTCGGGTCTGGTAATTGCGGCTGTAGCCGGAATCAGCTTGCTTACTGTAGCCTTTACCGGAGGTCAATTGTTTGCTGTTTTAGTTCCTCTGTTTTTTGTCGTTTCCTGTGTAGGGATTGTAAGTACAACGACGACTTCATTGGCAATGCAGAGTCAGCAGCGCTCCGCGGGCAGTGCGTCCGCCATGCTTGGTTTGTTGCCTCTATTGCTTGGTTCCATCGCTTCACCGCTAGTAGGCTTGGGGAGTGGAACAACCCCCGTACCGATGGCGGTCGTTATAGCTATAGCCGAGGTTGGTGCGCTATTAAGCTTTGTCGTATTTGCTAAGGAAGCACGCTCAAAAGTTTAAAGTAGGGCGAAAAAGTGACATTTTTCTGGAATGTTGACATACCCCATGGGGGTATATTATGATAGGGGTATAACAAATGCATAAATGCATATATACACCACACAGGAGGCTGATGTATGGCTGAGGAGCAACCTGTTTCCCACACTGAAATCCATGAGAATCACTGTGGAACAGACGGGGAAAAGACAGTTAGAAAAAGTCATCATTCGGCAGAGTTCAAGAACAGCCTTGTATCCCGGTTGAACCGTATTGAAGGTCAGGTTCGCGGAATTAAGGGCTTGATTGAGAAGGATACCTACTGTGACGATGTACTGAACCAGATTGCGGCTGTCCAGTCCGCACTGAATGGTGTCGGTAAGCTGCTGCTGGAAGGGCATATGAAAAGCTGTGTCATTGAGCGCATGCAGGCAGGAGAGCAGGAAGTGATTGACGAGCTGCTGGTTACGGTCAAAAAGCTAATCCGTTAAGAGTAGTATTCATACACATTATGGGTACGGAAGTATCCCTGAGGAGGAAAAGAAAATGGCACAAGTTACATTGAACGTAGAAGGCATGAGCTGCAATCATTGCGTGAAGGCAGTAGAAGGAGCTTTGGAGAAAGTTGGCGCTACCGGCAAGGTCAGCCTCGAAACGAAACAAGTGAATGTAGAATATGACGAGTCCAAGCTGAACGTTGAAGCTCTGAAAACAGCCATTGAAGACCAAGGCTATGATGTTGTTTAAGCTGAAGATGTTTTATGTGTGAAAAGATTTGTTTCGAAGGAGAAGCTTCCATATTAGAAGCTTTTTCTTTTTGGATATGATATACCCCGTGGGGGTATAGGAGGAGGGTTATACCATGGAAAACCGTGCGACCGACGGTGGCAAGCAGACAACGCTTCACATTACAGGGATGTCCTGTGCCGCCTGCGCAAGCCGTATTGAGAAAGGTTTAAATCGAATAGATGGTGTGGCACAGGCTAATGTGAATTTGGCTTTGGAGCAGGCGTCGATATCCTATGATCCCAAGCAGGTGGAGATCCCTGAGTTTCGCGATAAAATTGCTTCTCTTGGGTTTGGAACTGTAAGTGAAGAAGCCAATCTGAATGTAACGGGCATGACTTGCGCGGCCTGTGCAACCCGGATTGAAAAGGGATTGAATCGGATGCCGGGTGTAACAGGTGCCACGGTAAATTTGGCGATGGAAACAGCTCATGTGGAATATGCCGCGGGGAGTATTGCGGTTGGTGATCTGGTGAGCAAGATTGAACAGCTAGGCTACGGAGCGATCCCGCAGAGCGCTGAGGACAATATCGCGGATGTGCGCAGTAAGGATATCCATCGTAAAAAATGGAAGTGGATTGTGTCCGCAGTGCTGTCGTTTCCGTTGTTGTGGGCGATGGTGGCTCACTTTTCCTTTACGTCATGGATTTATGTGCCGGAACTGTTCTTGAATCCATGGTTCCAACTAGTGCTGACAACGCCAATTCAGTTCGTCATTGGTTGGCAGTTTTATGTGGGCGCGTACAAAGCGCTTCGTAATGGCAGCTCGAATATGGATGTGTTAGTTGCACTGGGTACGTCTGCGGCTTATTTTTACAGCTTGTACCTTACGCTGCGTCCGTCTGATGTCATGGAGGGGATGGCGGGCATGCCTGTCATGACCATGCCAGAGCTGTATTACGAGACAAGCGCAGTGCTAATTACGCTTATTTTGGTTGGTAAATGGTTCGAAGCGGTAGCCAAAGGGCGTTCGTCCGAGGCGATCAAGAGCCTGATGAGTCTACAGGCGACGACGGCACGCGTAGTGCGTGATGGACAAGAGCTTGATATACCGATCGAACAGGTACGTGTGAAGGATATCTTTATTGTACGACCCGGCGAGAAAATTCCTGTCGATGGTGTGGTTGTGGACGGACGTTCGGCAGTGGACGAATCCATGTTAAGTGGAGAGAGTCTTCCGGTTGAAAAAGAAGCGGGTTCCGCTGTTACAGGGGCGACGCTCAATAAAAATGGGGTATTACGTATTCAGGCCGAGCGTGTGGGTGGTGATACAGCGTTGTCCCGTATTATTAAGGTCGTGGAAGATGCGCAAAACTCCAAGGCCCCGATTCAGCGGATTGCGGATCAGATTTCCGGTATTTTTGTCCCCATTGTTGTTGCTATTGCTGTGTTAGCCTTTATTGTCTGGTTTTTCCTTGTGACGCCGACTGATTTTGCAGGCTCACTGGAGAAAATGATTGCAGTTCTCGTCATTGCTTGTCCTTGTGCGCTCGGATTGGCTACTCCAACGTCCATTATGGCAGGCTCGGGACGTGCCGCTGAATACGGTATTTTGTTCAAGGGCGGCGAGCATTTGGAGATGACCCGATCAGTAAACGCAGTGGTGTTGGATAAAACAGGTACAGTTACGAATGGCAAGCCAGAGCTGACAGATGTTATGGTTGGTGCAAGCGGCTTGGCTGAAAACGATTTGCTGCGGTTGCTCGGTGCAGCAGAAAAAAGCTCGGAGCACCCGCTGGCGGAAGCCATTGTAAAGGGGATTGCAGATCGAGGAATTGAGCTGGTAGGACCGACAGATTTTGAAAATATTCCGGGTTATGGTGTGAAGGCGCATGTGGAAGGTAAGCAGGTATTGGCGGGTACACGCCGATTGATGAGCAGGGAAGGCATCGCGATAGATGACTCAGCTGAGCAGCATATGAATGAGCTGGAAAGCGCAGGGAAAACCGCGATGCTTGTTGCTGTGGACGGTTCCTATGCCGGACTGGTGGCCGTGGCGGACACGATTAAAGAAACGTCACGGGAGGCCGTTGCCCGTCTGCGGGCGATGAACATTGAAGTCATCATGATTACAGGTGACAATGAACGGACTGCGCGGGCTGTTGCCGCCGAGGCTGGAATTGAACGAGTGCTGGCGGAGGTGCTGCCTGAAGGAAAGGCTGAAGAAGTGAAACGGCTTCAGGAGCAGGGCATGATCGTAGCTATGGTTGGGGACGGTATTAACGATGCGCCTGCGCTGGCTACTGCTAATATTGGGATGGCGATGGGCACGGGAACGGATGTGGCCATGGAGGCGGCGGATATTACCCTCATGCGCGGCAACCTGAACAGCATTCCTGATGCGATCGAAATGAGCCGCCGGACCATGACAAACATACGGCAAAATCTGTTTTGGGCGCTCGGTTATAACGTGATCGGTATTCCGATTGCCGCATTGGGCTTCCTTGCTCCATGGTTGGCGGGAGCAGCCATGGCATTTAGCTCTGTTTCGGTTGTGCTGAATGCACTGCGTCTCCAACGGGTGAAGCTGTAAATGGATGTATTAGCAGGATAGCGTGCTGTCGGACTGCTGTTTCGAGATAAAGTTATTATCAGAGTATAGAGCAAGTACGCACAATTGGTTTTCTGCGTGCTTGCTTTTTGTTGTGTTTGTTTTTTTTAACCATACTGTTAACTTTCATCACGTCAGGTTGCTTATCATTCGCGAAAGTTTCATAATATTTGTAGGAGTGCCATGCAAGCATGCAAGAACTTCTTCGTATACTCACAGCTTGAAGTAGATAAAGAGCTTATATTATGGATTAGGAGAGTGAAGCAGTCATGAATGATACGATTTCCTTGTTGATGAATCACCGGTCTGTGCGAAAATTCAAGTCAGACGCCGTTACCGACGAGCAGCTCGCAGCTATTGTGGCAGCTGGCCAAATGGCATCCTCGTCCAGCAATGTGCAGGCATATACCGTTATTGCCGTTACCGAGCCTTCTTTAAAAACAAAACTGGCCGAGTTGGCAGGAGGGCAGGCTTACGTTGAGCAATGCCCCGCGTTTCTGGTATGGTGTGCAGACCTGTATCGTTTGAAGCAGGTAACGCTCCACCATCAGCCAGGTCAGCCTTCCTATGAAGGGTCCGTCGAAAATTATACGGTTGCGACCATTGATGCCGCGTTAGCTGCACAAAATGCAGCGGTAGCCGCTGAATCACTGGGCCTGGGCATCGTCTACATTGGCGGCATTCGTACTAAAATAGCAGAGGTGTCTGAGTTGTTAGGGTTGCCAGAACTGGTGTATCCAGTGTTCGGTATGTGTATTGGTGTACCGGATCAGGAAACGGGCTTGCGTCCACGTCTTCCGCTGTCCGGTGTTTTGCATATGAACGGCTACGACAAAAATCAGACGATGAAAGCTGTAGAGGCATACGATCATACATCAGCCGAATATTTAAAGGAACGTACGGGCGGTCAACGCTCTACGCCATGGTCTGAGCAAATGGCCGCAAGATTGACCGAGCCAGCACGTTTGCAGTTGAAGCCATTTTTGGAACAGAAGGGTTTCTTGAAGCAATAAAAGCTGAGTAGCCACAAAAAAACCTGCAAAATACAAGAATCTCCTTTTTACGTAGGATGGAGTCCCACGTAAATAAGGAGGTTCTTTGCTTTGGTTACAAGTTGTGGTTGTAAACCTTTCAGTAAATAGCTGATATGCTTTTATCAATCAGATAGTGAGTAGAAGCGTCTCGTATTTTCATAAAATAATTGACGTACGGCAGATTCATCTTGATTTGTCAGCCTGCTATACGCGCGAATGACGTCGGCAGTCATCCGTGGATGTGTCTCTTGTCCAGTAAAAGGTCCCTCGAACGGCCAGGGGCCGTCTGTCTCTGCCATGATCTGATCAGACGGATACTGTCTTGCCAAACTGCGGATCTCTTCTTCGTACAGGAGATCCGGGGTGAAGGAGACATAATAGCCGTTCCGGGCCATTCGTTCGGTCGTGGCGGCAGAGCCTTTAAACCAGTGAAAATGCGCCTGCGTGACGCTGTGACGTTCCAGAAGGTCACAGGCGATGTCTGCGTCCTCATAAACGGCGTGCAGGACAATGGGCTTGTTATGCTTGCTTGCAAACTGGATAAAACGCTCCAGCAGCGCTATGTAGGGAGCGAGGTCAAAAGGTGAACCGCTCTGTGAGGCTTCCAGCCGATTGTAATAGGGCAAGCCGACTTCACCCACGGCGACCATCTGCTGTACATGTTTGTCCATCCAGTCAAATAAGAGGTCAAGCTCAGCTTGTGGTGGGAGAGCCTGTTCGGGATGAAAGCCAAAGGCTGGTCGTACCAGCCCGGGGTAACGCTCGGCTAACCGTAGATTGGCTCGGATGGAGTCCAGATGCATCGACACGGCTATCACGGCTTGGACGCTGCTGTCGGCAAGTGAAGCGAGCAATAACTCCTGTTGTTCGGGCGGGTAGCTGTCTACATGAATGTGCGCGTCGATCAATGGAGCGGGTTCAATTGCGGTCAAATCCAAGCCTGGCTTTGTTTGGCTGTTCCATTTCAATGCACATCGAACTTTTACGTCACTCATGTCGATTCAATCCATCTTCCGGGATATTATTGTGGACGCTCTGAGCATTGTCCATGTCGCCGTCCAGTTTGTACTTTTCCTCGCGCATCCAGCTGGTCATGGTCCGCTTCCATTCAATAAAGAGCGGATCGAGGGTGATTTCTTCCCTACGCGGGCGGGGAAAAGGGACATCTACGACATGCACCACCGAAGCAGGTCGCGCTGACAGCACATAGATGCGGTCGGAGAGTAGCAACGCTTCTTCAATGCTGTGGGTAATAAACAGCACAGAGCGGCGGTTCTTTTCCCACATCCGTAATAACCATTGCTGCATGTCTGCACGTGTCAGCGCATCGAGTGCGCTGAACGGCTCATCCAGCAGCATTAATTCCTGCGGGCTGAGTAGTGCGCGAAGAAAGGCTGCGCGCTGTTGCATTCCACCAGACAGCGTATGTGGGTACGCCTTGGCGAATTTGCCTAGTCCAACCTGCTCGAGCCATTGCAAGGCTTCTTTACGACGCTCACGTTCACTGGCGTACTGAGGGGGTACTGCTGTATTTTTACATGGAGCATTTTCCTGCCCAAGCAGTACGTTGTCCAGCGTGGTACGCCACGGGAAAAGGGCGGGCTGCTGCGGCATATAGCTGATATGCCCACGCTCACCAGTCATGTCCCGTCCGTGCATACGGATACGTCCCTGCTGGGGTTTGAGTAGCCCGCCGATGATGTGAAACAGCGTGCTTTTGCCACTGCCTGACGGACCGATGAGGGAAACGAATTCTCCTGGCTTGACTGTGAGGGATACATCCTGCAGTACGGGCAGTAAGCTTCGCTTTTCGCGGAAGGCGAGGCTGATCTCGTCCAATTCCAAAGCAGGAGGAGCAGTTGAAGGACTCTGCTGTTCCCCGGCTCGTAGTTCATTAGCCACGTTGTGTGATGATAAGTCAATCGGATGCAGACTCATACGCGCCACGTCCTTTCTTTGCTGTATTTAATTCAAGGAGGAAGCTACTCTCGATCGGGTTTCCAGCGAACCAACCATTTCTCCAGTAGTAAAATAACCACAAACATGAGTAAGCTGAGTGCAACAATAATGCCGATGGCAGCAAAAATGAGGTCCGTGCGATAGGCCGATTTTTGCAGCAGCATATAATATCCAATTCCTTCACTAGCTCCGATCCATTCGGCAATGATCGCGCCCATCACACTATAGGTAGCAGCAATTTTAACGCCAGAAAAGACTTGCGGCAGGGAATGTGGCAGCTCCAGCTTCATAAAAATAGCCATGCGGCTTGCACCCGACATCCGCATATAGTTCATCATCGTACGGTCTGTTCGAGTCAGCCCGTCCATGGCCGCTACAGCCACGGGAAAAAAGCATACTAAAGTAATAACCATGAGCTTGGGCAGCACACCAAAACCAAACCACACCATGAGCAACGGACCCAGGGCGATGATCGGAATGTTTTGGCTAAGGATAAGCAGCGGATACAGAGCTGACTTGAGAAAAGGGATAGTATGAAGAACGATGGCGATCAACAGTCCCGTTGCTGTCCCTATAGCGAATCCCGCAAGTGTCAGACGAATTGTAGCCCATGTATGGGCACCAAGCAGCGCCGTCTGGGCCATGCCCTCTTGTACGATGAGGGATGGAGCAGGCAATAGCCAGGATTCAACATGCAAATAGGAAACTGCCCCCTGCCAGGCCGCTAAAAAGAAGAGGACCGCCACAAGGGGCGGCCATACGCTTTTCCACCAGGATGCGTTCTTGCCTTTCGGATTCATGGGCGATATTTCTCAGTCAGCTTGTTCATGCTGATGCCCTGTGGGTTATGTGCGATTTTGATCTGTGAAATGACGCTGGGACTACCCGCTTCCGTCAAAGCCTCGTGCATTTCTTTAACCACTTTCAGCAACTCGTCGAGCTCGCCCTCCATGGTCGTATCCAATGGATTCACCTGATGTTTGACGCCGGAGCGCTGAATGACCTCAATCGCCTTATCTACATACGGGTAAGAGTCCTCGTTATTAGGAGTTTTAGGGATTACTTGAATACTGAGCAGTGTGTTAGCCATGGAAATTCACCTGTCCTTTATTGTGGAGTTGTTTTGAGAAAATAGGGTGGTTTAAGGCGGGGAGACCGCTTCGCGTTTCATTTGATCTTACGATCGCTGTTGCCGTGGGATTCTTTGAATGAATTTCAAAGGTAAGAATCCCACGGCAAAGGCGAACGCTGCGCTTCTCCAGATTCAAATGAACCGCTCCGCTGCCAACCGCCTTAAAAGCACCTTATTTTTAAAGCTAGGTTGTACGGTATTTTTACACACAAGCGCATCTGTTTTTGCGCTTTAGATAACTATGACTAAAGAATAACCAAGTGGAACGAGAACGAAGTGGGCGGAATGGTGCTGTACAAGTGTTAGCGTTCGCCTTTGTACCCAGATTTCAACCTCTGGATATTCATAAAAGAAATCTGGGTACAACAGCGATGGGAAGCACCATCCGACTGCGTAGTGGCGCTTCGTTCACTTCTCTAGTTCAGTCTTATTTAACGTTTTAACAAATGATCAGCGCTTGGGCAAGAAGTCGTTTGTGAAGGCTTTATCTACTTCCAAAGGCTTGCTGAGCAGCTTGCGTTCGTACATCCAGTCCGAATAGTTTTGCCATACCTCCGCTTTTTGCACGCCCCATTGCGCGGCATCGTCCTGATAACGTGGGCTTAGCCATTTTTGGCTGGCGAGCACCAGTTTTTTATCCAGTTCCGGTACAGCTTTGCTTAAAATGTCCGCGGCTTCTTCCGGATGGGCGATAGTGTATTCATAGCCTTGTGCGGTAGCATCCATGAACGCTTTGACCAGCTCGGGATCATTTTTTATCGTCTGTTCATTGCTCACAATTACAGGTGTATAGTAATCGAGGCTTTTGGAATAATCTTTTACATACAGCATATCCAATGGCTCACCTCGAAGCTGGGCCTCGATTCCAGTCCATGCGTAGAAAATCCAGGCAAAGTCGATATCCCGCTTCACGGCTGTAAAATAGTCTGCATTGCCCATGTTGACGATCTTCACTTTGCTCACATCGCCTTTGTCTGAATCCATGATGGATTTCATGACCGCTTCTTCTACGGGAGAGCCCCAACCGCCGTATTTTTTACCTTCAAAATCTTTTGGGCTCTTAATTCCACGATCTACCGGGGCTGCGAAGCCTGAGGTATTATGCTGAATCACCGCAGCGATGGATACAAGCGGCACGCCTTGCGTACGAGCCTGTGTGACGCCTTCTTGATAGCTGATACCAAAAGGTGCAGCATTAGAGGCAACCATTTGATCAGCTCCGCCTGAACCAGGTTGAATAATTTGGACATTCAAACCCGCCTTTTCGTAAAATCCTTTGTCCTTGGCAACATAGAGTCCCGTATGATTCGTATTGGGTGTCCAGTCGAGCACGACTTTAACATCTTTGAGCTCCTTTGCCGGAGTAGACGTTTCAGTGTCGGTAGCGGGAGCCGCTTTTTGGGATGTGGAGGGACTTCCACCGCAAGCGGTCAGGGTCAGGGCCATGAGCCACAGACTGATCAGTCCCAGGCTTAACATTTTCATGCGCTTCATCGTTGTGTTCTCTCCTTTAATTACCCGTTATCCGTCCAATCAGACAGCTTAAGTTCCCCATTTTCATAAAAATAACATCTGCCGGACGCGATCTTTCCAACAACTTAATCTTCAACAAAAAAAGCGCCCCGAGGTTCCGGGACGCTTGCGCTTGTATATACCAAAGTAAGGGATGGTCCTATGTAAGAAAGGCACATCTTGCTTAAGCATTCCTACGCTGGCATTACCCAGATCAGGTTGTAAGGGTCAGTGTCTTGGGACACACTCTCAGCCGGCCGATTCCAGCACCCCTGGCATTGTATGGTTTAATGGGTTCATTTATTCGGGTTTACTACGACGATTATATGCCTTGAATGCGGGTCTGTCCAGCATGGAGGAAGAGATGACGGTTCATTTGCCGAACGACAGGGTACACTTTTACTGTGAGCTTTGATCTGAAAATGAGCATGAATCAATCCGATTCGATCGGGTCATGTTATTTTCAGAACAGCTGCGTAGGTATATTCAGATGGGCTGGTGCCCAATGGCATGGCCGTAGAGGATTCTAATTCGTGAAAAGGAGTTGTTGTACTGTGGGTAAAACGGAAACATTGGATCGTAGCCAACTAGAACAAGCCATTGTGAAGGCTTTGGATAACAACAAATTTTGCTCGTTAGGTACGGTAGAGGGTGGCAAACCGAAAGTACGCTATATGGCCCTTTTTAACGATGGAATGAACATTCATCTGGCGACAGATCGCAAAACGCATAAAGTGGATGAGCTAAAGGACAATCCGAATGCTTATCTGCTGCTGGGTTATGAAGTTGGCGGTACGAAGGAAGTCGTAGAAGTGGAGGCTACTGTCCAGATTACAGCTGATGAGGGGCTGCGCAAACAAGTGTGGAACGATTCCTTGAAGGAATGGTTTTCTGGACCGGATGATCCCGATTATGTCATTCTGGACGTGAATCCGACTCGCATTGAGTATGTGGGTCAGCAAACTGAGCGTCAAGTGTGGAATAAATAATGAGAATATAAATGGATAAACCAGTGAATCTCCGAGTTTTTTAGGAGGTTTGCTGGTTTTTTATTTTTGAGAAAATTAATTATTTTTTCATAAATAATTTAAGTAAATGACTACTCTTTTGTCTGGCGTTGGATTAAAATAGAAATGGTGGGTTCAAGGCTTACATATATGTGCAAAAGTATGTATATGAGTCATACACCTTAATGAGGAGGGGTATATTTTGTTATTTCGTAAAAATTGGTTTAAAGGGTTTACAGCAGCCGTTGTAGCTTGTAGCATGCTGGTGTTTTCGGCCGCTCCATCCTGGGCAGCTAGCGATTCTCGCGATAGCGCTACGGTGAATTTGCGGATCATGGAAACAACGGATATTCATGCGTCGCTGATGAACTATGATTACTATTCAGACAAAGAAACCAACGAATATGGCTTGATTAGCACAGCTGGTTTGATCCAACAGGCGCGCAGTGAAACAAGAAACAGCATGCTGTTCGATAACGGTGATTTGTTACAGGGCAATCCATTAGGCGATTATATGGCCAGAAACAAAACCTATGAAAAAGAAGGCGGTGTCCATCCAGTCTACAAGATGATGAACTTGATGGGCTATGATGCGGCGACAGTGGGTAACCACGAATTCAACTATGGTCTCGATTTTCTGGAAAAATCGCTCAAGGGAGCCGATTTCCCTTACGTAAATGCGAATGTTTATGTTGATAAGGGGGGGCAAGCTACTAAAAATTATTTTACCCCTTATCGAATTCTTGATAAAACAGTAACGGATGAGAAAGGTGAAGAGCATGCGCTCAGAGTGGGTGTAATCGGTCTGGTAACACCTCAAATTATGCAGTGGGATGAAGCCAATTTGAAGGATAAAGTCGTTACGAAGGATATTGTGGAAACGGCGAAAAAGTTTATTCCTCAAATGAAAACGGAAGGTGCCGACATTATTGTCGTGCTTGCGCATACAGGTTATGAGGACGTGCCACAAACGCCAATGATGGAGAATGCCGTTAAATATTTGAGCCAGGTGGACGGAATTAACGCTATTCTGTTTGGGCATGCTCATAAATCTTTCCCTGGCCCTGATTTTAAAGATAAGAAGGGTGTAGATCTGGATAAGGGAACCATTAATGGCGTACCGGCCGTGGAAGCTTCTTCATGGGGCAAGGATCTGGGGATTATTGATCTGAGCCTGGAAAAGAAAAACCGTGAGTGGAACGTAATCAACTCTCAGTCTCAAGTGCGTCCGGTTGTGAGTACTACAAACCAGGCTGTGCAGTTTACTCCTGACTACAAACTGACAGATTCGATCAAGGAAGAGCATCAAGGAACGCTGGATTATGTTCGCCAACCTGTTGGAACAACGACTGCACCGATTACCAGCTATTTTGCATTAGTGCAGGACGACCCTTCCATTCAAATTGTGACGAATGCACAGAAATGGTATGTTCAAAACCATCTTAAAGGAACTGAATACGAAAATCACCCCGTATTGTCGGCAGGCGCTCCATTCAAGGCCGGCGGTCGAAATGGAGCCGAGTATTACACCAATATTCCTGAAGGTACGGTAGCGATTAAAAACGTGTCCGACCTGTATGTGTACCCGAACACGGTTCATGCTGTAGAAGTTACCGGTGCTGAAATTCAGGAATGGCTGGAGTGGTCTGCAGGTCAGTTCAACCGCATTGATCCAAAGCAAACTGAGGAGCAATCGCTGATCAACAAAGATTTCCCAACCTATAATTTTGATGTCATTGACGGTGTGAATTACCAGATTGATGTAACTCAGCCTGCACGATATGATGCCAAGGGAACTATTATTGATTCTTCAGCTCATCGTATCAAGGATCTGCAATACAATGGGAAGGCTATTGATCCTGCGCAGAAATTTATCGTAGCCACCAATAACTATCGTGCTTCCTCATCCAAACTGGCCAACCCAGATGGCAAACGAATTGTGATGGCAGCACCGGATGAAAGTCGCCAGGTCATTATTGACTACATCCGTACGAACGGAACGATTAATCCATCGGCGGATGGCAATTGGTCTATTGCTCCTTTTGGTCAGGCAAAGGTTACTTTCGAGTCCTCTCCTGATGCCAAAGACGTGCTGGCAGGAAATCAACAAATTTCATACTTGAGCAGCGCGGCAGACGGCTTTGCCAAATACAGCTTAAAAGCTGGCGCTAAGCCTAGTGCAGCAACGACTCCTGTAAAGGAAGCTGTGGCTCCCGCGAAAGCAACAGCAAAGCCAGCTGTTAAAACGACCAAACCCGCGACTGTTAAACCAGCTAAAACAACGAAGCCAAAGGCGTCCAAATAACTTCGAACTTTAGTTTTCAATCAATATCAGAATGAAGCAGCAAGTCTCTTTAACCAAGAGATTTGCTGCTTTTTTTGATGCAAAAATAACAGCCCCGAATTTATCATGATTGCAAAAAGTTTTCTGATTTTTGTCGAATATATACTTAAGTCCTAAGTTATCATTAAGAATAAGCTAGTATTTTGTAAAAACACGTAGTTATATAGTACTTTTGTTCTAGTTATTTGTGATATAATGGTGAAAAAACCGGAAAATTGTTCCGAGGAGGACCATTATGACATGCAGCAATTGCAGCATCATATTACCTATTAAGGATCAAGGATTGCTCAGAATTAGGCATTCCAGGGTGTCGCTTACTCCAGCATTAGATGGTTTGGGTATGCTATCGGAACAAATGAAGCAGGAACATGGGCGTGAGGACAGCATAGAGTTTCGCTATGACAGCCGTTCAGAGCTGGAACAGCTCGTTAACGGACTGGCTCGTCTGCCGCAGGAATACTTGAACCATATGCAAGTTGTGGTGACCGGCCTGCATCATGTCGAAGGATATGAGGAGTGGCTTTTATTTAGTCAATTGCAAGCCAGACTGCAACATCCGGATATCGTGAGTATCATTAAGGATCAAAGTTTTTCCAGCCATATGCAGCCTATTGTTGACCATAAGCTGGATATTATCGGGTTTGAATTTTTACTGCGTCCGTCACATGCAGAGAGACCTTTTCAGCCTTTCCGACTGTTCGAAATCGCCCGTGAAGCTGGTTTGCATGCTCATCTGGATCGCTCGGCTCGTATTTCCGCTATTGAAAAAAGTGCAACATGCCTTCCAGCGGGGATTAAACGTTTTATTAACTTTCTCCCTTCCACCATTTATAATCCGGCTTATTGCTTGAATCACACCTTTGAGACGATTGATCGGTTATCCATGAATACGAAGGATTTTGTATTTGAGGTCGTAGAAACGGAAGAGATAGACGACCTTAATTTTTTGCATCATATCTTTGATCAATATCGCAATCGAGGAGTTTCGGTAGCCCTGGACGATGTGGGGGCAGGTTATTCTACGACAGAGCTTATGAATTGCCTTCAGCCGGATTATGTTAAAATTGACCGCAGTATAATTGACGGCTGTTATAGTAACAGTGATCAGAAGCGGCAAATTACAGGGATTGTAGAATCGGCTTTTCGTTTTGGAGGCCAAGTGTTGGCTGAAGGCGTAGAGCAGATGGAGGATTTTGAATTTTGCCGTGAAGCAGGTGTATCACTGGCTCAGGGTTATTTGTTTGGCAAGCCGGAGCCCGGTCCGCCCTCCAATTTTATGCTTAGAAGCGTAATATAGTCAGGAACAAATTTAAGTAGACGTAGTTTATAAAAATTGGAGCTTAAATAAGGCTGTGGCATAAGCAAATTCCAATTCTAATGGACAGTGCTTTTATCACCATTAATGTAAAAAAACGCGAGTTGCAGAGGTTATTTCACCCCTGCAACTCGCGTTTTTTTGGTCATGCTTGCCCACCTGAGCAAGTTCTGGACAATTGAAGCCACCCAGTCTCCAATTTTACTTGGTAAGGAACGTTAAAAGCCCAGAAGCAGTTTACGGCCGTTTTATTTTTAAAGTAAAGATTGACGTCTTGAAGACAATTGGATACAGTGTATTGTATAAGAAACAGTGTTTCTTTCATGATACATCGTATCCATACTAGGTAAAAAGTTTAACATTACAGGGAGGACAACCAAAATGAAAGCAGTGCAACTGAAAAACGGTTTTGGCTTTGAAGAGTTAACCTTGACGGAACTTGACATACCGGTGCCGGGACGGCTGGAAGTTCTGATCCGCATAAGGGCAGCGTCCCTGAATTACCGGGATTTGGTAATTATTAACGGAGTAATGCCGATCGGCATTCAATTTCCCTTCATTCCGTTATCCGATGGAGCGGGTGAAATTGTAGCTGTGGGCGAAGGGGTGACAAAATTTCAGGTTGGACAAAGGGTAGCGGCAAATTTACAACAGAAATTCATTGGCGGGAGCACGAGAGCGGAGGTCTTAAAGGACAGCCTGGGAGGCCCGCTCAGTGGAGTGGCGGCTGAATATATCGTTCTGCACGAAGAAGGGGTCGTCGCCATTCCGGATCACCTTTCTTGGGAGGAGGCTTCCACCTTGCCGATTGCGGCATTAACCGCATGGAGCATGCTGATGGAATCCGGCGGGCTGCGAGCGGGGGATACGGTGCTCTTGCAAGGAACAGGCGGTGTTTCCATCTTTGGGCTTCAATTCTCTCTGATGGCGGGAGCAAGGGTAATTATCACATCGAGCAGCAATGACAAGCTCGAACGAGCAAAGGATCTCGGCGCATGGCAGACAATCAACTATTCGGAAGTTCCCGAGTGGGATAAGGTGGCTCTGGAGCTGACAGGCGGCGGAGTTGACCATGTCCTGGATGTAGGGGGAGCGGCAACAATGGCGCAATCCATCAATGCACTTCGTACCGGAGGGACTGTGAGCATGGTCGGATTCTTATCGGGCTTGACTATTCCTGAGTTCGATGTCACCAGCATTTTGCAGAAGGCTGCGACGATTCGCGGCAGCCAAGTCGGTAACCGGGAACATTTCGAAAACATGAATCGTGCCATTTCCCACCATCGTTTACATCCTGTCATTGACCGAGTATTCCCGCTCAGCCGAATCGGCGAAGCCTTCGCACTTTTGGCTGAAGGAAAACAGTATTTCGGTAAAATCGTCGTTCAATTATAAATATTATTCACATCACATAGGAGGCACTCTAATGCCCAGTAAACCTGATTTATCTGTCAAAGATTCTCAAGGAAGAAAGAATAAGAAACCGCGTAAATGGGTACGCAGAACCGGTTTATCGCTGCTGGCGGTAATCCTTCTGGGAGTGGCTATTTTTATGCTCATCCCTTCCCCTGTGCAGCCTGCAAAATGGCTTGCACCTTCGGCTCCCTCTTTTGAACAAGCGGGTCCATGGCAACAAAACAACAAACTCAGCTCCGCAGAGCTTGTTACAGATGCCCCTAAGTTTCCGGAATTTATCACCTTTGACAAGGAAGGGAATTTATATACGGGAGACTCCGACGGGGAAATTTATAAGGTTGCCTTTGATACTAAGGGCAATCCGCAAAAGGCCCAGCTATATGCAGATACCAAAGGAACGCCCAATGGACTTATGTTTGACGTAAGTGGAAATCTGATCGTTACGGATGTTAAGAAGGGGCTACTGTCGGTAGATCCTTCCGGAAACGTGACGGTGTTGGCCAATCAAGTGGACGGCACACCGATCTATTTGGCCAACGAGCTGGATATTGCCAAAGATGGTACCATTTATTTTTCTGACACCTCCAATTATGGCAGTGTAGTCTTTAAAGAAATCGCCGAGAACAAGCCACATGGACGTTTGCTGAAATATGATCCGGCGACCAAGCAGACGACAGTTCTGTTGGAAGGCCTTTATTTTGCGAACGGGGTTGCCTTGTCTGCGGACGAAGATTTTGTGCTTGTGGCAGAGTCGTATCACTACCAATTGACCCGATACTGGCTCAAAGGGCCGAAGAAGGGGACTTCGGATATTTTTGTGGATAATCTCGCCGGTTTTCCGGATAACATTACGCGTGATGATCAAGGCCATTTCTGGGTCGGTCTCTTCACGACACGTATTCCCTTTGTAGATCAGATGCATGGAAGCCCGTGGCTGGCTGGAATGATGGCCAAATTGCCTCAATCGCTGCTCAGCGGTGCAAGCGCACCTGTGAAGCATGGGCTTGCTGTGGAGCTTAATCCGCAGGGTAAACTCATCGGAAGCTGGCATGATCCTGAAGGCTCGCTTTATGGGGTAACCACGGCTGTAAACCATGACGGATATTTATATATAGGTACAGCTCCTGGAGGCAGTCAGGGTGTTCATCGCGTGCTTCTAACCAAATAAGCTTGGGGAGGGTTTAACATGATATTGGATGAGTTGAATTTATCCTGGAAAGCGAAAGAAAGCCTGGCCGGGAAAGTAGCTTTGGTAACAGGTGCAAGCAGCGGCATTGGGGCATCGATTGCAAAAAAACTGGCAAAGCGAGGCGCGTATGTAGCTGTATTGGCACGCCGTCAGGAGCGATTGGATGAATTGGTTCGCGACTTGCACCAAGAGGAATTGTACGAGGTCATGGCAATACCTGCCGATATCCAAAAAGCTGAAGACGTACAGCAGGCGGTCCACGCCATTCTTGAACGCTGGGGACGGCTTGACATTATCGTTGCCAATGCCGGCTTCGGGTATCGAAGCCCACTGGCAGAAGTGGAACTGGAAAGGTGGGAGGAGCTTTACAAGACGAATGTGCACGGTCTTGTCCTGACACTGAAGTACGGACTTCAGCCAATGAGGGAACAGGCCAAGGGGGATGTTGTCATTGTCTCCTCTATTGCAGCGAAGGAAGTGGTTGCCGGAGGAGGACTATACAGCGCTACCAAGTACGGCGTTAGTGCCATAGCCTCTGCATTGCGTTTGGAGACCAGTACGCAAGGAATTCGTGTAACTGCAATTCATCCCGGGGCGGTGGCGACGGAATTTTCGCAGGTGGCCGGATATCCCGAGCAGGAAATTCGGGCGTTTGCTTCGAGCGTTTTGCCGCTGCATCCCGATGATGTTGCAGAAGCTGCCCTTTATGCACTAGAGCAGCCGGAGCATGTCAATATTCCAGAGTTGACCATTATGCCTTCGAGGCAGGTCCAGCGGTTCAAATAGAGCAATATTTATTCTGACACAAGCCGGATAACCGGGTATGGTCATCGACGATGCCGGGTATGGCGGCGAAGGGGACTACGTGCCTTCGCTTGACCATAACCTGCTCAAATGGGTGAGCATGAACTAAAAAGCGCGAGCTACAGGGGGGAATAACCCTTGCGCTCGCGCTTTTTTATACTAATGACGAAGCGTGACTGTCCAATAAAATTTAAAACCAGCTTTGGGACAGCTCCATTTACTATAGAGCAGACCATATCCTGTGAAAATTTTGGCTCCACGTTCGCTTATCCAGTCATCGTGAGCATAGCTATAGTGTAATGACGTACAGACCTAGCGGCGTAGTTGCACTGCCGGCGACCATGAAGCTCAGATCATAGCTGGATCTGCCGGGAGGGACGCTGATATCAGCCAATCGGCATACCTTGGTATTATCTCGTAGCAGAGGAATACCATATACACGATCATCTACGCGTACAGACCCGGCGAACGCGCCCCCACGTGGATTGGCGTAGATTCGTACGATACGTACCTCGTCACTGTCATTAATGATGGGAATGGTCGCGTTGTATATGGTTCCGAATTGTCCGCGATTATCTAGCGCAGGCCCCAGCTCGCTGCGTGCCCCGGTAAATAGCAGATCGGCAGGAGTCTCGCCGTTCAGCTTTTTGGTGGCACACGCCCGATAGTTGGCGCTCTGCCCCACCACGTACTCTGGCATCCGCGCATTCGTTTCGGAAAAGGACCACACTCCTCGTGGATGCGCCTGTGGTGGAGGTACGGGAGGAAGCGCATCCATATGAATCTGGCGCAGATTGGTCTGCGTATCCTTGCTGATCACGGTGCGAATCACATAATCCAGCGTACCGTGGCCTTCAGCAAATTCTACTGTGAGGTCATAGATGAATCCGGCCAGCGATCCTTCGGGCAGCTCAAATTCCTCCAGCAGAGCGGTGCTTTTGCCGAATTTATGACGGTCTGCTGGCTTCAGACGTTCCATCGTACCCGCCAAACAGCTTTTGGCAATAGACTGCCCGACATCTATAATCCAGTTGCCGTCTTCAGGCACAATCTTAAGGGCACGTTCAATATGTCGTACTTCTAGTTTAGCGGCGCTTCTGTTCTCTACGGTGATGCCCAGTTTAACAGCGTTGCCGATTTTGTTATAATGCCAGCCGAAAATGCGATGTTTGACTGTTCGCGTTGTGGTGCGAACCACGTCATGCCACAGGGTGGCTTGCTTGGTAGGTACCGTCACGTGGGTAAGCGTCTCCGGGTTATCGCTAAGCATCAGGCGGCGTGTTCCCCCCTCAGTGGCTGACTCCACGTCCACATGGATATTGGGCGGGATCACAGCAGTTTCCACAATCAGATCCTTTGGCTCCTTGGGTCGATGGTTCATGTCAATTCCTCCTTTTATTCAAAAGTGGCACCGCTTTGAGTACATGTATATGGGCCGTTCATAAATATAGGTAACGCCAGGTCCACTTTTACAACCTGTTTTGCAAAATATTTTTTTAAAATAAATCTCCGTAGGTTATAGAGGCTCTACTATTGCGTCGAAGCAAGCTTACAAGACTCTTGTTCCCCCACACCAACGATTCGCAGACAGGTATTGCGTGTATGTTAAGAGCATAAGCTATTGGATGTACAGAGAAGCTACAGGAGGGAAACATGCCTAGAAAAATATGGTGGAAGGAAGCCGTTGTATATCAGATTTACCCGATCAGTTTTCAGGATTCTGACGGAGACGGTAAAGGGGACTTACGAGGTATTTTGTCCAGGCTGGATTATTTGTGTGAGCTGGGTATTGATGTAATCTGGATTTGTCCGGTATATAAATCGCCCAATCACGATAACGGATATGATATTAGTGATTATTATGCCATTATGGATGAGTTTGGAACAATGGAGGATTTTGACGAACTGCTTCACCAGGCGCATGAACGAGGCATCAAAATCATGATGGATTTGGTATTAAACCATACATCGGATGAGCATCCGTGGTTTACGGAGTCACGCTCGTCCAAGGATAATCCGAAGCGGGACTACTACATATGGCGAACAGGCAAAAATGGCGGATATCCGAACAACTGGGAATCGTATTTTTCCGGTTCAGTGTGGAAATATGACAAGCTTACAGACGAATATTACATGCATCTGTATTCCGAGCATCAGCCAGATCTGAACTGGGAAAATGAAGAGATGGTGGGCGAGCTCTACCGCATGGTGGAATGGTGGCTGAAAAAGGGAGTTGATGGCTTCCGTTTTGACGCCATTGCCCATATTGTCAAAGCCGAAGGGCTGCCGGATGCCGATAATCCTGACAAACGAACCTTGGTACGTGCCTATCAGCTTTTTTCCAATCTAGAACAGGTACATGTGCTTCTACGGATGCTGAATGAAAAATTACTGGAGCGTTATCCCTTAATGACAGTTGGCGAAACGTCTGGTTTAGGACCGGAACAGGCGCTTGATTATGTGGGGGACCAGCGGCATGAGCTGAATATGGTTTTCCAGTTTGAACACATGTTTATTGATGCCCAAGGGCTAGGGACAGAAAAATGGAAATCCAAGCCGTGGACACTGGTGGAGCTGAAAAAAATAATGAGCAGCTGGCAGACAGTGCTTCATGAGGAAGGATGGAATGCCAATTATCTGAACAATCATGATCAGCCGCGGGCCCTCTCGCGATTTGCGAATGATGGACAATATCGTGTGGAGTCGGCCAAAATGCTGGCAACCTTCACGCATATGCTAGAGGGTACGCCTTATATTTATCAGGGTGAGGAAATTGGGATGACGAATATTGCATTCCCGTCCATTGATGATTATCGGGATGTGGAAACGTTGAATTATTATGAGCAACAACGGAAGATCGGTGAGTCCGAGGAACAGATTATGGCAGAGATCTGGCGGAAAAGTCGGGATAATGCGCGTACTCCTATGCAATGGAATGCTGGACCTTCAGCCGGATTTACCGATGGAGAGCCGTGGATGAAGATTAACGATAACTATACACACATTAATGCAGAGGCAGAAAGAAATAATCCGGACTCGATTTTCCACTATTATCGCAAGTTGATTGCTCTGCGCAAACAACATGAGGTCATAGTCTATGGCGAATACAAGCTGCTGTTGCCGCTGGATACGGAGCTGTATGTATTCACTCGTATGTTGGGAGAAGAGCGTCTGCTGGTCATTTTGAATTTCTTTGACCGTGATCCGGTGTACCACTGGCCCGAGGAGGACTTTCCTGTCGCTAAGGCGGAGCTGCTGCTGTCCAACTACAAGCTGGTTCAAGGGGAACAACTGCATGCCTTGAAGTTGCGCCCTTATGAAGCCAGGGTGTATAAGCTAACCATGCAATAGGCGTTGCTATCTTTAGAATGGTAAAAGGAAGGGAAGGTTCATAGAGACCTTCCCTTTCTTGGCGTTTGGCTAAATGGTAACTGTTTCAGCCAACTCACGTATTTTGGCGATAATCTGGTCTTCTTGATTTTCCCCCTCATTAGGGATCGATTCAGTCGCGAAGGCAGCCAGTTCAGCATGGTGATGAATCATGACGGCATGGTGTGCCTCCCTGAACATCGGAATATCATTCGCATCATTGCCGAAGGCGATAAATTGACAGGGCTGCACACCAAGCTTCTGAAGCGCGTTCCATTTATGGATATTTTGCGGGCTGATGTCCAGCACTTGTTCATTACGGTGTTGATGGATGACTACGCCGAGCGGCGAAAGCTTGGCGGCCAGCTCATCCATATCGTCAGCAGTTAAAATGAGCATTTTTACGATGGATTTCAGGGAAGCCAAAGGTAGCTTTTGCGCCAACTTGCTGATATCCACATTGTTGAGTATAGGATGATCATCTGCACCCGTATATGCATAATCCCACTCGCTGTCAATCAGGTAGGTGGTTTGGTGTTCCTCCAGTAGTGCGAGCAGGGCATTTTTCACATCCGGTAAAAAGGATTCCACGTGAGTTATACTGCCTTGTTGGAAGATCATAGAGCCGTTGCCACCAATCAGAGCATAGGTGTGAAAGCGTTTAGGAAGTACGGGTAACATGTCGCGAATCGGCCGTGCCGAGGCAAAAATGACTTCATGTCCCGCTTGGGACAATTGTTCCAGACAGCTTGCAATCTTATCCGATACACACTGCCCCTTGAAGCAAATCGTTCCATCCAGATCAAATACAAAATGCATGATGTACCTCCAAAAAATAGTGCTTTCCAATTCATTTCTTACAGTCATTATATCCATTACCTTCCTTGGTCGTAAACTAAAAAGCCCGATTCACACTGGCTACCATGGGCAGGTGTGGATCGGGCTCATTATGATATGGACTCATTAAATTCAATTACTATTTAGTGATAATGTTTCACCTTAAGGTCGTCTAGACTTTTAAACTCATACCCTTGCTTGCGGGCCTCGTCGATGATAGAACCAAGCGCCTCGGCATTATCCTTGGATACGGAATGGAGCAGAATGACCGCACCAGGGTGGAGCTGACGAATGACTTGACGATAGGCATAGTCCGTTCCTTGCTGAATATTTGTGTCCCAGTCCTTGTAAGCTACAGACCAGAATACGCTCGTATATCCGGCTTCTCGACAGGAAGCCAATGCTTTTTCACTAAAAATGCCGCGAGGCGGCCGGACGTATTTCATTTCTTTTTGCCCGGTTAGCTCCGCCGATGCATTTCGTACCCGATCCAGCTCAGACCGTATCTCTGCCGAAGAAATGGTGCTCATATCAGGATGGCTCCATGAATGGTTTCCGATAATATGACCCTCACTTGCCATGCGTCGCATCAAAACAGGCTGGTCTTTTACAAAATGCCCCGTCACAAAAAAGGCGGCTGGAACCTTTTTGGCCTTCAATACATCCAGTACTTTGGGAGTATACCCATTCTCATAGCCGTTGTCGAAAGTGAGAAATAATTCTTTTTTAGTCGTATCCCCCAGAAAGATGCCACCTTGCCTTTCGATTAGTTGCATAAAGCCTTCTTGTGCGATGGAAGGTAGCTCCCCCCCCTTACTTTTTTTAAACCCAAAATGATAAGGCTGTCCGTCAACAGTCTGAGTAGCCCATGCGGGTTCCGCCGTAACTGCCAACATCCCCATAACTGCAACGCATAGCCACAAGGTAAATATTCGCTTCATCTATGTTCCTCCGCTTCCGTCCCGTTCGGGTAAGGTGTGTATGCTTCGGCATATTTCATACCATCTGCAATATCATGCTGATTTATGCAAGGACATGAACTAACCAGACTCAAAACACATATTGACATGAATATTAAATCGAAGTAGTATACTTTATAAAACTTACTAGAATACTCGGATTTAATTCGATCGTTCATGCCAAAGAAAAGCAATTAGCTCAGAACATCTTACATACTTGTGAGAACGGAAGGAGTTAGGACTCATGATTGAACTTAGGAATGTATCCAAAACCTATGTGAGAAAAGGTCTAAGTATTGAAGCGTTAAAAAATATAAATATCAAAGTGGATAAAGGAGATATTTTCGGATTTATTGGATTCAGTGGCGCAGGGAAAAGTACGCTGATCCGTTTGGTCAATCGTCTGGAGAAAGTAACCAGCGGAGAGGTTCTTGTTGAGGGGGAACAGTTAAATACCTACTCGACCTCTGGGCTGCGGAAGGTAAGGAAGAAGATCGGAATGATTTTTCAGCATTTTAATCTGCTGGAATCGAAAACAGTGTTCGACAACATTGCAATTCCGTTGGTGCTGCTTAAGCGCAACAAACGGGAAATAGAGGGGCGTGTAAAAGAGCTCTTGGCGTTCATAGGATTGTCGGACAAAGCGAATAGCTACCCCAGCGAGCTTTCCGGCGGACAAAAGCAGCGTGTCGGAATTGCACGGGCGCTTGCGAGCAACCCATCCATTTTGCTCTGTGATGAGGCAACCTCGGCACTTGATCCGCAGACCACACAGTCAATTCTCGACTTGCTTCGCAAAATCAATAAGGAATACAAGATCACCATTTTGATCATCACCCATGAGATGTCGGTGATTCAGCGGATTTGCAATAAGGTAGCCGTAATGGAAAAGGGGGAAATCATCGAGCAGGGTAATGTCCTGGAGGTATTCGGGCAACCGCAGCACCCGACGACGCAGAGCTTTGTACGCACGGTCATTCACGATACGGTACCCGAAAGTGTGCTGCAAACGTTCGAACAGCAAGAATCACAGCGAATATACAAGCTGGAATTTATAGGGCAGGTTGCTTCTGATCCGGTGGTTCATGAATTGATTCGGCAGCATGATATCCACGTGAACATTTTGTTTGCCAACATGACGGAGATTCAAGAAACGACAATTGGCTATATGACACTCCAACTGCGCGGTGGACAGCATGCCGTTCAGCAGGCTGTTGATTTTCTCAAGAGCAAAGGAGTTCATATTCAGGAGGTAGAGAGTCTATGATGATTACAGGAACCACGATCACCTGGGATCAACTGTGGGAAGCTTTGTATGAATCCGTGCTCATGGTCAGCATATCATTATTCATTGGCGCCCTGATCGGTATCCCTATCGGTATTTTACTCGTCATCACCCGTCCGGGCGGAATTCTGGAGAACAAATGGCTGCACAATATTTTGAATCCAATCATTAACATTGTTCGTTCCTTACCGTTTATTATCTTGCTGATTGCGATCATTCCATTAACCCGTCTGATTGTGAATACATCCATTGGTACCAGTGCGGCAATTGTCCCCTTGATTATATATATTGCGCCATATATCGGAAGGTTGGTCGAAAACTCGCTGTTGGAGGTAAATCCGGGGATACTGGAGGCAGCAGATGCGATGGGGGCGACGCCGTTCCAGGTCATTCGATACTTTTTGCTTCCTGAGGCATTCAGTTCTTTAATTTTGTCGTTAACGACAGCAGCCATTGGTCTGATTGGTGCTACTGCTATGGCTGGTGCGGTCGGCGGAGGCGGAATTGGTGATCTGGCGATCGCATATGGCTATCAACGTTTTGATACGCTGGTTATGCTGATTACCGTCATCATTCTAGTCTTGTTTGTTCAAGGTGTTCAGTCCTTGGGAAACCTATTGTCCCGTAAAGCACGCAGGGGTTAAATTAGACGTTTTTCTTTTTCACCTATTGTCTGTTCATAGCTTGTAATTTTATAATCCATGCGTTCCAACACATTTTCCATATCTTTCATTTTTGCAATGAGCTGCTTACGCTGCTCCATTAGGAGTTCTTTTCTAGCATTTATCGTTTCATCACCTTGCTGGAATAACCTAACATACTCAATCAAAATTTCAATGGGAAGTCCTACGCCTCGCATACATTTAATATATTCAACCCATCTGCAATCTTCTTCCGTGTAATCCCTGATGCCACTTTTATTACGGTTCACACGCGGAATAAGTCCGATGCGTTCATAATAGCGGAGTGTATCCTGAGATAGTTCAAATTTTTTGCTTACTTCTGCGATCAACATGCAGACTTCACCTCCTGATTCTGATCAAGAAACGCCCTATGTAAATGGATAGGGCGTTCTTGTCGTTTCTTATTTCGAAACTGTCATTTCATCCATATTTACTGAGCGCCAACTACCGGATGAGGAACATACGGCTCTTCCAGCAATGCGATTTCTTCAGGTGTTAACGTAATCGAAAGAGCAGCTACTGCATCTTCAAGATGAGACGTTTTCGTAGCACCGATAATCGGAGCTGTTACCGGTTCTTTCTGTAGCAACCAGGCAAGTGCGATTTGAACGCGGGGAACTCCACGTTTTTCTGCGATTGCCGCAACCTGCTCCACGATCAATCGATCGGTATCTGCAGTCGCATCGTATTTAGATTTCGCAACTTGATCGGTTTCGGAACGATGTGTTGTTTCCTGCGCATCACGCGTCAACCTTCCACCTGCAAGCGGGCTGTATGGAATCACACCGATTTTTTCTTCCTTACAAAGCGGCAGCATCTCTCTCTCCTCTTCCCGATATAAGAGATTTAAATGATTCTGCATTGATACAAATCGGGTCCATCCATTCTTTTCAGCGACATGTAACGCCTTCAGAAACTGCCATGCGTACATGGCAGAAGCACCAATATATCTTGCCTTCCCGGCCTTCACAACATCATGTAATGCTTCCATCGTCTCTTCAATAGGGGTATTGTAATCCCAGCGATGGATTTGGTACAGATCCACATAATCTGTCCCCAGTCGCTTAAGGCTCTTATCTATTTCACTCATGATAGCCTTTCGGGAAAGTCCCGCACCATTCGGGCCTTGATGCATACGGAAATGAACCTTGGTCGCGAGGACAATTTCATCTCGATTCGCATAATCCTTTAAAGCCCGTCCAACAATTTCTTCGCTAGTTCCATCTGAATATACATTCGCGGTATCAAAAAAATTAATACCTAGCTCCAGGGCATTTTTTATAATGGGACGACTGCGCTCTTCATCTAGTATCCATGGGTGAATCCACCGTTCTGCAACCCCAAAGCCCATACACCCAAGACAGAGCCGGGATACATCCAAGCCGGTATTTCCAAGTTTCACATAGTCCATTTGATTATACCTCGCTTTCCTAGATATTGTTTTCTTCAAATGTAGTCTACTCCAGCTACTTACACCGGATATTATTACATTTGGAGTTCACTCCAAGTCAAGCGATTTTGTTGCGTGATGCCTTCATATAGGTCTAATTGTTCAGAATTGGTTCAGTGGGACTTCGTATAATTCTCTTAGCATAGTTCCTTGGTTGCATAATCCGTAGAACTAAACATGACTAAAGACTTTGATAAAACAGGTTATATGCCAATAAATATTGTCTAGGAGTGGAAATGTTGAAACTTGTAAATCGAAATAAATGGATTGCATCTGCGATGGTATTGGGTATTGCTTCAGGTTCAATCATATCTCTGCCTTGGGTGGGCGGCGTCCAGACTGCTTTTGCAGCGACAGCAGATACGCAAAGCGAAACTGGATTTGTAGCACAAGCTCGCACCTTGGGTTTGTTGACAGGCGGTAAGCAGGGCGATTTTATGGCACAAAAGAATTTGACCCGCGCAGAAGCGGCTAAAATTTTGTGCAGTCTGTTCCAGTTGGAAGTTAACAATCAGCCGCAAACTTCTTTTATGGATGTATCGTCCGATGCATGGGGCGCTCCCTATATTGAGGCTGTACGTGCAGCCGGGTATATGACAGGCAACGGGGAACTGTTCCGTCCGGGGGATGCCATTACCAAGGAAGAACTGATCGTATCGTTAGTACGTGCAATGGACTTACAGGATGCCAGCACAGCGAATGCACAGCAAAATGCAGTTCAGGTTGCCCGCTCTTATGGTCTGTTATCAGAGGATGCTTCTGCAACGGATTTGAAAAATCCATTGAACCGGGAGAGTGGTGCAGAAGTATTCGTCAGCCTGCTGGATCATCCGGTAGGAGAAGTGAAATCAGAGGGCAATACCGTTCGAATCGGAAATATCCCGTACCAGTTGGAAGGATCTTTGCAAGGTTTGTTTGGTGAAAATAACAAAGCTGTATTAAAAGGGGCAAAATTCGACCTTAACCGTAATTTGCGTACACTGACAGGTGTAAATAAGCTGGAAATTAACGCAGACGGCGGCGTTTTTGACGGTAAGGGTGTATCTTTTGAAGGACGCCTGATCGTCAATGGTTCGGTAACCTTGAAGAACATGTCCTCCACAGGCGTATTGGAAATCAAAGGCTCAGGGACTCAGCCTGTATCGGCCATTTTGGAAAATACGGCATGGTCCGGTGTGGAGCTGGGCTCTAAGGATGCAAAGCTGACAGCAACCGGGACGACGAAGATCGACAACCTGACGCTGAAAAATGATGCATCGATCGTGACCGAGGGAAATGCCGCGATTAGCCGCGTTTCGTTGCAACAGGGACTGGGCAAGCTGTTGGTTAGCGGTAGTATTGGTTTGCTGGATGCATCACAATATGTGGGCGTTCCTTTTATTACACTTGCCAAGGGAGCTACAATCAACCAGCTTAACCTGCCGGAACAAAAACAGCCGCAGGATGTTATCATTAACTATGATGCGATGAAAGAAGCTGTTAGTCTCGTGAATGGCACGACGAACTCGTCCTCTGCTGGATCGGTTGTCACGGAAACAGAGAGCAAAGATAAGAAAAAACACAACAGTGACATTGTCAACGTAGACCGCAGTCAGCTGGAGGCAGAAGTCCATGCAGCCAAAGAACTGCTGGATCGTGCAGGTGAGGGTGGACCGGATCAGGCACTTTACACGGCCGCAGCGAAGGAAAGCCTGTCCATAGCAATCAATCAAGCTATGCTGGTACTGAACAATACAGCAGCTACACAGGCAGAAGTAGATCAAGCGCTCAGCACATTGAAACAGGATGTTTCTGTGTACACAGCTTCAGTCACAGAACCGGTGATTGGAACACAGGAATTAGTTAGACTGATTCAGGTAGCTTCGACTACCCTTGAACAAAACCGAATAGTTGGCGACGAATTCCCGCCTCTTTGGGATGAATCACTAAGTCAAGCTATTCAATTTGGCAACAATGTGTTGGAAGGGAATGCGCCTCAAAATATTGTGGATCGGGAAGTAAAAAGCTTGCGTCGAGTAATTGAAGTCTACAATGCATCAGTAAAACTCAGAGATGCCTATCTGCATTTTCTCGATGTAACGGATCGTGTGGAGAATTTGAAAACAGACAAAGCGCGTTACAAGTCCTTAGTGAGAGAAGGATTAA
Source organism: Paenibacillus sp. F4 (assembly GCF_002894905.1). NCBI lineage: Bacteria > Bacillati > Bacillota > Bacilli > Caryophanales > Paenibacillaceae > Paenibacillus > Paenibacillus sp. F4. Next base: position 85,299 of record NZ_POVS01000003.1, read on the forward strand.
ATGTATATGTGAACCCATTAACTACAACGGAGCAGTTGGACGAATGGACACAAAAAATAGAAGGTACCACAGAAGCATTCATGGCACTGCAAGCAGCGGACTTCTCAGTACTTAAAAATACTTTACAAGAAGCGGAGGTTATCTACGATCAGAATGGCTCTCAAAATGCCGAACTGGCCAACCTCATTCAGGAATATACAGAGAAGATGCATACGGCTATGACGCAGCAGGACGTATTGACCTTGAACATGGAGCTGAGTCAAAGACTTGCGGAATTCACTGCGCCAGTACCTGCTACAACTCGGGAAAAACTGCAACAGCTGGTTCAAGACATTCATCTAAAACTGCTGTCTAACCCTGTTGCTCGTAATTACTTGAATACGGAAATACTGTCTTTAGAGCAACAAACAGGACAAGCCAACTTTGCACTCATTATGCCGTTTACTCCTGAGGAGCAATTGGTGATCTCTTATAATCAATTAAGTCAGGCTAAAGGGACCTATATTGAAAAATATAACGAGAAAAGATTACAATTGAGGAACGAAATCATTGAAATGCAGACATCAATCAATGAAATTTTGATGCACAATTCAGGCGCATTAAACGCTGAAGCCCAACAAGCCTTGTCTTCTGCATCAGAGCATGCATCCATCTTCTTGGGGTTGCCCAACTTTGAATTGCAAGACGTTGTTCCTGTATACGAGGAGTTGCAACAGGTACAGAGCCAATATGCTGCACCAGTAGCAGTGGATACCACGTTGTTGAATATCAACATAAATTTAGCTATTAATGAAGTTCAGACGTTCGGACGTCATTATACCGATCAAGATAACGAAGAACTTCAAGGACAAATTAATCAGGCAAGCCTTGTGCTTAATAATTCGGATAGTACACAGCTGCAGGTAGACCAGGCTAACACAGATTTGATTACAGCACTTTCGAACTACCAATCCAAATGGATCGTAACTGATCTTGATATCAATGAGCTGAAGGCAATTGCGAACAATCTGCTCACAGCAAATGGTACAGATCCTACAACGGTCTACTTTCACAGAGTAGTGGATGCATACAATCGTCTGGACCAGTATTATCCTATGCCGGAAATCAAGAAAAATTATATGAATCTGGAAGATGCGATTCAGGAGTATAAAGATTTTGTAGCCAGCCAGCAACAAAGCAGCGGAACAGGAAGCAGTGACAGCAACGGTCGAGAAACACCACCAAGCGACAACAGCGGAACAGGAAGCGGCGACAGCAGTGGAGGAGCAACACCACCAAGCGACAACAGCGGAACAGGAAGCGGCGACAGCAGCGGTGGAACAACACCACCAAGCGACAACAGCGGAACAGGAAGCGGCGATAGCAACGGTGGAGCAACGCCACCGAGCGATAACAGCGGAGACGATTCAGGCTCGATTCCTGGCGGTAGTATTGATGACGTTATGATTCCTTAATAAGGGAAATGCAGGAAGTACAAGGGTGTATAGAAGGGGACGATTCCGCACAGATTTTTGTCTGCGGCGGGCGTCCCTTTTTGCATGGGCAGTGCTTCTAATACAGCTGGTTAGAATAACCGATACTAAAAGATAGACGATATTGAAAAGAGCGGAGGATTTATGAAAAAACAGGGGGTTTTATTTTTTATTATACTTCTGCTTGCGGTTGCGTTGCCGGTGTATCCGTTAGTGTCGGGTGTTTTATCCGGAAACAGTCATTGGAAAGCTCACAACGGTGTTATTGATTTGCGTAATTGGGACCCTGAAAAGGAAGGCCCTGTACAGCTGGGAGGGGAGTGGGAATTTTACCCCAATCAGCTTGTGCAACCTTCATCCTTTCATGAAATGCAACAAGATAAGGATTGGGAAAATCATCAGAGTTTTTCAGAGTTGAGCCTGGAAACGAGTACTTCTGCCAAGATTGTGGATGTGCCTGGTAGATGGAATCAGTGGATGCCTAAGGGACAGGCGACTGGATATGGAACCTATCATATCCGTGTGCTGTTGCCTGAAAAAGCGGAAAATCTGTACGGCATCTATATGCAAAACATTCGCAGCGCCAGTCAAGTATGGATTGACGGAGAAAACGTGAGAGCAAGTGGTATTCCCTCTGTTTCTGCCGACAAGGGCAAGCAGGGCAATGTTCCCTATGTTGGATTTGCAGCGATAGATGGACATTCGGCTGATATTACCGTGCATGTGGCTAATTATAGCTACTCCTCCGGTGGAATCATTTATCCACTGTTATTTGGGGATTACGAGAGTATTACGCATAGCCGGGAAATTGCAATGGCAGAGGACACCGTACTGATAGCAGGATTTTTTATTCCTACCGTATTTTTTATCATGCTATACCTTTTACGTAAAAAGGAGAAGGCATTGCTTTACTTAGGATGTTTTTGTATCGCGGCTTTATTTTATATTCTGACACATGGAGAAAAGCTGCTGGTTTGGGGAATACCGGACTTACCTTATGAATGGATACTGAAAATACAGTCGTTCTCTTCAACGCTGTTCTACTATTTTCTGATCCGCTATGTTCATCTTTCGACGCAGATTGTTATGAATCGGATCGCGCTGCGCCTCTATCATATTACAACCGCACTGATGCTGGGTATGGGGCTATTGTTGCCTACACTGATACTCTCATCCTTTGAAGCGTTTATTCTTCTTTTTGGTGTAGTCAGTGTGGGATATGTATTACTGATCTTGATTCGTGGGCTTCTTCAACGGACGGATGACGCTGCACTGCTAGTCATTAGTATTATGAGCATTCTTATGATTGTAGTGACTAGTTTTGTGTATATTCTGGGCTGGGGAGACGTGCGTGGGGTGACAGCCTATGAAATGCTCATATTCGTATTGGCTCAAACGCTCCTGCTGGCCAAACGTTTTGTACATTCGTTTATGGAGGTTGAGAACCTGTCAAGACGGTTGCTAACACTGGATGGGTTAAAAGACGAATTTCTGGCGAACACGTCACATGAACTGCGCACTCCTCTGCATGGAATTATTAATATCGCTCAATCCATGCTAGACCGCTACGGGACACAATTCAATGAGCCGCAAAAGCACAATTTGGCCTTGATTGCGAATGTAGGACGGAGACTTTCTTATTTAATTAACGATATTCTGGATTTTTCTAATTTAAAAAATGGAAGATTAGCCTTAAATCGTCGGCCTGTCAATGTACAGGCAGCTGTGAATTCCGTGCTGGAGGTATTGGGTCATACGGTGGGTAAGAAAAAGCTTCAATTCGTCAAAGAATGGCCCAATTCGTTGCCCAAGGTGGATGCGGATGAGGATCGGCTGAGTCAGATTCTGTACAATTTATTGGGTAATGCGGTGAAATTTACGGAGGAAGGCGAAATTGTAATCTCTGCCAAAGCGGGGAATCGTGAAATGGAAATCAGTGTGAAGGATACCGGGTCCGGTATTGCCCAGGAGCATCTTTCGCATATATTTGAACCTTTTAACCGAGGGGCGAATGCTGAAGATGAAGGATACAGTGGAACAGGGCTTGGATTAGGCATAGTCCGTCGTCTGGTGGAGCTGCATGGTGGTCATATCCGGGTAGAATCTAGATTGGGCAAGGGTTCGACCTTTTATTTTACACTGCCCTTAGCGCAGACCGGAACGTTGGCACATGAAGCTCAAAAAGATGTTTCGTCTGCGGTTATATTGCAGCCTGGTGTGACGTCGGGTCAGAATGTGATTCCGCATGAAGAAGATGCACTGGAGCAAGTTCAGACTGTTCCTTACAAAGTGCTGGCTGTAGATGATGATGAGGTTAATCTTCGGGTGCTGGAGGAGCTATTATATACCACAGGTTGTAGCGTGGTGGCTGTGGATCATGCCGAGGAGGCACTTCACATGCTGAATGGCAATTCCCGATTTGACCTAGTCATTACGGATTGGATGATGCCGGAAATGTCCGGTATTGAGCTGTGCCGACGGATACGGGAACGGTATTCCCTGTCCGAGCTACCGGTATTGCTGCTGACGGCACGCGACCTGCCCGGTGATATCCGCGCAGGTTTTATGGCGGGAGCGAATGATTTTCTACGTAAGCCTGTTGATGCTGAGGAATTAAAGGCGCGTGTGCGCACGCTGTTGAACATGCGTCATTCGGCAGAAGAAGCGGTGCGTTCGGAAATGGCCTTTTTACAGGCACAAATCAAGCCGCATTTTCTGTACAATGCCTTGAATGTTATTGTGTCGACTGTAGCCGTAGATCCGGACAAAGCAGCGGAGCTGCTCATGGAGCTGAGTCAGTATTTGCGGGGCAGTTTTGATTTTCAGAACAGGGAGAATACGGTGCCGTTATCCAAGGAGTTGGAATTGGTAGAATCGTATGTGGCACTGGAAAAAGCGCGATTTGAAGAACGTTTGCAGGTGACCGTAGAGGTAGGAAGGAACATCCGGTCGCTCATCCCGCCATTAAGCATTCAGCCCATCGTGGAAAATGCGATACGGCATGGTGTGATGCAACGGGCAACAGGTGGAACCGTGCGAGTGGTTGTGCAGGAGGATGGAACCGATTTTGTGGTCAGCGTGACCGATGACGGCGTAGGGATTCCGTCCGAGCGACTGGAACAGCTGCTGTCGGAGGATCATGTATCTTCCAGCGTGGGACTGCGTAATATCCATCGCCGTCTTATCCATATGTATGGAGAAGGATTGCGGATTGAAAGTAATCCTATGCAAGGGACGACGGTAAGCTTCCGTGTGCCGGAAACGATTTCGCCCCGGAATACCGATGAATAAAAAAAGTACAGTACATTTGTCGGAAAAGCTAATGTCACGCCCGCGACGATACGATATATAAAATATAAGAAATTAAAATTCGTAAGGATAAAGCAGATAGCATGTAGATAGAGCATCATGATGGATGGTTGCAGCAGGAAGGGAGCACGGACACAAATGAAGGCGATTTTGATTGATGATGAGAGGTCGGCATTAACCTACTTGGAACGGTTGCTGGAGGCGGACGGACGGTTAACGGTAATGGGCAAATATACGTCTGCACAAGCGGGGCTGGATCATCTGGCGTCAGAACGTGCGGATATTGTTTTTATAGATATCGGAATGCCAGAGATGAACGGTCTGGAGGCCGCCGAGTGGATTCAACAGCTGGATTCCCATATTCATATCGTCTTTGTGACCGCGTACTCGGAATATGCTATTGAAGCGTTCGAGCTGCAAGCACTGGATTACTTGTTAAAGCCCGTTCATGCCCGGCGGCTATCCAAAACGTTAGATCGGATTGTAGCCACGCTGGCTGATCCCCGTTCTTCCAGCTTGGGAGTTGTAGCAGAGCAATCCCCCAAGGTGCGTTGTTTTCAAAAACTTGAAATTTTGGAGGATGGACAGGAAGCCGTAGGAGCGAAACCATTCAAATGGCGCACATTAAAGTCACAGGAGCTATTTTCCTTCTTATTACAACATGAAGGGGAATGGGTGAGCAAAGAACAATTGCTGGATGCGCTGTGGCCTGAATATCATTTGGACAAGGCTGTTGTTCACCTGCACACGTCCATTTACCAAATCCGCAAGGCGTTGAAAGAACGGATGCAAGATACGAAGCTGGAATACAATCTGGATCGCTACCGCTTGAACCGCAATGGCTGGATTACAGATGTGGAGCTATTCGAGCGAGGAATATCCGAATGGGCTGCATCCGGTAGCGGCGGTAAGCCGCGTATTGAGAGTCTGTTGGCACTATACCGTGGCAATTATCTGGAGGAGCACGATTACCCGTGGGCGTATGCAAAAAGGGAGAAGCTGCGCAGTATGTATCTGGCGTGTGCTTCTGAGCTGGCGAGAGAAGAGCTTCGCTCAGGTCGTACTCGGCAGTCTGTTCAGCGCTTGCTCAACCTACAGCAACGGGAGCCGTACTCAGACGATATCTGCGGTCTGCTGCTGACCGCCTATGCCCAACTGGGCGATTATACCGCTGCGCAAAAGCATTATGAAAGCTTCGTCCGTATACTGGAAGATGAGTTGGGTATTGAGCCGCAGCAGGTGACGCACCAGTTGTACGTGCAATTGAAAACACAGACGCTACCTGCGTAAACGGCTGTACTGGCTCAGATAACGCTCAAAAAACGCTTCAAGGGTATATCCTCTTGGAGCTTTTTTTTATAGATGGAAATTTCGTTTTTTTGTGTGAATCATCGAGCCTCTTTACTCTAAGTTTGATATTCGCCGATACTTATTTTCTACAGTGGCATATTCATATAGCATATCTCTTCACGGTTGAGTCGTAATTGAGAGGTTTAAGGAACTCACGTATATATTTAAGGAGGTATTGCATTGGGGAGAACGAGACGAACTGGCTTTAAGAATAAAAGAATTTCGGTGAACGTCAGACAATCTTCTTCAGCTCAGACAGGACAAGGCGGTAACCCTATTTCGATCAATGCTTCGGATGTTGGGGTAGTAAGAACAGATGTTAAAAACAAATAATCGACAATAGAAGCGCATATTCAACGTAAAAAGACCACCGGGAACAAGTTAACTATCTTGTTCCTGGTGGTTTCGCTTTTTTGCCGTTATTCGGAAGGTACTTTCATCAGCATCCGCCTATGGAGGCTTATGCCTTTCTTCTACTGAGCAGACGCTGCCTTCAGTACAGCGTATCCGTAGGGTGGAAGCTTGGCATGCAACCCCTTCGCTCCTTTGGAACACTGGCTTTCGCCAAAGGCTAATTGCCATTCCTGCTCAGGAATATCCAGTTCAAAAACGTGATCCTCATCGGAACGGTTGAGCAGCACGAGCAGCACTTCTTCCTCGCTGCGGCGCTCGTAGGCAAGTGAAGTGCCCTCTGGCTGTGCCTCCAAAAAAGTGATGCTTCCCTGATCACGGAGGACCGGGTGCCCCTTACGAAGCGCAATCAGCTCGCGGTAAAAGTCGAACAACTCGCGGTCCTGTTTGTCGGTGTCCCACTCCATACACTTGCGGCAGCCTGGATCGGCATCTCCATCCAGTCCGATCTCATCGCCGTAATAGATGCAGGGTGCGCCCATGTACGTGAACTGGAACAGGGCTGCCAGTCGCATCAGCCGCTTGTCATCCCCGCATAGTGTCAGCAGGCGCGGTGTGTCGTGGCTATCCAGCAGATTGAAGGCAACCTCGGATGCTTGCTGCGGATAGCGGGCCAGCTGTCGTCCGATGGCGAAGGCAAAGCTTTGGGCATCGGTCACTTTTTTGACGAAAAAATCATTTACCGCGTAGGTGAACGGATAATTCATCGTTGCATCGAATTGGTCCCCCTGAAGCCATTCAGATGATTCATTCCACATTTCACCCAAAATGTACGCATCTGGATTGGCCTGCTTGACCGTAGTACGGAATTCCCGCCAAAAGGCGTGATCCACCTCGTCTGCCACATCCAACCGCCAACCATCGATGCCGATTTCTTCGATCCAATGTTTTGCTACATCCAGCAGGTACTTTTTCACCTCAGGATGTTCGGTGTTCAGCTTGGGCATCATCGGTTCCAGCCCGAATGTATCGTACGTCGGTGTGCCATCCACCACTTCCAAGGGAAAGCTATGTACATGGAACCAGTCCTTGTAAGGCGAGGCTTCGCCTTTTTCCTGCACGTCAACGAACGGTTTAAACGTACGTCCTGAATGGTTGAACACCGCATCAAGCAGCACCCGAATTCCTCGGTCGTGGCAGGCATCGACCAGTTTTTTTAATGTCTTTTTGTCCCCGAAATGCGGGTCCACCTCCATATAATCCTCTGTATCATATTTATGATTGGTCGTTGCCTTGAAGACAGGAGTCATATATATGGCGTTAATCCCTAGCTCGTTCAGGTGGTCCAGGTGATCCAGTATCCCCTGTAGATCGCCACCGAAAAAATTGTCTCTTTGTGGCGTTCCGCCCCATGTCTCTGCACCTTCTGGGCTGATGGAGGGGTCACCGTTCGCAAAACGTTCCGGGAAAATCTGATAAAATACAGCATCCTTCACCCATGCAGGTGGCTTCAGAATATCAATCGGGTTCAAAAACGGATATTGGAACAGTTTATCTGCATTTTGGGGTTCCTGGGTAGTAAAGTCGTCCTCGTTCATCCAAATACGTTCCTCACCGTCTTCTAGCAAAAATCCATATTTCAGCCGACGGTGAGTAGGTTTTACGCTGCATTCGTAATAATCAAACCTGCCATCGGTAGCGAATTTGGACATCGGGACAAGCTGTCGGGTGCGGTCCCAATCGTATTTATCTCCGGTGAGAGCATGAACGGTATTCAGGTCATTTTTCTTCGCACGTAGCCGTAGAAATATCGTTTCATCATTATAACCAAAAGCCCAATTGCGTTTCGGGTGATGGTATATCGCTTCCAGCAGCATCGGGTAGTCCTCCTTTTTTCACGAGCATTCAAATTTGAAAATGTGAAGCGTATGTCGTATAAGGTAGTTATTAACCTTTTTAAGTGGGTCATGTACCATAAATGCTATAATGCCCATTACATAAAAGAAAAACGATAAGTAGGTGTCTATTATGAAAACAAATGTGCTATACATCGAAGATGACCAGGATATTGGTGCTTGGACGTATCAGTATTTGGAAGAGCGGAATTACGCTGTAACCTGGCTTCGCAGCGGGGATGGGGCTGTGGAAGCAGCCCGTACGTGCCAACTCGTGATTTTGGATGTGATGTTACCCGGTCTGGATGGATTCACCATGGGGAAGCGGCTCAAGAAAGAGTACCCGGAGCTTCCCATTCTCATGTTGTCTGCCCGTACATCCATTGATGATAAGCTGCAAGGACTGGATTTCGCCGACGATTATGTAACCAAACCCTTTCATCCGGACGAGCTCATAGCACGTATAGAGATTTTGCTGCGCCGATCGGGAACCGTGCCCGAAGAATCTTTACAACTGGGGCATCTCTCTGTGTTTTCTCCTGATAACCGTATTGTGAACCGTGATACCGGGGAGGAAATTACACTGACAGGCAAGCAATATCACATTTTTGCTTATTTGCTGCGGCATTTAGGCCAAATTATGACAAAAGAGCAAATGTATGAAGCGGTGTGGGGAGATCCATATATCGACGGAGACAAAACTTTAATGGTCCATATCCGACACCTTCGCGAAAAGCTGGAGATCGATCCTGCGGCACCCCGCATCATTGAGACGATCCGTGGTGTGGGATATCGGGTGAAAGCATAATGAGCAGGACGCGTAAGGATTGGAGGAGGCTACACCCCAGCTCTAGACCGGGTCAGGGAGGTCGGTTTCGCAGTTCACTGTTGTTCCGTTATCTGGTCATTATTGTGGTTGCTATGATGCTGTTGCCCATTGTGTTGCCTGCTACAGCCTTGATATATAGCGTGTTATTGAATTGGGGGGCGGAGCTCAAGCCTAAAAACGCTTACTATCCCTCTGCTTCTCATACCGAAAATAGCTGGCATCGCGAAGCTGTAGCTTTGAAGGGGGCCACACCAGAGCAAATCTCAGCCCATCTGCGCAAAATACAACAAGATATGTTCCCTAACTCACAAATATTTTGGGTGGATACCGCAGGTAAAACAAGGTTGGAGTTACCGACACAACCTAACATGCCAAAACAATGGAACGCTGCGCAGGCTATAGCTTTTATGAAGCAAGCAAGCTATGAGGGGCCGTTTACGGTAGTAGCCTTTATTGGCGGGGGCAAGAATGATGTGAATCAGGGCTATATGGTGTTAAAAGTGCCCCGTTCGTTCTTTGAACAGCCACCTACAGATAGTAGCATGTTCATGTACTATCTCTTTTTTATCGTATTGGTTCTGGGCGCTTTTATATTCGTATCTCTTCTGTTTTTTGGAGGCATTCGGCGTAGACTGTTGCAGCTTCAGGCCGCCATGTCGCAGCGAGGAGAGGATGGCTTGCCTATTCTTGTTACCACTGGACGCCCGGATGAAATCGGCAAGCTGGAAGAAGCATTTAATCAAATGGTCGAGCAGTTGGCAGAGAGTCGGGGACGTGAGCGTCAGGAGGAAGAGCTGCGGAAGAGACTGGTCGCGGATCTGTCACACGATATTCGGACGCCGCTTACGGTCGTGCGTAGCCATCTGTATACACTAGATGGTGAAAATCTGAGCAGTAGAGGGAAGCAGTCGATTACACTGATGGAAAACAAGCTAAAAGACCTTGGGAGTCTGATCGACAATCTGCTCACCTATAATCTGCTAGCTAGTGGAAAATACACTATGAATAACACACCGCGTGATATCCTGCGGTTAGTGCGGGAGTGTGTAGCCAGCTGGTATCCGGTGTGGGAAAAGGAGGGCTTTGAAGTGGATATCGACCTGCCCGAACATAGTATGGTGTGGAATGTCGATGAGCAAGGCTTCCGCCGTCTGCTGGACAATCTTTTTCAAAATGTAGTTCGCCATGCTGCCTCAGGCCGATATATCGGTGTTCAAGTACAGAAAGATAATGGGACAGAGGCATTGGTTATCGTAGATAAAGGGCCCGGTATGGAGCAACAGTCCAGTGAAAAAGGCGCAGGGATTGGTTTGGCGATTACAGAACTGCTGGCTCGCGAAATGAATTTGGAGAGGGAGATTATCAGTTCATCAGCCGGGACCCGAATCCGTTTTTTAAACAAAACTTAAACTCAGAGTTCCCTTGGCTTTAAACTTGGCACGTTACGATAGGTGTCGAGGTGAGGAACTTGAACGAATACATTATTGAAACGAACAGTCTCAGCAAAATATACAAAGGCCGCGCGGCGGTTAATCAGCTGGACCTGAAAATAGCTCGAGGAGATATTTACGGATTTCTTGGTCCAAATGGAGCGGGGAAAACGACAACGATCCGTATGCTGCTTGGACTTATTCGCCCAACTCGAGGAACGATCCGTATATTCGGCAAAGATATTCGCAGACATAAGCTCGATATTTTGCGTAAAGTCGGCTCGTTGGTGGAGTATCCTTCGTATTATGGTCATTTGAACGCAATTGAAAATCTGGAGGCCATTCGCCGTATTTTGAATGTACCCAAGCAAAACATTGCGGAAGTGTTAGAGGTCGTCCGACTGACCAAGCATGCCAAACGTCCAGTCAAAGGCTACTCGCTGGGCATGAAGCAGAGACTGGGTATTGCAGCAGCCCTGCTTGGGAATCCCGAAGTGCTCATTTTGGATGAGCCTACGAATGGTTTGGACCCGGAGGGTATTCAGGAAATGCGCACATTGATTCAGGCGATGCCCAAGCAACGGGGGATCACCGTACTGGTATCCAGCCATCTGTTGAGCGAGGTAGAGCATATGGCGAATACCGTGGGTATTATCCGTGAAGGAGAGCTGGTCTTTCAAAACACGATTCATAATCTCCGTCAGGAATCCGCAGGCGGGATTCGGATCGTAGTGTCGGAACCTGAAGCAGCCCAGTTGATTGCGCGTGAGCAGGGCTACCATTCAGTGAAGGACGGATCGGCGCTGGATTTCGAGAACATGAATGATGCGGCTGTTGCGCTGCTGGTCAGAAGATTGGTCGAAAATACGCATGCCGTATACCGTGTGGAGGAACGCCGCAAATCGCTGGAGGATATGTTCATGCAGGTAGTGGGCAAAGGAGGGGCTTCCTTATGATGCTGCGAGCGCTCACGGCGGATCTGCTCAAAGCACGCAGAAAGGGAATCTGGTTCTTGGTGTTCCTCGGTCCCCTAGGGCTGGTAGCGATGCAGGGACTGAACTTTGGACTCCGCTATGACTATCTGATTCCGCGATACAAGGGACGTTTATGGGAAGGCTTGATGGATAACATCGCTATTTTTGTCCCCCTTGCGCTGGTGTTAGGAGCCACGATGGTCGCTTCCATGCTGGCGAATGTGGAACATTCGTCTAACTCCTGGAAGCAGCTGCTGGCTTTGCCTATTTCCAAATTTAGTGTTTATATGGCGAAGCTGACGCTGGCGATCGGGATGCTGTGCGTGTCCTGTCTACTCCTAACGGTAGGGACGTGGGTGTTGGGAATGATTCTTGGCTTTGGGGGAGAGCCCGCACCCGTAGGGGAACTGCTGCGACTCGGGTTTTGGCCCTTGGGCGGCACGCTACCTATGCTCGTATTATTGTTGTGGTTAACGGTCACGTTCCATAATCAGGCGCTGCCTGTAACACTGGGCATTACGTTAGGTGTTGGCAGCTTGTTTGCTTCACAGCTGTCCGAATGGTTTCCGCTGGCTTGGCCGCAATTTGCATGGGTTGCGCCTCAAGCATGGATGTTTGCGTCCGTCGGGTGCGGAACGGGTATACTTCTCAGCCTGCTGACAGCGGCTCATTTTAGCCGAAAGGATGTGGCGTAATGTTCGGAGGATACGTACGGCTGCTTTCTGTCGAACGGTTGAAAATGGCCAAATCGCCCGTCTGGCTGCTTGCGCTCGTCAGCCCGGCGATTGCCGTCTTGATTGGCTTGCTGGCGAATCCGGGAGGGAACTGGCTGTTGCTGTTGACTGCCATGCTTACATTACATGCCATGTTGTTCATGCCGATGCTGACCGCCGTATTTGGATCTCTAGTCTGCCGATTCGAGCATGGGGGCGGCGGTTGGAAGCAACTCATGTCATTGCCATTGTCCCGCACCAGTCTGTATGCGGCCAAGTTGACCATCATTATGGCCTTGGTCGGATTGACTCAGCTACTGTTCGGAGGAGCGCTGCTGGGTGTCGGAGCTGTGCAGGACATGAACGGACCAATCCCTTGGGCCGTGATCGCTCAAAGTTTGCTCGCAGGCTGGGTAGCCTGCCTGCCGCTGGCTGCGTTGCAGTTGATGGTGTCCTTCTTGTGGTCCAGCTTTGCCGCACCGCTTGCGTTGAATTTCGTCTTCACCGTGCCGAATATTCTGGTCGCCAATTCTCAAACCTACGGTCCGTACTATCCATGGACACAGCCTTTATTGGCGATGATGCCGAGTGGACGGGACAACTTCGGGGCGTTCATGGTGCCAACTGACACACTGTTGACGGTTATAATAGGTAGCTTTGTCGTATTTACGTTGGCGGGACTGACAGTATTTCGTTATAAAGAGATATAGGGCGAAATACGGGGACTGCAAAAACTCCTTATCCTCAATGAGGGTAAGGAGTTTTTACTGTGCTATTGGTTTACACTAAGCCTGAAATGGCACGGATATTATTGCTGATAAGGTGGCAAGAGGCGTCGAACTTCGCTTGTTCTTCCGGACTTAGCTCCAGCTCGATGACCTCTTGAATTCCTCTGCTGCCGATAATCGCCGGAACGCCCGTGCAGACATCGGTGTGCCCGTACTCGCCGTCCAATACAGCAGAGATCGCTATAATTTTACCATCATCATTTAAAATGGAACGAGTAATGTACGCCAGCGCATTGGCAATACCAAAATAAGTGGCGCCTTTGCGGGTGAAGATCTCCCAGCCTGCATCCCTGGTTTTACGGGCAATGTCGTCCAGATCGACGTGGCTGAATCGTTCCTTATGCTGACGCAAAATGTGCAAGAGCGGCTTACCACCAATCGTAACGTGTGACCAAGCGACGAATTGGGATTCGCCATGCTCCCCAAGAGCATACCCTTGTACGCTACGTGGATCTATGGAAAATACTTCAGAAAGCAACGTCTTGAGTCGGGATGAGTCAATGGAGGTGCCTGTACCGATCACCTTGTTGCGCGGTAGACCGGATATACTTTGTACCATATACGTTACAATGTCGACAGGATTAGCGGCAATGACGAATATACCGTCGAAGCCACCCTCCATAATCGCGGTTACAATCTCTCTGGTAATAAGCACTGCGTCGTCCAGCACAGATAGGCGATCTTGACCCGGTTTAGGGTTGGCTCCAGCCGTTATAATCACAACGTCCATATCCGTGCAGTCTGCATACGTGCCTGCACGCACCTTGGTACGTGTGGACGTAAAATCCATACAATGAGACAGATCCAGTGCATGGGCCAAAGCCCGATCATACGTGCGGTCAATCATCATGATCTCATCACAAATGGACTGATTAACCATTGAGTAGGCACAGCTCGAACCGACCATTCCCGCGCCGACAATAGCTACTTTCCTTGCCTTCCCCTTCATCTATGTTGCCTCCTCGTTCCAGCGAACGTTAATATGCTACAAATTATGCCTGAAATACATTTTACGTTACATAACATAACATATTGCTGATCTTTTGAAAATATCCATTTTTTTGTCTCCATTCCGGGAAATTAAAAATGACTGTGAATAGAGGTGTTTTTTAGGATTAATTATAGAATGAACGTGAATTATCAATACTTTTACTGGAAGATAGGAGAGCATGTTTCAATTTATATTTAAGGTGAATTCTGTGCAAATTATAACATGAACTATATTGATGGAAGGAAAAGTGCCATGAAAATAATGAAAGTATGACATTTATGTGACGTTCTTTAAAGAGTTTCAAGGACATACAGAACGGAAGTATTCTCTGCAATGTCGTTTCTTGTATATCTACAAATATTCCGTTATGACAAAGGTTCTTAGCAGTCTGCAATATTAGAACATTTTTGCCAAAGGGTTTCCAATGGATTTCGCGAATTCTACATATACAAGCTTATTTCTTTCCATACCATCCGGGGAGGTAATGATTAAATGGAAGAAAGCAAATCGACGACGGAAGCAGCAAAACAGTTGGGGATCGGGGCGAGTACCCTTCGTAAATATGCAGCGGCGCTGGAGGAGCAGGGGTATGTGTTTCAGCGTTCCGCTAATCAATCGAGGATGTTCAGTGCTGAGGATGTTGAGTGCTTGAAGGTGATGCGGAGGGCGTTGCGTGAGCAGCATATGACGATGGAGCAGGCGGTTCAGGTGGTGCTTGAGAGAGTGACCGCTCCCTTTCAAATGGAGGATGAAGAATTCCGCTTGCCACCCATCTCGGATGCTGAGTCACTGACCGCAACCTGGGAAGAAATAATGGCGGCGGCTGAGGGCAGGGATGAGACGGTCATGCAGGCGCAAGCAGCTGCTACGGTTGAACTGACAGAGTTACAGGATGAAATGAATGCTCAGGAACCGTCAGAGGAACCTATGCAGCTACAGTTGCAGGAAGAGTTCCAGACTTTGGAACCAACCATTGAATGTAGATTGGAACAAGCACCTGTATCCGTGCAAACGCAGGAGTCCGTAGAGCCGCAAGAACTGGCGCAGATGCAGGACATGGTGCAAACCGCATTGTTGGAAATGCGGAGCCGTTTGGAAGAGCTGGAAGCAGAGCACAGCCGTTTGGTGGAAAAGAATATCAGCCTGTCTAACCAACTGGAGGATCAAAAACGCTGGATGAAAGAAAAGGTTGACGAGGAACGAGATCGGCAGCTAATCACTAATTTGCGTACCTACCAGGGCAGGCAACGCAAATCGCGCGGTTCGTTGTTGTCCTGGCTTGGTCTGACACCGCGCAGACGCAGAGAGGCATAACCAGCATCTTTTCTGATAAAGACCATCAGACCTTCCCGGTTCTGATGGTCTTTTATCGTGGATGGTATAATAACGGAATACAAGAATACGAGAACAAGCCGCATAAGGAACGTTGCTGCGGCATGTAGAGGAAAGGATATAAGTATGTTTGCTTGGTTGCGGAACGCATATGAATCATGGATGGATTATCCGAAACAGCCTGGCGATTTACTGAGCGGACGTTATGATGTTCGTTCGCTTTTAGGCATGGGGAGCTATGGTCTGACCTATCTCTGTCTGGATCGGCGCAGCGGACAAGAGGTGGCGGTAAAATTGCCCAGACCGAGCAAACGGGCGAAGGCAGTTCAGCTATTGCAGCGCGAGGCTCATATTATGCGACAGATGGAACACCCCTATATTCCGAAGCTGCTCGAAATTGTCGAACATTCGGGAATATATGTGGTCATGGAATACATCTCTGGTATGACGCTGGAGGAGCTTATATTTGAACAGGAGCGTTCCTTTACAGAACAGGAATGCATTGTCTACATTTTGGAGTTAATGGAGCGAGTTCTGCATGTGCATGAACGGGGCTATATCCATCGGGATATCCGCATTCCCAATGTGATTCACCGTGAGGGGAAGCCTTACCTGATCGATTTTGGTCTTGCTCTGGCGGTAGGAGAGCGACAGGAGGATGTATTTACCGAATCCATGCTGGAAAAGCGCGCACCCGAGCGACAAGATGTCGCCGTCTACAGCGATTTGTACGATGTCGGACATTTAATGCTTTTTATGCTGTATAGCAGTTACGAGCCTCAGCCGGATCAACCGCCGGCAAGCTGGCAGGAAGAATTGAAGCTGAGTTCACCTGTGCGTCATATGCTGGAGCGCCTTTTTCAGATTCGGCCACGGTATGAGAATAGCCGACAGTTTATGCAAGAGCTGGAGGAAGCTTTGCTGCTGCTTGAGGTTAACCCATAACGTCCCTAAAAATAAACAGGCATTCGCCGCAAAAATGGGGGAATGCCCCCCTTACGCATTTGACCAGGTCTACATACAATGATCCTGTAAATGAGCGAAGGGAGTGTTGTAAATGAGTCATATGTGTGGAGTAGGCGGTATGGGTTGCGGCGTAGGAGCATGGACCTCTGTAGGAGCGATTCTGGTTCTGTTTATTTTGCTGGTGATCATCTCTAAAACCCTGTTTCTGTAATTTCGGTCTTGGCCGATTTCCTGTAAAATGCACAGATGTTGCCTTGCATAACGAAGGGCGCACAACAATAAAGCGAAGGCCCTTGAGATAAGAAGGGTCTTCGCTTTATAGGGTTTGAAGGAGCCTGTGGCATGCTTCTTGTGTTACGCTCTATTCCGTCGCTACTTCTTGTTGTTTGGCTAAGAACTGGAGTAATGACGGCGTTTATCCTTGTAATAGTGGTGTCCATTGTGACTATTCTTGTAACCGTCTGAAGAAGAATGGCGTTTACGTTCACGTTCATAATAACGGTCTGAGCTGCTGTATCGCCGCTTATGAGAATGAGAGGTGGAATGTAGCAGGCGGTGCAGTAATTTTTTGAGCATCGTCTAATCCTCCTTCTTACCCTGCCCAACTGACATAGACAGGTTTTTATAAAACGGTAATACGCAGCAGTGTTAGAACAGGTTCCACTAATTTAGGATTGTAGGGACTTGGCCTGAAATTCTGCAATATCCTTGAACTCTTCTTCGAATTTACGTGAAATGCGGATATAAATCGGTAGTAAATCGCGATAAATATCCACGTGTTCTGCTACAGGTTTGTGCTGGTGAGTGGTACCGATCATACCGGACACAGCATCCAGCGAATCAATCCGTCCCAGTGCGTACAAGCCCAGTATAGCTGCGCCCAGACATGAGCTTTCCAGACTCTCAGGAATAATGACTTCCTGATCGAAAATATCCGCCATAAGCTGTCTCCATAGCTCCGAGCGTGCAAATCCACCAGTGGCGTGAATGACTGACGGTCTGTCGATGACTTCTTCCATGGCGAGCATGACGGTATACAAATTGAACAGCACACCCTCCAGAGCGGCGCGAATCATATGCTCTTTTTTGTGACGCAGGGATAGACCGAAGAAGGAGCCGCGAGCATTCGGGTCCCACAGGGGCGCACGTTCACCGGATAAGTACGGAAGAAAGAGCAGACCGTCGGAGCCAGGACGTACCTGTTCCGCAATTTGGGTCAGCACATGATATGGATCAAGTCCCAGTCGCTTGGCCGTTTCCACCTCGGAGGCTGCAAATTCATCCCGGATCCAGCGGAAGACTATACCTCCGTTGTTCACTGGGCCGCCGATGACCCACAGCTTTTCGGTCAAGGCGTAACAGAAAAAGCGCCCTTTGGCATCCGTGAGCGGCTTATCAACTACGGTACGGATGGCTCCGCTGGTGCCGATGGTAACCGCGACAACTCCAGGTTTGATCGCATTCACACCGAGGTTAGACAAGACACCGTCGCTGGCCCCGATCACAAAAGGAGTCGTCTTCAGTAGACCCATGTCATGCGCATAGGTCTCATCCAGCCCTTTGAGCACATGAGTTGTCGGCACCAGCTCGGATAGTTGCTCCTTCGTCACACCTGCAATGTGCAGTGCTTCCTCGTCCCAGTCCAGCTGCTGCAAATTCATAAGTCCGGTTGCAGAGGCAATCGAGTGGTCCACGACATATTGGTGGAATAACCGGGCAAAGACGTACTCCTTAATGGAAATGAATTTGTACGTCTGGGCCGCAACATCCGGTAAATCCCGCGTAATCCACATCAGTTTCGTTAGCGGTGACATGGGATGAATGGGCGTTCCGGTGCGTAAGTAAATATCGTGTCCGTTGTATTCATGTTTGAGCGCTTCGGCCCATTTGGCGCTACGGTTATCTGCCCAAGTGATGGAGGCGGTCAGCGGTTTGCCGTTCTTATCCACCGCCAGTACGCTGTGCATGGCCGAACTGAAGGAGACGAACAGCACATGCTCGGCTGACACTCCGCTTTGTTTCATGACCTCTTGCACCGTCGTTACAACAGCTTTGAAAATATCTTCCGGGTCCTGTTCTGCCGCATCCGGCTCAGGTGTATGGAGCGGATAGCCCACATGGTGCTGGGCGGCAATATTTCCATTTTCTTCAAAAAGCACCGCTTTGGTACTGGTCGTACCGATATCAACGCCGATCATATATCGGGTGTCTGTCATATTCAATCTCCCCTTCACTTACCGTTATTAGCTCATTATCGTTAAATTAACACACTCAGCAGCATAATCAAACCGAAAGCGACCAGGGAGAGGATGGTTTCCATAACGGTCCATGATTTTAGAGTCTGCGGAACCGTCATATTGAAAAATTCTTTAATCATCCAAAAACCGGCGTCATTCACATGAGACAAGATCAGCGACCCTGCTCCTGTAGCAAGGACGACCAGTTCGACATTCGCGCCGGGTGTAAGTGCCAGTACAGGTGCGACAATACCGGAGCCTGTCGTCATCGCGACTGTCGCTGATCCAGTGGCTACACGAATGAGCGCAGCGACCAGAAAAGCAAATACAATCACATTCATATGGGCTCCTGTAGCGACCGCTGCAATGGCCTGACCTACACCGCTGTCGATCAATACCGTTTTAAATGCACCGCCGCTCCCGATAATTAAAATAATAGAGGCTGTTGGTGCCAGACATTCACTGGTAAAACGGGACAAATCCTCTTTCTTTAGACCACGTGCATAGCCTAGCGAGAAAAAAGAAAACACGGCCGCAATCAGCAATGCCATAACCTCGTCACCAATGAATTTGAAAAATACAGTGAGCGGATGTGTATTGGCCGGGTCTACGATTTCAGCGACTGATCCGCTAAGCATTAGAATAACAGGTAATAAAATGGTGAACAGAGTAATCCAAAAAGGAGGCAGCGACCGTCCCGTCGTATTTCTGAACTGCTCGTCCAGCCTCTCGGAAGGTCTGACTATGATTCTTTTGCCAATCCAAGCGCCGAAGACCGGGCCCGCAATAATGGCGGATGGAATGCCCACGATGAGTGCATATCCTATCGTGCGTCCAATATTGGCGTTAAAGGCTTCAATCGCGATCATCGGAGCCGGGTGGGGTGGCAAAAGGCCGTGTACCGTCGATAGTCCTGCCAGCATCGGAATACCGATTTTCAGCAGAGACATATTCATTTTACGGGCAACCGTGAACAGAATGGGAATTAATAAAATAATACCAACCTCAAAAAATACGGGAATACCCACGATAAAGCCTACGATCATCATCGCCCAATGAACGCGTTTTTCACCAAAACGATCCATCAGTGTGGTCGCGATGCGTTCGGCACCGCCGGATTCTGCCATCATTTTACCGAGCATGGTGCCTAAACCGATCACGATGGCGATGGAGCCGAGCGTACTGCCGAGCCCCTTGGTGATGGAGGCAGTAACTTCATGTCCCGGCATCCCGTTAACCAGTCCGAGAAATACCGACGAAAGCAGCAGTGAAACGAAGGGATTCCATTTGAATTTGGCAATCAGCAAAATCAAAAGAGCGACGGTAACTAGCGCCCATATGAGCAGGGACGCGTTATGGCTCAAGCCGAGTAATGTGTTCATGAAGTAATGCCTCCTTATTCATATATGTGTGGCTAAATGTATACTTGTCGACAACTTTAATGTAAAAGAGAACCGCGCCAGCAAGAAACGCATGAAGCGCGGTACATCGGCTCTTTGTCACGCATATTGCGGCTAGGACGATGTCTTTCTGTAGGGAGACAGAACGCTATCGTTAACCGCGTTGCGGGTATCTCGGTAATGATCCTCAATAAATCCCGATAACTCCTGAACATTCCCTTGACTTAAAGCGTTTGCAAAGGTTCGATGTTTGTGAATCGTGACTTGTGATTCTTCGATGTTAGACGCAAATCGTTGTTCTGTCGCAGCTAACATGACCGTCAGGATTAGCTGTCTCATACCGTTCCAGGTATGAAGAATACGGGTATGGCCTGCTTCCAGTACCAGAGCCTCATGAAAATTAAAATCCTGAAGAGAAAATTCAACGACATCCCTGTACTTGAGAGCGACTTCCATTTTGTCAATCATCTGATTCAAAACAGTCACCAATGTGGCATTATCACTATGTACATACCTTTGTACAACAAAATGCTCAATCAGCATTCGCACATCGAATAGCTCCTCCATATCACTGGGTGTCATGCCAACGACAACCGCCCCCATGCGCTCCAAACGGATCAGTCCTTCGCCCGAGAGTGCCTTCAAGGCTTCACGCACCGGAGAACGACTGGTACCAAAATCGGCAGCAATCTGATTCTCAGATAGAACAGTGCCTGGCGTCTGAATACCCCGTATAATCTGAAGCCGAAGTTCACAAGCAATCCTTTCCCCAAGCGATGCGCCCTGTAACCAGGTTGTTGGATATTTCATAGGATACTCCTATCTTGGAAATAATTTTGCATACTGGTATACAAGTTATGGAATATTATATACCCCGTTTAAGATCCTTGTAAACGGTGTCAGTTGACATCGGTTCCATTTCGCTGCTTTTAGCGTTACAATAGAAGCAGAAAAAAGAAGCAGTGAAAAGTGGAACGAACACGGAAAAGAAGGAGACCGTTTAATGATTATCATTAAAACCAAAGAACAAATTGAAAATATGAAAAAAGCTGGAGACATTTTGGCTGCTTGCCACCGGGAAATTGCCAAAATGATCAAGCCAGGCATTACGACACTGGAAATTGACGCCTTTGCGGAATCCTTTATGAAGAAGCATGGCGCAACACCGGAGCAAAAGGGCTATAACGGCTACCAGTTTGCAACTTGTGGCTCACCTAACGATGTGATTTGCCACGGCTTTCCGAATAAGACACCGTTGAAGGACGGAGACATCGTGACGATCGACATGGTTGTGAACCTGAATGGCTGGCTTGCAGATTCCGCTTGGTCGTATGCGGTGGGTAATGTGTCTGAGCAGGCGCAAAAGCTGCTGGATGTTACCAAGGAATCGCTGTATAAAGGGATTGAGCAAGCCGTTATCGGTAACCGGATCGGAGATATTTCCCATGCGATACAAACCTACGCGGAAGCGGAAGGCTTCTCGGTCGTACGCGAATTCATTGGGCATGGCATAGGGGAAGAAATGCATGAGCAACCGCAAGTTCCTCATTATGGACCTCCACACCGTGGACCACGCTTAAAAGAGGGTATGGTCATTACAATTGAGCCGATGCTCAACACAGGCACATACCGCAGTAAAATTGATGCGGACGGATGGACCGCACGCACGTTGGACGGCGGCTTGTCTGCTCAATACGAGCATACGCTGGCCATTACAGCAGATGGTCCGATCATTTTGACCCAGCAATAAAAGCAGGCACCCCTCGGTAGCATACAGACTACCGTGGTGAATGGGCTAGACATATTACAGAAAAGGGGCTGTCTAGGGGACAGTCCCTTTTGCTACGTGCATTCTATAAAAGTCTAGTACATGCGTGGAATAATAGTTCACCTCTAAAAAACCGAATTTGGCCCAAAGGCCGAATATCGGTTTTTTTCGTTTCATGAGTGCCACGCCGACATTTTAAAGAAAATATACGCCATGCCTTCAGAGGGACCAGCTTAGTTCTGATAGACGCTAGTGATCCGCGGTTGCTAACTATTCTGCACGTGTGCTTATTTTCTAGGCTATCGATAACGGGATACGTTAAGTGTGTGATTATGAATCTTCTATATAGTACTAAAATAACAATAATTTGAATCCAAATTCATAAGAATGAAATGGAAAAAATCCCTTTATTACACACTTAGTCCCTACTACACTTTTCAGAAATTGTTTGTTCATTGTTATATGAATTATTTTTTTGATCTAATAGAACTATTTCAACTTTTTTCCATAATGTCGATGTAATTTAGGGTCACAAATCACAATTGTTTTAGTTGAACTATATATCAAAAAAAAGGAGGCGGTGTACTAGAAAAAAGACTCATTACGGAACTCAGAACTAAGTAAAAACGGAGGTTATGTTATGGACAAAAAGAATGATAAAAGTTGCTGGATGAAGTGATTGACCATAAGCCACCGGAAGATTGGGGAAATAAGGGAGTCTAGGCTCTTGATAACTTCTTGTTTCCCGCATCACACACCTTAGTCTTGCGATTAAAAACAGCAAGATATAAACATCAGGAGGATAACCATTATGAATTCATTCAAGAAAACGAAGGGCTTGATCAGCGCCCTGACCGGGGCTGCATTATTATTCTCGCTACCGATGACGGCAGGCGCGGAGAGCAATATCAACTATACTGGCATGTTCCTGGGCTATGACGGAAGTGTAAACACCAGTCCTGTCTGGACCTACAACCCTGACATCGTCTCCTATGATCTGCTGAACTGGAACCAGGGGGGAACCGATGCAGCCTCCATTACCTCCAATAGCGCCTCCGCTATCCAAGACTTGGGGAAAATCGTCACTGTTTCCACCCACATGCCCAATCCCCAAGGTGGAAATGTAAACGCCCCGATGTCTGATTCCGATTTCGAGATCTTGGCCAATACAGACATTTCATCTATCAATTCGTCGAGCCCCGCATGGCTGCAAAATTATAAGGCCCAGGTTGACAATGTCGTGACCGGCCTGCAAAAGTTTAACTCATCCCCCGTTTACTACAGACCCTTCCATGAAATGAACGGAGGCTGGTTCTGGTGGGGAGACAAGAACACGACGGACTATAAGAACCTGTACATCAATCTGTACAATTACATCGTGACGACCAATGGCATGTCCAACGTCAATTTTGTCTATGCTCCTAATAAAGGAGCCAACGCGGCTGCTTATTACCCCGGCTCCAGCTATGTCACCTGGATTGGCATCGACGCCTACAGCGACGATCCGTCCAATGACAATGAAATCAAGATGGCTTACAATGACATCAAAGGACTTGGCAAAACTTATGGCTTCTGCGAAATTGGACCAGCCGTGGGTGGCGACCATGTGGATCGCAACAATAATCAGCTCAAGGAATTCGATTATTCGCTTTGGAACAAGGCCCTGAACGAAATCTACACTGGAGCAAGCTTCTTTATCACCTGGGACGGCGCTTATGCTCCGCAGAACAACACAAACGGCAGCGCGCTGTTTACAAAGGAGAGCTCCCAGTAAGTGTCTGGCGCCCGGCGTTCGGGCAAGGCGTCAATGTAGCCTCCGATAGACAAAAAGATCGAAAAGACCAAAAAGACACGGCTCCTGTTGGGAGAACGTGTCTTTTTGGTCTATACAGCAACATGCGAGCATGCATGTTAAAAAAACGTTTGTCAGATGCGAA
Organism: Paenibacillus sp. F4; assembly: GCF_002894905.1. Lineage (NCBI taxonomy): Bacteria > Bacillati > Bacillota > Bacilli > Caryophanales > Paenibacillaceae > Paenibacillus > Paenibacillus sp. F4. The sequence continues at coordinate 109,041 of NZ_POVS01000003.1, forward strand.
CTTCCGTCTCGTTCGGAACGAACTGACGATATTGGAAATACATACGAAGCCGCCAGTGTAACAAGGTCCCGAAGGCTAGGATGAAAAATAGCCCTGCTGTCTGCGGAATGGTGATGTAATGCTGAATAAATTCATGCAGCAGCAATCGGACGATCAGTAGGCTGATCAGGATAAAAAAGAAGGTACGTGAGCGTTGGACGAAAACCAGCCCTTCTTGCAATTCAAATTTGGTGCTGCGGATCAACGGGTAAGAAAAAATAAACCAGCCGACCAGAAAAGCGCCCAGCGCCCAAAGCCAGGGAACCCGTACTTCTGGCACCACAAACATCATAAAACCGGTGCTCATGCCGAGCGGAGGAATGATGATTTTTTTGGCATTAATCGGGCGATGACCTGTCTTCATACGGATGAAAATAGCCGAAATAGCGATTACGATCATACCGAAGGTTGCGCCATATTGCAGCAATGGGGTGCTAATATGAAACATGGACTGGCCCCCTCTATAAGGAATATAAGCGTTATTGGACAGACTGCAAACCTTTTACATTATACCACATATGCAATGGATATATTTAGTTACAGTCTTTCCTCTGGCAAGCGGATTATACGCCTCTTGGTGGTAACGGGTCCTATAATTAGGTCTCTTTCATACTTATGCGAGTTCCTTTGCTTGTACCTCTCCTTGAGCTGATTTTTTCTCCTGACGCATGATATAACCCATGGCTGCAATAATAAGGATAAAGGCGATCAGTGCGAGAAAAGGAATGGTGATAAAATCGAACCAGTTCAGGTAATCCTGTTCACAGGATACTCTGCCGCAAGAAGTTGAAGTTTGCGCAGCTGCTTTGGCGGCTGCATGGATGCGCTGAATGATAAAATGATAGGCTGAAATCGCGCCTCCAATGATAGCCAACGGCATGACATAACGGCGTATCCCCGAATCCCCTCGAAAATAGGCAATTCCGAGCAGAAGGGTCAGGGGATACATCAGAATGCGCTGAAACCAGCACAGCTTACAAGGCTCATATCCCAAAATCTCGCTGAGATACAGACTGCCCAATGTGGCCACACAAGCTACAACCCAGGCGGCAAACAAAGCAATATCCGTTTTTTTAAACGATCCAATCATAGTAACGCTCCTTTTTTTATTCAAATGAGAACAAAATGACTCACCCGTGTCTTGTCCCATCGGCAGGCATCTGCCGATATGTATGTCTTAATCCGTATTGTACTGTATTTTGAGTGCAGGGTCATACTTAAACATATTGACATCATTCACTATCATTTTTATAATTGCAGTAGTTTGGGAAGTTAATGAGGATTCAAGTTAGATATATATTAAGAAATTAGGAGTGTGCCTAGAATGTCGAGCAGTCCAAAAAATGAAACCCTATCTACTATTAGTGAAAGACACGCGGTAAAGAGCTATGTTAAGGATTTTAAATTGCCAGAGGAAGATCTGGAGGCCATTTTGACTGCGGCGGTAGAAGCTCCTTCCGCTTGGAACCTTCAACATTGGAAATTCCTTGTCATCGAAAGCGAAGCGGACAAACAAAAATTGCTACCTATCGCCTACAATCAGGGTCAAGTAGCGGAAAGTTCCGTTACGATTGCCGTATTGGGTGATTTGGAAGCGAACCGCAACACCGTCATTTATGATCAAGCGGTAGAAGCAGGCGCACTGCCAGCGGAAATCCGTGATGCATTGGTAGGTCAAATCAACGGCGCGTACCAAAACCCGCAAGTAGCTCGCGATGCCGCCATCCTGAACTCTGCTTTTGCAGCACAAAACATTATGCTGGCTGCTAAATCTCTGGGCTACGACACTTGCGCAATGGGCGGTTTCATTCCAGCACAATTGATCGAGCAATTCAATATTCCAGCACGTTACCTGCCAACCCTGCTTATTAGCGTAGGTAAGGCACAAGTGCCAGCACGTCCATCAGGACGTTTTCCACTTTCTGAAGTTGTTGTAAAAGGCAGCTTCTAAGAAGATTTGTGAATGTAAAAGGGTGTTCCTTCAACCGTTCGTGGTTGGGGAACACCCTTTTTTACGTCGTGTTAGGCTATTAAAGTTTCTGTTGTCAGCCCTTTGTTTAGTCCGATCGTTTGGACACAAGATAAACCAGCTCCAGCGTCAGGATCGGTAGAAAGACAGAAGCCGGATAGGCCAGATAGCGCGGCTCCCATTGGGGCTTGAACTTATCCTTAAAGCGTCGAAGCCCCTGAAAACCGTAAAAATGTCCCCCGTATTGGAAAACAAGTCGAGCCAGCTTTTCCTCGCGCAATGCCTTTTCGCTTTGTCCTACCTGGGACAGCGGTGCCATTCCCAGATTAAATGTCGTATATCCACTCTCCTTGGCCCACTCAATGACCCGTGTGAATAAATAATCCATCGTGCCATTTGGCGTATCAGGCAAGTGGCGCATCAGGTCAATGGAGACCGTCCGTCCATGATCGTAGGCAGGCGCCATCGTAGCGAAAGCGATGACCTTCCCTTCAGAGTCCTTTAGCAATGCAATCGGAGCCAACTGAAGATAGGGTTCTTTGAACCAGCCGAGTGAATATCCCTTCTCCTTGCGCCCGTCCAGCCAAATATTCGAAACATGCCGCATCTCCTCAATCAGTGAAGCCTCTAAAGGTGGTTGGATGATTTCGAATGAGTAGCCATCGCGGTCAAAGCGGTTTTTGGCGCTACGTAGCGCTTGATTGCTTTTGCCCGTCAGTGTGAAGGACTCCAGCGGCACCAGTGCTTCCTCGCCCAGTTTGAAAAAGCGATAGCCGTTCTCGTGATAGATGGACAAATACTCCGGCGAGGCCTGATAAAATACTGCCGTTAACGCATACCGATCTGCGAACCGCTGAAATTCCTGAATGGCTTCACTCACACGTTCTTTTGGACCGAGTGGGTCACCTAATACAATCAGTTTGTCCCGGCTGCGCGCATAGGGAATGACCACCTGTTCATTCTTGGTCCAATACAGATATTTATCGCCCAGAAAAAGCATATGAGAAACGAGATTACCACCCTGCCGTTCCAAAAATTCTTTTAGCTTATCCAGCTCCTGCTCGTCGGGTAGATTGGCGATGCTACGCTGAGGTCGAAGAAAGAAATATACCGTTAGGAATACCCATGCCAAAATCAGACTAAACACGGCGGTAACTCCGTAATCGCTGCGGTTCATAAAAAAGTCCAGATGGACCTTGGCATGCAAATGGCGCATAAAAGGAGTGTTGGAGCCAGCCCCAATGATAAAGTAAGCCCCGGTTACGAGTAGAGATAATCCACCCCATATTAAAATGTTGTGCCGATTCAGCGGTGCACTGACCCGATAAAACCGCGAACGCGAGATCCATAGCATTAACGCCACAAACAGTAGGAATAAGGCTTCTTCAAAATCTAGACCTTTAGTGAAGGTGAAAATAGCTCCTGTCAGCAGCAGTATCAATGTCAGCCGCAATGCTCTGCGAATACGCAGAGAGATTCCGTGGGACAGGACGACAAGCATAATCCCGATGATGACCGAGATTTCATGCGACAAGCGCATGACGGGCAGGCTGAGCAAATGCTCAGCAAAACGTAGCCGATATAACAGACCGGGCGTAGCTGCCGACAAAAGAAGCACCACGCCGGAGATGAGTACCAGCTTACCAAGCGCCCATACCCCTAGATCGGCCAAAAACCGGAATTGACCAGGCCAGCCCCATACCTTCTGCCAGGCATTAAGGGAGTAATCCCAGCCCGTCTCAGCTAGCTGATTCAGGCGCTCGTTACGTGGAATCATTTCCAGCGCGGCTAATACCAAGCCGATGAGCCACGGGATGATGTAATAAAAGACGCGAAAGACCAGCAGCACAGCCAGTGCCCGATCTGAGTTGGCTCCCGCCATTTGCAGCCCGAGCAGGGCAATGATGTCGAATGCCCCGACCCCTCCGGGTGCAAGACTGATCAACCCGGCAATCGCGGCTATCACATAAATGCCGAACACAGCATGGATCGGAAGTTCATGGAGCAAGTGCGAGCCGATCCATGCAAAGGTAAGGCCAGCCAGCAGCCATTCCAGCAGGGAAGCACTAATGGAAGCGGAGATAGTGGACCAGGAAAGCTGTCCTTCTCCCTTGTTGAACCATGTGGAGTACCGTTTGGAGCGCTGCATGATCAGAAATAGCGGCAGGTACAATGCCATTCCCCACAGTGCCCAATGAAGCCAAGGATGAGCATCCAGCACAGGCTGTACCGGATACAGATGGACAATGGCCCCCCAAGCCAGCAAAGATAGTCCGGTAATGACGACCGGCGAAAGAAATACGACGGCAGAGGTGATGACACCTAACGGCACACCGCTTTTTTTATATAGTACGGTGCGAAGTCCCGCCCCTGTAAAGCCTGCAAAACCAAAGACATTATTGAAGGTATTGGAGATCCAGGCGTAGCGAAATGTCGTCCCAGGCTTGACCTGAAGCTTGAAATGATGCCTAATTACGTAATCGTAGGCGCTCATAGCCGCCACTGCAGCCAGTGAGAACAAGCCAATTTCGATGAGAAACGTGGCATCCATTCGCCGCAGCTCATGAAACATACGCGCCAGATTAAAGTCATTTAGTTCTCGTCCTGCCTCCCATATAATAAAAGCCAGTACAGCCAACGGTAGCAAAATACGTGTCAATCGCTGCCTGTAGATGGTCATCAAGAACTGTACGATTTTAAAGGATTGGATCGGTTTGTGATTTGACTTCATAGATTCACCTGCTTGAAAAAGAATGAGATATACACTTAGAATTCATGCCCAATGAACATTACTATACATTATACCTACAATAATCGCTTGAATAACAACAGAAGGGTTACGAAATGGGATTTCAGATTGATTGCTGTAAATAAATCCAATATAATGATGGAAAACCTAGTGAATTGCTTGGCAATGGAGCTGAACTGGACATGAGTATATGGGACCGCAATCTTTTCATACGTCGCCTGGAGCTGATATGGCCTCCAGATGCTGACGAGAGCCAATATCCGTTTAACTTAAAAGCCCTGCACCAATGGAACGAACTGAAATTCCATCCTTCCGTCACCTATATTATTGGAGAAAATGGCGTAGGTAAATCGACGCTTATGGAAGCAATCGCGGTCGCGTGGGGATTTAATCCAGAGGGCGGTACTAAAAATTTCAATTTTTCTACACAAGCCACACATTCCTCGCTGCATGAGTATGTCCGGCTGGTGAGAGGGATAGATAAGCCGCGGGATGGCTTCTTTTTCCGAGCCGAGAGCTACTATAACGTGGCGACTCATATTGACGAGCTGGATCGCGAAGGAAGAGGTCGCCCCATTCGAGACTCCTACGGGGGAAAATCGCTGCATGAGCAGTCGCATGGCGAGTCTTTTTTTGCAGCATTTGTGCATCGCTTTGGCGGGCAGGGATTGTATATTTTGGATGAACCGGAGGCTGCACTATCGCCTTTGCGCCAGATGGGCATGCTTGCACGTATTCACGAACTCGTACAGCAGGGCTCACAATTTATCATTTCTACGCATTCCCCGATTTTGATGGCTTATCCAGATTCCATCTTGTATCATCTGACACATGAAGGGATCGAAATCCGGACGCTGGAGGAAACTGATCATTTTATCATCACGAAACAATTTCTGAATAACAAGGAAAAGATGATACAGGAGCTATTCGAAGATCCACAATAAAGTTCGTAGGGACCAGAGTAGCATCCGCTTGATGAGGAGGAAACAGGATGAGTTGCTCAGGAGAAAGGAAGCATGGCGGTCAAGGTGGGCGTTAAAGTGTCCTCTTGGAACGAAATACCGGATAGCCTTGAACGCATTGAGATACCTGAAGGGGAATATGCGGTCACCCGTTTTCAGGGAGATCGTGAACGACTGAACACCATTTATGATGACCTGTTTACTTGGATGGAGTGTAATGGTTACGAGCGTAATACTACGGAGGGGGCATATTGGATCGAGTCGAATCGGCTTAAGCCCGTGAATCCTTTTGATATTCCATCCGCAGAAATTCAGCAATTTGATTAATGATATTGCAATTGCTATTGTACAAAATAAAGGGTTATGAATCGTTATGAGAGGGACAACGTCGTCTATTCAGGTTGTTCCTTTTTGCCGTTCTGCCAAAGGAAAGATTCAGGGTTATCGGAAGTATTTTATGATTGTTATTTGTCTCACACTCTATTAATATAATGGAGAGTTTTGCTGGAATGGTTGCAAAATAAGATTTTCGTATACGAAATAAAGAATTTGAGGAGGACAAAACGCTACATGTCAGATTCACAACAGTTGAAAATGGGGCCGCTGGTCATTTTGATGATTAATATGTTTATTGCCATGCTGGGAATTGGCCTCATTATTCCGATCCTTCCCAAGTTTATGAGCTCCTTGGGAGGCAGTGGTGAAACGGGTGGTTATTTGGTTGCCGTGTTTGGCTTAACCCAATTCCTGTTTTCGCCGCTAGCGGGAGAATGGTCCGATAAATACGGACGTAAAAAAATGATTATTATCGGTTTGGTAATCATGACGGCGTCTTCTGTATTGTTTGCGATTGGGGAATCGTTGACCATGCTGTATATCTCACGTTTGCTGGGAGGTGCAGGGGCAGCTTTTATGATTCCTCCGATGATGGCCTATATTGCTGACATTACAACGGTCCACAATCGCGGTAGAGGAATGGGGCTGTTGGGTGCCGCCATGTCTCTTGGCTTTGTGATCGGTCCTGGTGTGGGCGGCTTGCTGGCAGATATCTCGATTCGTACGCCCTTATATGTTTCGGCGGCCGTATCGGGCGTAGCTGCACTGATTTCCTTGATTATGCTGCCCGAAACCTTGTCGCTGGAGAAACAGTTGAAGTTTCGGAATGTCAAGGTCAAACGGGACAATGTGATTAAACAGTTTGCCCTTTCTTTTCGCAAGCCTTACTTTATGCTGCTGATTATGATATTCACGTTAACCTTTGGACTGACGCATTTTGAAACGATGTTTCCTTTCTTCGTGACGGGCAAGTTTCATTACAATGAGCGTGATATTGCTATCATTATTACGGTAGGAGCACTGGTCGGAACCGTGATTCAAGCTGTGGTCATTAGCCCGATGTTGAATCGTTTTGGTGAAAAAGGCGTCATTATCGGTTCCTTTCTGTTTTCAGCGATTTCCCTTGTGCTTATGCTGCTCTCCGGCAACTTTTATTATGTACTCGGGGTATCGCTCATCTTCTTTACCGCTACGTCGTTGCTGCGGCCAGCCATTAATACTGCTTTATCCAAAATGGCGGGGGATGAGCAGGGAGTTGCAGCCGGCATGAACAATGCTTATATGAGTATTGGTAATATTCTAGGACCTGCGCTTGCGGGTACATTGTTCGAGGTGCATATCAATTTGCCATACATTTTTGGGGCAGTCATTCTCATTCTTAGTTTGGGGCTGGCTGTAAAATGGAATAGCAGAGATACGCAAACCACAGCGGTTTAATATTGTATTTTTCGTAAACTTAGTCTCTTTTGGAGTGAACTGTGACGTTCTTGTGAACCACAGATTGCGCCGAAGGAGGCTTTTTTTTGCATATATCGCGAAACGTTAATGAAACGACCGAATCGTGGGTAATAATGCATGATGAGTTTACAACAAGACAAATAGTAGAGCTAAAAGCCAGATAATATGTAAAAAACAGCTAGAAGGAGATGAGAGCCGATGGAAGAGCGAAATGAGCAGTTATTTTATACAGGAACTTATGCGTCTCGTCAGGAAAGAGGAATATATGTATGTGCTTTGCATGTGAACAATGGTGATCTGCGCATGGTTGGAGGTGTGGAAGGGATTGAGAGGCCTTCTTTTCTCGCGCTACACCCGGATGGGACGAAGCTGTACGCTGCCAGTGAAACAGAAGGAGGCGAGCTGTATGCGTATCAGGTAAATGCCCAGACGGGGGAATTACACCCTTTGGATCGAAAAGGGACGGAGGGAGCGCATACTTGCTATGTTTCCGTAACAACCGATGGACGATATGTGCTGGCTTCCAACTATTCAGGCGGCAATGCCGTTGTGTTCCCTGCGACGGAAGCTGGAGGATTAGGAGACATGTCGGGGCAAGTTCAGCATACCGGCTCAGGTATTCGCCAGGACCGCCAGGATGCGGCACATCCGCATTCAATTATTCCAGACCCTTCAGGACAGTATGCCCTGGTATGTGATCTGGGACTGGATCAGATTGTGGTATACCGTTTGACAGAGGATGGAAAACTGGTGACCCATCGTGAGACAGATTTGCCACCTGGTTCTGGACCGCGTCATCTGGTTTTTCATCCTTCGCGTCCATATGCTTTTGTCGCCAATGAGTTGAACAATACAGTCGCTGTGTTTAGTTATAACGAACGTAATGGTGAGCTTACATTGATGCAAAGCCTGTCCACACTGCCAGAAGGCATTATAGATGTAGAAAATACAGCAGCAGATATTCGGATTACGCCCTGTGGACGCTTTTTGTATGTGTCAAACCGCGGCCATGACAGCATCGTGCTATACCATGTCGATCTGGACAGCGGCAAGCTGAAGACGGTGGAATGGGTGGAAACCTTCGGCAGCACACCTCGTAACTTCAACATCTTGTCCGGTTATCTGGTAGTGGCGAATCAGGATGGAAACAACATCGTATCCTTTGCCATCCATAGTGAGGATGGACGGCTGTCCCGAACGGGATATGTGCTCGAGGTTCCTTCACCTGTGTGTATTGAACCTGTACACTAATCGGATAGCACGTGGCAAAAGAGTACGATATAAGTGGATGAAAAAATAAAACACGGCGCTTTGTTTCCCATGAAAGGCATGGGCAAAACGCCGTGTTCAGGTTTTGAAGTGGACTAAAAGCTATTTGCTGCTATCCCCAGCTTCTACCGTTACTGTTTTGGTATGATTTTCTGCATGTTTGTAGTACAAACGGAACAGGATGTCCTGATTGTAGTTACCAAATCCGGTACCGAACAGAGTAACCCCTCCAACATGCTGGGCATCATCCAATATGGCAATACGGAATTTCCATTGCTTCTGATCAATCAGTACTTGGCCTAAAGTCACGTCGGATATTTGCTTGCCATCCATAAAGGTACCTTCGGAGGTAACGCGAAGTCTTTTAAGGAGACCATATTGATTGATAAAATCAGGCCACCATGCAGGTGTGTATTTACCACGGTTATCCCCGAAATCCCCTGGGCTGGTCCATGTACCCAAATTCACATCATTTAGGAAAAAAGTGATATCTGAAGGCCAATTATCATTGGTAAAAGGGGCCTCGGATGATAGTTCCATCGAAATTTCCAGTTCCTCAGCTTTTTGGCTGGACAGTAGGAAATTCGGCACCTTATAATCCATATATCCTTGGCTGAACCACAGAATTTTGGAATTGAAGCGCTCAGGGTCCAAGAACGAACGAGGCTCATCGAATTCACCAATGATCTTTTCGACGGTAGCCAGTCCGCAGGTCGCCTGTATTTCAAAATCTGTAAAGTGTCCCACAGAAATCTCCGTCTGATGGAATTGTCGTACATCCTGCTGGTAGCGTGGCATGGCGATTTCAATTTTGTCTGTTGCCAGTGAGCACACTTTCTGTACCCCGCCTCGTCCAGGCAGCATTTTGGTCGAAATAATGGACGCTCTCTCCAGTTTCTTGACATGCATCGTCATAATCGCACTGCTGAGCCCCAACGCTTCCGCCAGCTCACGTATATTCATAGGCTTCTCCGCAAGCAGAACAATCATGTTTAGCCGAACCTCACTGGCCAGCGCTTCATAAACGGGAAGTGATTTTTCAGAAATGTCCAGTTGCATAGTTCCTCCAATTCTAACGTACATCATAAATTGATGGTAGTTTAACATATATGGATTTTTTTCAATATTCATACATAAAAAACGATATGATTTACATTTATATAAACAATATACCCTTTCCTTGATCACTGGCACAAGCCTAACCCCTCAAAAAGCCAAAAATTGTTCAAAAAACAGGACACCCCCATAAACTCTTTCTTTGTTGTTGGGATGTCCTGTGATGGTATGTGATTTGCAGGGTGGATACGGGATAGAGTCCTGTGCCATTGGTGTTTAGGACCGGATATGTTCTTCTGCCAAAGAAGAGTCAGCCGTTTTATCTTTATCTGCTGCGTGTAAATCCTGATGTTGAGAAGCATCTGCCTTGATCAAGCCGGGATGACCAACATAAGGACGATCACTGCGCGAGCGGCCTCGGGTAAGTCGGAAGCCAATCAAGAACAGCACAAGCTGAACAGCCAGTATGTAGGGAGATGCTTCCGGTCCAATCCATTGAAACAGAGCGACAGCGGCGATTACCAAGCACAACAGGCTTGTTGGAAAATGGGATGCCGTCACGTCCAGATCATTTTGCCTGCGCAGGGTCATCAGCCGGTACACATACAGTAGGGCGATCAAGCCGGAAACGAACCTCATCCATGCACACCCTATGAGCCATGAGGCAGATTGTGCAGTATCGGGCAGACTAACATCGACATGGCTGGAGGCTATCAGTTCCATAACCAGCCTTGTGACCAACCAGACGATTCCTGCCAGCGCCAACGGACCAGCTGCTGGACGTAATAGCTTCCACAATGCTGTTCCCCAGCCCGGAGCATGAGATTCCAGCAGAACAAGACGCCTTTCCTCGATGAGTTTGTTCATTTCACGCTCCAGTGATTTGAGAAGCAATTCTCTTCGGAACGTATCACACTCCCGAAGGGATGCTTGAACCTGCTCTTGAAGGTGAGGGGTCAAATAGGGAGCAGCTTTGGCTTCCTGAAGAGCGTGGATGAGTCCGTTCTGGTACTGCTTTTCGCTGTTATTGAACCCGTTCTGGGTAGCGGTTTGGAGACAACCAGCTAATCGTCCGTAGATACGCAGCGATTCCTGTAATTCTTCCAGCCGCTGCTGACGCGAATTTCGAAGCTGGGCTGCACTGTGAACATACAGCCATACCATCAAAGACAACGCCAGCAGGAAGGCAATCAGACCGGGTGAGATATATGCGGCTAACGCCGCGAAGTCCGTCGGGGACACCCGCAATCCCTCCTTCCATTGTTCTTTCTACACTATTGCACAGACCATACAGGCATTTCAAGGGCTTGTATCCCTTTGATCAGGATATATGAAGTATTTTTTGGTAAAATAGACAAGATTACAAGCAGGGGGGGAGATTCGGCATGGATAAAAATATAGAAATTGAAACAGAACATCATGAGACATCGAATCAACCGTACGGGCAGCTTCGCGTAGATTACGCTATTCCATCGGTCGAGGAGTATCGGGCGTTACGCAAAGAAGCTGGTTTGACGCAAATTACGGAAGAAGCGGCGGCTAAGGGCCTGCCGAACAGTCTATTTTCCGTGACACTACGGCTTGGGCAGGAATTGATCGGGATGGGCCGGGTGAGCGGTGACGGGGGTGTGTTTTTTCTGATTACGGATATTGCAGTAAAGCCTTCCCATCAGGGAAAAGGCTATGGGCGTAAGCTTATGGAAGAGATTATGGTTTATTTAAGCCGCGAAGTTCCAGCGGGCATCTTTGTGACGCTGATCGCGGATAAGCCGGCCGACCGCTTGTATGCGCAATTCGGCTTCCAATTGGTCAGTCCGAGGTCGGAAGGGATGTACTGGCGACAGCCGGGGGGGACTGTAAGCTGACATGCTGTACGGGTTTAGGCTGGACATAAAACGGATAAATAACAGTAAGTAAATTATAGACAGGAAGAGGGCACATTTATATGAAAGTTATTATTTTCGGAGCAACAGGAACCATTGGTCAAGCGTTAGTAAAGGAAGCAATCAAGCGTAAGTATGAAGTGACGGCGGCGGTGCGCGACCCGCAACGTGTGACGGAGCAAAGTGAATATTTGACGGTGGTTCAAGCGGATATTCTAAATCCGAATTCCGTTACGGATGTGGCCAAAGGGCACGATGCTATCATTAGCGCATACGGTCCCAAGTTTGGAGAAGAGGAAGAACTGCTCGAAGCGACTCGTTCTTTGCTGGAAGGAACTCGGCGTTCCGGCGCGGAGCGCATACTTGTCGTTGGCGGAGCGGGAAGTCTGAAAACAGAAAACGGTGAACGCCTCATGGATACCGCCGAGTTTCCGGAGGAAGTGAAGCCACTGGCGGCTGCCCATGCAGATGCACTGGAGCTGTACCGCGCTGCGGATGTAGACTGGACCTATTGTAGTCCTGCCGGAATAATTGAATTGGGAAAACGTACAGGACAGTTCCGTATTGGTTTGGATCATTTGGTGGTTGACGAATTAGGCCATAGCCGTATCTCGGTCGAAGATTATGCGGTAGCCCTGATTGATGAGTTAGTAGAAGGGGAATTTGTCAATTCCCGTTTTACGGTTGGATATTAATAAGCAGGGATAGCCATACGGGAGGCGAAAAGCATGTATATGGTGACCGCCGAAGAAATGCGAGAATTGGATCGCTATACAATTGACAAGCTGGGTATTCCGGCCCTTACCTTGATGGAAAATGCCGGGCGCGCGGTAGCTGACGAGGTGTTGAAGCTATGTGCCGAAAGAAGTGGGAAGAGCAATGGCGACGGCTTCTCAGTAGGCACTGCCGATCTAACACGTGGAAATGATCGTGCTGAAGTGTTGGGGTCGCAGTGGACAGAAGAGGTTACACACACAGGTCCGGGGGATATACCGGGACATGGCGGTGTTATACGGACAGAGACGTGGAGTCAAGGACGACATGACTTACGGGAACGAGAACACTGGTATATCCTCGTAGGCAAAGGCAACAACGGTGGTGACGGGCTGGTGGCAGCCCGTCATCTGACCGATGCAAGGCTACGCGTCACCGTTGTGTACGTCGAGCCGCCAGACATGCTACGCGGTGAAGCGGCTGCGCAACGCGATATCATCGCGGCTCTGGGTATCCCGGTGATTCTCTATGGCCGGGATACCCTCGACCTGCGCGGCGCCTCCGGCATCATCGATGCCCTGCTGGGCACGGGCACGCAAGGCCCGCCGCGCGAACCCTACGCCTCGCTGATCCGCGAGGCCAATGCCAGCGGCGCGCCGCTCGTGTCGGTAGACGTGCCTAGCGGCCTCGACGCCGACACAGGTGCGCTGCACGAGCCGTGCATTCGTGCGCGCGTCACCGTATGCCTCGCCTACTTGAAGCGTGGGCTCGTCCAATATCCGGGCGCCGGGACTGCAGGCGATGTGGTGGTACGCTACATCGGTATTCCACCCGGCCTTGCCCGTGAGTGCGGCGTGCAGCTGCGGCTCTTGACCCGTGACACGCTGCGCGCTGCGCTGGACGTGGATGTAAGCCGCAGCCGCGTGCCGGATGGGCACAAGGGCACCTACGGCCACGTTCTGGTCGCGGCTGGAAGCCTGCGCATGAGCGGCGCGGGCTTGCTGGCCGCACGTGCCGCCCTGCGCATCGGCAGCGGCCTTGTCACGTGGGCGGTGCCCGAGGCGTTGTTGCCGCGCGTCATTGGCGCCGCGCCGGAACTGATGCTCGCTGCCGCGGCAGCAGGCGGAGACGGCGAATGGAATGCCGACTCCGCAGACGAGCTGCTACAGCTCGCGCAGGCACGCGATGTACTGGCCGTCGGCCCCGGCCTCGGCCGCTTTGCAGGGGACACCGGCTGGCTGCGCCGCCTGTGGGAGGAATACGGCGGTCCGCTCGTGCTTGATGCGGACGCCTTGAACATCCTCGCCTCGGCCGGGCCTGAGCTGGAGGCTTGGAAGCCAAGAAGTGCGGCGGTCGTACTGACGCCGCACCCCGGTGAAATGGCTCGCCTACTGGGTATACCGACAGCAGAGGTGCAGCGTGACCGTATCACCCATGCCCGGGAGTACGCCCGGACACGTGGGGTCACGCTGGTGCTCAAAGGAGCGCGCACTGTCATCGCTTGTCCCGACGGAACGGCCTACGTCAATACCACAGGCCATGCTGGGATGGCGACAGGCGGTGCGGGCGATGTGCTGACAGGTATCATCGCAGGTTTGCTGGCCCAGGGCTTGAATGCTTCGCAGGCAGCAGCCTTTGGCGTGTATTTGCATGGTGCGGCTGGAGAAACAGCCGCACGTCATCGCCAGCATCCTGCCTCTGTGATCGCTGGCGACATTATTGAAGCCCTATAGGCCATAGCAGCAGTGGCAGGAGGAAGGCCAGCATAATCTGTAATCCATATTCACGGTTTAGCCAGTGCCTTCCTCCATAATACAGCAGTGTAATCCCTGCACCTGCTATGCCGTTGCTCCATAAAATGCCCGTTCCGGCAGGCGACATCAAAGAACCTAGCAGGAGAAAGACACTGAATCCTGCAGCGAGGTATAGGGTGATCCGCTCGGGCTTGCGAAGCCAGGGTAAAAGATCGCGTAGCGCATCAGCGGCAAGAGCAGCAGGAAGGGCAAAACCATAGGCCCACAGCTGCGCGGTCAGTTCACCACTATTGCCTGCAATAGTTAGAGGAATTCCTGTTATTTCCTCTGTCAGATAGCAGTAGATCCATAAGAGACCAAAAACCAATCCTCCACAGGCCAGTTTATTCAGCGCATAACAACCAAGCTCCATCCGCCAAGGCATTTTGGAATTAAATTCATTCCAAGGCTGTCTCATGTTGCGACTCCTCCTCTTATCACACTCGGTATTCACAACCAATCAAGGAATTTATTTTCAATTACAATCCGCTTACCGTTTACGACACTTCAGTTTACGTTAGCTGTGTATCATGTTCCTAAGCAAAATAAAGATTGCGGATAGCCGCGGTACGGAAAGGCGGGGATTGCATGATACAGGCGGTTATTTTTAATCTCGAAAGTACATTGTTAGACCCCGGAGGACGAGGCTTAACCCAGGGAATGCGTGACATTTTCAGATGGAAAGGTATACAGGTAACTGAAGAACAGGTATCTCATGGGCGAGGAATGCCGATCCGGGATCATATTGCGAATGTGCTGGGACTTTCAGAGGTTCGGAAAAAGTGGCTGGAGTGCTTTGGTGCGCATCCTGGCAGAATGGATATTGAGCATATTTATCTTGAGCTTGTCCCTGTTCTCCGCTCCTTGATCCAAGGGGCTGAGCCTGCTATCGGTATAGACAGGGCGCTGCAGGAGTTGCAGGATCGCCGCATTCAGTCAGGCGCCACTGCATCCTGTCCGATGGAGATGCTCAGTCACAAGTTTACGCCTGCACAGTCACCCTATACGTTGGATTGTATGGTAGCCCCTTGTGAAGTTTCGCAGGGGAGGCCTTATCCGTGGATGATCTATGAAATTGCACATCGCTTGCAGGTATTCCCGCTTAGCGATATTGTGAAAGTAGGAGATACAGCAGCCGATATGCAAGAGGGACGGAACGCCGGTGTATGGACGATTGGTGTGTTGAACCATAACGAAAGCGTGACGACCGCAGCTCAAACGACCAGCCGTGAAGCGGACGACAGAGTGGCTGAGGAACGGCGCAGACAGAGTGTATATGGTTTGAAAAGGGCAGGAGCCCACATCGTGATGAACTCGGTCGCTGACTTGCCGCGTATTTTGCATGAAATCGAAATGCTCCAGCATACGGGAGGCTATCCTTCTTATACGAAACAGGTGAAAACAGCGGCGCTACCCCCGTCATAAGAACGGGTATGAGTCTGGAGTGCTTGAATACACAGTTCTAGGTTATATGTATGCACCTACTCGGATAAAGGTGAACTCTGTTCGGCTTTCAAAACATAATCATGGAGCATTCGCTACGTTAGCGAATGCTCCATTTGAGTTTACTTCTTTTCGTTCAGTTGAATGGATCCAACATAATATTTACTATTCAACGTTTTTCACCCGGAACTGGTCAGCATGACGCTGCAGATTGTTTGATAGTGTGGTCAGATTACGGGCTACTTCGGAAAGTTCTTTTACTGCTAGGGCCTGCTTCTGAGCGCTTGCTGATACATCTTCGGTCATTCCGGCAGTCTGCTGTGCCGCGCTGGCTGTGTGATTCAAATGTTGATCTACACTGTGACGTACCTCCTGCATCTCTGCCGTCAATTGAGCCAGATGTGCAGCTAACTCCTGAACTTCCTGTGAAACCTGGGTGACTTTGTCAACAGACTGTAGACATACCGAAATTTGTACTTCTTGTTCATTGACGGTCTTTATGTTTTCATCAAATTGATCACCCATTTGCTCAATTTGCTCAACAAAGCTTCTTAAGATTTCATCGATTTCACGAATCGATATGGCGGATTGCTGGGCAAGTTGTCCCATTTCATGAGCGACCACAGAAAAACCCTTGCCAGCTTCGCCTGCACGTGAGGCTTCAATAGATGCATTAAAGGACAAAATCTGCGTCTGTTTTACGATGCCCTGAACCTGCTGACCGATGTTAGCCGCCTCGCGGGATTTTTCGGTTAACGCGTGTGACATGCGCTGCATCTGCTTGATACGCAGGGCGCTTTCTCGTCCTTTCTCTAATAACAGTTCATGCTCACTGGCTACCTGATTACGAACCTCATTGAGATGATGGGCCGTGTCCGTAAATTGCTGCACATGGCTTCCGACTTCATCCAGCGTTTGTCCTAATCGGTCAGATTGTTGAACCGATTCCACCGCTTGATCCGCCTGGTTTATAGAGACATCGGCAATTTGCTGGAGTGTACGGGACAATTCCTCAGTTTGGTGGAGTGTTCCCTCCGTTGTCACGACGATATTCTCTGATGCATGCTGGAGTGTGCTAGAACTGCTTTGAATATCCACAATCATATTCGACATGGCTTCCACCATTTTGTTCGTCAATTTGCTGATTTCGCCTAACTGATCATATGTTACTTGCGACGATGTAACCGTAAGGTTGCCGTCGGCTACTTGCTCCAGTGTATTTTTAATAAATCTCACCTGACGCAGTATCCGCCGGGTTACCACCATCATAGCCGCAATGGAGATGATCAGAATGATAGAGATAACAGGGATCACTAATCGGTAGGCCTCGGGCAAGGTATGTTCGTATACTTCAGTCACAGAGGAGAGGGATCGGTCGATTCCCAAATAACCAATGATGGTTCCATCTGTATCCTTAATGGGAGTAAAGGAGGAAAACATCGTCCCCCACTCAGGGTCCGTTGTGATATCTGTAGTCACTGTTTCCCCTTGTTTCAATTTCTCTTCCGTTTCTTTAAGGGTAAAACTTACAGGAGTTCCGAATGGACTGTAGTCTTTGTCGTCCCATGCGGCTCCATCCACCGTAATTTTCCACTCATTTCCAACACGATTGTACATATAGATGTACAGGATTCCAGTTTGCAACCTGAGCGTATTTAACTCGTTACGAAGCTGCTTATACTCGCTGCTTTGCTCAGATGAATCAGTATTTAAGCTCTTGACTGCGGATTTGCGTAAATTCTCAATGAAAAAAGCCTTAGCCCGGTAAGTACCGAGCTAAGGCTGTATCTTATGACTTACAAATCGTCAAATCCGTTGTCATCTCCGACCTTGCCATAATTGCGTGATTTTGCTTCAAAGAAGTCCGTTTTTGTCGCATTCAGCGCTTCATCTGAGAATGGTTTAATCCAAGGCATACAATTTACATCTACGCCATCGTACGCTTTATCCATACCAAGCAGTCTCAGGCGCATATTTGCCATGTATTTGATGTAATCGCTCAGCTCGTTCAAGTCGATGCCGCGAACCTCTTTGAGTGTATAATGCGCCCAATTCGTTTCCAGCTCCACAGCTCGGTCAATCATACGATAGACATAGTCCGTATTTTCCTTGGTATTTAGCTCAGGGAAATCGGACAATAGCTGCTTAAACACTTCGGCAAAGAAGTAGCAATGCTGATTTTCATCACGCTGAATATACGAGATCATTTGGCTGGTTGCCATCATTTTCTGATCACGGGCCAAATTGTAGAAGAAAGCAAATGTGCTGTAAAAGAAAATGCCTTCCAAAATCAAATCGGCTACCATCGCTTGGAAAAAGGTTTGTGGGTTCTGCTCATCGCGGAACTCCTGATAAATGTCCGAGATGAATGTGTTACGCTCCAGCAGGACGGGATCGTTTTTCCAGTATTCAAAAATTTCCTTCTGTTCCTGATCTGACACCAAAGAAGACAGAACGTAGGAGTAGGACTGGTTATGCACCACTTCCTGCTGCCCGATAATCGCCGAAATAGCTTCCAGAGAGGAATCGGTAAAATAGCGTTTTACATCCCCGACAAACATCGTTTGCATCGAATCCAGTACAGCCAGCAGGCCGATGTTAATTTTGAAGGTGCGCTGTTCTTCGGCATCCAGCACAGGGAACTGGGACGCGTCCTTGGACATCGGAATTTCATCTGGTATCCAGTGGTTCAGCAGCAGTACTTTATACAGTTTGTACATATGCGGCATCCGAATATCGTTCCAATTCAAAATACCGGAGCTTTCGCCTTCAATAATACGGGTAGAGCGATTTGGCGCTTCCGTGTTAAAAATCTTCTGTAACTGCATGAGAGCTTCTCTCCTTTAGTTTAGGATGCGCAGCTATCACATTCTTCAATCGTCAGTGCGCGGCTGCGTACATAATAGGTCGATTTCATACCTGATTTCCAGGCATGGATGTGCAGCTCTAAAAATTCAGTTGCTTTAATATCGGGACGTACATACAGGTTAAAGCTTTGGCCTTGGTCAATATGACGCTGACGTGCAGAAGCCATGTTGATCGAAGCGTGTTGATCCAGCAAGAAAGCCGTCTTGTAGTACCAGATGGTTTTTTCGTTCAAATCTGGTGCAGGGTTAGCAATCTTGTAAGTTGTTTTCTCTTCATAGGAAAGCAACTCATACAATGGATCAATGCTGGCGGTAGAGCCTGCGATGATGGACGTGGAACCGTTAGGCGCGATGGCGAACAGCCATGCGTTACGGACACCATTTTGTTTGACTTCTTCTGCAAGCTCGCTCCACTCGGACGTAGTGACAAATTTGCCTTCGCGTGTACCATCCGTATAGCCACGGGAAGTGAAATAGTGCCCAGTAGACCAGTCAGAACCCTCGAATTTGGCATAACGGCCTTTTTCTTTCGCTAGCTCCATGCTGGATTTGACTGCCAGGTAGTTAATCTTTTCATACAAATGATCGTTATAGGTTACCGCTTCATCGGATTCCCAACGGATACCTTCCAGTGCGAGTAAATGATGCAGTCCAAATGTACCCAGACCAACAGCGCGATATTGGCTGTTCGTATATTGTGCTTGCAGTACTTCAATGTTGTTGATATCAATAACATTATCCAGCATACGTACCTGAATCGGTACGAGGCGATCCAGCACACCTGCCGGAACCGCACGAGCCAGATGGATGGAGTTCAGGTTGCAAACAACAAAGTCGCCAGGAATTTTGGAAATAACAATGCGTGTTTGTCCGTCCTTGGTGACCAGTTCTTCTTTTTCCACTACAGTTGCAGATTGGTTTTGCATAATTTCCGTACACAGGTTGGAGGAATATACCATACCATGGGCGCGGTTCGGGTTGGCCCGGTTTACCGTATCACGGTAGAACATGTACGGTGTACCTGTTTCCAGTTGTGATTTCATCAGGCGCTTCATGATGTCGATGGCAGGCACTGTAATACGAGAGAGAATGGGATGCTGTGACGCCTCCTCATACTTTTCGCGGAAGGTACCTGAACCGAAGGTTTCATCATAAAAATCCTCCAGACCCAGTGGACGACCCTTGTCATCTTTCCAGCCCATCACCTTCTTCACTTCATGCGGACAGAACAGATTCCATTCGCCCCGGGCTTCGACCCGCTCCATGAACAGATCGGGCAGACATACGCCGTGAAACACGTCATGTGCACGCATCCGCTCGTCACCGTTGTTCAGCTTCAGGTCAAGGAACGCGAGAATGTCCTTGTGGAATACGTCCAGATAAACGGCAATTGCACCTTTGCGAGTACCCAATTGGTCTACGCTAACAGCTGTATTGTTCAACTGGCGAATCCACGGAATGACGCCGGAACTTGTATTTTTATGTCCACGGATATCGGAGCCACGCGCCCGTACTTTACCGAGGTATACGCCGATGCCGCCGCCCATTTTGCTAAGACGGGCTACATCCGTATTGGAGTCGAAAATGCCTTCCAGCGAGTCGTCTACGGTGTCGATAAAGCAGCTGGAGAGCTGTCCGGCCACCTTTTTTCCGGCATTGGACATGGTTGGTGTAGCTGCTGTCATGTACATGTTGCTCATCGCCCAGTATGCTTCCTTGACCAGCTCCATACGCTTGTCGGCAGGCTCTTGGTGCATCAGGTACATCGCGATGATCATGTAGCGTTCCTGCGGCAGTTCCATTACGCGTCCGTCAAAATCATTGGCCAAATAGCGCTCAGACAGCGTTAACAGCCCGATATAATCGAACAGCAGGTCATTTTTCGGCAAAATGGATGCACCCAACTCATCAATTTGCTCTTTGGTATAATAATCGAGCAATTCCTGACGGTAGATCCCCTTTTCGACCAATTCTGTGATCAGTGGATAAAAAGCGCCGTAAGGCTCGTCCGCATAGGATTTGTAACGGCGGTGAGTAGCCGCTTTTTTATACAAGGAAGTGAGCAAAGCACGCGCTGCGGCAAATTTCCAGTCCGGTTCTTCCTTACTAACCAATTCAAGGGCAGCCATCGCAAACGCGTTGCTGATGTCATCCCCCGTGACTTCGTCCCGGCGCAGTTTGCTAGTTACACCGCGGATGAGACGATCCTTATCCAGCTTGTCCAGCCCGCTGAGTACACGGTCGGCATATACGGAAATGCGTATTTCATCAAAAGCCAACTGGCGATTGTTTGGTTTGGTTACGAGTTGTGGCATAGGATTAATTCCTCGCTTTCCTGATTTGGAATCATACTTGGGAATAGGCATGAAAATGATCATGATGAGAAGATAATGGCGAAAAAAGCGATGGTCAGACAGCATTTGGGGGCTGTATGTAATCCAATAACATAGAAATAGCGATGCACCTGCCAATGAAGGGGGAAAAGATGGTTCCCGTACGATTTATCGGCTACATCACTATATTTAGACGTGTTATGAATATTTAACCCAACATATTGTGTGTATAAACTTAAAATTTCAAATAAGTGCAAGGAGTATTATAGCAACATTCGAAGCCATACGTAAAGGAAAAGGAATGGAAAATCAAAATATGCAGAGAAGTCGTGGGCTGTATTTGAATTGAGGCAGTTTGAACGGTACAATGAATGATAGAGTTGTTTCCTACAGAAACAAGCAGCATACATATGAACTTTTTTTTATGAAATAGGGTTACTCGCTCTATCGGACTGAGATTTTAGATTTTTAAAGAAGCGACGATTTTAAATTAAAGGAGGAACTTGGCGATGGCTATTGCAGAAGTGACAGTGATCCCGATTGGAACGGGGAGTACAAGCCTGAGCGACTACGTTGCCCAGATGCAAAAAGTGTTGAAGACGCAAAAAGGAATTACCTATGAGCTTACCTCTATGAGTACGATTATTGAAGGTTCGTTGGACGATGTGTTTACCGCCATTGCTGCGCTGCACGAAGCGCCATTCCTGTCAGGAGCTAAACGTGTTTCCACTTCGGTCAAAATTGATGATCGCCGTGACAAGCCTTCCTCCAGTCACCAAAAGCTCCGTTCCGTAGCAGAGAAACTATCTGGCACCGCGACAGGAAATGTTACCGAACTAAATCCAAATCCTAGTTGAAAAAGTTGATGTAAGTGATTGATTTTTATGTAACTAAGAGTATAATAGTTTTTGTTGTCAGTTACACTGACCTGCTGGTGTAGCTCAGGGGTAGAGCAACGCACTCGTAATGCGTAGGCCGGGGGTTCAATTCCCTTCACCAGCATAGCAAAAAATCCTTTAGTGGCGCGGTTTTCCGGTCGGACGGTAACCGCGCCTTTTTATGACTGCAAACCAATTGCAAACATTCGTTGAGTTAAAGCGTTGAATCGTCATCGAAAATATCCTTTCCCAGGCCTTTCAAAGCGGCCTCTTGCAATCCAGGTAAAACATGAGAATAAGTGTCTAATGTTATTGTTATAGACGAATGACCTAACCTTTCTTGCACGATTTTAGCATGTATTCCTCTCTTTAATAGGAGAGTAGCGTGAGTATGTCTAAGATCATGGAACCTTATTCGTGGAAAGTTTTGAATATTTTCATCCTCGTCAATTTTGTCTAGTATCTTATAATACGATCTAGATAAATTTCGCGGACTTAATGGAGTCCCAATGTGTGTTTGTATAACTAATCCATGATCGTTGTAAAAATCCTTGTTGGACTCTTTCTCCATTTCCTGCTCTACATAATGATCTCTTAACATAGTTACCGTAGATGGGAATAAGGCTACTGACCTTTCCCCGCTGGCCGTTTTAGGTTCGTGAAATTCATATCCAGAATCTGCTTTAGTGTACGCTTGCCGAACAGATAACTTTGAGCCCTCTAAATCAATATCCTTCCAACGTAACCCTAGTATTTCTCCAATTCTCATTCCAGTAGATGCAGCCAATTCAAAAGCTACATAGAATCGATCTTTTCTAGCGAAATCAAGGAAGATTTTCAATTGGTTCTCATTCCACACTTCAAATTTGACCTTTTTAACCCGTGGCGGAGTAACTGCTTGAGCTATATTCCTTGGTATATCGCCGTAACCAACTCCTTCTTCGAGTGCATCTTTTATAAGGCTGTGGAGTTTCTTTATGCTGTTTGCAGATATTTTAGATAGAAGTTTTTTGTTGTATAGGTCACTCAAATGTCGTGGTTTTAGTTCGAATATCTCTAGTTTCCCAAGATGCGGGATTAGATGGGTTTTGATAAGCCAAGAGTACGCCTTGAATGTTCCGGGTCGAACTTGGTTTTTTTTATTCTCCAACCAACGAGTCATAAACTGCTCAACTGTTTCGTCTGTTTCTTCAATGTATGTTCCGTCATTTATCTCTTTGATTTTTTCTATCATGGCTCGTTCAGCATCTCTCTCTTTGTCAAAACCGGAGAACCATTTTTGTATTCTCTCTCCCGTTATTCTATCTTTGCCGATAGTTACAACGAAACACCATTTATTTCCTCTTTTTCTCACGTGTCCTTTCACTTTAAAAGCACCCTTCCTTTTTTTTATTTCAAGACAAGGACCAAGTTACATGGAAATCCCCCCTTTCATTGTTATTTTAGGCATGGCTAAACAGGCCCGCTTGAAGATAAAAGTGAGCCTACAAAATTGAGTATGTATTTATTGTTTGTTTTTTCTTTGTTGCTCCAACCTCTTCCAAAACATTCCTGTAAGCATGTCGTTAACTGATTTTTTATCTTCTTCTGTTAGAACCACACCATTATAGGTTACCTCTTCTTCTTTTAGGAGGAGCTCGCTCAAATCATTTTTATCCGTTTCATTTGCCCATTCTGGAGCTGCGATATCTTCTTTTCCTCTTAGGTCATCGACTGTTGTATTAAAATAATCGGCAATTAGACTCAGAGAATCTATTTGCGGGTTTTTAGTTGTGCCATTCAGTATTTTAGTGAGAGTTGTATAGGGGATGTTTGTATCTTTGGCTAATCTGTACGCGGTTATGTCTTTCTTTCCCATTAAGTCCTTTATTTTTTCTGATATATCCAACTCCACAACCTCCAAAGTATAACTAGATAGGGTTATATCCCAATACGGTAATAATAAATCACAATAGGGAGATATGTCAAGTTATATGGAGAGAAATAAAGGAAACAACGGATTATATGACCTTAAAGGGTTATAACCAGAGTTTACTATAGTCGTAAAGGGTTATATTATGTGTTCAGGAGGTGAGCAACATGGGGTTGAAGATTGAGGAAAATGTGAATCAACTTCTTGAGATAAAGGATTGGACGATTTATCGACTTTCTAAAGAAAGTGGAGTTTCGCTTACAGTTCTTTACTCTCTCGGTTCTAAAAAACGAGGACCGAATGCCGAAACGCTTCTAAAAATCTCTAATGCACTTGAGGTAACGGTAGATCGGTTGTTGAAAGGAGAAGCAAAATGAATCCTGATTTAATAACTGTACCGCAAATGGCGAAACGATTGCAAATCAGCAAGAGCAAAGCGTACAGATTGATTGGCAGAACTGATTTCCCATCCTACAACTTTGGTGAGAGACAGACACGAGTCTTCTGGCCTGAAGTTGAAAAATGGGTTAAATCAAAACACACACATGAGAAAGGGGAAACAGTATGACTCAATTAGTATTCATTGAAAATGGAAACACGGTGACTGACAGTCTAACAGTAGCGGAGGTATTCAAAAAGGAACACAAACATGTGCTACGGGATATCAAATCACTTGAGTGCAGCGAGGAATTTATAGAGTCCAATTTTGGACTCATTGATTACACTGATTCACGCAATCGTACACAACAAAAATACATTATCTCTCAAGACGGTTTCTCGTTCTTGGCAATGAGTTACACCGGGAAAGAAGCAGCACGCTTCAAAGAAATGTACATCACAGAGTTCAATCGGATGAAGGAAACACTGAGCAAGCCGCCTGTTCCTGTATTAACAGAACGCCAAGCAATTATTCAATCTCTCAAGCTCACGGCTGAGGTGGCGGAGGAAGTCGAAGTGGTGAAAGCCACTACAGCGGAACACGGTACTAAACTGGTAGAGATTGAGCAGAAGTTGGACAAGCAGATTACTTTAAATAGTGGTCAACAACGAACGCTGCAAAGAGCAATTTCCAAAAAGGTGTACGCCATTGAGCCAGATAAGGACGCACGAGGCGAGTTATTCCAACAACTTCACCGAGAAATCAAAGATCGCTGGCAAGTGACATCTTATAAGGATGTGCTTCGGAAAGAACTGGAGAACGTCCTGAACTACATTACTTACTGGCGTCCTATTAAGAAAGGAGAATGAACATGGATATCTTACAACAACGTATTACCGACCTTGAAAATATGTACGATCAGCTTGCGGATAATCCGTCGTGGGTACATCCAGAAGTATCACTGGCATCCTTCGGCTGGCTGCTGAACGAGATTATGAGCCTTCGGGCGTTGTTGCCAGCAGAAAAAAGAGCGGCGTCATGATATGGCGGTGGTGGCGTAAACGTCCTGTGGTAGTCACTAAGGACCTTTCTGGATTAAGTGTACTGACGGACGAGCATTTGGATTACTTGGGTCGATTGTACGAACAGGAGCCGGAATATGGCCTTATCAAAAACCGTATCTCATTTGGTCGCTATGTCGAGTTATCGCAAAAAGTTAAGTGGGAGGTTTGATATGGTGATCAGATGCGGATGCGGCCGGGAAGCCAAATACCTTGTATACGAACATGAGGAACCCCATTGTATTGATTGCATGATCGAGGCCGTTGAGTGTAAAAATCAGGTGCTTGTGAGGGTGATAGATGATGCATATGCAAACTCGCGTCAAGGGAAGCAATAGTTACTCTGATCTACAGGCATTGATGCAAGTTGGTGGACAAGCCGTAGAGAAAGAAAATGGAAAAAGTGATGTTTATATTCAGCAGTGACGTTGCTTATCGGGAATATCGCCGTATTCGGCGGGAACAGAAGGAGGGAATGAAACGTGAAAACGCCGTTAGAACAAGCTATCCAAACACTTGAAGAGTTGCAGGCCGAAACTGAAATTCGTGGTAAGTCTCTGAATAACATCGTAGAGCCTTTGCTAATCTTTCGGGATGGGAAGTTGCAATTTGTCTTAGAAGCACTGTATGACGTGCGTAATGCCATAGAAAGTGAAACGACCCTGGCGGCAACCAGAGTCGAATCAGAAACTTATTAATAACAATTTACGGAAACAATATCACATTTCTAGGAGGATGTAAACATGTCCGAAGAGGTCAAGCTTAATTTGTTTCAGAAAATCAGCGCTGTCATGCGTGACGTGGAATACCTTTCTAAAGACGACAAAGTAGAGTTTGGCAACACTAAATATAAAGCGATCAGCGAAGAAAAAGTAACGTCTGCTGTGCGTGCAAGTCTCATTAAACACGGATTAATTGTGCTTCCTATCAAGCAAGTTCATACCAAGGAAGGTAATCTGTCCACGGTAGATGTGGACTACAAAATCATAGACATTGATACCGGGGACCATGAAATTATCGTTTCTTCTGGTACAGGAGCTGACACGCAAGATAAAGGCGTGGGCAAGGCTATGACCTATTCATATAAATATTTGTTCCTGCGTACGTTCGCTATCCCAACAGGTGAGGACCCGGACAAGATAAGCAGCGCGGAACTGGACGAAAAACAGCGGATTGAACGTGAGAAAAAAGAGGCTGCTGAAGCAAAATTGCTCAAGGATATTGAAACGAAATGGAAGGTTCTTTCTGGAAGCACAGAAGGCATGCAGGAATGGATCGACAACATGAAGCAAAAAGGTCATTCTCTGCAACAAATGCATGAGTCGCTTGCAAAGAAACTTGTAGATAAACAGAAGGAAGGTGCATCCAGTGCTAAATAGAGTTATATTGATTGGCCGTTTAACCAAGGACCCTGAACTCAGATACACCCCGAACGGGATTGCCACAACTCAATTCACGCTAGCTGTAGACCGTCCATTTACGAGTCAGGGCGGTGAACGGGAGGCGGATTTCTTGCCCATTGTGACCTGGAGACAGCTTGCAGAGACGTGCGCCAACTATCTTAAAAAGGGTCGTCTAACCGCTGTAGAGGGCCGTGTACAGGTGCGTAACTACGAGAACAGTGAAGGCAAGCGTATCTATGTAACTGAGATTGTAGCGGATAATGTGCGTTTCTTGGAATCTAACCGTGATAGCCAAAGAGACCCAAACGAACCTGACCATCGCCCTCGACATGATGGAGATCCATTCCATGACGATGGGAAACACATAGATATATCAGATGATGATTTACCTTTCTAGGAGGACATATGGAGATAGCCAATGTAACACAGGAATTGTATGCGGCCTCGAAACGACTTGGAAAGTCAGCGGATGCATTGTTCGGATTGGGTAAAGACAAAGCGGAAACAGAGCGTGTCTATCGCGCTGAACTGGCTAAGGAAATGTTTAAGCTTCGGCAGGAAAAAATGCCCGTGACTCTTATACCGGATCTGGCAAAAGGAAATGTGTCAGAAAAACTATTTGACCGGGACTTGGCAGAGACACAGTTTCAAGCGGGAATTAAAGCGGCGGATGCAATTAAGGTTCAAGTTTCAGCATTGCAAAGCATCCTCAAATTACAGACGGATATATAGGAGGGCCTATGAAGATAGATTTAATGGATGAATGGTATCCCGTTCCTAAGCCCGGCAAGAGCAAACGTGTGAAGCTCACACAGAAGCAGAAAGGCGATATCAGCCAACAAGTAGACAAGCAGCTTAAAGCGCGGTCACATGGCTTGTGTGAGTTGTGTAACGCCGCCAGAGCAACAGAGCGGTCACATTTGACCGGGCGACCACACTTGGATGAGAAAACGAAGGTAACTGACCTAATACATTTATGCACTCCTTGTCATGATTGGTTAGATGAGACGCCCGAAGGGATCAGGTCGCGGAATTTTATCGCAAGAGCAATTAATACGGTGTTGGAACACCAAGCAACTAAGTAGGTGGTGACATGGACGGATGGATCAGCCTCCATAGGAAGTTGATTGAAAGCGAGATATGGGAGAAGCCGCCACTCTATGCAAAGGTGTGGATTTACCTTCTCCTATCTGCTCAGCACACGCAGTACAAAGGACTAAAGCAAGGGCAAGTATTAACGTCTATTCCAGAGATCATAGATGCTGTTTCTTGGAAGGTGGGAGCAAGACGGGAACGCCCAACGAAAGACCAAATATATCAGGTTTTAGAGTTTTTACGCGGTAAAGCGATGAAATCGAAACGAAGCCCTGACGAAAGCAACGCGAAGGCAATGATGATCACGACGACGAAAGCAACGCACAAGTTACTGATAACCATTAGTAACTACGGGGTTTATCAGGATTTGAAGAGTGGCGAAAGCAACGACGAAGGCAACGGCGAAAAAGCTGCGAAGCCGCCACGAAAGCAACGGCAACCCGACAATATAAACAATAATGATAATAATGACAACAATGAACAACAAGGAAAAAATAAAAAACCACCTTCTCCGAAAAGCCCGAAACGGACTTATTCAGAGGACGACTTATATTATCGCTTAGCTAAAAGGTTCCATGAATTGGCCTATAAGAATGCTCAAGATGCTGGAACCGCTCATTTGATCAAAAAACCAAACTTCCAGAATTGGGCCAATACCTTTCGACTGATGTTTGAAAGAGATAATGTACATGAGTCCGAAATTGGAGATGTGGTGAAGTACGCTCTATCGGAACCTTTTTATCGAACCATCATATTTAGTCCTGATAATCTACGAAAACACTATATAGCTATTTTAACCAAAATGAGAACACAGGGAGGCGGTGGACGTGGACAGCGTAAAGCCAGCTATGCAGCAGCTGCTCAAACGGGTGGAAGCTATGAAAGCCCAACAGAAGACCTCATCCTTGGAAAATCAGGGTCAGAAGAAGAGCCTGTTTCCGAAGAACTCTTACAGCGAATTAGAAGCACCTGAGGGCTGCCCTAAGTGCGATTACACCGGGACGATAAATACATTCCGCTGGATAGAGAAAGAGGGGTATACGGACAAACGTGGAGCGCCTATGAAGGTGCAGGTGGCGCAAGTGGAACCTTGCTCCTGCTTACTGGATCGGCAGCTAGCAAAATATACAGCAAACAGTAGCTTCAACCATGAGCAAAAGCAGCATACCTTCAAAAATGCCGTGATTGACGCGAAAAACGCTGAGCATTTTGCAATTGCAACTGATTTTCTTAACAATATTGACTCTCATAAAAAAGACGGAACGTGGCTTTATATCTTTGGGGATGAAACCAGGATAAAGGGAAATCAGAGCGCTTATGGCACTGGCAAGACGTTTTTGATGGACTGTATAGCCAATGCTCTAGCAGAACGGCGCATGCCAGGCCTCTATGTGACCGAGGAAACGCTTTTCGGGGATATCAAGTCTACTTACAGCCGGAACAGTGAAGAGAGCGAGAACGAGGTTCTAAGCCGCTATTACAACGTGCCTGTGCTGATGATAGATGACCTGTTTACTGCTCCTTATACCGAATGGTCTGAAGGTAAGCTGTACAGCATCCTGAATGAACGCATGCAGAACGGCATGATTACGATCATAACCAGTAATTATTCTACTGACCGGATACATGAGCGACTACCGCTGAATGGTCGGAAGATTGCCAGCCGGATTGTTGGACAAGCCCAACGAATTGAAATGATTGGCCCGGATCGGCGTGAGAAAAAGGCCCGGGATAGACTCCAATAAGAAGGGAAGAAGATAGGATGGATCATTACACGCTGATAGAGAAATCTACAGGTCGGAAGATGGGATGTGCCTGCGGGAAGCTCCCTGATAAGGTACTGGAGAAGTTAGACGCTCGGATGGAAGAAAGTAACGCAGAGGATTGTGAAGAGTGCATGGGAGAGGGGATAGAGGAATGAATAATAGATGGCGGCAGCTAAGAAAGATTATGACAGAAGATGACTTTTTCTGGTCTGGTATAGAAAATCAGCCGGAAGCGCCTTGCCCCGTATGTGGCGGCAAATTGATTTATGACTCTTGGTTTGAGGAATGTTTTGGTTGCACGGAGTCAGTTACGAAATGCACCGGATGTAACTACCTTGATTCATGGTCTTATGGTCACACGCATCTTGAAGTTGGTAAATGGTCTACTGACTTCTTTTACTCTACTCCAGATGAAGAAGTAGAACGGATAAGAAGTGAATTCATCCGGCTGATGATTTTTGAGAAGCAGCGCCGGAAGAGAGAGATTCGCAAATACTACCGCAAACGCGGATAATACAGCCCCTAAAGGGCAAGGAGAGGAATAAAGGATGATTAGAATATCGGGAACAGCAACTGTGCGTGTGGATTATGAAGTGGAAATCGAATTGACGGAAGATAAATTTTATGAACTAACCGAGAAGAAACAAACCGAACTCCTTGAATCCGCAATTGACTGGTGGGATGCTTTACGGAATGGGCAAACAGACGAAATTGAAGTCGATGACATTGAGGAGGTCTAAACCATGGATAAGAAGATACAAGTGAGTAGACCCATTAAATTTAGAGCGTGGGACGTGTTTGCAAAAGAAATGGACTATGAGGTGACTATTGATCCAGACGGCAAGGTGGCGGCATTTAATCCGTTAGACGGGCAATATGTACGTGGCTTCTCAGACGATGAAAAAGTGCTCATGCAATATACCGGATTAAAAGACCGTAACGGTAAAGAAATATACGAGGGAGATGTAATCCAAATGGATTGCGGATGTGATTCTGAATATGGATGCTCGCACGGACCGTGGCATGGATATGTGAAATGGGACCCGGAAACAGCGTCCTATGAACTGAGAGATATGGATGGCAGGTGGAGCGGAGAAGCATTTGAAGAAAGTATGACGGATGAATATTTAGTTGTGGGCAACATCTATGAAACTCCACTGGAGGATACCCCATGAATCCAATAGACCCCTACGAGCTAATAGATAAGGACTACAACGAGTTTCTGCGTATAGGAAGGGAAACGTATGGAATTGCTGAAAAGGAGACTGAAAACGAACGTGAGACCGTTTGAAAGCATGACCAATTCTGAACTGGTCATTGCAGCTTATGACGAAACTAAAGATTATGACTATCGAATACTTGCACATGAAGAAACCTACCGGAGGGCAGGTGTAACGGATGGCAACGGACTACACAAACCGGATGGATGCAATTTTTGAGACTTGGGAATATCACCTGTATGAAAAGCTTGCTGGAGCAGACCGAATTGTTGCGCTGATTCAAAGCGAGGGTTCAATGTTTGGTATTCCGCCAGAAGCACGGACGGATTATATAAAGCGAAAACTGGTAGACATGATAGATCAGATAGCGGAAAAGCGTGAAGCTAGTGACTTGGGCAAACCGGGGCGCAAAAAGAAAATAGGATAGGGGAATGAATATGACCAGATACGTAGGAATTGACCCGAGTACCAAAACAGGGGTATGCATCTTGGATGCAGATGGTAATGTACTTGATGCGTTGGAAGTAACGGCAGAGGGGAAAGATCCAGAGCGGATGTATGACATCATCACCGATGTTTGCGAAAACGTAGATTACGGTGATGTGGTAGTGATAGAGGGTTTTGGCTTTGCTTCACAATCAGGCTTCCTCCTTGGTGGGATCGGCTGGGGAATCAGACTGAATTTATATGAACGTTACATTAAATATCAGGAAGCTGCTCCTTCAGCGCTTAAAAAATTCGCTTCAGGCAAGGGAAACACGAAGAAAGATGAATTGGCAGTCGAGATTTTTAAACGGTGGGGCTTCCAACACGGTTCAGATAACGTACGAGACGCGTTTGTTTTGGCTCAGATAGCCCGTTCTCTGCGAATGAATACCAACACAGCCAAGTTTCAAGATGACGTCATACAGGCTATTTTAAACCCGGCTCCCAAAAAGGGGAAAGGCAAGGTGAAGACCGGATGAACGAGGCAGAGAAACGGCGTGCTTTCCAAAAGATAAAGTCCCTTTCAACAAAAAAATTCTATCGCTTCATGGATGCCACAAATTCAGATGCTTACGACATGGCTATCAAGCACGTTACCGAGGCTATGAGTTGTGACCCAAAGATAAGCAAGCCGACTATCAACCGGGTGCTTGCAAAGGCGGAAGAGATACGGACATTATGGGACGGGATTAAGACGTACACAGTAGATGAGGTGTACAAATTTGACGGTGGGAAAAGCAGTTAATTCATATAACAACGAAATAGGGTGGATATATGAAAAGAAAAACCAAGTATGAACAGGAGAAAAAATGGATTCGTATTGCTGAGAAAAACGGCATCAAGAAAGAGTATTTCATCCAACGAATAGAGCAATACGGATGGAGTAAAAAAGACGCTTCTACGTTGCCGATAGGGACGGTTAGGAAGAAAAAAGCATAGCCCCCAAGGGCAGAGAGGACATAACAATGGATAAAGCAATTTTGACCCAAGCGCAGGCGGAGGCTGTGAATCTGCTTAAGAAAGTACACCCTGAGTCGTCCATTGTAAGAATGCATGTTGAGTATCCCAAAAAATGGTCGAAAGATTTTGAAGGTGTAAACGGCATGGAATTAGATTTGCTTATACGCGCTCTTTATATTGGCTACGAAGTGGAGCAAACATTGGAAGAGAAACGATATGAGGCATTTGATGAAATCACGGATCATGATGGATGCTTTTGTGGTGAGAGTGTGGCAGAAGCTAATGGTTTCCATGCTGGCTTTATCACGGCACTTAAAATCGCAGGCATTGAGGTGCCAGGCATAACGGATTAAGCCCCATAGGGGACAAGAAGGAGGGGCAACCCTCCATAAGGGGGAGAGACACCATGCATCCCCTATACCAAAGGAGAGATAAGAAATGGATATGAACTTAATCATTAATAACCAATTG
>NZ_POVS01000021.1:0-15032 GCF_002894905.1 Paenibacillus sp. F4
TCGTTTACTTCCTTATAAGTCAGCTGTTTATCTTCAAACACTACAGCAATATTATTGGGTGTCTTTTCTACCTGCTCTTCAAACAGTTGATGTATAGTCTTATCCTTAGGATACCGGACCTTTGTATCGTTAAAGTCATATAGTATTTTCTGCTTTTCTTCCTGTGAAAGCATATCAATTTCTGACAACCTTTTTCCAGGATAAACCGTTATCTCTTCCAGAACATTAAGGTAATGGGCTGCAAACCTTTCTACAGTCTCTTTCTTGAACAGCCTTGTGGCATATTCCAAATCAAATGCAATACCTTCCTGGGTTTCCCGAGCATTTAATGTCAAGTCAAATTTGGATATTCTAAATTCATTTGTATAGGGTATAAACTTAAGCCTATCTATCTTCAATTCTGATGAGCCGGTATTTTGCAATACAAACATAGTATCAAAAAGAGGATTCCTGCTCATATCCCTCTTTACATTAAGCTTTTCCACCAGTTCTTCAAACTGGTAGTCCTGATTTTCATAAGCCCTTATAGAGTTTTCCCTTACTTCCTTTAGAAACTCAGCAAAGGTCTTTTCTCCCTGGGGATAGTTCCTCATGGCTAAAGTATTTACAAACATACCTATTATGTCTTGTAAATCTGTATGAGGTCTTCCAGCTATAGGGCTTCCCACTATAATATCTTCCTGCCCCGTATACTTAGACAGCAGTATGTTGTATGAAGCAAGCAATGTCATGTAAAGAGTAGCCCCATTATCCCTTGCAAGCTTAATAAGTTTTCCCGTAAGCTCACTGCCTGCTTCAAAACGGATAAAACCTCCGTCAAAGCTTTGAACCGCAGGCCTTTGGTAATCTACTGGCATATTCAGCACAGGAATTTCTCCATTAAATTCCTGGAGCCAGTATTCCTCCTGCTTCTTTATTTTGTCCCCAGCAAATAGTTCCTTCTGCCAAACAGAATAGTCCTTGTACTGTATACGGAGGGAAGAAGGGTTATTTCCTCCATACATATCCATGAACTCATGTACCAGTATATCCATGGACGTACCGTCAGATATGATATGGTGCATGTCAAACATCATGACATGCTTGTCTTTTCCCGTTTTCACAAGGCCTACTCTTAGCAGCGGAGCAATTCCAAGATCAAACGGCTTTATAAATTCTTTTACGATTTCCCCCACTTTTTCTTCGTCAGATTCTAGATACACTACACTAAAACCCACAGGATCATTGATCTTCTGGACGGGTTCACCCTCTATGAAATGGAAAGATGTTCGAAGGGTCTCATGCCTATTTATAAGCTGTTGGAAGGTCTTCTGAAAAAGCTCCAGATCAATACTGCCTTCAACCAGCAAGCTGCCTGGCATATTGTATGCTGTCCCTGCTCCTTCAAACTGATTTAATATATACAGCCTTCTTTGGGCTGATGACATAGGGTAGTATTCCATCTCTTTAGCAGTTTGGATGGATTGATATATACTCTCCTTTGCTTCCTTCATATACCTTGCTATTTCCGCTATAATTGGAGCCTTAAATATTTCCTTAAGAGGCATGTCTATATTGAACTCTTTGTGAATTCTCGCTACAAGGCTTGTAGCCTTTAAAGAGTGTCCACCTAACATAAAGAAGTTGTCATTTCTTCCTATCTTCTTAATTCCAAGGATGTCTTGCCAAATCAGTGCAAGCTTCTCTTCAAATTCGCCTATAGGCGCTTCATACTCTATTCCCGTATTTATATTACCTTCGGGTTCAGGCAATGCCTTCCTGTCTATCTTGCCATTAGCTGTCAATGGCATTTTTTCAAGCTGCACAAAGTATGATGGTACCATGTATTCGGGCAGTTCTTTTAAGAGATGCTCCCTTAGTTCTGATATTGTCAGCTCATTTTCTCCCGCTATATATGCACACAGGTATTTACTGCCCTGATGGTCTTCCTTTGCAATCACCAAAGATTCCTCAATTGAAGGATGCTTTAGCAGTTGTGCTTCTATTTCACCAAGCTCTATCCTAAAGCCTCTTATCTTTACCTGGTGGTCTATTCTACCCAGGTATTCCATTTCTCCATCAGATAATAACCGGACCAGGTCTCCAGATCTATATAACCTCTCTTCCGGCTTGTACGGATTTTGAACGAACTTTTCCTTTGTAAGCTCCGGTCTTCCAAGATATCCTCTGCAAACTCCGTCTCCTCCTACACAAAGCTCTCCGGCTACTCCAATGGGAACAACTTTCATGTTCTTATCCATTACATATGTTGTAAGGGTTGGTATAGGCCTTCCTATGCTGCTCACATTAGATCTAATTTCTTCCTCTTCTATCTCTTTATATGTGACATGCACTGTTGTCTCGGTTATTCCATACATATTGATGAGTCTAGTCTGCGGGTACTTCTTTCTCCATTCCTTCAACAATGCAGGCTTTAATGCTTCCCCTCCGAATATGACATATCTTATCTTAAGTTCTTTTTCTTCATATGATACTTCTTCATTGGCTATATTATAGAAGGCTGAAGGTGTCTGATTTAATACGGTCACCTTCTCATTCCTTAGAAGTCTCAGATACTCTACATTGCTGCGTGCTGTCATTTTAGGAACTACCACCAATCTGCCCCCATATAACAACGCCCCGTACATCTCCCATACGGAAAAATCGAAACTCATAGAATGAAACATAGTCCATACATCATTTTCGTTAAAATCAAACTGCATTTTACTGTTAAATAACAGCCTTACTATGTTTCTATGCTCTATCATTGCCCCTTTGGGTTTACCTGTAGAGCCTGAGGTATATATTAAGTAAGCTAGATCGGAAGGTTTATTTACCTCCGATAAGTTATATTGTTCATCTGAATATTCCTGCTCATCTTCTAAATTTATTACTGTACCTATTGATGTATATTTGTCTATAAAATGTGATTGGGTCAACAGGATCACTGCCCGGCTGTCTTCCAGCATATGACTTATTCTTTCCTCAGGATAATCTGGATCTATGGGAAGATATGCCCCTCCTGCTTTTAATACCCCTAGGATTGCTACTATCATCTCAAGTGAGCGTTCTGCCAGAATACCTACGATACTGTCCGGTTTGACTCCTTTAGCCCTTAATACATGGGCCAACCCATTTGATTTTTTATTGAGTTCACTATATGTAAGCTTTTTACCCTCAAATACCACAGCTACATGATCAGGGTTCTTCTCTGCCTGCTCTTCAAAAAGCTGATGGATAGTCTTGTTTTTAGGATACTGTGCCTCTGTAGCGTTAAAGGTATATAGGATTTGCTGTTTTTCTTCCTGTAACAGTACATCAATTTCCCACAACCTTTTTTCAGGGCATGCCGTTATCTCTTCAAGAACGGTTAAGTAATGGGTTCCAAACCTTTTTATTGTCTCCTTCTTAAACAGCCTGGTACAATATTCAAGGTTAAATGTTATACCTTCTTGACCCTCTACCACTTCAAGCATAAGGTCAAATTTTGCCTTTCTGCCTTCCAGCCAGTTGTTGTATTGTTTGAAGTTTATACCCGATGCTGCAAATTCTGTCTTGTTTGAAGTGCGCAGTGCAAACATAGTGTCAAAAAGAGGATTCCTGCTCATGTCCCTCATGAGATTAAGTTTTTCTACAAGTTCTTCAAACTGGTAGTTCTGATTTTCAAAAGCCAAAAACGCATTTTCCCTTACTTCCTGCAAGAATTGGACGAAGGTCTTTTCTCCCTCAGGATAGTTCCTTATGGCCAAGGTATTTATAAACATACCAATGATACCCTGCAGGTCAGCATGGGGCCTTCCGGCTACAGGACTTCCAACTATGATGTCTTCCTGTCCAGTGTATCTGGACAGGAGTACGTTATATGCAGCCATCAGTACCATGTATAAGGTAGCTCCATTATCTGTTGCAAGCTTATTTAGTTTGACTGAAAGTTCAGGGTTTATTTCAAAGCTTACAGCATCTCCTTCAAAACTTTGTACCGCCGGTCTTGGATAGTCAGTAGGCATATCCAGTACCGGTATATCACCCTTAAATGTCTGGAGCCAGTATTCTTCCTGCTTCTTTATTGAGTCTCCGGCAAACATCTCCTTCTGCCATACAGAAAAATCCTTGTACTGTATCCGTAGTGGCAAAAGGGTCTTCCCTTGGTACAAATCCAAAAACTCACTCATAAGTATATTGACTGATATACCATCTGATACTATGTGGTGCATGTCAAACATCATAACACGCCTGTCTTCGTTCGTTTTTACAAGTCCTACTCTCAGTAATGGAACTTGGCTAAGATCAAAGGGCGTTATGAATTCTTTGACTATTTCTGCTGCTTTTTCTTCATCCAGTTCCAGGTACGTAATACTGAAATCCACGTAATCATGAACCTTTTGTACTGGTTCACCCTCAACCATATGAAATGATGTGCGCAGAGCCTCATGTCTTTTTACTAGCTCCTTGAATGCCTGTTCGAAGCGTACTGCATCAATGTTTCCTTCCAGCAGTACGACGCCTGGCATGTTATATGCAGTACCTGCTCCTTCAAGCTCGTTTAGTATATACAGCCTTTTCTGGGCAGATGACATAGGGTAAAATTCCTGCTCTCTGG
Organism: Paenibacillus sp. F4; assembly: GCF_002894905.1. Taxonomy (NCBI): domain Bacteria; kingdom Bacillati; phylum Bacillota; class Bacilli; order Caryophanales; family Paenibacillaceae; genus Paenibacillus; species Paenibacillus sp. F4. The sequence goes on from NZ_POVS01000021.1 coordinate 4,580, forward strand.
CAGAAGGTATTCCAGAAAAGGCATTTGGCGTATATTTTGAAACATCTTTTCCTTTTTCTTTTAGCATCGTCTCAAATAGCTTTCTTTTTTCTGGAGAAAGAGATTCTATTCTTTTCATCAAATTATCCATAACTTCGTCCCTCTTCTCTATTTCATCTCTTTTAATTCCTATTTATAGATTTTCAATCATGCTTAAAATTTCTTCGATTTCCACTGTATCGTTAAGTCTATTTTTAATACTTTTTGCTATTGCCGAAATTGTAGGACCCATAAACACTTCTTTTAATGCAAATTCTATGTCAAATTCTTTATGAACCCTTGATACAAGATTGGTTGCCTTTAATGAGTCTCCTCCTAATTCAAAGAAGTTATCATTTACTCCAATCTTCTGGACTCCAAGGATTTGGCTCCATATCAGTACAAGCTTCTCCTCAATTTCACCGAATGGTGCAGCATAGTCTACCCCTGTATTAATATTTCCATCAGGGGCAGGCAGGGCATTTCTATCTACCTTGCCATTCGCTGATAAAGGCAGTTTTTCCAACTGTACAAAATATGAAGGGATCATGTAGTCTGGCAGATCTTTGGAGAGATACTCCCTTAATTCCGGTATTGTCAATTCACTTTCTCCAACTATATATGCACAGATGTACTTGTTCCCTTGGGGGTCTTCCCTTGTTGCTGCCACAACTTCTTTTATTGAAGAATGTTTTAGAAGCTGAGCTTCTATTTCTCCAAGCTCTATTCGGTATCCGCGGATCTTAACCTGATGGTCTATTCTGCCCAGGAATTCGATATTCCCGTCAGGCAGCCATCTTCCCAGGTCTCCTGTTTTGTACAGCCTTATCCCCTTTTCTTCTCTGAAAGGATCTTCAAGGAATACATGGGCTGTTTTTTCAGGGTCATTTAAATAACCCCTTCCTACACCTGTTCCAGAGACGCAGATCTCTCCTTTTACTCCGATAGGGCACAGGTTCATGTTTTTATCTGTTATATATAGATTCATATTTTGTATAGGCTTGCCTACAGGAATGTTCTCTCCTTCATGAGCAGCTTCCATAGTATATAGAGTAATATCGTCCGCTGCCTCTGCAGGTCCGTAGGCATTAACTACTTTAGTATTTGGACATAGGTCAAACCATTTCCTTACTATGCCGGATTTTACGGTTTCTCCCGTTATCAGCAAGTAATGAAGTTTTTCCGGTTTATTCCCTGTATTTTCCACACACTCAAGCATTAAAGCAAGGTATGAAGGTACCACCTCAAGGACCGTTATGCCATCTTCTATGATCCGATTCGTAAACCTTGCAACATCCTTTACTATTTCATCTGGATAGATGATAATTTGAGCTCCTATGGTTAGGGCTGCAAAGAACTGCCATACAGATACATCAAAGTATTGAGGCGAGTTCTGGGATATTATGCTGTTGTTAGTTATACAAAGTTCCTTTATTTCCGCATGGATGTGGTTTATCATGCCAAGATGCTCTATCATAGCTCCCTTTGGTACACCAGTTGAACCAGATGTATATATAACATAGGCCAAACTATTTATGTCTATATCTAGATCTAGGTTTTCGCCACTTTCAGCCTCAATCTCTTTTTCACACTGGTCAAGGTATATAATTCGGCCTTTATAGTTCTCACTAAGCTGCTGGGTCACATAATCTGATAAGGTCAACACATAGGCAGCTTTAGATTCCTTAAATATATCAAGCACCCTTTGTGTAGGGTATTTTGGATTTACAGGTATGTAAGCCCCCCCTGCTTTCCATATACCAAGTACCGATTCTACAAATAAGGGTCCCCTCTCCAGCATGACAACTACGGCTTCTTCTCTACCAGTGCCAGCCTTTAGCATGTACCTTGCTATCCTGTTTGCCCTTTGGTTGATCTGGCCATATGTAAATCTACGGCCTTCATACGCTACTGCTATATTGTCTGGACGTACTTTCGTCTGCTGCTCAAACAGGTGGTGTACCGTCAGGTGATGTTCAAATTCAACCTTCGTATCGTTAAAGCCGTATATTATTCGCTCCTTTTCTTCTTGGGATAACATATTGATTTCTGATAGTTTTTTTTCAGGGTTTGAGGTTATCTCTTCAAGGATATTAAAGTAATGCTGAACAAGCCTTTCTACCGTCTCCTTCTTAAACAGACGTGTAGCATATTCCATCCATAATATTGTATTATGACCATCTGGTATCAACTGGAATGTTAGGTCAAATTTTGATGTTTTACTTTCAACCGGATATTTGGAATACTTTAATTCACCACGATGTTCCATAATATGCTCATCAGAAGGAACAATATTAAACATAACAGTAAATAAAGGATTTCTGCTTGAATCTCTCTTTACGTTAAGTTTTGTCACAAACTGATCAAACCTGTATTCCTGATTTTCATATGCTTCTAAGGAGCTTTCTTTTACTTCTTCCAAGAACTCAGTAAAGGCCTTATTTCCCTCTGGGAAATTCCTTAATGCCAGGGTATTTATAAACATCCCCAGTATTCTTTCAGTATCAAAATGAGTTCTTGCCGCTATAGGAGTACCAATAATTATGTCTTCCTGTCCTGAGTATTTATACATTAGTGTATTTAATGCCGCAAGAAGTATCATATACACGGTGGCTCCTGTTTGGGAGGAAAGTACATTTAATTTATCCATCAAATGACTGTCTAAATCAAATAGCAACCTATTTCCTTCAAAGCTTTGAAGGACAGGCCTAGGATAATCTGTAGGCATATCAAGGATAGGAATTTCACCCTTGAACCTATTAAGCCAGTATTCTTCCTGCTTTTTGTAAACCTCAGTGCTAAACAAGCCATTCTGCCACTGGGCAAAATCCTTATATTGCACCTCCATTGCCGGAAGGCTTTCACCACTTAATATAGAAACTATTTCATCAAAAGTCCTGATTATTGAAGTTCCATCCGAGACTATATGATGTACATCAAGCAAAAGTATTTGCCTGCTAGCATGGATTTCTATAAGACCTACTCTTATTAAGGGTGCTTTGCTTAAATCGAACGGTCTTACAAATTCATCGATTATTTTCTCTACTCCGTCTTCCTCAGACTCAAAATATTCTATAGTAAAATCAACTTCATCTTGTATCCTTTGCACAAGCTCCCCATCAATCATCTCAAAGGATGTCCTAAATGCTTCATGCCTTTGTATCAATGTTTTTAATGCTTCCCCAAGGGCAACCCTTTCAATCCCACCTTCAAATAAAATTCCCACAGGTATGTTATACCCAATGTTGTTACCCTCAAGATTATTAATGATATACATCATCTTTTGTGCAGATGAGGTTTCATAGTACTCTTTTTCAGAAACTTTAGGTATTCTTTCAAGCTCAGCCTTACCCATATTTAGGGAATCCTGTTCTGAAATCTTTCCCGATTCGTATAGCTTTGATATCATTTGCTCGGAAAGATCGTATATGCTGGAACCCTTAAGAAGTTCTACTATGGAAACAGGTGTTTTAAAGGCAACCTCCATCCTGTTTTTTATTTCGGTGGCCATTAATGAATCCATCCCAAAAACAGTTAGTGGTTGTTTGGTACTTAGATCCTCAGGATTATAACGCAAAACCTTCGCTACTATTGTTTTAATATGCATTTCAACGATATTCTGCCTGCTCTGTATTGGAGATGAAATAATATCCTCCAGGATATCAACATCCACCTTTGATTTATTTATATTCTCTTGTTGTCCTGACTCATCTTGCAAAAGAGTTTTAAGCACATGTGGAGAACTCATGGGTGAGAACCATTTTTCCCCAAACGTTTGCCACGAGAGTATAGGTAGAACCACAGACTGTGCAACAGCTTCTCCAACAAGGTGCTCCATAGCCCTAATTCCCTTTTCTACCGTTACAGATTCTATGGATTTTTGTATATAATACTCCGGATCACGTTCCATAAACCTTGCAGCCATTCCAACCTCTGACCATGGTCCCCAATTGATACTCAGTGCAGGAAGTCCTCTCGATAAACGGTAATGTGCAAGTGAGTCCAAAAAGGCATTCCCAGTTGCATATGCTCCCTGGCCTGGTGAACCAAATACAGAAGCAACTGAAGAAAATAAAATAAAGAAGTCAATAGGCCGTCCCTCTGTCATACGGTGAAGGTTCCATGCACCATTTACCTTAGGCGAAAGGACCCTATAAAAAGTCTCATCTTTACTAACCTCAAGAAATTGATCATCCGTAATACCAGCAGAATGTACAACACCTCGAATAGGAGGCCTTTCTTCCTTATCAAAATCTTTAAAAAATCCAGCAAGCTTTTCCTCATCAGTTACATCCACTGATCCAATATATACTGTTGCCCCCTGGGACTCCAGCTTACGAACAAACTCAATCCTCTCTGCAAGGCTGCTGCCTGGCTCTACATTGTTCCATTCAGAACGTTTTGGAAATTCTCCGCGTCCAAGCAGTACCAGATGTCTTGCTCCCTTGGCAACCATCCACTGGGCTGTAATCATACCTATGCCACCAAAAGCACCTGTAATAACATAACTTCCATCGGGGCGAAGATGTACGGGTACTTGATGCTGCATATCAATCCGCAGTTTATCGATTCTTGCTGCAAGTCTATTCCCATTACGGAAAGCAATTTGGTTCTCTCCATTACCTAAGACTTCTTTTAACAGCATTTCCATTTCACCCGCATTGGCCTCTATGTCAAGGTCTACAAGGCCTCCCCAATTTGAAGGCAACTCATGGTAACCTATGACGGTGCCAAGGCCCCATACCAACGACTGTAAGAATGCAGAATTTGGAGTAGCCCTGTTGATCATTTGGGCTCCTCTTGTAATAACCCACAGCTTAAAATTTAATCCCAGATTTGTGGTTGCTTGTACCAGGTGTTTTAATACAAACAGGTTTTCAAAACAAGCTTTTTCTATAGCTGTATTGCTAACTTCCTGGATCTCAAGGATATTGAGGCTCCACATATATACAATACCTGTTAGCTTCGTTTTAATTTTTGAGAATTCATCAAACAACGCTCTAAGATCCTCAATGCTTCGAGGGTTTATATATATCTCACGCTCTTCATACTGCCAACCAAAATTCTCACCAGGATATACCATAAAGCATTCTTCTCCCCTTTTTTCAAGGAGATTTGCCAGTTCTTTTCCTGCTGCTTTATGATCCACAAAAATAAGCCATGCTCCAGAGTTAGCAGCAGCTGTGCGGGTATCAACTTCTTCACTTTTTAGAAGCTCCCAGTTTATCTCATAAAGATAATCCTTAACTCTTCCAGCATCAGACCCTCCACTATTTCCAAGTTCCTTAGTTCTTATGCCCAGTATTTCGGCGATTAGATTTCCGTCCTCACTATATAGACGGATGTTGGCGTTCAAATTATTATCTTTCCTATCTACCATCTGCGTATGACAAAGCATGACAGGCTCCGGCCTTCCATAAAGCTGCACCCTGTCTATTCCTACAGGTAGGAATGATTGGCCTTCGTTATTTTCATCTTCATTAAGTGGTGCAACTGCCGCAATGGTAACCTGGAAACAGGCGTCCAATACCGCCGGGTGAAGACCGTAGATAGAGCTATCAATCTCCAGTATTTTAGGGATCTCGATCCTGCCAAGAGCTTCGTTATCACCTTTCCATATCTTGTCTATACCTTGGAAATAAGGACCATAATGGAAACCCATTTGATAGAAGGTTTTATAACATACTTCTTTTCCGTATTCTTTGGTACAATTGCCAAGTATTTGAATCAACTCATCTTTAGCAGTGATCTTTATGTTTTGCCGTTTTCTTATTGTGCCGGATGCATTGCATGTCCAAGTCTTATCTTGTCCCGGTATCCTGCTTGAAATCTCGAATTTTGCGGTTTTTGGATCCAAAACCACCTGCACCACAGGTGATACTCCTTGATTTAAAAATAAAGCATTTTCAAACTTTATATCTTCAACTGTATAAAAACCCTCTCCAAAATAGCTTCTGGCACAAGCCATTCCCAGCTCTACATACCCTGCTCCGGGGAAAACTTCTATACCTTGTATTTTATGATCAGAAAGATACGTCATATAGGTAGTATTAAGTTCAATCTCCCATATAGGGCTGGAAGTTTTCAAACGGCGTCCTAAAAACTTGTGCTTATTTTTTCCCTGCCTAAATTCACTTGATTCCTGCGTTTCCATCCAGTATTTATCCCATTGCCATGGATAAAGAGGGAGACTTACAAACTCACCTTGGTACCGGTAAATCTTGTTCCAATCTATAGGGTATCCCAGTGCATATAGATTCCCTAAGTTCTCCAGTATTGAAACCTGTTCGTTTTCATTTCTTTTTATAGAGAACAACTTCTTACCTTCAACGTTTTTAGCTGACAGACAATCAGAAATAGAAGCTGCTAAAACAGGGTGAGGGCCCACCTCAATAAATAAGTTATAATTCAACGAAATCATTTCATACATTGCTGCTTCAAAACGTACCGGCTCTCTTACATTTTTATACCAGTAATGTCCATCACACTCTGTACCCGTCAGCATTTTCCCTGTAACCGTGGAATATATCGGTATCCCGGCAGGCTGGGACTTTATTCCTTTTAATGCCTCCAATAGCTCCTGCTCATATGGTTCCATTTGGTAACTGTGATACGCTACATTGACCTTTAAAAGCCGCGCAAAAACCCCCTTATCCTGCAACTGTTTTTGGATCTGCTCAAGGGCATCAGGATCACCTGACAAAGTTACCGAATTTGGGCTATTGATTGCTGCCATTGAAACACCTTTTATGTTCTCATCCAGCAGGGCCACAACTTCTTTTTCTGGTAAACCTACCGCCAGCATTGTGCCCTTGTTTACTGCTTTTTGCTGTGCACGGCTTCTGTGAATACTTACCAACATGGCATCTTCAAGGCTGTAAATTCCTGCAACATATGTAGAAGCCACTTCTCCAACACTGTGTCCTACCACCGCATGGGGTATAATACCCAAGGATTTCCATACTTCAGTCAAACCCACCTGAACAGCAAAATTGGCAGGTTGAGCAAACTGGGGCTGGTCCAGACGTGAATTCTCCTCATCGGCGAGAAGTTCCTCCAGTAGAGACCATCCAGCATACTGACGTGTAAGTTTATCACATTTTTCTATCATATTTCTAAACACAGGGTCTTTTTCAAGGAGCTGTCTGCCCATAGCCCACCATATGGGCCCCATACCTGTATATACAAAAACAGCTTTATTGTACTTTCCTGCCTCAACATTTCCCGCAGACATCCCCTGGCGTGCTTGTCCTTTAATATACGCTTCCAGGTTTCCTGCAAGTTCTTCCTTTGAAGATGCCGAAACCGCTAGTCTATAGTCATGATGGGTGCGCTTTTTGCTCATCATGCTTCCAATATCATATAAAGAAATACTTTCTCCACTTCCATTAATAAAATCAACATACTTTTGCGCATAGTTTTTTAGCGCCTTTTCTGAGCGCGCAGATATGGGAATCATATATGGCCATCCGGTATTTACATTAACTTCAGGAGTACCCTCTTTTTGGAGATCTGTAGCTTCCTCCAAGAGGATATGGGCATTTGTTCCTCCAAAACCGAATGAATTTATGCCAACCAATGCGGGTTGCGGCAAAGGCTCCAGGGTCTGAGGAATTCGTATACATAAATCGTCAAAGGGAATTTTAGGGTTTGGATTCTTAAAGTGCAGATGTGGAGGTATTTGCTTATGCTTTATGATTAGTGAAGCTTTTATCAGTGCGGCAACTCCTGCAGCGGCCTCAAGGTGGGCAATGTTTGTCTTAACAGATCCGACAATACACTTTTTATCTTTTGGCCTGTCTGTTGAAACCACTCGTGCTATTGCATTAGCCTCAATAGGGTCTCCAACCGGAGTGCCGGTGCCGTGAGCTTCAATATATGTTATATCTGAAGGTGATATTCCTGCCTTTTTGTATACCTCCTTCATTAAGTTTTCCTGAGCCTGCCCGTTTGGAACAGTAATCCCGTCTGTGTGGCCGTCCTGGTTTACACCCGATCCACTTATTACGGCATAAATCCTATCTCCGTCTTCGATAGCATCTGACAGGCGTTTTAAAACCACAACGCCGGCTCCTTCTCCTCTTGCATAACCGTTTGCACTGGAATCGAAAGTTTTGCACCGTCCATCGGGAGATAAAAAACCACCCTTACTTTCCGCTATGGTATACTCAGGTGTAGCTATAACACTTACTCCGCCTGCTATTGCGAGATTACATTCATTATTCAATAAACTCCCGCATGCAAGGTGTGTTGCAACCAAAGAGCCCGAACACGCTGTATCTACAGACAAACTTGGACCTCTGAAATCATATATATATGAAATCCTGTTGGACAACATTGTCATCATCATACCCGTTGCCGAATGTGTATCTAAACTTTCAACCGATTCGTTTTTAAATTGTATTGCTTGATAGTCAAGGGTGAAGCCCGCTACAAAGACACCGGTATTGGTTCCTGCTAGCTTGGCCGGATCCAAGCCTCCATCTTCCATTGCTTCCCATGATGTCTCCAGCATCAGTCTTTGCTGTGGATCAAGAAAGGCCGCTTCCCTTGGAGAAATACCAAAAAACAAAGGGTCAAACTCATCTATTTTATCTAAAAATCCACCATGACAGGTGTAATGCTTGCCTGGCTTTGATTTGTCAGGATCATAAAACTTTTCTAAATCCCAGCGGCCTTCGGGTAAATCGGAAGTCATATCTTTTCCCGCAGTCAATGCTTCCCAGAACTCCTCAGGCCCCCTTATTCCTCCTGGCAAACGGCATCCTATTCCTATAATGGCGATTTTATCCATAACTTTCGACCTCCAATACTTTATTTATATTCTCTTGAATAGTTTGTCTGATAATTGAACAACCCTGCTGCAAAAGTTCAAGCTCGATGGTTAACGGAGGCATAAGTTTTATAACACTGTCTTTTCTTCCTGCGCTTTCGATGATTAAACCGTTTTGGTAACATTCCTCTACTACTTTTTGCGTGATTCGCTCATCCTCCACATTGGAAAAATCAATACCCCAAATCAAACCTGCACCCCGAATGGTCAGGCCCTTATGTAATGACAAAATCTGCTTGGTTAAATATTCTCTTACAAATGCTTCCTTATATTTCACAGACTGTTCCAAATTATTCATTTCCCAATATTCCAACGCAGCTGTAGCTCCAATGAAAGCAAGCTGGTTTCCCCGGAACGTACCGTTATGCTCACCAGGCTTCCAGACATCAAGTTCCGGTTTCATCAGCAGAATAGACATGGGAAGGCCATACCCGCTGATTGACTTGGAAAGCAGTACAATATCAGGGATCATCCCGGCACGTTCAAATGAAAAGAACGGTCCGGTGCGTCCGCAGCCAACCTGAATGTCATCGCAAATCAGTAGAATACCGTGTCTGTCGCTAAGTTCCCTCAGCCTGAGCATCCATTCGGGTGAAGCTATATTTACGCCGCCTTCCGCCTGAATGGTTTCAAATATAATAGCCGCCGGTTTTTCGATTCCCGAGTGACCGTCGTTTAGAACGGCTTCCATGTATTCAATAGTATCGAATGAGTCAATTGGACTCTCGGAGTATGGGAAAAAGGTAACATCGGATAATGCTATGCCGGAGGAAGATCTTTTCTGAATGTTGCTGGTAACAGCCAGACTCCCCAGCGACATTCCGTGAAATCCTCCCATAAACGCAAATATACCAGTCCGTTTAGTGATCTTTCGGGCAAGCTTCAGCGATGCTTCTACAGCGTTTGTACCTGTAGGCCCGCAAAATTGAATTTTATAGTTTAACTTTCGGGGTTCCAATATGATCTGCGAGAATTTTTCGATAAATTCACGTTTCGCTTTTGTGTACATATCAAGCCCATGAGTAATACTGTCCGATTCAAGATAAGCGAGTATCTTTTGTTTGATGTATTCGTTGTTATGTCCATAATTTAAAGCTCCTGCTCCTGCAAAAAAATCAACAAATTTCTTTCCGGATTCTGAATAAATCAGTGCACCTTTAGCCCGGTCAAACACATCGTAGAAGTTTCTACAATATGCTCTTACGTTGGATTCATACTGCTCAAAAATTTCCATACTCATAATTCCTCCCTTAAACTGAAGTTAGTGTTTAAACACTAACTTCAGTTTATTTTTCCGGCCCAATCCACATCCATGTTCTCTCCCGGCTTGTGGTGGATGTGCATCGTTGCCTTTGTCCTCCCCCGCCCACTCCCGGTATTACTTACAAAACTGGGTGTACATGTACGGTAGGATTGTAAAACCTGCAAGGGTGGAAAATAAATAACATCTTAGTTCTTACCGCCATAGCCCTTATAAGTAGCGTAAACTGCATCTGCATATTGATTGGCCAGAATAGGACGGCCATAAGAGTCTGTAGCTCCCGGATACCAGTTATCTCCTCCGTTATAGTGTAATAAGCCATTATATATGTTGCCGAATCT
>NZ_POVS01000022.1:0-175 GCF_002894905.1 Paenibacillus sp. F4
TGGCGCCAGTGGGTGTAGCTGGAGAACTGTGTGTATCAGGTGTAGGACTGGCACGTGGATATCTGCATCGTCCCGAACTGACGAAGGAGAAATTTATACCGAATCCGTTTACGGATGGAGAAACCGGATATGAACGGATGTACCGGACAGGGGACTTGGCGAGATGGATGCCGGA
>NZ_POVS01000022.1:409-22169 GCF_002894905.1 Paenibacillus sp. F4
ACCTTCATACTTTGTACAGCTGGAGTCCATGCCACTGACACCGAACGGCAAAATAGACCGCAAAGCACTGCCATTGCCGGAATTAGCGAATAGCCCGGATGCAGGCTACGTAGCTCCAAGAAATGAAATGGAGCAGCAATTGGCGAATCTCTGGCAGACGGTGCTTGGTAGAGAAAAGGTAAGTATCGACGAGAACTTCTTTGAACTTGGAGGTCATTCTTTAAAGGCGATTCAGCTCGTCACCAAAGCACAAGAATCAGGTATTCCATTGGGCATACACCAAGTGTTGCAACATCAAACCATTCGAAGCTTGTCCGATCTGTTATCCCTTAATAAAGTTGCCACCAAGCAAGACACTTCATTGCTTACAGATTTAACGGAAGCTGAACAATGGATTAGCGAAACCTTTGGAGTACAGGCTATGCTTCAATTCGTAGCCAACGATGAGCACGACTATTTATTTTTACAAATATATCCGTTCCGACCAGATCAGGTGAGTGAAATGACCGTGGGAATTTCGTCTCATATTCATTCTGAACTGCACCCTCACTATATCGTTCCTATGGGTGAGGAAGACGCCAGCCAGTGGGTCAGCACAGAGTATACAGAGCTGGAGCAGACAGACGAGGAACAGGCAAACAGCCGTCAGCGTCCGTTGGAGTCTGAGGAATGGATTATAAAAATCGCTAAAATGAATGCTCGCTGGAATAAGTATCTACTCAGCTCAAAGGTTATCTATCGTTTCCCGCTGGCCCCTGCTCAGCATTATCATTTGGTGCACCCGGCTTCCTCGGGTACCGTGATCCGGCTGGATCAATACGTGGATGTGGAGCGCCTGACTACAGCAGTTCGACAGTTGATTCAACGTCATGAATTACTGAGAAGTGTGCTTGTATGTTCGGATGGAATATGGGAATGGGAAGTACGGCCAACTCCAGAGCATATTTCATTGCCTTGTGTGGATCTTTCAGTCTATCCTGTGCAGGAACAACAACAGCTTCTTCCATCCATCATGTCGAATCTGTATTTTGAACCATATGAGCAGACCCAATCTTTGCAGTACCGGATTACGCTGGTTCGCTTGAATCTGCGGGAACACTTGCTGCTGCTGCCATGTTCACACATTATTTTTGATGCTACGAGCAGTGTAGTTCTGCATAATCAGCTTCTTGAGGAATACGATCATACCCAGCAGAGTCAGACCGTTAAAACATTCCATTATCACGATTATGTCGATCTTATCCGCCAAGGTCCTCAAGGAATCAGTGATCAAGACATTGTGGAGCAATTTAAGCTCCAAGCGTTTGACAATAACAATAGCCGAATCCATGCAAGGATGCGTGAGTGTAACTATGCACAATCTACCTCATTGATTTGGGAACTGAAGCTGCATGATATTCAAAAACAGGACGTGGCTGCAAGCCTGTCGGATATTTCGTTGCAAATTGGATTTCAGTTCTTTAGCCGTTACTTTGAACAGTCTGAAGTTCCGTTATGGTTAACGCAGTATGGACGACAGTATGGGGCTAGGAACTACTTTGGGTCACTGGGAGAATATATTGACCATATTCCTGTTTTACTCCAGAAGGAAGAGGAGATATCCTACGAAAACGATATTCAGAAACCCTTGGATGTTGCTGTGAATCACCATTTAAATTTCTTTAATTTGATCTTTAACGAAGAAATGAAATCAGTTTACCCGCAATCAAGCAGCATTCTAAAAAAGAATTTTGAACAATTACCTATTGTGTTCAACTACTTGGGTGAAATGAAGGAAGACTCGAAGTTGCTCGGTGCTTTGAATAGGCCGAAAAAAGAGGCTAATGGAGGCGGAGCCATTTTCTTCGAGTCTGCGTATACAGCAAGTGTTCTGAAAATTTCTCTGTCCCTTCCGTATGAGGAAGATTGCGAGGAAATTTATCAAATTTTCCAAGCTGCAACTGAAAAGGTTCTGTTGAATCTGACCATACCGCAGTAAGGAACTGAAGATATACTTTTTATCTGAGAATTTTGCAAATGCCGGATCTATAAAAATCTTATCCTTCCCCTCTCTCGTGAAAGTAACCAAAATAACGATGCTTTCAGGTTCTTGACGACCGAGAGAGGGGATTTTTTATTTCTGAATTAAAATTGCTCCTGAGATGTATGCAAATTGTGTTGCCATATCTTTGTGGGGAGGAAAGGGGTTTGGTATGAATCGCACAGCCTTGGTTTTTCCGGGACAAGGGTCTCAGTATGTAGGGATGGGAGCGGCATGGCATAGCGGTTTTACAGAAGCAGATCGCTTGTTCGAAGAGGCTGCTGATATTTTGGGATATGATCTGAAAGCTTTATGCATGGCAGGTCCGATTACCCAGCTATCCAGAACATTTTATACTCAGCCCGCACTTCTTACGATCAGCGTCATTGCCTTCCGGCGTTATATGCACGAAATCGGGATTATCCCTGAATTTTCAGCAGGTCATAGCCTGGGTGAATATTCAGCTCTGGTAAGTAGCGGTGTTCTATCCTTTGGCGACGCTTTACGGCTGGTTCAAGAGCGGGGACGCTTCATGGAAGAAGCCGCAGTGGCCGGACTGGGCAGCATGATTGCCGTTCGCGGAGCTGAGCCAGGCGCTGTGGAAGAATTCTGTCGTTTGCACTCCACAGTAGATCAGCCTGCTGCCATTGCCTGTTACAATTCACCTAACCAGTACGTCGTTTCAGGTCATAGCACCTCTGTCGCTGTGGTAGCTGGCGAGTTAGAACAGCGGGGAGCCCAAATTACCCGCTTGCAGGTCAGCGGTCCTTTTCATAGTCCGCTTATGCAGCCTGCTGCGGATAGGCTGACCGCAGAGCTGCAAAAATACACTTTAAATGAGGCGAAGTGGCCCGTGATCTCTAATGTGACCGCTCAGCCATACCCCGATGTTGACAGCATCCGCCAAGGATTGATTTTGCAAATGACTCACCCAGTTCGATGGATTCAAACCATGCAGTATATGGCGAATCATGGCGTGAAACAAGGCATCGAGTTAGGTCCACGAACGGTGCTGAAAAATTTGACGAAGGAAATAAACACTTCCATTGAATTGCTGTCCCTCGACAGAGACTTGGATCGCGTTGAACTGGAACGCCGTTTCTCAATCCGTGATTGGGTTGCTCGTTCCCTTTCACTGGCGGTGTCTACCCCCAATGCCAATTGGAATGAAGATGAGTATCGAAAGGGTGTTATTTTACCTGTTCGAAGACTGGAAGAATTACTGCGAAACTCAGAATCAGACAGCAGTCCGCCTCCTGCTTCTGAGCAAAGACAGGAAATACTGGGGTGTATTCGCCTAGTGTTGCAAACCAAACAGGTCTCCGAAGGAGAGCAGAAAGTAATGCTAGAGCAATTAAGGAGGGATCAGGATGGAGCAGTTTCAAACTTTAATTGAAATCATTCAAGACCGCGCAAACCGGGATGAACACGGGATCACCTTTATTTCCGGTGATAAACAAGAGGAATATGTCTCCTACAGTAAACTTCTGGAGCAAGCATTACAGGTACTTCATGAATTACAGGAAAAAGGGATTCAACCTGGTGATGAGCTGATCATGCAGATCGACGACAATCATACTTTTGTGAATGTATTTTGGGGTTGCCTACTCGGTGGAATCGTACCTGTTCCTGTAAGCATAGGGAATAATGATGAGCATAAAATGAAATTGTTTAAAATCTGGAATACACTCTCCTGTCCTTATATGATTGCAGATGACAAGGTATTGGAGCAGTTGGAAAAATACTCGCACCAACACCAACTGCTGGATTCCTTTGAGCCTGTTAAAAAAGCGACTTTTTCAAGCCATACATTCGATTATTCCAATCAGAGTAAAGGTGTAGTCCATATATCCAAACCGGAGGATTTAGCTTTTATCCAATTTTCCTCAGGTTCTACAGGTGATCCCAAAGGTGTCATGCTGACGCATGAAAATTTGATTTACAATATTCGGGATATCGCAAATCAAACAGGCATGAGCTCCAAGGATGCTTATTTAGGCTGGATGCCGCTTACGCATGACCTGGGATTGATCGCATTTCATTTAACCTGTGTGATCGCTAATGCCAAGCAGCTGATTATGCCGACGGCACTTTTTATCAGACGTCCGTCTTTATGGTTAAAAAAAGTATCGGAGCATAAGGTGACTCAAATATGCTCTCCCAATTTCGGATATAAATTTTTTCTCGATCAGTATAAACCTGAAACAGCATCTAACTGGGATTTGTCAAGTGTTCGTATGATCTTAAATGGAGCTGAGCCAGTATCTGTGGAGCTTTGTCATGTGTTTATGGATGCAATGAGTGTTCATGGTTTGAATAAAAATGTGATGTTCCCTGTCTACGGTTTGGCAGAAGCCAGCGTAGGTGTTTCCACTCCACCTCTGGACAAGGATACCTTTTTACCCATCCATTTGAATCGGCAGCAGTTACACGTAGGTGAACCCATCGAAGAAGTAGACAAGTCCGACAAGCGGTGTCTTACTTTTGTTGATTTGGGGTATCCAATGGCCAGTACCTCTGTCCGCATTTGCGATGATCAAAATCAGGTGCTCGAAGATGGGGTGATTGGACACACACAGATCTGCGGCAAAAATGTGACGTCCGGATATTATAACAATCCAGAGGCTACCGCGAAGGTCAAAACAGAGGATGGCTGGCTTATCACTGGAGATTTAGGGTTTATGCGGAACGGCCGCCTGACTATTACCGGTAGAGCCAAGGATATCATTTTCGTGAACGGACAGAATGTCTACCCGCATGACATCGAGAGGATTGCCGAGGAACTGGATGGCGTGGATCTCGGGAAAGTAGCTGTGTGCGGTGTACATGATGCGCAAACCAGGCAGGATCGTATTGTTGCCTTTGTGATGCACACGAAAAAGATAGAACATTTTGTACCGCTTGTCCAAAAGCTGAAAAGCCATTTGAATTACCGGGGAGGTTGGTACATTCAGGATGTGGTTCCGATCCGGCGTATCCCTAAAACAACCAGTGGGAAAGTTCAGCGCTTCAAATTAGCCCAGAGTTATGAGCAAGGTGAATTTAATGAAATACTGACAACTCTGGCCGAGGCCACTCAAACCGTGCCAGCAGCTGAGCATAAAATCTTGCCTCAAGGAGAGATAGAACAGAAGCTGATTGGAATCTGCCAGGATATTTTAAATGTAAAGTCGATCGGGACGGACGACAGCTACTTTGATATCGGAGTGAATTCCTTGCAACTCGTTCAGATTGTGGACCTGTTGGAGGACCAATTAGGGATTCATATTAAGGTGACGGACTTCTTTTCCTATCCGACCATCGCCAAGCTGGCTGCGTATATCTCCAGTCAGGACCTAAGCAGTGAAGCGGCTGCAACAGCACAGCCTGAGGCCAAGGAGAAAGTGAATGACCGGGATATTGCCATCATCGGCATGTCCGGCAAATTTCCTCAAGCGGAAACACTGGAGCAGTTTTGGGCGAATATGGCATCAGGGGCAGACAATATCGGACCGTACAGTGACGAAAGAAGGAAAGACGCCGAAGATTTCATTTCCCGTCTGAATACGGAAGGACGGAATATGCAAATTGCAGAAGGCGGCTATCTGGATGAAGTAGACAAGTTCGATTACTCCTTCTTTAAGCTGACTCCACGGGAAGCCTCACTCATGGACCCGAATCAACGGTTATTCCTACAAACCGCCTGGAGCACGATCGAGGATGCGGGGTATGGGGGGAAGCAACTGGCGGGTCAAAAGGTCGGCGTGTATGTCGGCTTCTCCAAAACCAGCTTCGAATACGAGCGTTTGTTGTCCGAGGTGGAACCGGGGGCACTGCCGAACTTTGCCATTGGTAATTTATCGTCCATTATTTCCAGTCGGATTGCATATTTACTCGATCTAAAGGGTCCGGCGCTAACCATTGATACAGCTTGTTCTTCCTCACTCGTGGCAGTGCATTTGGCCTGCAAGTCCATCCTTAGTGGAGACTGCGACATGGCCTTGGCAGGTGGAGTGAAGACGATTTTGCTGCCACTGAAAGCGGGTATTGGCATGGAATCCTCTGATGATCGGGCACGAGCCTTCGACGACCAGTCGGACGGAACGGGCTGGGGAGAAGGAGTTGGAGCCGTTTTCCTGAAGCCACTGCGCAAAGCGGAACAAGACGGTGATAACATTTTAGCCGTGATCAAAGGAAGTGCCATCAATCAGGACGGCAGCACGATTGGTATTTCCGCGCCGAATGCGCTGGCTCAGGCAGAAGTAATTTTGCAGGCGTGGCGTGATGCACGGATTAATCCTGAAACGATCAGCTATATCGAAGCGCATGGCACCGGAACCAAACTGGGCGATCCGGTTGAGATTGACGGCATTACCAAGGCTTTCCGCAAGCATACACAGCGTAAGCAGTTTGTCGCAATCAGCACAGTCAAAACGAATATCGGTCATTTATACGAAGCCGCCGGGATTGCGGGCTTGATCAAATCCGTACTGTCCTTGAAATATCAACAGATTGCGCCGCTCGTTCATTTTCGTGCACCAAACCAGAAAATCCATTTTGAAGAATCCCCGGTATATGCCAATACGAAGCTGAGGGAATGGAAGACGGATGGTTTCCCGAGAAGAAGTGGACTGAGCTCCTTTGGATTCAGCGGGACAAACTGCCATGTGGTGCTGGAGGAATATATAGCGAAGACGGAATCAGACCAAACTTCAACGGACAGTAACAATAGATCATCACCGCTGCTGCTGACCTTGTCAGCGCGGAGTGAATCCGCTTTGCGAGAGCTGGTCGGGCGGTACGCAGAACGGTTCAGACGCGGAGAAGAACTCGTGATACAGGATGTATGCTATACGGCTAACACAGGCAGAGGGCACCTGAATCACCGGATTGCTATGACTGCCGCAGGAGGGGATTCGCTGAAAGCGAAGGTGTTTCAGTTACACGAACAAGGCAGAGTCGTCGAAGGCGTATACACCGGGGAAGCTGATAGCACAGGTAGTGCAGAGATAGTCACTGGAAGCTTGGACACGTTGCAATCATTGGAGCAGCTGGCAGCCAAGTACGTGCAAGGAGCGCAGATCAATTGGAATGCCCTCTATGCAGGTAAGCACTATAAAAAGGTTTCGCTGCCCACGTATCCATTCGAACGTAAAAGATGCTGGGTTAACGTGCCTGAACAGGTTCGAACGGAACAGAAGGCCACAGTTCAATCTGTGCAAAATCGTCCAGAAACATCCCTGAATCAGGTTGATCATGCAGCTTTCCCGTTAACCCAACCGTCTCATGAATCAACCGTTCCGGCTGGCGCTTCCGTCTATGCTATGGATACCGCTGGGCAAATACGGACTCAAAGCGTCCCGAACGCTACAGCTTCTGCGGTTGTAGAGCGAATTTTGGAGCAACAGTTGCGTCTGATGTCACAGCAGCTCGATGTTCTCCGGGGTCAGTCATCTCCATCCGTAAAGTCTGTTTCCAAGAATGTAGGAAATCACTGAAGCAGAGCTACGTCGGTTTGCCAGGGAAATCATCCTGTGCTGCGGCGAGAGATTCCCAGTACGATTTGATAGCAGGGGCCGAACCTACGAGATGGATCTACTATTCCTATTAGGGCTTCCTCCATTTCTCCTATTTTTCAGCTATAACTGATAGCGAATCATTACCTTCTCTCATGAAAACAACCCATTCAGCGGTGTTTTCGGGTCCATAGCGACTGAGAGAGGGTCTTTTGAGTTATATACAAATTGACAGTGATACATAAAAAGAGTAACGTAACTGTATATTTATTAAAATCATATAAAATTAATCGGATTAATTAAATGTGAAGTTGTTGTGATCTGATGATATAAGGAGGAATTTTTTTGAGTAACTCGCAATTTAGCATGGCCAAACGCCGTATAACAGCCGAGGATTTATATCGACTTCATTGGGTTAGCGATCCAGCTGTTCATCCTATTAGTGGTGAAATCGCTTACGTAGAACAGTATATTAATGAAGAGCACACAGACTATAACTCGGGTATTTGGCTGTTGCCATTCCAAGGTGATGCTCCGATACCCTTTACATACGGACCGAAAGATGAAACGCCTGTTTGGTCACCGGACGGATCACAACTTGCTTTTCTCCGTACGACAGACGGCAAGCGTCAGGTATGGATTATTCCAGCACGCGGGGGAGAGGCTCGACAGCTTACACATGTAGAGAACAACGTTCGTTCACTAGCCTGGTCGCCGGATGGGGCCTGCATATCGTTTGTAGCTAAGACGGCTGAGAACCAGTCAAGCCCTACATCCGATACAGGAAATCAGGAGGCACAACTTAAGGGACGAGTCGTAAATCGAACAAAAGCTAAATCTGACGGTTATGGGCTGTGGGATGATACTCGTGATCACTTGTATGTAACTGATGTGACTTCGGGGCACACAGTTCAACTGACGTCCGGTGCTTATGATGTGGCGGAGCCTGTGTGGTCACCGGATGGTCAACGTATTTTATTCGTCGCCAGGATAGCAGAGCATTCGAAAGAGGATATGGATTTACGTAAGCAAAATGATTTGTTTACGATAGCTCCTGCGATTTCAAATGGTGATGCAGCAGCACCGCTTAAGTTGACCCATTCTAAACTGCACATCGAGAGTGCTGCTTATTCTCCCGACGGTTCAACGATTGCCTTTTACGGTCATGATCGACATGCCAAAGATGCTACACAGACTCGACTGTACACGATTCCCTCCAGTGGCGGGACGGCAGTATGCGTCAGTGAGACGCTTGACGCTCACTTCGGTAATGCGGGGATGAGCGACATGCGTTCACACCTTCATATAGGGCCACCACGCTTCAGCGCGGACAGTCAATCTCTATATACGCTGGTAACTCTTGAAGGGAATGTACACGTATATCAGTTTGCGCTTGATGGAACTTTTAAAATTTTAACCCAAGGAGAGCGGGAAATTTATCAATTTGATCTTACTTCAGATGAGCAGCATATCATTGCCGCTTCCACCGATGTCGCTTTACCAGGCGATTTGTTCCGGATTGCGATCCATTCAGGAACCGATGAACGGCTGACACGAGTGAATGACTCTCTGCTTGATGAGATTGAAATTAGTATGCCTGAGAGCTTCTGGACTGAGGTCGAGGATGGTCGACGGGTGCAGGGGTGGGTGATGAAGCCTGTTGGTTTTAAGGAGGGAGTATCCTATCCTGCCATTTTGGAGATTCATGGTGGTCCCCATGCCATGTATTCTAATTCCTTTTTTCATGAATTTCAGCTGCTGGCCGCTCAGGGATACGCAGTCATTTACACGAACCCGGGAGGAAGCCGAGGGTATGGACAGTCTTTCACCAATGTCGTCCTTGGAGATTACGGCGGACGCGATTACACCGATCTGCTGAGCGCAGTGGACGAGGCTATACGTCAATTTCCATTCATTCATCCGGAAAGGCTGGGTGTAACAGGAGGCAGCTATGGTGGATTTATGACAAACTGGATTGTCGGCCATACCGATCGTTTCCGCGCAGCTGTGACCCAGCGCTCCATATCCAACTGGCTGTCGATGTATGGGGTGAGTGACATAGGATACTCGTTTACTGAAGATGAAGTCGGCGGGAATCCGTGGGAGGATTGCGAGCTCTTGTGGAAGCAATCTCCGCTGGCTTATGTGCAGCAAATCAACACACCGCTGCTCATATTGCACGGGGAGCAGGATCTGCGATGTCCTATAGAGCAGGGAGAGCAGCTGTTTACAGCATTACGGAGATTGGGGAAACCTACGCAATTTGTCCGTTTTCCAGCTTCAAGTCATGAGCTTTCACGAAAAGGGCACCCGCAGCTTCGTGTGGAACGCCTGCAACGTATTACCAATTGGTTTGCCGAGCACGAAATATAAGTTCTAAACGATTTTATCCGTTATTGAAAAAATGTCAGGTCCTAATCATAGGACTTGGCATTTTTAGTATGCCTTGCTACAATTCTCTCAACTTCATACAAAAGGAGATATATAATGGCCGAGCCCTTAAAAAATATGTACACGGAGAATTTTCTTCAACTATTCGGTGAAAAAGTACAGTCTGCGTACAGGCCGTTCGATACCAACGGATTCATCCATCAAGTGATGGATGAAAAATGGGATGAACTGGAGCTAAAAGAACGAATACGGCGTATTTCGTTTACATTAGGGGCATTTTTGCCTAGCAATTATGAAGAAGCTCTGGATATTCTTTTTGCTATAGACGAGCATTGCAGTGGTTTTCCGTACTTGTTTTTTCCCGATTTTGTGGAGGTGTATGGGCAGGGAGAAGAGCATTGGGGCCTGTCCATGAAGGCACTGGAGCGATTCACCTCTAAGTCCTCTGCGGAGTTCGCAGTGAGACCCTTCCTCCTGCGTGAACCGGAACGGATGATGCGGCAGATGACGGCCTGGGCGGGACACCAAAGTGAACACGTCCGCCGTCTTGCCAGCGAAGGCTGTCGTCCACGGCTACCCTGGGGACAGGCATTGCCTGTGTTTAAGCGTGATCCTGCTCCAGTTTTGGCCGTATTGGAACTACTGAAGGCGGATCCTTCACTATATGTACGTAAAAGTGTAGCCAACAACCTGAACGATATTGCCAAGGATCATCCTGATGTGGTCATTGCTACGGCTCAACGGTGGAAAGGGATACATCCTGACACCGACTGGATTGTACGTCATGGCTGTCGGACCCTAATTCGCAAATCCATACCCGAAGTGATGGCAATGTTTGGCTATGCGGATGAAACAGACGGGGCGCCGTTAGTCACTGATGCCTCTTTCAGCACAGACCCTGCCTTGCTAAGGCTCGGTGATAACTGTGAGTTGAGCTACGCGCTTCAGCTTCGAGAAGGTGACCCAGTACGAGTCCGTATCGAGTACGGCATCGATTTTGTGAAGGCGAGAGGACAAGTCTCACGTAAACTGTTTTTGCTATCTGACAAAACGGTCCCCGGAGGAACCCGTCTTACAGGTACACGGACACACCGCTTTGCAGACCTGACAACTCGTCGCCATTATGCGGGAGCGCATCGGATTGCGCTGCTCGTAAACGGGCAGGAAGCAGCTTTTACAATGGTAGAACTCCAGTTGTAGAATCACGATAGCGGTAAAGAAAAAGAGCCTGAAATCAGGCTCTTTATTTTTATCGTTCGCTTTACCCAAATTTATCTTTTTCCAAAAAAATGATTCTGGTATTAGAACCTGGTACTAAGACATGTTATACTACAGTAAGAAAGTGGATCTCATCTTATGTATAAAGGGGAAGGTATAATTTGACAGATCAACAACAATGGCTTGCGCCTGAATATTACAATATGACTTCGGAAATGGAACACCATGATGCTGGTAAAACTGCACTCAAGTGGCTGAGTGAGACAGGAGAATACGAAGAAATCACCTACGGAGAGCTGTTGAAAAAGGCTAACCGACTGGCTGGAGGACTCGCAAATCTGGGATTTAACAAAGGTGACAGGGTTCTGGTCGTAGTACCACGGCGTATTATTGCGTATGTAATTTATCTGGCCTGCTTGAAGCTGGGGCTTGCTGTCATTCCATCTTCAGAAATGCTACGTGCCAAGGATATTGCATATCGTCTTCGCCATTCGGAAGCGCGCGCAGTCATTGCCTGGACGGGAGTAACAAGCGAAGTGGACAAAATAAATGATGATCTGCCTGCTCTGGATTATCGTATCGTAGTCTCCGGGGACGACACGGCAGATGTATCTGGTTGGCTCGTGCTGAATGAACTGATGGATGGACAGGGAGATACTTTTGAAGCTGTGAAGACGCACCGTGACGACATGGCCATTCTGGCCTATACTTCGGGCACCACGGGAAATCCTAAAGGTGTAGTACATAGCCATGGCTGGGGATATGCTCATCTGCGGATAACATCACCATGGTTGGATATTCAAGCTTCAGATATAGTATGGGCTACAGCTGCACCGGGATGGCAAAAGTGGATTTGGAGTCCGTTTTTATCCGTACTGGGAAATGGAGCGACCGGATTCGTATATAATGGTCCGTTTCGTCCAGGTCGCTATTTGCAGTTCATACAGCAGTATGGAATCCAAGTGTTATGCTGTACGCCGACAGAATATCGGATTATGGCGAAAACGGATGGTTTGGATCAATATGATCTATCCCAATTGCGCAGCGCAGTTTCAGCGGGAGAGCCTCTCAATCAGGAGGTCATTAATAAGTTTCAGGAGCAGTTCAACATTACGATTCGTGACGGCTACGGTCAAACAGAGAGCACATTAATTATTGGTAATTTAAAGGATGCACCTCTGCGTACAGGCTCGATGGGCAAATCCATTGCACCGGGACTCGTTGAGGTCGTAGACGAGGATGGCATTCCGCTGGCTCCGGGGCAAGTGGGGGATATTGCAGTACGTGCCGATCTGCCGGCATTATTCCATACGTATTACCATGATCCAGAACGCAAATTAGCTAGTGTCCACGGAGATTATTTTGTTACGGGAGACCGGGCTCGCAAAGATGAGGATGGATATTTCTGGTTCGAAGGACGTGGTGATGATATCATTATCAGTTCTGGCTATACCATTGGTCCTTTTGAAGTAGAGGAAGCGCTTATGAAGCATGACTCCGTGCAGGAATGTGCTGCCGTAGCCAGCCCTGACGAAATCCGTGGACATGTTGTAAAAGCTTTTGTCGTACTCAAAGCTGGGGTAGAAGGATCACCGGCGTTAGTGAAGGAACTGCAACATCATGTGAAAACATGGACGGCGCCTTATAAATATCCACGAAAAATAGAGTTTATTCAAGAGCTTCCTAAAACTAGCTCGGGCAAAATACGAAGAGTGGAGCTACGTGAAATGGAGAAGCAATCCGTACTGTAGTGATGAAATCATTCAATATAATCAAAACGGAACAGGAGCGCGGAAAAATGAGTACATTTGAATCATTGTTGGAGCAATACGCAGAACTGGTCGTAAGAGTAGGGGTTAACATTCAGCCCGGACAGGTGTTTTTGGTAACTGCACCGCTGGAAACTGTTGAGTTTACACGCCTGATTGTCAGCAAAGCCTATGAAGCAGGCGCTAAATATGTACAGGTAGAGTTCGAGGATGATTCCATTACACGTAGTCGTTTTGAACATGGTGACGAAGCCAGCTTTGATTACTACCCTGCTTGGAAGGCAGAAATGATGGAGAGATTTGCCGAAGAGGGTGGAGCCACACTAACGATTAAAGTGCCGAACCCGGATTTATATCAAGGCATTGATCCACAAAAGGTTTCTCGTGCGACTAAGGCGGCGGCTACGGCGAGAGAAGGTTTTTCCAAATATACCCGAAATCATAAAATTAGCTGGTGTTTGATTAAAGCGCCGACGAAGGCTTGGGCCGATAAAGTATTTGCAGATGTAGCAGAAGAGGATCGTATAGGTGTCATGTGGGATACAATCTTCCAAATGAATCGTGTAGATGGCTCTGATCCTATTCAGAATTGGCAGAAACATTTGAAAAACCTTGAACAGGTACAAGACAAGCTGAATCATAAAAAGTATAAAAGCCTCCATTATCGTGCACCAGGAACAGATTTGAGGATTGAACTGGCTGACGGGCATATTTGGCGCAGCGGTGGTGGTGAGAACGAGCGCGGAGATTACTTTGTCGCGAATATGCCGACAGAAGAAGTGTTCACGATGCCTAAGCGTACAGGTGTCAATGGTCATGTCACAAGTACCATGCCACTCAATTTAAATGGACAACTGGTAGATCGCATAACGTTTACCTTTAAGGACGGTAAAGTCACTGAATATACAGCAGAATCCGGCGAGCAACATCTGACTCATTTGCTCGCTACGGATGAAGGGGCCAGCTATTTGGGAGAAGTTGCACTGGTGCCGCACGATTCACCGATTTCCAATCTCAATCGCATTTTTTACAATACAGGTATCGACGAAAATGCCTCCTGCCACTTGGCTCTAGGCAGTGCGTATCCATTTAATATGGAAAATGGGACACAAATGAACCGGGAGGAGCTGCTCCAGAACGGTGCCAATGTCAGCCTGACTCATGTGGACTTCATGATCGGCTCAGCTGAGCTGGATATTGACGGCGAACTGCAAGACGGAAGCAAAGAAGCCGTGTTCCGCAAAGGAAATTGGGCTATTTAGGCCTTTTCTCAATCTCCATTCAATCGACCCGCAAACGATCTCATTCGTTATGCGGGTTTTTCTATTCCCTAAATCTCGAATCGCTCCTTGTTTTGTGAAATAAAAAGTGCTAAACTGAGTTCAAACAATAATTTAAACAACGTTTTAATTATTGTTTGAAAAGTTATTTACATAAATCGTCCCATTTCATTTATCGTTATGATTGGACGAAACAGGAGGAGGAAAAACATGAATCACCCAGACAAAAAACAACAAACCAAAGAAAAAATCTTAGACGCTACGCTGGAATTTATTCAAAAGGAAGGTTTTGAGGCGGTTACAATCAGAAAAATTGCCGACCTGTCTGCTACTAATATTTCTTTAGTTAATTATTATTTTGGCTCCAAGGAAAATCTGCTCAGTGAAGCTATTGAAGTGATATTAAATGGCTTTCAGCACACCTTTTCTATTTTGGACAATACAGCGATGCCCCCCCAAGATAGACTGAAACAATTTTTACTTAACTATCTACAGGTCATTCGTCAATATCCAGAGCTTCTTTCGCGAATTATTGCCATGGGCAGCACGCCCTTTACATCTCAACAGGAATACGGAAGGTTTTTAAACATCATGGGATTTCCAAAGGTTCAGAGCACGATCAAGGAGCTGACAGGTGAGCAACAGCCGGAGCGCTTGTTAGCAATGATGCTGCAAATATTTGGAGCTATTTTTCTGCCTGCACTGATGAGTCCGATTCTTGAATCAGGGGCAGTTGTGGAAATACCTTCAATAGAGGAACAATTAAATCTGCTGTTCGAAAGATATTTTGATCAAAAATAAATCATAGGGGTGACTAATATGAATTTTTTAAGAAAATATTGGCAAGATGCAGGGGCTATAATCGGTGTGGTTGTATGTATTGTTTTACTTATGAATCCAGCTATCCTTTCGGATATAACAGGCATGTTATGGTTGAGTTTTGTAGCTATATTATTTCATCAATTTGAGGAGTACCGCTGGCCTGGATATTTTGCTGGTTTATTTAACAATGTTATGTTTAAAAGTGATACACCGGATCATTACCCCTTAAACACTCAATCAGCGATGATTATCAATGTGGCAATTGCCTATGTGTTTTATCTGCTCCCCGTATGGTTCCCGCAAGTAGTCTGGCTTGGACTCGCACCAGTTTTTATGGGATTCTTTCAGGTCGTCTGGCACGGCATCGTTGTCAATATTAAAGCAAAAACCCTATATAATCCTGGCTTGTTTACGGCACTTCTCCTGCATGTTCCAGTCGGAATCTGGTATATTCATGAAATAGTACAGCGAGACCTCCCAACGGCAATAGACTGGATTGCGGGTACGATCTACTTTGTTTTTGCGGTATACATCTTTATCATTAAAGGGAATATATGGTTGAAGAAGAGTGACTCTCCTTACTCCTTTTCTAAACAACAGCTGGGAGCTTATGGTCGTAAATAGGTATGTTAGAAAATCACCAATGTCCTTGTTTACAAGTTGGAAACAAGTAGAGGTATTCCGGAAACGAGGTTCGGTTACACTTGGTTTGTACCCAAGAACAAGGAAAGAGTGATCTTATAATGAAGGATACACATCAATCTCATGATCGTAAAAAGTTGGCTTACAAGCTAATCACCACTAGTGCTTTATTGGCTATAGGTTTTGCTGTAATGACAGGATGCAGCAATAGCGGGGAGGAAAAATCAACTGCTCCTACTAAAGCAGAAACAGTCACACCACCTGCTAGTTCTACAGATCAAAACACGGATCTCAATACTAAAGGGCAAGGCTCAACCTCTACCCATCAAGAACCTGCCAGTAGTACAGCTTCATCTCACAGTAAACACAGTTCCGTAGCCGCTATATTCATCGCAGCCAAGCAGGGGACCTTACCGAATTTGCCTAAAGGTCTTGGCTTGGGAACTAGTAGCGATTTGTTATTTGAGCTGTGGGGGAAATCCGATTCAGGTTCTACAGGTCCTATGAGAAGCTACGCTAAGTATCATACAGACATCATGCTGGATGGAAGCGATAAAGTTACAGAAATTACATCTACCGATCCAGACTATAAGAAGTTGCTTATCAAACAAGTTGTTGACGAATTGGGCCAACCTACGGAAACCGTTGATACCTCTAAAGACATACCTGACACAGCAGAAGCTAATTATACGATCAACAACACATCAGGACTTAGTTATTATTTAGTGTTTTCCTATCAAACCAAAACGCAAAAGGTCAATTATATCCGATTATATTTTAACTCTAAGACGCCATAATTGGATGTATGTAACAGAGTCGTTTCCGTCAGAATTGCGGAGGCGACTTTATTGCATTTTTAGGTTATGTCGTTTATACTGATTTGTAATTGATTAATCACTAATGAGAAAACTGTGCTAAAAAAAGGATGAAAAAAACATGGCTAAAGCTACGTCAACATCTATAAATCGCCAAAAGGAAATCATATCTGCTGCCATTGAAGTGTTTGCAGAGATGGGCTACTACCGAGCTACGACAGCCAAAGTTGCGGAACGGGCCAATATTTCTCAACCCTATGTCTTTCGTTTTTTCGCTACCAAGGAAGCATTGCTTGTTGAAGCCCTGAAGGTTTCATTTACACGTATCATAGACTCTTTTCACAGGGTCATTCATTCGGCCTCATCTGAACAGCTTGAGCAAGAGCTAATTGCAGCCTATTCGCAAATTATGATGGAATACCGCAATGAAACACTTTTGCAAATGCAGGCGCAGACGATCCGCGAGGATGAGGTCGTAAGCGTGATGCAGCAAGGATTCCGTGAAATTCATACGACGGTTTATGATGCTTTCCGACGGGCAGGTATTGAACAAGCAATGGAAAGAACGATGCTTTTTCTCGCCAGAGGTATGCTGTGTAATATTTCGATGTCGCTGGATCTGCCAGAACTGATGAAAAAAGACGATTAATTTTGTTTTATGCATTAGAGTCGCGTTTTTGCGCGGCTTTTTTTGCTTTTAATTTTATTTTTTCAAGACATGATTTCGTTTGCTTCTGAGAAAAAACGGCCAAATAAGTTGACAAGAGAAGCGAGTCTCGTTATCCTAATACCCATAGGGGTATATGTATAAAGAAATTTAACTAAGCTAAGCCCCCTCAAAAAACAGGCGGAGGTTATACAATGTCATCAACTAACAATATCCAAGCAGATCATATTCTTGATTGCAAAGGGCTAGCTTGTCCTATGCCTATAGTAAAAACAAAAAAGGCTATGAATGAGCTCGTTCCCGGAAAGATTATGGAGGTTCAGGCGACTGACAAAGGTTCATTAGCCGATTTTCAGAGCTGGGCCAAAAACACCGGACATCAATATTTGGGCACTCTCCAAGAAGGAGATGTAATGCGACATTATTTACGCAAAGCAAATCCGGCTGAAGTGAAGAAGGAGCAAATATTTTCTTCTACGATAAGCCATGAAGAGCTACAAGCAAAATGTTCGGGAAAAGAGAACTTCATTTTGCTTGATGTTCGTGAACCCGCTGAATTTGCGCTTAAATATATCCCTGGATCTAAGCACATCCCTCTTGGCGAACTGGAGAACAGACTCTCTGAACTGAACTTGGAAGAAGAGATCGCAGTGATTTGTCAAGCTGGAGCACGCAGTGAAATGGCTTGTCAGTTATTAGTTTCCAAAGGCGCTAAAAAAGTCAAATCTGTGCTTTCAGGCATATCCGAATGGGCTGGAGAGACTAAGGGAAGCGAATCCATATGAGTACGACAGCAGGAATTTATGCAAATAATCAAGAACATGCTCAGTCCAAAACAACGATTGTATTATTCAGCGGGGAGCTGGATAAGGCGATTGCTGCATTCATTATTGCGAATGGAGCGGCAGCATATGATCATGAAGTAACTATTTTCTTTACTTTTTGGGGGCTAAACACGTTACGCAAGGATGAAATCGTGAGCACCAATAAGGGAATACTCGAAAAAGCCTTTGGCTGGATCATGCCTCGTGGACCCCAAAAGCTTGCACTATCCAAAATGAATTTTGCCGGACTTGGTCCACAGATGATCAAGCATGTCATGAAAAAGCACAAGGCGCTTTCCTTGCCGGAGCTTATAGAGTTGGCACGAGAGCAGGGGATCAAGCTCGTCGCCTGTACCATGACCATGGATTTGTTAGGGCTGCAGCAAGATGAGCTAATCGACGGTTTGGAATATGCTGGAGTAGCCGCCTACTTGGGGGATGCTTCGCAGGGCAAGGTGAATCTATTTATTTAGGGTATCCTATTTATTTTTTTGGTTTATAATATACCTATACGTGTATATGGTAAGTCAAAAAAGGAGTGCATTACTTATGGATTACAATTACAGTGATGAACTGAAAACGCGCCTGAGGAGGATTGAGGGACAGGTGCGTGGGGTACTTCGTTTAATGGATGAAGGAAAATCGTGCAAAGACGTCGTTAGCCAGCTATCTGCCGTACGTAACGCATCAGATAAAGCGATTGCCCAAATTGTAGCAGAGAATCTGCAACGATGTATATTGGAAGAGCAAGAGGCGGGAGGAGACACGGATAAGCTGGTTAAAGAAGCGATTCAGCTTCTTGTGAAAAGTAGATAATCATGACTCCAGAGTCCAAGCTAGCGGGCAATGATGTCACTATGCACAAAATTACGGGAGCTGGCATATTGCCTTTACCCAGCCACATATATTGGACGTGGTTAAGAGTTTTTTGATAAACATCTGAAAGATTAAGATTATATACTAGCCGTAATTAAAAAGTTCGCTGCCTCTAGTTGGTAGCGGGCTTTTTTAATCGGGCATTTTAGGAATACCCCTCTGTTTAATGCTGAGGTAGACAGGTGTAAATAACACATAAAGAAAACAACTTCTTCCGGGAGGCATACTTATGGAGGTATTTGTTACGATCGGTGTCAAATTGATCATCAGCTTTTTTGGCTTGTGGATCATTACTTTTATTACAGGTCGGAAAACACTCAGTCAGTTAACACCACTCGATTTCCTAACTTCATTGGTGTTAAGCGAAATTGTGGGAAATATGTTATATGACGATAAGGTGACCATTGGGCAGCTTTTGTTTGCTTTGGCACTATGGTGCGCGCTGGCCTATTTTTTTGAAAAGGCGATGACCCGTTTTGTGAAATTTGGCTATATGGCAGAAGGTCGAACAGTGCTGCTCGTGGATAAGGGGCAAGTTAATCAAGAAATGCTTGAAAAATATGATATAGAATTTACCCAGCTGCTCTCCATGCTACGCCAGCAAAATATTTTTTCTCTGCGTGAGGTCTGGTACGCCACGTTAGAAACGAATGGTTCATTGTCAGTCATGCGCAAACCCGAATACGAGCCACCCGCCGCTCAGGATATGGGAATAGATGCACAGCCTGATCTTTTTTCTGTTACAGTCATTGATAAAGGAAAGCTTCTGAACGAATCTATGCGTGGGAAGTCAATCGATATTGAAGAGATTAAAGCAAAAGTGCGAGAGCAGGGATATGATAGTATCGACGAGATTGCCTATGCAGAGTTTAGCGAGGATGGAACACTTCATGTAGTGCCGATGAACGAGAATAAGCATCAAAAAAGTGGTGGATCTATTTAAAGGAATGATGGGTTTACTACGGTTCTGCGATTTTTGCTCTGTATGGTGTAGCTGCTGAGATAGAGGCATAACTTCGGGGTATTGAACTATCATCTCCTCATGAAGAGGACTGTTTATTTGTCTTTTTTCTTTTTTTAATAATAACTGTAAGCAGTAACAAAGGGAGGAAAATTTGAAAAATAGGAAACCAGGTATTAAGTACATTGATAAAGCATATCTTTGCCCTGCAACCCTAAAATATACGCTATTTTTATGAATTGGATACTTAGCGAAAGACATTTGGAAGCCTCATAATTCTCCGAATTTCGCAAATCAACCACCACAGGGTCTAGAGGAGTTACATTATAGAATATTTGAGTTCCGGATTGAGGAGACTACCTCTTATGGGTTTGAAATTTTTTCAGAAAGTGGTGATCAGTTTGAGTTTCTCGGATGATCAGCTTATCTGTCTCCGGTTTGAGGACGAACTAGGGTATTTTGCTAAGGCTGCTGCTCCTCCAATTTATGAGACTGCTCCATTTTTCTTTGATACTTACGAAGATTATGCTGAAGCGGCTAATAATGAAAAGGAGCATTATGTCTATTCGAGGGGAACCAATCCTACCGTTCAGATTGCAGAGCAAATGATTGCTGCGCTGGAAGGTGGGGCGGACTGCAAGTGCTTTGCTTCCGGAATGGCTGCTATCAGTGCCGCTCTAATGTGTAGCTTATCCGCAGGGGACCATCTGATTCTGGTCGGACACATATATGAAACCTCCGTCAGCCTAGCCCGATATTTAAAGAGGTTCCATATAGACTATACAATCGTACATTCGACTTCTACAGAAGCAGTCGCTGGTGCCATCAAACCACAGACCCGTGCTATTCTTATGGAGTCTCCTACCTCATTCACATTCGATATGGTAAATGTTCAGGAGGTAACTTCGCTTTCCAAAGCGAAGGGTATACGCACAATCATAGATAATTCATGGGCTACACCCCTTTTCCAAAAACCTTTGGAATGGGGCGTAGATATCGTTGTTCACTCCGCATCCAAGTACTTGGGTGGTCATAATGATTTAATTGCAGGGGCAGTGATCGCTTCTAAAGAGATAATAAACCGTATGTATGCTGAAGAGTATGAGTTGATTGGCGGCTCGTTGGGCCCTTTTGAAGCCTGGCTACTCATTCGGGGGCTAAGAACACTCCCGCTCCGAATGGAAGCCCATCAAAGGAATGCTCTGTTGGTTGCTCGTTTTCTAACAGATCATCCGGCCATTTCCAAAGTGAATCATCCCGGACTTCCTTCTCATCCACAACATGAGCTCGCATGTAGACAGCTCAAAGGCTATGCCGGATTATTCAGTTTTGAACTAAAGGATTCGACTTATGAAGATATATGTAAAGTGATTAATAAACTGCGACTGATCCGGATCGGTGTATCTTGGGGGTCCATGGAGAGCCAGGTGATCTCACCAAACTACGGCTTCAATAAGCAGAGTCTAAAAAAACAACACATGCCTGAATCGCTTATCCGCTTGGCTGTAGGGCATGAGCCTGCTGAACTTTTGATACAGGATTTAGCTACAGCTTTAAGCTAAACGAACATTTCAGGATTTTCTTAAAAGCTAAAGCAGCAGCTCATCCAATACATAAAGAGCTTCTGCTTTTCTGGTTTATGACGTTTATACCTGATCAACTTTGCACTTTAAGTAGGAGATAAGAGAGTTTCGGTTGTTACAGATAAATCATTGTGTGTTGGAGTGTTTTAATAAAAACTACACCGTGTAGAAATACAAACTATTGAAATGGGAAATATTACAACTTGCCTGATAGATATACACGTGATAAATTATATATCCAGCCAGTTAAACGGCTGTTGATTTGATCTTTGAAAACTGAACAACGAGTGAGTACGGATTTTGTTTACAAAATCCAACGCTGAGATTTTGGTACATGCCGTCAGGCTGTATGAAATGGAAGCGAAAATGAGATATTTTATCTCGTCAGTTTCAAAAT
>NZ_POVS01000023.1:0-1370 GCF_002894905.1 Paenibacillus sp. F4
TCATCTTTTACATCCCACCAAGAAGCATCAAAATGATGCACCGCTAAATTCTTTCCGTCATATACATCAATGGTTAGCTTGTTTGCAGGATAAATTTTGACATTATCCCTTAACGTCTGCATTTGTCCATTTAACTTTATTTTATAGTCTTTCCTCAACAATCCTGTAAGACGGATTACAATATTATTACTCATATTATATGTCCCGTCTTCCTTTTTAAACGTTTCTTCCTGGTATGTCTTCAACCATTTCTTTGCTAACTCAAATCTAGGTATTCCCCCAAATATAGCCGCATTAATATTATCTCTTGTTTCGAAAGCAAAAAAGAAATTGCTTGTTCTTAATGAGTCCAGCGGGGCTTTAAGTTCTACATCCGTGTCCATGTAAAACCCACCCTGTTCATATATCACCTTAATCCGAAAATAATCGGCTACGAATGCCCACTTTTTTGCCTCATATGCCTCTTTTACAAATTGACTTTCGTTAATATCACAATTACTTTCATTCCATTCAATAATTTCATACGTACCTGCATACTTTTTCCAAGATGCCATACAACGCTTAATCAGTTCACTCTTCTCGCCATGTCCAAACCAGAAATAATGTAACTTTTTGGGAATTAACCCCATTTGGAATAAATCAACTATCGATTTACTTCGCGTGCCCTTTTGATAGTAATCATTTTGTTGAAACAACTCTTGATTCTGATGAGCGTATTCCAAAAAATCATCCGCAAATGCTGGCTTGAATTCTATAAATGTTGCTATGCTCTTGTATACTGCAAATATGGCTTCTTTTCTAAAATTGTTGTGAACGTTATCCAGCACCCGCTGCCAAGAACTAATTACATCCTTCGTTCTCTCATCTGCACTATAAGTGATTGAACCACTTCGCTGTCTATAATTATACAAAGCCAGCTCCAAATAACCCACACTATGAGCATATGAAAGCAGGATTGGAGTCGTCCCAATATCCTCATACCACCCATCAGTAAACTCAGCAATTTGGAAAAACTTTCTGTGGTATAGTTTATTACAGGCTGTCGCTGGATCAATCGAATTAATAACTACTTCCTGGGGATTGAAATGTGTCCCTCGAAAGCCTTTTGCGACATGACCAGTCTCCCATCCATCTTGCACCACCATAAAGTCACATAACACAATGTCATGGCCTTGCTTCGCCATCCCATACATCGCTTCAAACATCTTCCGATCTACCCAATCATCGGAATCCACAAACCCGATATATTCCCCTTTAGCAAACTTTAACCCATAATTACGAGTACCGCCTAGTCCACTATTCGGTTTTGTCAGGGAAACAATCTTATCAGGATGTGCCTCTTTATATTCTTTGATAATTTCGGATGATTG
>NZ_POVS01000024.1:0-16538 GCF_002894905.1 Paenibacillus sp. F4
AAACAATAAAAGAAGCAGTGGTATTGGACAAAGAAGGAGCTGACGGAAATAAGTATCTTTGTGCGTACGTCGTACCGGATCAAGAAATAACCGTACAGGGGATGAGGGAACACTTGTCAAAAGAGCTCCCGGACTACATGATCCCTTCTTACTTTATGCAGATGGAAAAGCTGCCATTGACCCCTAATGGAAAAATAGACAGGAAAGCATTGCCCGAGCCTGACGGAAGTATGAGTACGGGAACAGAATATGTAGCGCCGCGGAATGAAGTGGAAGAGAAACTGGTTGAAATATGGCAGGAAGTGCTTGGAGCAAAACAGGTAGGAATAAGGGACAACTTCTTTAAAATAGGCGGAGATTCTATACGTGCAATATCATTAGTCAGCACAATATGCAAAAAGTTGGATATAAACATCCAAATCAGGGATATATACATGAATCCTGATATTGAGAGATTGTCTGCATTCTTAAAAGTAAAAGATACGGAAGCTTTTAACAGTAAGATGGGTAAAGCAAGGGAAGAACTGGAGTTATTTAAACAGCGAATATTGATGAATGAAACTCTCTCAGAAAAGTTACCTTCGGACATGGAAGATATATATCCGATGAGTCACATAGAGCTGGGTATGATTTATCATTCCAAAAAAGACTATGAAAATGCAGTTTATCATGACCAATTTGCATTTCATCTGAATGACAAAGACTTTGATTTCCCAGCATTTAAAGAAGCGATGCTTCTAATGACGTCAAAACATGATATTTTAAGGACGGTTTTTAATTTAGAGGATTTTGAAACTCCTGTGCAAATTGTTTACAAGGGCAGTAGTCTTGATATTGAGCAGATAGATATCATGAATTTTAGCAGGACAGGGCAGGTTGAGTATATAAACAAATATTTGGAAAATGACAGAGCGAATCCGTTTGATATATCAAAGCCCCTTTGGAGGATAAGAATATTCAAACTTGACGCAAACCATATTTGTCTGGTTCTGATATTCCACCATGCTATCCTGGATGGCTGGAGTGTTGCTTCATTGATTACGGAAGTTTCAAACCTATACTCTAAGCTTAAGCAAGAAAAAGATTATATACCAACACGGCTTAAATGCAGCTATAAAGATTATATAGCAGACCAAATGACAATTAAGGACAACCAGGAAGTAATTGATTATTGGAGAGAGGAATTAAGTGAATATAAAAGGTTGAATATGCCTGCAAATATTCATGGAAAAACAAAAAAATCTTATAAAGTAGACCATGTAACACGCCATTTAAGTCAGGAATTTTTAGGTGATTTAAGAAGTACTGCCAGAAGATATGATGTAAGCTTAAAGACACTTTGCTTTGCTGCATACACTTATATGCTCAATATGCTTTCATACGAGGATGACTTTGTCGTAGGTTTGGTAGAAAATAACAGACCTGTATGCGAAGATGGAGATAAGATGCTGGGGTGCTTCTTAAATACGGTTCCCGTCAAAATGTGTTTTGATAAAATCGATATATGGGAGGAATTGATAAAAGTTGCAGAAAAGAAATTAATAAACTTAAAGCTTTATGGAAGACTGCCTTTATTTGAGATCATAAATATCCTGGGCGGAAAAGAAAACAAAGAGGAAAATCCTTTATTTGATACCATATTCAATTATGTGGATTTTCATA
The DNA here is from genome assembly GCF_002894905.1 of Paenibacillus sp. F4. Classification (NCBI taxonomy): domain Bacteria; kingdom Bacillati; phylum Bacillota; class Bacilli; order Caryophanales; family Paenibacillaceae; genus Paenibacillus; species Paenibacillus sp. F4. The sequence goes on from NZ_POVS01000024.1 coordinate 1,663, forward strand.
TATATAACGAGATAATAAACAAAGAAATCGGTGATGTTAAAGATAGAATTTCAGTTGATGAATATGAAGCAACCAATACAAGTCTTGACTTTACAGTAAGTAATACATTCGATGATCTTAATATAAGCTTGATCTACTCGGACAAAGTATTGGAAAGAAAACAGGCAGAAGAGTGTATAGACTATTTTATTAATATTTTAAATATGTTTATCCATAACCCCAAAGGGTCAGTTGACAAGCTTATTATATTAAGTCATGAAGAAAGAAAGCAGTTGCTGATAGACTTTAATGATACTAAGAAAGACTATCCGCAGGACAAAACCATACATGAGCTGTTTGCTGAGCAGGTGGAAAGGACACCTGACAACATAGCTGTGGTATATGAAGACAAGCACTTGACTTACAGGGAATTGAACGGAAAGGCAAATCATTTGGCCAGAGTATTGAGGAACAAAGGGGTAAAGCCTGACCGTATTGTAGGAATTATGGCCGAACGTTCATTTGAGATGATTGTGGGGATATTTGCCATATTGAAAGCTGGAGGGGCGTATCTGCCGATAGATCCTAATTATCCTGATACAAGGATAAAGTATTTGTTGGACGATAGTGGTTCCCAGATCCTTTTGACCTCCAGGACCTTTATGGAAAATAAGCAGATTGATGCGGATATTATATATCTGGAGGAAGAATATTTAAATGAAGAGAACTCAAAGCTTGAAAATGTAAACAAACCCTCGGACCTTGCGTACGTCATTTATACATCAGGTTCGACAGGGAAGCCCAAAGGTGGAATGATTGAGCATACTAGCGTTGTAAACATAATTACAGCCCTCCAGGCCATGTATCCGCTTAAAGCGGAAGACGCTTTTCTATTTAAAACAACTTATACCTTTGACGTATCCGTAGCTGAGATATTTGGCTGGTTCCTCAACGGAGGAAAGCTTGTAATATCACGCCAAGGTGTGGAAAAGGAAGCTATGGAGTTAGTAGAGGTAATAAACAAGCATAAGATAACCCATGTAAACTTTGTACCATCAATGCTGAATATAATGGTACAGACTTTAAAAGATAATGGTATAAAACTGCCATCAACTCTCAGGTATATTTTTGCTGCTGGAGAAGCGCTGCCCAAAAAGCTTGTCCATGAGCTTTTCGATGTCTCAGAGAACACATCTCTGGAAAATATCTATGGGCCTACAGAGTCCACGATATATGCAGCGGGTTACAGTATAACAAAGAAAATAGCAGAAGAACTTATAACAGTACCTATAGGGAAAGCTTTACAGAATGTATACCTTTATATACTGGACAAGCACAACCAATTAACTCCTGTAGGAGTGGCCGGTGAACTTGTGATAGGTGGAAGCGGTCTTGCAAGGGGCTATTTGAATAGACCTGAACTGACAGCAGAAAAATTTGTACCTAACCCGTTTATTCCCGGCGAAAAAGTGTACCGCACAGGGGACTTAGTAAGGCGGCTTCCTGATGGGAACATCGAATTCATGGGCAGGATCGACCACCAGGTAAAGATAAGAGGCTTTAGAATAGAGCTTGGAGAAATTGAAGCACATCTGGTGAAGCACACTGCTATTAAGGAAGCAGTGGTTATTGCAAAGGAAGAGCAGCAAGGGAAGAAGTACCTGTGTGCATATATTGTAGGGGAAAATGAATTGACCATTTCCGAGCTAAGGGAGCATCTCTTAAACGAACTACCTGACTACATGGTACCAGCATATTTCATGAAGCTGGAACAGCTGCCATTTAATGCCAACGGTAAAATTGATCGGAAAGCATTGCCTGAACCACAGGGGAATATTAATACCGGAGTAGAGCATGTAGTTCCTAGAAACGAAAGAGAAGAAATACTGGCCAAAGTATGGGAAGACGTACTAAAAACTGAAAACATCGGGGTAAAAGATAATTTCTTCAGCCTTGGAGGAGACTCAATAAAAGCCATACAGGTAATGTCGCGTCTTAACGTCCATGGGCTAAAGCTTGAAATGCGGGACTTATTCAAACATCCTGTAATTGAGGAACTCGTCGAATATATACAATCTACAAGCCGAAGAATTCATCAAGGCCCGGTAGAAGGCATAGTACCGATAACACCTATACAAAGATGGTTGTATAAACAAGACAGCAAGGATATCCATCATTTTAATCAGGAAATAATGATATATGGGCGTAACGGATTTGAAGAAGCTATTATTCGAAAAGTATTGTCAAAGCTTGTAGAGCACCACGATATTTTTAGAACAGTGGTAAAAATAGAGGATCAAAATATACTCCAATACAACAAAAACCTTGAAGGTGAACATTTTTCATTGGAAATTGTAGACCTTAGGGACAGCTATAATTACCGGGAAAAAATAGAGCTGGAAGCGTCGAGGATTCAGAGGAGCATGGACTTGTATAACGGTCCTTTAGTTAAGGTTGGTCTGTTTAAGACTAAAGAAGGGGACCACCTGCTAATAGCTATTCACCACCTTGTAGTTGATGGGGTATCGTGGAGAATCATACTGGAAGATTTGGACATAGGATACAGACAGGCGCTAAACAATGATGAAATAAAATTCAGCAACAAGACCGACTCTTTCAAAGATTGGGCACAGAGGCTTGATGAGTATGCCAATAGCCCTGAACTATTAAAAGAAATAAATTACTGGACCAATTTGGAAAAAACTGAAACAATACCGCTTCCAAAAGACCGAGAGATTGAAGAAAGAAGGTATATGAATAACAATAGCGTCAAGATCGAGCTGAGTATTGAAGAGACTGAGAAGATGCTAAAGCGGGTAAACCATGCTTATAACACAGAAGTAAACGACATATTGCTTACCGCCTTGGGATTAGCAGTGAGGGAATGGACCGGAAATGATAAGGTTCTGATCAGTCTGGAGGGGCACGGCAGGGAGGAAATCATTAAAGACATTGACATAAGCAGGACCGTGGGATGGTTCACCACCCAGTATCCCGTGGTGTTAGATGTCAGCGGACAACTCGATATTTCCCGCATGATCAAATCGGTAAAAGAAAACATCAGGCAGATACCTAACAAAGGGATAGGTTACGGCATACTAAAATATCTTACCTTGCCGGAAAACAAAGCCGATTTAAACTTTAATCTAAACCCTGAAATAAGCTTCAATTACCTCGGTCAATTCAACCAGGATAATGTAGACAATTTATTTGGAGTGTCTGATATTCCTGCCGGAGAGTCTACAGGACCAAACTATAAAAGTGAGTATTGTATTGATATTAACGGCGGAACTGTAGAAGGCGGGAAGCTGGAATTAAACTTTAGCTACAACCAGGGCGAGTATGAGAAGAGTACTATTGAAGGGGTAGCGGTGAGTTTTAAAAAGCATTTAGTAAACATAATAACCCATTGTGCAGAAATGGACTATTCAGAAGCTACACTCAGTGATTTTACAGTAGACGATCTGAATATGGATGAGTTTGAAGACGTATTGAATAACTTCGAATAAAAAGAGTTTGTATTTAAGGAGGAGTACTTATGAGTGATTTGAAGAAACAAAACATAAAAGATATGTACCGGCTCACTCCTATGCAGCAAGGGATATTGTACCACTATATGATGGATAAAAATTCAGACGCCTACTTTGAGCAGATATCACTTTCTATAAAAGGCATCCTGGACATTGATTGTGTTGAAAAGAGCGTTAATATCATTATTGAAAAGTATGACGCTTTGAGAACAATTTTTTTGTATGAAAATGTAGCCAAGCCCTTACAAGTAGTCATGAAGGAAAGAAAGCTGTCTGTCAGCTATGAGGATATTACCTCCCTTGCCGAAGAACTAAGGGATAGGTATATAGAAGAATACAGGGTTAAAGACAGAAAAAAGGGCTTTGACTTATCAAGGGATATTTTAACAAGATTAAGTGTAATTAAAACAGGCTACCAATCTTATAACATGGTATGGAGCTTTCATCACATCATTATTGATGGGTGGAGTCTCGCAAATATATTTAGAGAATTTATGGAAAACTATGAAGCCCTGATGAATAGCCGGGAGCCGGAGTCAGGAAAGGTATATCCTTACAGCCGCTATATCAAATGGTTGGAAGGCAGAAATCAGAACGAGGCCGCAGATTACTGGGAAACCTATCTTAAAGGTTACGAGCATCAGACAGTCCTTCCCCAAAACGGCAGGTCTGCAAGTGATGATTTCAGGATTGAAGAAACGGAGTTTAAAATATCTGAACAAATAACTAGCGATCTTGAGAAGTTTGCAGCCAAAAACAATACAACCATGAGTACCATTATAAAGACCATATGGGGGATATTATTACAGCGGTATAACAATACCGATGATGTGGTGTTTGGTGAGGTGGTATCGGGAAGGCCTCATGAAATACAGGGAATTGAGAGCATGGTGGGTTTATTTATAAATACCGTTGCAGTAAGGGTGAGTTGTGATGAGGATAAAACTTTTACCGAACTGATCAAAGAGATGCAGCAATCGGTGCTTGAATCTGACCGGTACAGTTTCTATCCTCTGGCGGATGTGCAGTCAAAAACATGCTTGAAAGATGCCTTGATACATCATGTCATGGCTTTTGAAAATTACCCTATGGATGAAGCGGTTAATGCTTCATCCAGTAATGGCATTTTAAATGTAGTTGGAATGGAAATATTCGAGCAGACGAATTATGATTTTGGGATACTCGTTGATGGCGGTAAGGAATTATCTATTAAATTCAGTTACAACTCACTGGTATATGATGGTAATTTCATAGAAAAAATCAAGGGACATTTTCAGTCGGTAATAGAAATTGTAACCGATAATCCCGATATGCATATTAGGAATATTGATATACTCACCGAAGTGGAAAAGAAAGAAATAGTACACTGCTTCAATAATACAACGGAGGAATACCACAGGGAAAAGACCATTCACCAACTATTTGAGGAACAAGCGGTGAAGACACCTGACAATGCGGCAGTGGTGTTTGAGGGTAAGCAGCTAACCTATAGGGAACTCAATGAGAAGTCAAATCAGCTTGCAAGAGTGTTGAGGGATAAGGGAGTTAAACCAGACAGCATAGTGGGTATTATGGTAGAACGCTCACTGGAGATGGTCATAGGTATATTTGGCATACTTAAAGCCGGAGGGGCATATATGCCTATAGATCCTGACTACCCTAAGGCAAGAATCGAATATTTACTCGAGGACAGCGAGATAGGGGTGCTGATTTCCCAAAAGCAATTCCTGGAGAAAGTGGAGTTTTACGGGAAGTATATAGACATAGAAGATGAAAGCCTTTATGCCGGAAACCCTATGAACCTGGAAGTGGTATGTTCACCGCAAAATTTGGCATATATCATTTATACATCTGGGTCTACAGGAAAACCTAAAGGGGTTATGGTAGAACATAAAGGGGTAGCAAATCTGGAGGCGTTTTTCAAGACCCGCTTAAATGTAAGTGAAAGCGATAGGATTATTCAATTTGCATCAATTTCATTCGACGCTGCAGTTTGGGAAATATTTATGGGACTATTGGCAGGAGCAACACTATATATATCTTCAGGCGATATTATCAATGACTATCGAAGATTTGAAGAATACCTAAATGAAAATGAGATAACTATTGCTACTTTACCACCTCCGTATCTGGCAAATCTGGACCCGGAAAAAGTAACTTCCTTAAAGAAGGTAATTGCAGCAGGTTCGGCTTCCACTCCCGAACTTTTAAAGAAATGGAGCAACAGGATTTCATATATAAATGCTTATGGACCTACTGAGACAACCGTATGTGCAACGGTATGGAAAGCAGATGATTGTGAGACGGCCGATAAGTCGGTACCTATTGGTAAACCTATTACCAATACCCGGGTGTTTATAGTTGATGAAAACAATAATCTTAAGCCCATAGGTGTTGAGGGTGAACTCTGTGTTTCCGGGGCAGGATTGGCGAGAGGATACTTGAAAAAACCGGAACTTACCAGGGAAAAGTTTGTACCGAACCCATTTATGCCTGGAGAACTGATGTATAAAACAGGAGATCTTGCAAAGTGGCTTCCTGACGGGAATATTGCATTTGCCGGCAGAAAAGACCACCAGGTTAAAATAAGAGGGTATAGAATCGAGCTTGAGGAAATAGAAGCAGCCCTTTTGAAGCATGCTGATATAAATGAGGCGGTGGTCATTGACCGGGAGGATTCAAGTGTAGGCAGGTATCTTTGCGCTTATATAGTGTCTGACCGAGAAGTGACAGTGACCGAAATAAGGGAGCTTATATCTAAAGAGCTGCCCGATTATATGATTCCATCCTATTTTATGAGGATAGCAAAAGTACCGTTAACCATAAATGGAAAATTGGACAGAAAGGCGCTGCCGCTGCCTGATGGAAGAATAAATACAGGAACAGAGTATGCAGCGCCTTCAGGTGAAGTGGAGGAAAGGCTTGCGCTGCTGTGGCAGGACATCCTTGGAATAGAGAAGGTAGGAAGAAATGATAACTTCTTTATGCTCGGAGGACACTCGTTAAAGGCAACAAGCCTTGTAGCAAGAATTCACAAAGAGTTCAATGTAGACATACCTCTTAAGGAAATATTCAAGACACCAACCATCTTAGAAATTGCCAGCTACATTGAAGACTCAAAGGAGAGCCTATATCAGTCCATTCAACGTGCTGGGGATATGGAATATTATCCCATGTCATCCGCCCAGAAAAGACTATATATATTAAACCAGCTTGAAGGAGCTGGAATCGCCTACAATATACCTGGCATAATATTGCTGGAAGGTACTGTTGATAAAGCACGTTTTGAGCAGGCTTTTCATAGTCTGATAGAAAGGCATGAGAGCTTTCGAACCTCCTTCCATATGATCGAGGAAGAGCTGTCTCAGAAAGTCCATGACAAGGCGGACCTAAGTATCATGTACCTGGAAACCAGTGAAGAGAAGGTTCCCGAAATAGTGGAGAAATTCATAAGGCCCTTTGACCTTGGAAAGGCTCCACTATTAAGAGTTGGACTTGTAAAGATTGGAGAAGCCAGACATATTATGGTGTTTGACATGCATCATATCATATCGGATGGAGTGTCCAACGACATACTGGTAAGAGAGTTTATAAGCTTATATGAAGGGAAAATACTTCCTCCACTGCGTATACAGTACAAGGACTACTCAGTTTGGCAGAGGGAATTGTTTGCAGGAGCTGCCATAAGTAAGCAGGAGGAATTCTGGCTCCAGACCTTTCAGGGAGAGATCCCTGTGCTGGATTTATCCACCGACTACCCAAGACCCGCAGTACAAAGCTTTGAAGGAGACTACATCAGCTTTGAAGCTGATAGCGAGCTTGCGGTTAGACTTAACAAGCTTGGATCAGACAATGGAGCTACATTATATATGACGCTTCTTGCTGCATACAATGTGCTGTTATCTAGATACACTGGACAGGAAGATATTATTGTGGGAAGTCCTATAGCTGGAAGGCCTCATGCTGACCTTCAAGACATCATAGGTATGTTTGTAAACACTCTGGCCATGAGAAACCACCCGCAAGGAGAAAAGACTTTTATTGAATTCTTGAAAGAAGTTAAAGAAAATGCTTTGAAAGCATACGACAATCAGGACTATCAGTTTGAAGAATTAGTGGATAAGCTGGACATAAGGAGGGATATGAGCAGGAATCCCCTCTTTGATACCATGTTTGCCATATACAATGTTGGAAAAGCAGAGCTCATAACGTCTGATCTAAGCTTCAAGCCGTACAACAAAGGGATAGAAGGCAGAATATCAAAATTTGACATCACCTTAAATGCATTTGAGACTGAGGATGGTATAGCCTTTGAACTCGAATACTGTACAAGACTGTTTAAGAAAGAAACAGTTGAAAGACTTGGGGCTCATTACATCAATTTGCTGGAAGAAATTGCAGCATACCCCGAAAAAAGGCTTTATGAAATCGAAATGTTATCACAGGAAGAAAAACAGCAAGTATTATACAGCTTTAACGATACTGCTCTCGAATATCCCCTGGATAAAACCATACACCAAATGTTTGAGGAGCAAGTGAAAAAGACTCCTGATCATATTGCAGTGGTTTTTGAAGGTAAACAATTAACCTACCGAGAACTGAATCAAAAGGCAAACCAATTGGCCAGGGCATTAAGAGAAAAGGGAGTAAAGCCTGATGATATTGTAGGCATAATGGTGGACCGCTCGCCTGAAATGGTTATAGGTATAATGTCAGTAATCAAGGCTGGGGGGGCGTACCTTCCTGTAGATCCTAATTATCCATTGGAAAGAAAAAGGTATATGATGGAGGACAGCAAGGCCAAAATTTTACTCACCCAAAATCATCTTATGGATCGTGATGATTTCGATGGTGAGATTATTGATTTATCTGATTATGATTATAATTTTATAAACGATGTGAATATAAAATGTATAAATAAGCCTGGTGATACAGCGTACATCATCTATACCTCTGGCTCAACGGGAAACCCTAAAGGTGTTTGCATTGATAATAAGAGTGTATTAAACCTGGTAGAGGGTCTGTTCCAGAGAATATATAGCAAATATGAATCACCGTTGAATGTTTGCCTCATTGCCCCTTATGTTTTTGATGCTTCGGTGCAGCAGATTTTCGCAGCACTGCTAATGGGGCATGCATTGTACATTGTACCGGAGGAAGCAAGGAAAGACGGTAAAAAGCTGCTGGACTTCTATAGTGAAAATAGGATTGATATTTCGGATGGAACGCCCATACACGTAAATATGATGTTAAATTCTCCTCCTATAGATAATAACCTAAAAGTGAGACATTTTATTATAGGCGGAGATGTTCTTCCATTTGATGCAGTAAAAGACTTCCTAAGCAGATTTGAGGATGTGCAACCTTGCATCACAAATGTTTATGGTCCTACCGAATGCTGTGTGGATTCTACGGAATATTTGATTACTGCGGCGGGGCTTAGTAGATTGGATAATATCCCCATAGGCCGTCCTTTGCCAAACACCAGAGCATATATACTTGGTAAGAAATTAGAAGTAAATCCTATAGGTATCGCTGGGGAATTATATATATCTGGGGATGGTCTTGCCAAAGGCTATTTAAACAAGACGGGGCTTACTGCAGAAAGATTTGTATCTAACCCGTTTATAAAGGGAGAAAGAATGTATCGTACTGGGGACTTGGCAAGATGGCTGCCTGACGGGAATATAGAATTTTTAGGCAGGATGGACCACCAGGTAAAGATAAGGGGATTTAGAATAGAACTTGGAGAAATAGAGGCTCAGCTATTAAGACATGCTTCAATAAAAGAAGCTGTGGTTATTGTAAAGGAAGACCAACAGAAGAACAAGGATCTGTGTGCATATTTCGTTGGGGAAAATGAACTGACAATAACTGAACTAAGGGAATGCCTTTCAAAAGAATTGCCCGAGTATATGATCCCGGCATACTTCATGCAGCTGGATGAAATGCCTTTGACAGCCAATGGTAAGATAGACCGGAAGAACTTGCCCCACCCTGCTGCTCATTTAAATACTGGAGTAGAGTATGAAGCACCTTCAGGTGAAGTGGAAGAGAAGCTTGTACAATTGTGGCAGGATATCCTGGGGGTTGAGAAAATAGGGAGAAATGATAATTTCTTTGTGCTTGGGGGGCACTCATTAAAAGCAATAAACTTTGCAGCCAAAATTCACAAAGAGTTCAATGTAAATATATCTCTTAAGGAGATATTCAAGCTGCCGACAATTGCAGAAATTGCCAAGTACATCCAGGAAGCCCAAGAGAGTATTTATCAATCTATCCAGCCCACTGGAGAAATGGAATACTATCCTATGTCGTCTTCCCAAAGAAGGCTGTATATATTAAATCAGCTTGAAGGAGCAAGGGTGGCATACAATATGCCAGAGTTTATGTTGTTAGAAGGCAGTATTGATATAGAACGTTTTGAGAAAGCCTTAGATCAGCTGGTAAAAAGGCATGAGGCTTTCCGGACCTCCTTCCATATGGTAGATGGTGAACCGGTGCAGAAGGTCCATGATGAGGTGGAATTTAGTATCATGTACATGGAAACCGGCGAAGAAAAAGCCTCAGAAGCAGCAAATGAATTCATAAGGCCATTTGACCTTGGCAAGGCTCCTTTACTAAGAGCAGGGCTCGTAAAAATTAGAGAAGACAGGCATGTCATGATGCTTGATAAACACCATATCATATCTGACGGGGTGTCGGATGAAATACTGGTAAGAGAATTCATAAGCTTGTATGAAGGAATGAATCTTCCAGCACTTCAGATTCAGTACAAGGACTATTCCGTATGGCAGAATAAATTGTTTGCTGACGGCACAATCAGTAAACAAGAAGAATACTGGCTCCAGGCATTTAGGGGAGAAATACCAGTACTTGATATGCCGGTAGACTACCCAAGGCCGGCTATACAGAGTTTTGAAGGCGATATGGTCAGTTTTGAAACAGGCCGGGAACTTGCACATAAACTGAACAAGCTTGCCGTGGATCATGGAGCAACACTGTATATGGTGCTTCTAGCTTCATACAATGTGCTTCTTTTCAAATACACCGGACAGGAAGATGTCGTAATTGGAAGCCCTATAGCAGGAAGGCCACATACAGATTTGCAGGACATCATAGGCATGTTTGTCAATACCCTAGCTATGAGGAATTACCCTCAAGGTAAAAAGAATTTCAGCGAGTTTTTGATGGTAGTAAAAGAAAATGCTCTAAGGGCTTATGAAAACCAGGATTACCCATTTGAGGAACTTGTGGAGAAGCTTAGCATTAAGCGGGATTTGAGCAGAAATCCGCTGTTTGATACTATGTTTGTCTTGCAAAATAAAGAGGCATCAGAATTTAAGATGAATGGGCTAAGGTTCATGCCCTATGATAATGAGTTCAGGGCGTCCAAATTTGATTTGACCCTAAACGCCCAAGAGACCCAGAATAATATTGTATTTGGGTTAAAGTATGCTACTCGTCTGTTTAAGAAAGAGACAATAGAAAAACTTGGGGTCCATTTCATCAATGTACTGGAAGAGATCACAGCTTACCCCGAAAAGATGCTGTCCGAAATAAATATACTATCTCAGGATGAAAAACAGCAAATACTAAATAGTTTTAATGATACAAAGGCAGAATACCCTAGGGATAAGACTCTACATGAGCTGTTCCAAGACCAAGTGGAAAGGACACCTGATAATGTAGCTGTAGTGTTTGAGGACAAGCAATTAACCTACAGGCAGCTCAATGAAAAGGCAAATCAGCTTGCCAGAGCACTTAGAAGTAATGATGTAAAGCAAAACAGCATAGTTGGAATAATGGTAGAAAGATCCGTAGATATGCAGGTTGGAATACTGGGAATTTTAAAAGCAGGAGGTGTCTATTTACCAATTTCAACCAAACTTCCTGGACTAAGAATAAAAAAATTACTGGAAGATAGTAATGCAACTATGCTGTTGACGCAATCACATTTAGCGGATAAAGCAGAGTTTTACGGTAATATATTACTGCTTGATTCCCCTGAAATATACATTGGAAGTGCTGAAAACCTTGATAAAATAAATAAACCAGAGGACTTAGCTTATATCATTTATACATCGGGATCTACTGGAGTTCCGAAGGGTTCAATGATAGAGCATCGAAGTGTAGTTAACTTGGTTTATGGACTAAGAAAGCTTGTCTATGAAAATTATGATAATTATTTAAATGTTGCCCTTGTGTCCCCTTACTTTTTTGACGCATCTGTAAAACAAATATTTGCGGCTTCTCTCCTTGGCCATACGCTGTTTATAGTTCCTGAGGATACAAGGCTAGATGGTGAGGGCCTTCTAAAGTACTATAACAGGAATTCAATTGCTGTTTCAGACGGAACACCAGCACATATAAAGCTTTTAACAGATACTGCCAGGCCTGGCAAAAGTCTTTCAGTTATGCAGTTTATTATCGGAGGGGAAGAACTTTCATGTAAAGGTATACAAGGTTTCTATGATCGGTTTAAAGATAATAACCCTACTATAACAAACGTTTATGGTCCAACAGAATGCTGCGTAGATTCAACTTATTACCATTTAAGCCGTGAGAAGGTGAGAAATCTAACAAGTATACCTATAGGTATGCCATTGCAGAATTATAAGATATATATACTTAATGAAGACATGAATATCTTACCGGTTAATACAACTGGTGAAATATATATATCTGGAGATGGGCTGGCAAAAGGCTATTTGAACAAACTTGAATTGACTACGGAAAAATTTGTAGCTAATCCTTTCAGCTCTGGAGAAAGAATGTATCGTACCGGTGATCTTGGAAGGTGGCTTCCTGACGGAAACATCGAATTTATAGGCAGAGTAGACCATCAGGTAAAGATTAGGGGCTTTAGGATAGAGCTTGGGGAAATAGAAGTGCAGCTATTAAAGCATCCTTCAATAAAAGAAGCTGCGGTAATTGCAAAGACAGACCAGGAGGGCAACAAGTATTTGTGTGCTTATATAGCAGGGGAAAGTGAATTTACAATATCAGATTTAAGGGCGCTTCTCTTAAAAGAACTTCCCGATTACATGATACCACAATACTTTGTTCAGCTGGAAAAGCTGCCTTTGACAGCCAATGGCAAAATAGATCGGAATAATTTACCCCAAAATGACGGTACTTTAGCTACATCAGTAGAGTATGTAGAGCCTTGCGGTGAAGTTGAGGAGAAGCTTGCACTGCTGTGGCATGATGCCCTTGGAGTACAAAAAATTGGTGTGAATGATAACTTCTTTGAACTGGGAGGATACTCACTGAAGGCAATATCCCTTATAAGCAGAATTTATGAACAGTTAAATGTTGAGGTACCACTAAAAGACTTTTATATGGCCCCAACCATAAAGGAAATTGCCCGTTTTATACACAATACGTACGCCAATGATTATATTACACCAAGTCCGGCAATTCATTTTAATTCAGCAATGGAGAGTCTTATGTTTGCATTCCCTCCAGGAGGAGGAAATGGAATAGCTTATGGTAGTTTATCAAAACAAATGAATGCTTATTCCATATATTCCTTTGACTTTATAGAAAATGAGAGCAGGATGGAGGAGTATGTGAAGGCAATTACTTCTGTCAAACCCGAGGGCCCATATATTCTATTTGGTTACTCGGCAGGAGGTAATCTGGCATTTGAAGTTGCTAAAGTATTAATTGAAACTGGACATCATGTATCCGATATAATCTTTCTGGATTCGGCTAAATCATTTGTCCTTATTGAGGAAGAAAGCGAAGATGCTAAGAAACTTGCTGAGCAACAGGATAAAGAATTTATAGAAGAAAATGAGAAACTTATAAAAGGCATGTTTGGAGATAACCAGGCAGTTATTGAAAAGGCCATTGAAAGAATGAGAAATTATCATAAATACACTAGAAGTGTTATAAACTCGGGACAGATAAACTCCAATATCCATCTTATTATATCACAGCAGCAAGACAATGAAGGTGAAGCTGATTTATGTGAAGGATGGAGAGAGGCAACAACGGGAGAGTTCAAAGTATATAACGGATTTGGCAGTCATTTTGATATGTTAAGTACAGGATATATAGATAAAAATGCGGCTATTATTAAAGAAATATTGGAAGAGATCAACCAATAGTTCAGATATAAGGGGTAGATATAATGGATAAGATTAAATTGTTTTGTCTGCCGTATGCAGGAGGTTCTGCAGCAGTATATAAATATTGGGAACAATACTTGCATGATAGGATTGAGCTTTTCCCGATTGAGCTTGCGGGAAGAGGCAGCAGGATTGGTGAACCGTTTTACGGAAGTGTTGAGGAAGCGCTTGAAGATATACACCGTATTATCATAAGCAACCTTGAAGAACAACCTTATGCGTTGTTTGGCCACAGTATGGGCAGTGTACTTGTATATGAACTTGCCTATAGAATAAAGGAGCTCGGACATCCATATCCTGTCCATATGTTTATTTCCGGCAGATATCCTCCGGGTTTTGTAAGTAAGAAGAAGGTACTCTATGATTTGCCGGATAAGGAGTTTGTGGATGAGGTATTTAAGCTGGGAGGCACGCCCAAAGAGGTTCTGAAAAGCAATGAATTAATGGAGTTGTTTTTACCGATACTCAGAGCGGATTTTAGAATTACTGACACATACAGGCACATTGAAAAAAACGCTAAGCTTGACTGCGATATAAGTGTATTGTGGGGAAAAAGAGAAAAGGGAGCCACTATTTTTGACGTTGCAAAATGGCATGATTATACGTCCAAAAGTTGTAAAATTCATATGTTTGACGGGGATCATTTTTTTATACACGATTACAAAAAGGATGTAGCAGCAATAATAAATAGTAGTCTCATCGACTTTGCAGACAATGGTATGTGAAGACTGAAGTTTATTTAAAATTTAATATGAAATCAAGAGGCTAAGTTTTTAGGTTGACTTTAATGACCTGTAGACTTAGCCTCTTTCCAGTCTAATCAAAAATTTCAAGAAAGTAGAACCTACGTCCTATTGGAATTATTTTCATGTTTCTGTATTATCAGAATTGTAATCATTTGTTTAATCGCTTTAATTATGGAATGAACTTGAAGTATTTGTGAAAACAAAGGGGGGGAAATAGTGCTGATAAATGTTGAAAATGAGCAACACAGGAAAATATCAGAAGAAAAATACAAGGAGGTTTGAAAATGACTAGCAAAAAGTTTTCTTTTAAAGCCACATCACTTTTGGTAGTTTTAGCAGTATTCTTATCCACCTTTTGCGCAGTCTTGCCGGTGAGCGCAGCCGCTAGGGGAGCATGGGCACCAAATACTGCCTATGCAGTAAATGATACAGTAACATATAGTGGAAGTACTTATACCTGTCGTCAGGCACATACTTCCCTC
>NZ_POVS01000025.1:0-67278 GCF_002894905.1 Paenibacillus sp. F4
TAGAAAGAGCGATAAGCTCATGTTGAAACTGACGAGATAAAATATCTCTTGTTTGATTTTGCGAACAAAATCGTTTTACTCACTCGTTGTTCAGTTTTCAAAGATCAAACCTGCATTATGTCTTACTTTGTTTCACCACCGCATCTCAGCGGCGACTTGATTAATATAACACACATTCGGGATTTAAGTCAACACTTTTTTAAAATTATTTTTTTAATTTCATTCAAGTGTTGTTCTCACAAAAAAATTCCCGGGCTTTAAGGGCCGAGAATTAATGTATCATGTTTTTGAATTTGCCGTCAACTATTTTTTAAAAATAGAAACAATATCATTTAGGTTTTCATATGGCCTGTCCGAATAATATTATTTTCAATCCTAGTAAAAGGACAATTCCAGGCAAACCCAATATTGTTACCGCCCCCATTGTCACTGGATTAATAGGGATGTACACCTGCGTAATCCACCCTGAATAATTGATAACATACAACGCGATGGCTGCCAGGCCCATATGTGCCCCGAATACTACAAGCCAGCCGACACCCAAACGTTTTTTTAAGATTAGAAATAGTAACATCCCGACACAGGCGATCAAAACAAGCCAGACCGCCCCTTTCATTCAGCTCTCCGCTTGTGAACACGATCCGTATCATTGGCATACCCCGGTTCATCTGCAGGCAGATGGAAACGATGTAGGCCTTGCTGTTTCGCACTTTTTAAATGTATCTGATATTTACGCTCTGCAGCTTCTAGAACAAATATGGCGTAGTCAATCTCATCCTTACCCGTAGCTTCATGAAATAAACGATGCGCTCTTAACCATTCCGCATGCGAAGCCCGAATCTGGGCAAACAACTCCTGCCGATACTCCGCTTCTGATTTGCCATTCTCCTGACGACGGAAATTTTGTTTCATCCGTTCCCACATCCGTTCATCCTCCTCACAAGCTGAATTATGTGCACAGTCTGCAAGACTACCTTATTCATACTTATTGAACAAAGGACAAACTTAGAACTAGGAACGATCTATACCGCCATCTATCACCGCAAATAAAAAAGGAGCCGTAGCGGCTCCCCCAAGTGAGTCGAGAATGACCAAAGGACATTCCAGACTCCCTATTTATAACGTATAAATACACCTATTAATTGAGCTCTCTACGGCCTTCCAACGCTTTGGACAGGGTAACCTCGTCAGCATACTCCAAATCTCCACCCACTGGCAATCCGTGAGCAATACGAGTAACCTTGATTTCAAAAGGACGCACCAGCCGAGAAATGTACATGGCCGTGGCCTCTCCTTCAATGTTCGGGTTCGTAGCTAAAATCAGCTCCTTGACGCGTTCATCACTGAGTCTGTTCAGCAATTCCTTGAGTTTGATATCCTCAGGACCAATTCCCTCCATAGGAGATATCGCCCCGTGAAGCACATGGTAAAAACCATTAAACTCCTTGGTACGCTCCATAGCCACCAAATCCTTGGAATCCTGAACAACACAAATGACGGAAGCATCCCTCGTCTTATCCTGACAGATCCGACAAGGGTCCGTATCCGTAATGTTGCCGCAGACTGAACAGAAGTGCAGATTGCGTTTTACATTGACCAGCGCCTTGGCAAAGTCAATCACATCATCTTCCTTCATTTTCAGTACGTGGAAAGCCAACCGGGCAGCCGTCTTCGGCCCTACTCCCGGCAGGCGCGTAAAAGCATCAATTAGCTTTGCAATCGGCTCCGGATAATACAATAGCGCGTTTCTCCTTTATGCAGCAGACTAGAACAAGCCCGGAATTTTCATGCCGCCTGTAAATTTACCCATATCATCATTAGCCAGTTCATCTGCTTTGGACAAAGCATCATTGACTGCAGTCAGCACAAGATCTTGCAGCATTTCTACATCATCAGGATCTACAGCTTCCGGTTTGATCGTGATGGACAACACTTTTTTATGTCCATTTACCTCCACCGTCACAACACCGCCGCCAGAAGTACCTTCGATTACTTTTCCGCCAAGTTCCTCTTGGGCTTTCAGCATTTGTTCCTGCATTTTCTTCACTTGCTTCATCATTTGGTTCATATTGTTCATTTCAATCTCTCCTTTAATGAAGTATACATCTAGACACTTAATTTAATCTTTAATGACTACCAGATCTTCCCCGAAAAGTTGAATAGCTTCATCAATCCAGGGCTCCTTGGACTTTCCCGGCACATCATGCTCCGGCTCCAGTTGCAATTCTTCGGCAGGCTGGTCGGAAACTCCTTCAATCGCAGCATTCCAATCCTTTTGCATCATCGTTACTAAACGATAAGGATGACCCAACTGCTCATGCAATACTTTCTCGATGACCTGCTTATTGGCAGGCTTTTCGGTAGTTTCACGATGAATATTGTTCTTAAATGCGACCAGTACACTGTCCTCTAACACAGAAACTGGCTCACCGTCCATAAACCAGGCATGAACCGTAACTTTCGCCTCTTTTACCCCTTGCAAAATCTGACTCCACTTACGCCCCGCTGCTGCGAATGCTTCGCTCGACTTCTCAGCGATATAGCGATCCAACTGAGAAGGGAGTTTGGCCGGCGCTGAAATCCGCGGAGCAGGGGCACGACCCCCGGAAGCCTGACGGCCACCCGACGATGCTTCCTGTCCAGCTCCAGAGCCCAATCCACCTTGCAGCGCGCGCTCCAGTTTCTTTTCCAGCTCAGCAAGCTGGCGCTTCAACATTACCACATCTTCCTGCTCAGCCGCAGCACCAGAGCGCTGTGCAGCCGGCTGAGCAACAGCTCCTGCTTCCTCCGGGATACTGCACAGCTTCAATAGAGCTACCTCAAACAAAGTTTGAGGCTGAACGGCATATTTCATCTCGCTCTGATAACGATTAAGGGTGTCAATCATCGCAAAGAGTTGCTCCTTGGTAAAAGCATCTGCCACTTCCTTAAATCGCTCTGGATCTAGCACTCGCTCCGTCATTTTGGTTGCCTGAGGCACCATCTTGATCATTAGCAGGTCTCGGAAATAGTACAGAAGATTCTCCATGCACTTATCCGCACTTTTACCTTCCTGCATAAAGTTCTCGATCATTTGGAGCACCGTGCCCACATCTTCTTTTAGCAATGCCAAGGCAAGCTTACCGAATTGCTCGGACGCAATACCTCCTGTCATATCCAGCACCTGCTGATAAGTAACCCGACCATCTGTAAACGAGGATATCTGATCCAAAACGCTAACCGCATCTCGCATCCCGCCATCTGAAAGACGCGCAATGTACTGCAGTGCATCCGAATCAGCCTGTATGTTCTCCTGTTGACATATCAGGTCAAGCCGCTCTGTCTGCTCTTCCAGCGATACCCGCCGGAAGTCAAACCGCTGACAACGTGAAATAATTGTCGCTGGAATCCGATGCGGTTCAGTCGTAGCCAATATGAACATCACGTGTGGCGGCGGCTCTTCCAGCGTCTTGAGCAGCGCATTGAACGCTTCCGTCGTCAGCATGTGCACTTCATCAATGATATAAACCTTGTGCCGCACTTCTGTGGGCGCATATTTGACTTTATCGCGCAAATCACGAATCTCTTCAACGCCCCGGTTGGAGGCTGCATCAATCTCCTGTACATCCATGACCGCTCCGGCCGTGATCCGTTTACAGGCTTCGCATTCGTTGCAAGGTTCCGGCGCAGGTCCATGCTCACAGTTGATTGCCTTGGCCAAAATTTTGGCCGCACTCGTCTTACCTGTTCCTCGTGGACCGCTGAACAGATAGGCATGGGACGTGCGATTTTCGCGGATGGCATTCTGCAATGTCTGGATAATATGCTGTTGTCCTACCATGTCCTTGAAAGCCTGCGGCCGCCAAGCACGGTACAACGCTATATGTTCCAATGCGCGTTACCCTCTTTCCCATTCACTTTCATGACCATTCATGGTCACTTCATTATACTATACTCCCGTCCGAATCTAAACCAGACACCTTCCAATTTATAAACACAAAAAAACATCTTCGCAATGATTGCCAAGATGTTCTAATTACTAATATATACCGTGCACCTGTTATTGATCGTTGTGATCCGAGCGGCAATCCTGAACAACAACTCGGGCTAGGCAACCCTCCGGCACAAGAGTGGGCTTGCTTATGGCTGCTTCCTTCCGGACCTGACCAGGTTCACAAGTACTCATTGCGGAGGACCCAGCCGTCAACATTGTGCGCAGGGACCAGCCTCACATCAACAACACCTCTAACAGGAATTCAACCTCGCTATAGCGGATTGCGAGTTACAGGGCACCGCTACCTCCCCATCTAGCACGGTGAAAATAAGTATATCTTAAGGCCGCATAAAAAGCAAATACACATTATTACAAAAAGAGCCCTCTGCAGTTGCAGAAGGCTCTAATAACTTTATAACCTGCGGTAATCCATTAGATACCGTATTTCTTTTTGAAACGATCCACACGTCCACCAGCATCAATAAATTTCTGCTTGCCTGTGAAGAATGGGTGGCAGGCGGAGCAAATCTCTACACGCAGAGATCCTTTCACAGAACCCGTTTCAAACGAATTTCCGCAAGCACAAGTGACAGTAGTTACGTTAAATGTTGGTTGAATAGCTTGTTGCATTGAACTTTCACCTCTTTCCGCCCTGAACGTCCTATCAGTCCAGAGTTGTATGAACACATGTTCACATTATAGCACTTGAATATGAGCGTTTCAACACCTCTTTTCCGCATTCAAAGATGGCGTAAAATAGGTGAGTTTCAAGTTGCTATTGACCGTTTTAGGCCTTGGCAAATTTGGGACGTGCCTGCCCTTGCGGCGGTACATGAGTGTAAGAACCGATGACTACATCAGGCAGTTCCTCACGATAAATCTCCAGCATTTGCTTCATGCCAAGAATCTCGCCTTGAGCAGGTGGAATCAACTCCAGATAGCTTTCAGGATCGATATTCAAATTACGCATTTGAATCAGCTTGAGCTTAGTACGTTTGGCAAATTCAATCATTGCCTCAATTTCTTCCTCGCGGTCAGTTACACCTGGAAAAATCAAATAGTTAATCGACGTATATACTCCCTGCTCAGAAGCATAACGAAGTGATTTTTCCACATTAGCCAACGTGTAGCCGCGCGGCTTGTAATAAGCATTGTAGTGATCGTCCAGTGCACTAATGGTACTAACGCGCATCAGATCGAGACCCGCATCCACGATTCCCCGGATATGATCACTCAATCCCGCATTCGTATTGATATTGATGTATCCCATATCGGTAATGGAACGCACCTCTTTGATCGAATCAATAATCAGTTTGGCTTGTGTGGAAGGCTCCCCTTCGCAACCTTGACCAAAACTAATGATGGACTCCGGTGTCTTCAAATGTTCCAGCATAACTTCCACAATTTCTTCTACACGGGGACGGAAGTTCATTCTTGTCTGCGGAGATACAAAGCCACTGTCATCCGGCTGTTCGGATATACAGCCAAAGCAACCCGCATTACAAGAATAAGATACCGGAACTCCTCCTTCCCAGCGATTCAGGAATGTGTTCGAGGAAGTAAGACATTCGTAGCCCAGCGCACAGTTAGACAAATGTTGGTACAGCCGATTTTCGGGATATTGCTCCGTCATCCGCTGAACACCCAATTTAACTTGATGACGGTCACAGTTTTCCGGATTCCACTTGGATGGACTGTCACTCTGCTCTGCCGTTACATAAAATGCCCCATCTTTCCAGACTACAGCCGAATAACCGAACAAGGGAAGTTTGTACTCCTTATCGGTCTTCACATATCCCGGCAAGCACAAGCGTGTAAAACCTTGCGGCAATAAAGCCCCTACTGCTTGCATATCTCCGGGAAGAGAAACCATTTCCCCTGTTTCAGGGTTCATACCGACCGGGCGAGTGCTGGGCAGGCTTACCAATGTAGCTCCTTCCGGTAACGGAATAAGCTCATCCTCCATGATTTCAACAATCATGTCTGCACTACGGGCAAGCCCATACAAAGAAGCATGATCATATACATTGCCTTTTTCGTCGGCATACACCAAATACATTATGGAGCTCCTTTCGCTCCGTTAAGCCTACGCCATTAACAAAATGAATGGTAACGACCGTGCACTTACGGAACAGATAAAATACATGAATGGGTTTTAGTTGGTTGTGGCCGGGACTGACGCTGTGGTAGAACGCGTAGTTCTCCGTTGTTGCCCACCAGAACTGCTTTGCGAGCCACTGGAAGAAGGTGCCGTCAAATCAAACGAAGCCAAAAACTCAGCATTAGTTTTGCTATTACGCAGCTTTTTGAGGAAGCCTTCCACAAAATCATGGCTTTCCGTCATATTTTTACGAATGGCCCAGATCGTATCCAATTCTTCCTTGTTCAACAACACTTCCTCACGGCGTGTGCCGGAGCGACGAATATCAATCGCAGGAAAGATACGACGTTCTGCCAGCTTGCGGTCCAAATGCAACTCCATGTTGCCTGTACCTTTAAACTCTTCATAAATGATATCGTCCATGCGTGATCCTGTATCAATCAGCGCTGTAGCAAGAATCGTCAAGCTACCGCCTTCCTCCACATTCCGAGCCGCACCAAAAAAGCGTTTTGGACGGTGAAATGCCGCCGGATCAATCCCCCCACTCAAAGTACGACCAGAAGGAGGAATAACGAGATTGTACGCACGAGCCAAACGTGTGATACTATCCAACAGGATGACAACATCCTTTTTATGTTCTACGAGACGCAGCGCACGCTCCAACACGAGTTCTGCCACTTTAATGTGATTTTCAGGAAGTTCGTCAAATGTAGAGGCCACAACTTCACCTTTAACAGAACGCTGCATGTCGGTCACTTCTTCGGGGCGTTCATCAATCAACAAGACAAAAAGCTCGATCTCGGGATTGTTAGTAGAAATGCTATTGGCAATTTCTTTGAGGAGAAGCGTCTTCCCAGCTTTGGGAGGTGCTACAATGAGTCCGCGCTGTCCAAGTCCGACAGGGGCCAGTACATCCATAATTCTCGTAGACAAATGGTTGGGGGAAGTTTCAAGGACTAATTTGGTTTGCGGATACAGTGGAGTCAGTGCAGGAAAATGTAGCCGCTCAGCAGCTTGCTCAGGACTTCTTCCATTGACGGCGTTAACTTGAAGCAATCCGAAATATCGTTCATTCTCTTTTGGCGTTCGGCATTTACCGGAAACAAGATCGCCTGTTCTCAAGTCAAACTTGCGGATTTGTGAAGCAGAGATGTAAATATCTTCGGTACTCGGGAGATAATTGATCGGCCTCAGAAAGCCGTAACCTTCGGGAAGGATTTCCAGAACCCCCTGCATAAACATCAATCCGCTCTTCTCAGCTTGTGCGCGCAGAATCGCGAATATTAATTCTTTCTTTTTGAGCGTTCCGTAGTACGGGATCTGGTATTGCTTGGCCAGCTTGTACAGGTCGGTCAGCTTCATTTCTTCCAGATCGGAAATTTGCAGATCCATATAATAACCACCTATTCAATTATTAAGTCCATTCATACATCTAAATGATAGACAATGATATCATAAACACCATTAACATAATTTTAACCAAAACAAATAAAGTTATGCAGCCATCTGCCTGAATTATACCGAATTATTCCGGTTTTCCGATAAAAGATTGTTAGGTATGAACCACAATCTTTTATCAAGCAGCGGCTGCATAGGTGTTGCCTGTTCTATTGCTTTCGTTCACGGAGTTCGAAAAACTGCATGGTTTAATTATTCAGTCTGGCGCCATACATCCGCGCCCAAAAGACGCAGGTTGGAGACAAGGTGATCATAACCACGGTCAATGTACTCGACACCCGTCACCTCGGTTACGCCTTCGCTTACGGTAAGTCCAGCAATGACAAGGGCCGCTCCGGCGCGCAGATCTGCCGCTTTTACTTTAGCTGCATTCAGTTGACCACCCTCTATAATGGCAGACCGACCCTCTACGCGAATTTTAGCCCCCATTCGCACCAGCTCAGGGACGTGCTTAAAACGATTGCTGTACACAAAATCGCTCAATACACTGACACCCTGTGCTTGGGTAAGCAAGCTGGTCATGGGAGATTGTAAATCTGTGGCGAATCCGGGGTATATCAAGGCTTTAACGTCGACATGTTCATAGGAAGGTGCACCCAGTACGCGAATACTTTCATCATATTCCTCGATGCCGATGCCCATTTCCTGCATTTTTGCAATGAGAGCCTCCATATGTTTGGGGATTACGTTGTCAATCAATACATTTCCACGGGTTGCCGCAGCAGCAATCATATATGTGCCCGCTTGTATACGGTCAGGTATGATGGAATGACGGCAGCCATGCAGCTCCGACACACCTTCAATTCGAATTGTTTCCGTACCGGCACCTTTAATAATGGCCCCCATCGAGTTTAAAAGAGTTGCTACATCTATAATCTCAGGCTCTTTGGCCGCATTTTCGATAATTGTGGCGCCTTTGGCACGTGCTGCCGCCAGCATAATATTAATGGTAGCGCCTACGCTGCTAACATCCAAATAAATTTTGGTTCCGCGCAGTTCTTTGGCGTGCAAATGAATAGCGCCGTGCTCGTTCGTAGCCGTGGCACCCAGCGCTTCAAAACCTTTGATATGCTGATCAATGGGCCGGGGTTCGAAATTGCACCCTCCTGGCAAACCGATGATCGCTTCCTTGAATCTGCCCAGCATGGCTCCCATCATATAATAAGAGGCTCGTAATTTCTTAACAGGCCCATTCGGCATAGGAATGGATTTGATCGAGGAAGGATCTATTTTCATCTGGCTACCTTCCCAGGTAACCGTTGCACCAAGTTCCTCCAGTATTTCGGAATACACCGCCACATCACTCAACAGTGGCAAGTTGTCCAAAATGACTTCCGACTCTGCCAGAATGGCTGCGGGAATCAAGGCGATGGCACTGTTTTTGGCACCGCTGATGGAAACTGTACCTTGAAGCGGCCGTCCACCGGTGATCATCAATTTTTCCATAAGCTTGAGGGTCCCCCTACGTGTTTTGCAGTCGGTCAAACAATAATCTCAAATCATAAACTTTTAACTTTTTTAGTGGTGAAAATGGAAAGACACCGGCTAAGCGGTGTGCTTTCCATACCAAACTATTCAACTGTACAGATTTAAATATTTTGTGCAGCAGAACTACAGCTACAACTAAGAAATACATCTAGCCTGTGCAGACGCACGACCAGTTTGATTCATTATTACGCTTTGTTGTTGGAACCGAACTCACGAATTTTACCGATAACGGTTTGTTTAATCGCTTCACGACCTGGAGCGATGAATGTACGTGGGTCATAAGCATCCGGTTTCTCAGCAAGCACTTCACGAACCACTTTCGCAAATACGATTTGGTTCTCAGTGTTTACATTGATTTTGGAAGTTCCCAGAGAGATTGCTTTTTTAATGTCATGTGTTGGGATACCAGTACCACCGTGCAGAACGAGTGGAAGTTTGATTGCATTACAGATCTCTTCCATTTCTTTGAATCCGAGGTTTGGCTCGCCTTTGTAAGGTCCGTGTACGGAACCCAATGCAGGTGCCAGTGTATCGATACCTGTTTCGTTAACGATACGCAGACAGTCGTCCAGCTTAGCGTACATTACGTCGCCGACAACATCATCCTCTTGACCGCCAACCATTCCAACTTCAGCTTCAACAGAAACGCCTTTGGAATGAGCATATTCAACCACTTTTTTCGTTGTAGCAATGTTTGTGTCGATCGGGCTGTGGGAATCGTCAATCATAACGGATGTGAAACCAGCGTCGATAGCTTCTTTACATTTTTCAAAGCTGGAACCGTGGTCCAAATGGATCGCAACTGGAACGGTGATTTTCATGTCATGAATAAGACCTTCTACCATTTTAACAACAGTGTAGAATCCGCCCATGTGACGTGCTGCGCCTTCAGAAACACCCAAGATTACTGGGGATTTTTCTTCTTCAGCAGCGCCCAAAATAGCTTGAGTCCACTCCAGGTTATTAATGTTGTATTGACCTACTGCATATTTTCCTTCGAGTGCTTTGTTCAACATGTCTTTCATAGATACCAATGGCATGGTTTCAGTCCTCCTAAAGGTGTTTGGGTTTGTCTATATTTTAGCCGACATCACATACGGGCTTATTATACCACAACCCATGTTAAATACTAAACAAGCTTTTGCATATCAACACATACAAAAATCACGTTAGGACGCCGTTTTTCCATAGAATTGTATAAGGAGAGGATTTACTTTCAGTATTTCCCATAATCACAAACAAAAAACCCTGTTGTGTTAACAGAGTTCTCAACCATAGTGACTCACCTAATCACCTCTGAGTTGTTTGTTCACAGCGATCCGCATTTCGTCAATATCAAAGGGCTTGGTAAAATGCATTAGCGCACCTAGCTCCGTCGCCTCTTTAATCATGTCCAGTTCTCCATATGCTGTCATCATAATAACCTTGATATCAGGATTCATGGTTTTTAGGTGCTTCAGAATTTCGAGTCCGTCCATACCTGGAATTTTCATATCGAGCAGAACCAGATCAGGTGGTTCCTTCTCAACAATTTCAAGTGCAATTTTCCCGTTCGCCGCCTGAAAGGTCTCATAACCCTCACTTCCGAACACTTCCATCAATAAAATCCGTATTCCATTCTGGTCATCGACGATTAATACTTTCTTCTTTTCCAATGTTTTAACCTCCTAAGATCTTAAAACGAGGATCATGCAGCTATTGCCATAACAGCGTCCGATGACGTACAATATCCGTCCCATACCTAAAACTATATTCGCTCCTGCAAAAAGAAAATCCTGCTCTTATACATAATTGTGGAATATTCTTTCATAATCAGGAAGCATGGGATAAAAAAAGACCTCCCTGAGGAGGTCTTACAAGCCGTAGCATTAACCTTGAAGCTGCAATGCTGCCTTTACAAATTCACGGAACAAAGGCTGTGGACGATTCGGACGTGAAGTAAATTCTGGATGGAATTGTACGGCCAGGAACCACGGATGCTCAGGGAGCTCCACAATTTCCACCAAGCGTCCATCCGGTGAAGTACCGGAAATACGAAGACCCGCTTTTTCAATAACTTCACGATATTCGTTATTGAATTCGTACCGATGACGGTGTCTTTCGTACACCAGCTCATCATTGTAGCAAGCCGAAGCCAGGGAACCTTCCACCAGTTTGCATGGATACAAGCCAAGACGCATCGTACCGCCCAAATCTTCGATGTCTTTTTGGTCAGGAAGCAAATCGATGACAGGATAATCAGTAGCCGGGTTAATTTCCGAGCTGTTGGCTCCTTCGAGACCAGCCAGGGAACGGGCAACCTCAATGACAGATACCTGCATACCCAGACAAATGCCGAAGAATGGAATTTTTTGCTCTCGTGCATAACGAATGGTACTAATTTTGCCTTCAATTCCGCGATCGCCGAAGCCACCCGGTACGAGAATGCCGCCAATGCCGCCCAGCATGTCAGCTACGTTCTCGTCCGTCACTTCTTCAGCGTTCACCCAACGGATTTTTACGTCTGCATTCGCATCAAATCCAGCGTGGGAAAGTGATTCAACCACACTTAAGTACGCGTCATGTAATGCAACATATTTACCAACAATAGCAATCTCAACCGTTTTATCCAGCTTGCTGATTCGATCAACTAACCCTTCCCATTCGGTCATATCTGGTGCAGGTGTTGTCAGCTTGAGGTGGTTAACTACAATTTCGTCCAAGCCTTCTTCACGCAGGTTCAACGGAACCTCGTAGAGGGTTGAAGCATCGCGGCATTCTACCACTGCATTCGCATCAATATCGCAGAACAATGCAATTTTAGCCTTCATATCGGAGGACAGTTCATGCTCTGTACGGCAAACAATGACATTCGGTTGGATACCGATACTGCGCAATTCTTTTACACTGTGCTGAGTTGGTTTGGTTTTAACCTCACCAGCAGCTTTAATATAAGGAATGAGCGTTACGTGAATGTACATCACATTCTCGCGCCCAACTTCGCTTTTGAGCTGACGAATAGCTTCCAAAAATGGCAAGCTTTCAATATCGCCCACAGTACCGCCGATTTCTGTAATAATGACGTCCGAACCTGCTTCACGGCCTGCACGGTACACGCGTTCCTTGATTTCGTTCGTAATATGAGGGATAACCTGCACCGTACCGCCCAAATATTCTCCGCGACGCTCTTTGCTGATTACGCTGGAATATACCTTGCCTGTTGTGACATTGCTGTTCTTGGACAGATTAATATCAATAAAGCGCTCATAGTGTCCCAAGTCAAGGTCCGTTTCCGCACCATCATCCGTTACAAACACTTCACCGTGCTGGTAAGGACTCATCGTACCCGGATCGACATTCAGGTAAGGATCAAATTTTTGAATCGTTACCTTCAGTCCCCTGTTCTTCAAAAGCCTCCCCAGTGAAGCTGCCGTAATCCCTTTGCCCAAGGAAGACACAACCCCGCCTGTCACAAAAATATACTTTGTCACTGTTCAAAACCCTCCTAGATAAGATGCAAAATTCAGGCGACATTATGATGTTATCGTAACCCGTTTGCACGGATTATCATCCATGAAGAAGGCAGCGGAATCATTTTCCATGTCCGCCGCCCTTAGCCCTCTTTCATGAGTGAAAACACCCCTATAAAAAACAAAAAAGCACTCCCGTAGTACGGGGCACTTTTATACAAAAAGCAAACATATAAGTGAATCAATCATAAGCCCAAGCAATAGTTTACCCCGTGTCCAATCCGCTGTCAAGGAAGTTATCCGTGTTAATTTGTCCATTGAACCAGATTGGAGAGAATCCACCTGAAAGCTTTAAATCAGAAGAGGTTTTCAAGAAAACGGTCATGAAAAAGGGGAGAACGCATCTCCCCTTGCAGCCTGTTCCTAACGAAGCGAATCGTCGTCTTCCGTCGACTCATCGTCGTTTTCATCTTCTGAATCTTCCTCATCACTGAGGTCTTCATCGTCTATAACCACGTCTTCATCACTATCATCATCTTCTTCTCCGTCGAACAGCTCATCTTCGCCATCCTCGTCTTCGCTATCTGCATCGAAGTCGTCATCAGAGTTGTATGTTTCTTCTTCCTCATGATAGTCATCTTCATCGTCATCGTCTTCGTCGTTAATAATACGAGGACGCTTGGCGCCTGTCAGGGCATCTTCGGATTTATCTACCGGATACCAACGTTTCAAGCCCCACAGATTCGTACCGACACAGGCAAAACGCCCGTCAATGTTGATTTCAGTATATAGCTGAGCAATAACGTCATTAATTTCTTCGTCGGAAAAGCCACGCAATTTGGCGACTTCCTTCATCAGGTCACGGTAATAATACGGAGTATTGGCTGCTTTCAATACCATAAATGCCAAATCCACCATTGGAGTCTCGTGGACTTTCTCCGGGTCAATCTTCAAGTTGAGTGGGGTACTCACCTAGGGACACTTCCTCTCACACGTAATTCACAAGAACATGTTTCAGAGCATACACGATACATGCAATACTAACATATCCATTATCAAAACTAAGTAAAACCTATTTGGAAGCAAATTGCAAGTTAAAGATGGGTATCGTGATAATTTCCAGGAATATCCCTCTAAACAAGACGGCATACATAAAAAGACGGGGTCCCCCCCCGTCTTCGACTGTACCCGCTCCGGGAGAACCCCCCAAAGTTGTTGCACAAGAGCTTATGCCCTCCATGTATCGTATGTGTCCACGGCCACTTTGACACGACAAGCAGGCCTATTTCCATAAAAAAGGGGCAGGTTTCCCATGCCGCAGCTGACGCTTGCTCATACAATACCTCAGCATGGCTCATCGGAGGGGGACCGTCTCAAATGGACTATCCGGATTTTTTGCAGCGTTTGCATGAGGGTATTTCGGAGCCGTCCGGCAGTGGACGGAACAAACAGATCATCACGTTCGATAAGCCTCATCAATACCGGGAATGCCTATCCTATCTCAGGAAGCTGAAACCCGAGCTTGCGGGATTACGGCAAGTACAACCGGCCCGACTAATCCGTGCTTTAATCGCTCCGCTTTCAGGGGGAGACAGGCTGGGCAAATATCACAACGGTGTTACCGTTGAAGAAGATACCCGCATGAAGGTCCACGCTGAAACTGCTTATATACCAAAAGCAGAGAAGAACCTTTCCATGCCATGGGGAGTCAAACAGGTACGAGCATACAAGGCTTGGTCTTCCTCGACAGGGAATCGGGTCAGAATCGGTGTGATCGACACAGGAGCGGATTTTCAACATCCTGATCTTCGTCATTCTCTCGCCAGAGGTATTAATTTGCTTAACCGAACCATGCTACCCTATGACGATAACGGCCATGGTACTCATATTGCTGGAACTATCGCGGCGTCCAACTATGACGAAGGTATGGTCGGCGTAGCACCACGAGCTTTAATTCATCCCGTAAAAGCATTTGATCATAATGGAGCCGCCTACGTCTCCGATATCATTCTTGGTATCGACTGGTGTGTATTAAATCGTGTCGATATCATCAATATGAGCTTTGGTATGAAGTCGCGCAGCAAGGCACTACTTGATATGGTGAATAAAGCATATCATAACGGCATTGTGATTGTAGCGTCCTCGGGAAATGAGGGCAAGCGCCGAAGTATTGACTATCCAGCCCGCTATTCCCAGACGATTTCAGTGGGGGCTACTGACAAATACAGACGCATTGCACCTTTCAGCAACCGAGGGCAATTTGTAGACGTGTACGCACCTGGCGAAAAGATCACATCCTCCTGGATCCATGGCAAGCATCACGAAATGAGTGGTACCTCTATGGCTACTTCCCATGTGACCGGAAGCATCGCACTTCTCCTTTCACTGAGGCCGGAACTGGGGCCCGGAGAAATCAAGGCGCTGCTTAAGCGTACCGCCACACCGCTCCGTCTGCGCAAAAGCGCCGGACGTAGCTCTATCTCGACCAAACTTGGAGAAGTCGATGCCTTCCGATTGATGCAGGAGGGCACAAAGTGAATGATGATGTGATGCTAAACCTCTAGTGTAGCGCCCGGCTCCAGAGAGTGGACTTTTCTGGCAGGACCTTCACATCCACCATTTCCTTCTCTTATCAACTCATCTCGCACCAGGTCGGTCTGCAGCTTCGGCGCATGAACGAGTACAACCTGTTTGCTAGGCAGCTCCTTCAACATTTGCCGCACATCTGATAATCCCTGATGCACCTTGTAAATCAAATGCCGAGCTACACAGCTGTCATTTTGATCTGCACGTTCCAACAGATGTTTGCCAAAAGAACCATGTGGAGCATGCCCGGTCAATATAACACTGTTGCTAATGCTTTCTCCGCAATCTTCACCCTCCCCCATGTTGCGGTTATCCGATAGAAACTGATAGTACCAGCGCGCCTGTGGGGAATCCATCATACCGTCTCTTGTTACAATAATAGCCGTTGGGTTCTGTTCCAGCAGACTCACTCGTTCCGCAGCATCACGTGGCACGAAGACCCTGTCACTGTTTAGCACATGTTTTATTCGTGCTGGGGCTTCCGGACGCAGCCATTCTTTCCAGCGGTTTAACTGTTTCAATCCCTGCCATATGTCGTGCTCTACAATCATTGCCTGTTCAGGGAATTGCTCGCTAGCCCATACGATCATGTCCTGTCCTCTACCAAAAGCAGGCACCGGCAACAACACATGACCACCAGACCATAATATCCGCTTCATCTCGACCCTCAGCCGCTCCAGCTTAACAGGCTGCGGGTCTATATCCATGCCATAGGCATTGTCCATAATGGATATGTCCGCTAGATTGGGCTCTGACTTCCATTCAGGCAGGTCATGCAGCCCCTCCCCAACACCCAGGTCTGGCGCATCGGCAGCGAGAAGCTCAGATTCGCGGCTGTAATCTCCAGAAAAAAACAACCGCTTCCCTTCCATTTCTACCACATACCACACTGCACCAGCCAAATGTCCACTGCGTCCCCACATGATTCTCACACCCGGACAAGCCTCAAGCCATTCTCCTACTGGCGCTTCATCTTCTAGGTAGCGATAAGCAATGGATTGGATATCCTGTTCGTCGTATGGCAATTCGGCTCCTCTCGATTCAACATAAGTATGCCAGGAGCGAAAATAGGAGCCTAACTGCTCAGCGGTGGCCTTGGTGGTCCAGACCTCCCCCTGGTATCCATACTTGTACAGTAAGGGGAGCGCCATAGAATGATCCTCATGTGCATGAGACAGCAATACAATGGTCAGTCCCTTCGCCTTTTGCGGCGGAAAAACCGGATATTGTCCAGTTCCTTCCTTTTTCACGCCACAATCCAGCATGACGTGATGCTGCGTTCCTTCAAAAACATAGCAGGAGCGGCCATGTTCGCCCGCTCCTCCCCAAATCCTAAGCTTGGTCATGATCATTTCCACTTTCTTTGCGAGTTTAAGCTTTCCATTAAGATCAGCAGCAGTGTGGTCATTCCGACCGATATGACGGCCATCGCCATCCCAAGGGACACCTGTCCCTGCTCAAATTGTGCAAATATGTAGGTTGCAGACGTCTGAACGGATGGCGGCAAAATCAGCAACGATCCTACCAGCTCGCGTGAAGCAATAGTAAATGTCATCATCCAACCAGCGAGCATTCCCGGTACAATCAGCGGCAGCACAATCCGGCGGAATATGTAAGACGGTCGCCCGCCAAATACCTGTCCCGCCTGAAAAAGGCCAGTGTCCACCTGCGTAAAGGCGCTTTTGACATACTGCACCGTATAAGGAACAAACAAGATAACATACGTCAGAATGACCATGCCGTATGTGTTATACAAAGGGATCGGCATCCATGGTGAGTTCCACCACAAAATCAGGCCGACCACCATAACAATTCCCGGAACCGTATTCGGAAGCAAACTGAATGCATCAACTGTCCGTTGAATTCTCGTGCGTGAGCCGCCAATCACAAGCGCAAACCAAGTGCCCAGCACCACAGCAAGCGTCGATGCGCCCAAAGAGAGAAATACGCTGTTCAGGAGCGCCTCCATGCTCTCTGATCCCCAAGACAGCAGTTCCTTGTAAGAGTCGAGCGTCAAATTATCCCAAGCAAGCCCCATTCCCCTCAGCTTCATCGTGGAGGCTGAAAGAATTGAAAAGTAAGGAATGCCAATGGACGCGATTAGCAACAATAGAATGAATGCAACACTTAGCCCCGTAGTCCAACCGGATATACGAAGACGGGACGGACGCGAACCTTTACCACCTACCAGCCTGTACGTAAACTTTCGGTTGATCACCGACTGCGCATACCACATGAGCAGGCAGGCGGTTAACAGCACCGAGGCCATCGACGTCGCTTTGCCAAAGTCTATAGGCCAACTGGAAATATACTTGTGGATTTCCGAAGTCATGACCTCATACCCGATACGTCGCCCAAAGGTAGCGGGGGTGCCAAACTCGGCAATCGTTTTAACGAAAATGAGCAACGCGCCCATTCCGTAAGCTGATAGCAGTAGCGGTAAAATGATTCGACGGAACCTGTACAGAAAGCCGCCTCCCATTACGGCCCCCGCCTCTTCCAGGCTCCCGCCAATCCTCACCAGCGCCCCGCGCAGCAGCAGGTACAGGAATGGAAACAGATGCAGGCTCATGATCATCACCATGCCACCAAGGCTAAAGAAGGACGGCGTTAAGAAACGCAGGTCCGGGAACAACTGCTCCAGATATCCGTTTTTTTGCATAAACAGAATCCAGCCCATGGACCCGATATAGGGCGGGGTCATAAACGGAATCAGCAGCACGACATCCAACCAGCGCCAGTGTGCAAGACGAGTGTTGGACATGATCCAGGCTAGCGGAAGTGCAAGTACCGTCGTTCCTGCAATCACACAGATACCTAGCCAAATCGAGCTGAATAGCACTCCCGCAAATGGTGAAGCAGCTAACGTTCGAAAAGGCGCATCCCATTGAAATTTTTCACCAATATACACACTTTGGATAAAGATTTGCAGCAACGGTATCACAATCAGAAAAAGAAGCGCGATCAGAGCCAGCGTCAGACACCACACTCTGATGTGTTTAACAGATAAGCCTCCCATCGGCTTACTTGAACATTTGCGTGAACTTCTCCGTCACGTCTGATCCGTGCTCACCCATCCACTCCCAATTGGTTTTCAACAATGGAATCTCGTCCAGGTTGGCACGCTTGTCGGCTTTGACATCCGTGCGGCCCGGGAGTAAGGAGGCATCAGCTACTAATTTCTGCGCTTCTTCCGACAACAGATAGTCAATGAATGCCTTCGCATTCTGCTCATGCTGCGTTGACTTGAGAATTGCGGCAGGACGTGGGCTGATGACTGTTCCCTCTGTCGGATAGACGATATCAATCGGCTCACCTTTGGCTTTAGCCTTGTAGGTCATGTAATCGACCGCAGCGACGACTACACCTTTAGCTCCGGTAATCACGGGGTCCAGCGCTTCCTGATTGGCACCAGCCATAGCAACACCGTTAGCCTTGTACTGCTCGAACAACGTCCAGCCTCCATCGCCCTTGGTGCTCAGATAGCCTGTCATAAAATCCAACGCTGAGCCGGACAGGGATGGATCGGGAATATTAACCTGATCCTTGTACTCAGGCTTCGCCAAATCAGCCCATGAAGTTGGTGGTGTTTTCACCAGCTTCGTGTTATACGCAATGCCCAGAGCAGAAGCACTGGTACTGAAGTAGTTGCCTTCCTTATCGGACCAGTCTGGATTTAGCTTGTCTGCGTTCTTGGCATCCGGGTAAGGCAGCGTAAGTCCTTCCTTTTTCAGGCCTTGTACAGATGGAAGCGATGCCAGCACAACCACGTCCGCTACCGGATTCGTCTTCTCGGCTTCCATACGGGCCAAAATTTTTCCTGTCGTTCCCTGGAACAGCTCTACCTTAACTCCGCTCTGCGCCTCATACCCTGCTACCAGCTTTTTCGCCAGTCCATCGGGGCCTGCGCTGTAGACCACCAGCTTCTGATCGGTGGATGCCGCCTCAGCTTGTCCTGCTGATCCAGTAGCTGGCGCCCCATCCTTGGATGGCGTTGCTGTTCCGCAACCCGCCACAGTGAGTCCAAAAGTCAATGTTAATGCGAGCATCGTCCCTTTTTTCCATCCTGTACGAAAAACATGCCTATTCATCATCTTATATATACCCCTTTTCCCTATGCTTCAAGTTGGTGGATGTGTTGCGGTGATACCCAAATGTGCATTTGTTGACCTATGGGCAAGCGGATGGAATGATATGCAGTCCATTGCTCGCCGTTCTCGGCTAGTATACGAATTTCATAACGATCACCGACATAGCTGACATGCAGGATCTCTACTGTAAAAGCATGCTGATCCGCTTG
The DNA here is from genome assembly GCF_002894905.1 of Paenibacillus sp. F4. Classification (NCBI taxonomy): domain Bacteria; kingdom Bacillati; phylum Bacillota; class Bacilli; order Caryophanales; family Paenibacillaceae; genus Paenibacillus; species Paenibacillus sp. F4. Next base: position 19,356 of record NZ_POVS01000025.1, read on the forward strand.
CTCCTGTTCCCAACGGACATGTTCAGGACGAAATAGTGTCCGTTCCGGCTCCAGCCAGTTGGATTTGCCAATAAACCTCGCCACCTGTGGATGAGCTGGGCAACCGTAGATCACCTCCGGTGTTCCGGTCTGCAAAATATGTCCACTTTTCATAACAACCACTTCATCAGACATTGACATGGCCTCGATCTGATCATGGGTGACATATAGGGCGGTCAGCCCCAGATCGCGCACAAGCGATATCATCTCAATGCGCATCTCCTCCCGTAGCACCGCATCCAGCGCACTGAGTGGCTCGTCGAACAACACAAGTCGAGGCCGGATAGCAACCGCTCTTGCAAAGGCAACCCGCTGCTGCTGGCCACCGGACAGCTGATGAGGATACCGATCCTCCATCCCTGACAATCTGACCATGTCGAGCGCCTCCAGCACCACTGTCCGCAGTTCCTTGTCTCGAGCGCTGGCGAACCCTTTCCCCCGCTTGCCCGCACGCAGGCCGAAGGCCACATTTTCAAACACCGTCATATGCGGCCACAACGCGAAATCCTGAAAGACCATGCCAAAGTGGCGGAGATGGGTGGGAATATCCTTTTTGCGTTCTGCCGAAAAAAGGATTTCCTCTCCCATCGTGATTGTGCCAGTATCGGGTGTCTCCAGACCAGCAATCAAGCGCAAGAGCGTTGTTTTCCCACAGCCGGACGGTCCGAGCAGTGTTGTGAATTTGCCCCGTCGTACTACCAGATTCGTCTCATGCAGCGCTGTTATTTGGCTGAAGGTTTTACTTAATCCGTGAATATATAGATCCTGATTCATCGCATTACCTGCCTGTTCTTCTGACTGACCCCAGTGTAAAACTTGAATTCGCAACCTGTGTTATTGGAAAGTTAAAACAAAATTAATTATTTCAATGAATTGTGTTAACACTCATAGATTTAATCTATATAGAGGGGATTGATGCTACTCCCCAAAGAAATAGGCATAATTGTTTGATTAACCTGAAAGTGAGGCATTCTAAGTGAACTTAAGTCTTTTAAAGTTACATATTGTAGAGCTGCTGAATAAGCACCATAAAATTACCACGGTCGCCGAGCTTCTTGGCCTAAAGCAACCCACCGTTACTTTTCATATGAAAAATCTGGAGCGTGAATTCGGAGTAAAGCTGTTTGACACACGTATGGGCAAAATCATCCTGACGGATGCTGGAAATGCGCTGCTGCACTATGCCACCAAAATTAATGCACTGGCTGCTGAAGCTGAGCGAGTCGTCCGCGAGTTCGATACGCTCCAGCGGGGAAGTATACGTATTGGCGCAAGCTATGTACCCGCTACCTACCTGCTTCCTGCTGTGCTGCACCGCTTTGCCCGTGAGCATCCGGGCATTCACATCGCCTTGTCCGTGAAAACAGCGCCCGTGATCAAGGACATGCTCGCTCGCCACGAAATTGACCTCGGCATCATTTCGGCAGAGCCGTTTCAATCCCCAACGCTATTCTCAGAATCTTTGGGCGAAGATGAACTGATGCTCATCTGCTCACCCACTCATCCGCTCGCCAACGAAACCGATTTGACGCCCGAGCTTATCGCTTCTTCCTCCTTCGTATTACATGGCAAGGAATCCAGCACACGCCACGTGACCGACAAATGGCTGGAGCGTGGGAGTCGGCGGCTTCCTTCCTATCTGGAGTTGGATTCACTGGAAGCCATCAAACAGGCAGTTATGCTGGGAGAACACATCTCTTTTGTCTCTCGCATTGCCGTTCAGTCAGAGGTTGAGCGGGGCTTACTGGTTGTAAGATCTATCCCGGGGCAGTCTGTTGAGCGGTACATCTATATGGTCAGCAACAAAGACCGTCATCGCTCGGCGCTCATTCACAGATTCACCGAATATTTGTCATGGAACCAAGATTAAATCTTACCTGTCATATAGAAATTATGTAATTTTTTAACCGGAGTCCCCTCTTGCTTTGACATACGACTGACAATACACCCGTAAAGTGTAGCGTGTAACCTATTTGGACGAACAGGAGAGGATGAAATGAAAACAGGCCTTCGTATCACCAAATTGATGTCGGTAGTTACTCTAAGTGCAGTACTGCTCGTAACAGGATGGAAAGGAGCAGAATCAGTACAAGCCGCCGCCAATGCCACACCAAGCTATGAGGTGAAGCTGCTACTGGATACGGCTCAGGTCCTCAATGCGGATGGCTCATTAAAAAGTGGCATCGTGAACGAGTTTCAAATTAGCGACGATGCACAACGATTGAGCGTCGAGTACTTTGATACAAATTCATTGCAATTGAATGACGAGGGCTGGAACGTGAGATTTCGCAAAAAAGAGGACAAAAAGAATTATGAATTAACCTACAAAAAGCGCTATACGGTCACAAACGGAAATATCGACGCGGCGCTCACCCAAGCGAATAAAGAAGGGTTCAGCGCATCTGATGATAATTATGAGGCTGAGGTGGATTGGGGATACAGCAAGCAAACACTAAGCTTTTCCAATGATAAAAAAACAAACGCCTCCAAAGGATTGGCTCTGCCTTCCCCAGATCAAGCATTAAAGCAATTGCAGGATAATCTTCCGGGCAAGCTGCAAAACTGGAAAAACAGCAATTGGGGTAAACAAACCTTGGCAAACTCCAGAGTACACGGTCCTATACAGGTCAGTAAATACGAGGGTAGCTTTCAGGGATTGGATACCGACGTTGAAATATGGCCTATTCGCAGCGCAAACGGATCAGGTACAGATCATATTATCGAAATCTCCTTCAAAACCTCGGATTACAACGTTGCCGCCAGCAACCGCACCAAGCTGATGAATCTGCTGCAATCCAAAGGATGGCTGGTTCCCGCCGATTCCCTGAAAACGAATCTGGTACTGGAACGCTACTAAGCTACTCAAACATAAAAAGGAACCGAACGCGCCACCCTGTTGAGGTGGTACGAACGGTTCCTTTTATCATTATAAATATGACTACAAGGTCATTATGTTAAGGTTGCTTGCTTACATACGTTCCGGTGCAGACACGCCCACCAGCTTCAGTACGTTGGCAATGGTAGTGCGCACCGCGCCAAACAACGCCAAGCGAGCCTGCGTTTGAGCGGCATCCTCCGTGATGACCCGCTCTGCCTTATAGTAGCTGTGGAACAATGATGCCAGCTCGTAGACATAGCGAATCATACGGTGCGGTGCAAAGTTTGCAGCCGCCACCGATACTTCCTCCGGCAGCTCACCAATTTTGCGTAACAGATCGTATTCATGCTCAGCCGTCAGCTTGGACAAGTCAACCTCTGCCAACGGCAGTACAGCAATACCCTGCTCTTCGGCTTGACGATATACACTGCATGCACGTGCGTGTGCATATTGTACGTAGAATACCGGATTCTCATTGGAAGTGGAAATCGCCAAATCCATGTCAAAATCCAAGTGCGAATCCATGCTGCGCATCGTGAAGAAGTAACGGATCGCGTCTACGCCCACTTCTTCCATCAGATCTTCCATCGTCACGGCCTTGCCGGTACGTTTGGACATTTTTACTTTTTCCCCATTTTGGAACAAGCTGACCATTTGGGCAATCAGCACTTTAAGCTTATCCGGGTCATTGCCCAGTGCTTCCATTGCTGCTTTCATCCGTGGAATATAGCCGTGGTGATCCGCTCCCCAGATGTTGATGATCGTGTCATACCCACGAGCATATTTATCGCGATGGTAAGCGATATCTGGGGTTAGGTACGTATATGTACCGTCATTTTTGATCAAGACACGGTCTTTGTCGTCGCCGTACTTGGTCGTATTCAGCCATGTAGCTCCATCCTTCTCGTAAATCTCCTCACGGTCACGCAGCTCATTTAGCGCTTTAAGCACTTCACCGTTTTCATACAGCGACGTTTCGCTGAACCAGGAGTCAAAAGGTACACGGAACAGCTCCAGATCGCGCTTAATCTTGTCCAGTTCCTTTTCCAGACCGTAGTCACGGAAATAAGCTGCACGATCTCCCGGTTCCATGGACAACAGAGAATCGCCCTTTTCGGCCACCAGTTCCTTGGCAAACCCGATGATATCCTCACCATGGTAACCATCCTCCGGCATCTCCGCAGGCTGTCCCAGCTCCTGCAAATAACGCGCCTCAATAGAGCGGCTCATATTGTAAATCTGGTTGCCCGCATCATTAATGTAGTATTCACGAGTTACTTTGTATCCGGCAAAATCAAGCACGTTGCAGAGAGCATCCCCTACGGCTGCACCACGTGCATGACCTAAGTGAAGGCTACCTGTCGGATTGGCGCTGACAAACTCGATTTGTACTTTTTTGCCTGCACCTTCCTGTATACGCCCGTAATCTGCCCCCTGCTCCTGTACTTGTCCAATGACTGCATACAGGTAGCTCTTGTTCAGACGAAAGTTAATAAAGCCCGGTCCAGCGATTTCCGCGCTTTCAATAGAAGCGGAAGCTAAATCCATATTCGCGATCAAATCTTCAGCGATTTGCCGTGGGTTCTTCTTTGCAATGCGGGTGAGCTGCATCGCAGCGTTGGTAGCCAAATCACCGTGTGACTTGTCCTTTGGCACCTCCAGCGTAATGGTCGGCAGCTCTTCGCGGCTCACGATTCCGGCAGCCAGCACTGCCGCTTCGATTGCTGAAGTCACCTTTTGATTAATAAGTTCCAGTGGATTGCTTGTCATGATTATTGCTCCTCCTGTATATGCAAACTGATGGCAAAATGCCCCGAGAAATCCTCAAATACGTACAGATCATAGGTCCAGCTCACATGTCCGGTGAAACCATCCATCCGAATATCGAGCTTCTGCGTATGCGCAGACATGTTCAGGTTTAAATAAGGCGAGCGGTAAAATCCAGGCAACCTGCGTCCCAGCGCAAACGACTGCTCTGATTGTACCTCACCGTGACGAATCAGCTTTAGCTCATCCGGTCCGATTTTGACTGTGTTCCGTGTCGTACCGCCCTCAGGACTTTCTTGTGGCTCATCGTACCTTATATATAGATGCTTCCCACGCACGATCGCTTCTCCGGGAAGTTCCTGTACCACATCTTCTCCGTCATGATGACTATGAAGACGGATTCGGACCTTTGCATTATGTGGCATGTATTCAAACTCCATTCTATTGCTATCCTACTGTACTACTATATCCAGTTCCCGATTGCAATTCAAATGAGTTTTTACAAAAAGATGCTTTCATCCAAAAAATTTAGCTACCTTAAGTCAGCTCCATCGGATGCTTGGCTAAAACTTTCAATGAATCGAGAGGCTAGAGAAGACATGTATTTATCCTTCAGCCAGACAGCCGCCACACGTGTATGCAATTCCTCACACCCAATTTCCTTAACGATTAACTGGTTATTGCTTCCGAGTGACAACGCAGACCGCGAAATCATACCGATCCCCAGCCCTTCATTAGCCCAGTGAAGCGTGGTGCGAGCATCATCGTTTTTACAAAAGAAATTCGGCTCAAAGCCATACTTCATACAAGTATCGTGGATCAATTGTTCAAAGCGGCGATATACGATGAGCGGCCTGTTCTTCAACTCAGACAATGAAATGGTCTTCTGTTCGGGGTTCCAGTCATATTCTTCTGTCATCACTGCTATCATCGGCTCAGTGGACGCATATCTACACCCTAAATCGGTGGTATTAAAAGGGGTTCTGACGATACCGACCTCGACAATTCCTTTGTTCAAAAGATCGAGAATCATGAACGTATTTCCCTCATGAATTTCAAATTTTACACCCGCATAGGTTTTATGAAATTCGGAAAGCCTGTCTTTCATCAGCGTTGCCCCAGAGGAGGAGACCGTTCCAATGGTGAGCGTACCTTTCATCCCCATGGCAAAATCGTTTATCTCTCTTGTCGTGGCATCTGTCAGCTCCAAAATCTGCTTGGCCCTGTTTTGTAAAATGATGCCGGCCTCCGTCAATTGGATGCTTCGTGAGCCTCGATGCACGAGCTTTACACCAAGCTCTTCCTCCAGCTGCATGAGCTGTTGACTTAAGGGAGGCTGTGCAATTTTCAGTTTTTTGGCTGCCGCTGTAATCTGTCCGGCCTCTGCAATCGCCAAAAAATACTTGAGATGTCTCAATTCCATCATTATGGACCTCCGGTACTGATATATGTAAAACCTATACCTCTAATATATATTAAATATTATTCATATGGTTGGGGATATGCCATAATCAAGTTCAGTTATGCTATTGCGGCATGAGACTATATACATTATTTAGGTTAGGTGATGGTTTATTTGCTGAAATTTGCTGTTTTTTTGAAACCCTATAAAAAGGAAACGATTCTTGGACCTCTGTTTAAACTAATTGAGGCCATCCTGGAACTATTGCTGCCTACGATGGTTGCTTTAATGATCAATCATGGTGTAGGTAAAGGAGACACCCATTATGTTTGGCAGATGGGTCTTTTGATGTTACTCATGACTATACTGGGCTTTGGCAGTTCATTAGTGTGTCAGTTTTACGCAGCCCGTGCCTCTCAAGGATTCGGAACTACGCTGCGCAATACGATGTTTAAGCATATTTCTTCGTTTTCTTATGCTGATCTCGATAAATTCGGTACACCCTCGCTTATCAACCGGATTACGAATGATGTCAATCAGCTGCAAACAGCTGTAGCGATGTTGATTCGTTTGGTCATTCGTGCTCCTTTTATTTGTATCGGGGCGATTATCATGTCCATGATTCTGGACTTCCGCCTTGCTTTGGTGCTGTTGGCTGCTACACCGGTTCTGGCTTTGATTCTGTATGTAGTCATTACGAAGGCTTCTCCCCTGTACCGGCTATACCAGAAAAAACTCGATAAAATCGCTCTGGTACTTAGCGAAAATCTTACAGGTGTACGGGTCATACGTGCATTTGCCAAAAGAGGAGCTGAACGAGTAAAGTTCAATGCCGCCTCAGATGACCTGACCCAGACTGCTATTCGTGTTGGACGTATTTCTGCTTTGCTAAGCCCCGCTACCTTGTTGGTGGTGAACGGAGCTATTATTGCAATCCTGTGGATCGGCGGCATCCATATCCAATATGGATCTCTTACACAAGGGGAGATTATTGCCTTTATTAATTACATTACGCAAATTTTACTGGCTCTGATTGTGGTGACCAATTTAATTATTTTGTTCACCAAAGCTGCCACTTCAGCAGCACGGATTCAGGAGGTCCTAGACACGCAAGCTTCGATTTCCGACACTGCTGCTACTTCTACATCTATAGACAGGGAGGAAGCAAGTGAGCATGGCGCTGTACCAGCCATCTCTTTTGATCACGTTTCCTTTGGATACAATAAGACAGGGCAATTGGCACTTAGCGATGTAGTGGTAAACATCTATCCCGGTGAAACGGTCGGCATCATCGGAGGAACAGGTTCGGGGAAATCCACCTTTGTGAATCTCATTCCCCGCTTCTATGATGCGGTAGAGGGTCGTGTGCAGGTTGATGGCATCGACGTTCGGCAGTATAAGCTTGAGCAATTGCGGCAGAAAATCGGAATTGTTCCTCAGAAGGCGCTGCTGTTCACTGGTACTATAGCGGATAATATCCGTTGGGGGCATGAACACGCCACCGATGAGGAAGTCGCTCAAGCCGCAGCTATCGCGCAAGCGGATGAGTTCATTTCCAACTTGCCGGAGAAATTCGATGCTCCGATCACCCGAGGGGGGCTTAATCTGTCGGGAGGACAAAAGCAGCGACTTACCATTGCCAGAGCTATTGTCGGCAATCCGCAAATTCTCATTTTGGATGACTCCTCAAGCGCACTTGATTTTGCAACTGACGCCGCCCTCCGTAAATCGCTACGGGAAAATAGCACCAGCATGACCGTCCTGTTGGTCTCGCAACGAGTAAGCAGCGTACAGCATGCTGATAAAATAATTGTGTTTGATGAGGGGCGAATTGTCGGTATCGGCACACATGAACAGTTGATGAGCAGCTCAGATGTATATCAGGAAATTAATCATTCCCAGCTCTCAACGCAGGAGGTAGACCAATGAGTGGCAAGGAAACCTGGAGAAGATTGTTAACCTATGTGGGTCAATATAAAACAACAACATGTTGGGTCATCGTCAGTGCGGTTCTCAGCGTGCTTGCCAGTCTGATCGGACCCTACATGATTGGTCAAGCTATCGACCACATGGTGGATAAGGGAGTAGTAGATTTTAAAGGTATTGCGCAGATTCTAGCTGGATTAGGCATTGTATATGTTGTAGGCAGTCTATTTAGCTGGCTGCTCACGTATTTGACGAACCGCATTGCTTTTCAGACCGTAAATGATATGCGGCGAGAGTTATTTGATCATTTTAATATCCTTCCGTTAAGCTTTCATGATACTCATCCACAAGGAGACAGCATTAGCCGTTTTGTGAACGATATGGATGCTGTGTCGGATGGATTGCTGCAAGGCTTTTCCACATTGATTACCGGGATTATTACAATTATAGGCTCCATTGTACTCATGCTGTATATCAGTCCTATAATGACGTTGGTTGTATTGGTGTCTACCCCGATCACATATGGCGTAGCACGGTTCATTACCACAAGATCGCAGCGTATGTTCCGCGAACAAGCCAAAATTTTAGGAAGCCTGAACGGTTACGTGGAAGAAATGATCGGCGGACAACGAGTAGTTACCGCTTTTCATTATGAAAACCGCTCGCTTGAAGAATTTTCCGCCAGAAACGAGCAATTGTATCAAGCCGGAGTGAAATCGCAGTTTTACGGATCATTGTCCAACCCCTCTACCCGATTGGTGAACAACATGACTTTTTCAGTCACCGCCATGATTGGCTGTATCTCCATTATTTTAGGTGGGATCTCGGTAGGCGGATTGTCGAGCTTTCTGATTTATACCAATTTATTCGCCAAGCCCTTTAATGAAATTACGGGTGTGCTGACCCAGTTCCAGGCAGCTACGGCTTCTGCTCAGCGCATATTTGCTATTTTGGACTCACCGCCAGAGCAGCCGGAAAAATCGAACGCCGTACAGCTAGAACGCAGCAAAGGCACGATCCTTTTTGATCACGTCAAATTCTCCTATAACCCAGAACGTACGCTCATTACGAACTTTAGTCTGGAAGTAAAGCCAGGCACTCGTGTGGCTATTGTCGGGCAGACCGGAGCTGGCAAAACCACACTCGTCAATCTGCTCATGCGATTTTACGATGTGGACAGCGGCTCAATATCCATCGACGGGGTGAATATCAACGATATGAGCCGGGACAGCCTGCGGACTAACTTTGGTATGGTACTTCAAGATACATGGCTGTTCAGCGGAACCATCCGGGACAATATCGCTTACGGGAAGCCGGAGGCCACAGACGAAGAAGTCATCGCGGCTGCAACAGCTGCCAATGCGCATAGCTTCATCAAGCGACTGCCTCATGGCTACGATACGGTCATCAGCGGGTCAGGCGACAGCCTGTCGCAAGGCCAAAAACAGCTGCTCACTATCGCGAGAGTGATCCTCGTCGACCCACCTATGCTGATCCTGGATGAAGCGACCAGCAGCATAGACACCCTGACAGAAGCGCGTATCCAAAAAGCATTTATGAAAATGATTGCCGGACGCACCAGCTTTGTAATCGCCCACAGACTATCGACCATCCGCGAAGCGGATTTGATTTTATATATGAAAAACGGCGATGTCGTCGAAAGTGGTACCCATGAGGGGTTGCTTGCCAGCGGGGGCCATTATGCCTCGCTCTATAACAGCCAGTTCACTACAGCTTAAAAGACTGACCGGATACGGTCGCATCATTAAGGTCAATGTTCTTTAAAAAAAGTCGGTTGCTTTTTAAGCAAACGGCTTTTTAATTTTTCTTTGATAAATCCCCCCCTTATATTATATAATAAAACACGAACAAACGTTTCTGTTTCATCTAAACCTTATGGTTTGTGTATAGCCAACACCTATGCATGGGTTTCAGTTGGGAGGCTGAATATGGATATTAATGAATTTCAAAAGTGGGTCAAGCAATATTATCAGGAGAGAAACTGGTCGGATTTGGATATCTTCGTCCGAATTGGTTTCTTGGCAGAGGAAACCGGGGAGGTTGCGAGAGCTATTCGCGCCCTGGAGATTGGCAGAGACCGGCCTGATGAGATCGATGGTTCATTCGAGGAGAACAAGGAGCATTTAACTGAAGAACTTGGAGACGTACTGGGTAATCTCATCGTGATCGCCAACAAGTATGACATCACCTTGGGGGATATATTTCGGACACACCAGCAAAAACTTGCAAAAAGATATACATAAAGGAGAATCTCATATGAAAAGCATTGCTGTTTTTTGCGGTTCCAGTAATGGAGCGTCTGAGATTTATCGAGAGCATGCTGTTGCTCTGGGCAAGGCACTTGCCGAACAGGAAATAAGCCTGGTTTATGGAGGAGCAAGTGTTGGTTTAATGGGTGCAGTCGCTGACGCGGCACTTCATGCAGGAGGTCGCGTCATCGGTGTGCTCCCTCACTTTTTGCAAAGCCGTGAAATTGCACATAATGGCCTGAGCGAATTAATCATTGTTGATTCCATGCACGAACGAAAATCTAAAATGGCAGAGATTGCGGACGGATTCATTGTTTTACCAGGTGGCCCAGGTACAATGGAAGAATACTTTGAAATTTTCACATGGGCGCAATTAGGCTTGCATGAAAAGCCATGCGGTCTTTTAAATATTAACCATTATTACGATCCTCTTATTTCCTTGTTTGATCGTATGGCTCAGGAACAATTTATGCAGGAAAAATATCGTGCGATGGTAATTACGGATACCACTCCGCAAGGAATCCTACGGCAATTTACAAATTACACTCCTCCTGCCGTCAAAACATATCTCACGAGCAAACGGACCTGACATTAGGAATGGCACATACTGCTCAACAGACATACCAATTAATTTAATAGTTATAAAAGGAACACCACCGTCAACGTTATTCCAGTGGTGTTCCTGTAAAATTAAGGAGAATTGCAGGCTTTTATTCTCCCCAATCGTCACGTTCACTTTTACACCTGCATTTAATTATGTAGTCATCCAATGAATGATGTCACGCCTAACGAGAACCCCAATTTTAAATCCCAGCGCCCGTAGCGGTTGGATGGTCCATTTGCTCACTTTCCTGAAAATCCCTGCGATACAACCAGCCGATCAAGATAGCAATGGTCGTCATAATCGCAGCCAACAAATACACCTGCACCATACCGAAACGATCTGCATACCAGCCCATGAATAACAAGGACAGACCGAAAGCGAGATTTGTAATCACATCAATTCCTGCCATCACTTTGGGCAGCTGGGCTGCCGGTGCACTGGTTTGCAGTAAGGTGCGGCGAATAATGCCCGCCATTTGAACAGGTAAGCCTGATACAGCAAAAAGAATAAGCGCAGCAACAGGGATTGTATTCAGTGCAAATACAATTGTAATCAGTACATACACCAGCAACGCTCCGAGCATGTACAAAAAGCTGTTCTTTTGCAAGCGCTTCACCAAACCGACGACAATCAATCCACCCAAAATCGTGCCCGAGAAAAAGGACGCATTCATAAAGCCCCACCAGCTCGCATCCCGATGCAGCACTTGGCTGACGTACGCTAAAATAAATACGCCGAGCCAGGAGACTCCCCCAATACTATCCACGCTATCGACGATCATCAGAGAACGAATACGACGGTTGTGCCAAATGATTTTCCAGCCTTCCCCAAGCTCTTTCCAATGGGAGCCTTTTTCCTTTCCCTTTGCAGGTTCTACTGCATTAGTTGAGGAATCTGAAGCATTGAGACCTAATTCCTTCTGATCCAGCGGATCACGAATGAAGGATGTGACAGTTACAGCCACGAGATAGCAACAAGACGCAATCACAAGCGTATTCAGGGAACCTAGCCAAGCCACAATAATTCCGCTCAACGCCCAGCCTGCACATTTGACCACCTGATCACTGACCGCTACCATGCCGTTTGCCCGCATTAGTCCTTCGCCAGTAGCCAAACGGGGTACAAGCGAATTACGCGCAGGATTCGTCCAGCCGTCCAGGAAAGACATACCGAACACCATCACAAAAATAAACAGAAACGACCTTTGCTCAGGTACGATCCACAAATAAAGCAGCAGAAGCGTAAAGATGACAAACTGTCCAAACTGGGAAAATAGCAACACTCGTGTCAGCCGAAATCGACCGAGGACTATTGGTGCAACGAGCCCACTAAGCACTTGAGCAAACAATCGGAACAACGGAATCAAAATTGTCGTCATTAAGGAATTACTTGAACTGAACACCAATACCACTACACTCAACATGTAGATGATATCTGCTACGTTGGAGATCGTCTGAGACCCCCACAGGTAATAAAAAGAGCGTCTGATCAAAAAAGTTTCCCCCTCTTTGGTACATCGCCGATTTATGTATTTCCATAACCAAACCTCCCCTGTTGACATTACAAATCTGTTAAATGTCTGGTTTTTTGTATATTCTACACACACCCTTAAATTTCCTTCTTTTATCTTAAAAGGAAATCCGGTGTCCAGTATGCTTTCATAGCCTTTTTCAAATCTTATCCAACACAAAAAAGCGCCTATAGTGCTCTTTTCCACCCAAAAACAGGCAATAAAGACCACTAAGGCGCTTCTTAAAATGTTTACTTCGTTAAATCTTCTACAAACTTAGGTAGTACAAACGCCGCTTTGTGTAGACGCGGACTGTAATATCGGGTGTCCATCTCTGGAATTCGGGTCTCGTCTACTTCGAGCGGATCATACTTCTTACTACCCAACGTGAATGTCCAAAGACCACTCGGATAGGTCGGAATGTTCGCACCATACACACGCACAATCGGGAAAATTTCCTTCACATCTTTGTTGACCTTCTGAATCAGGTCTGCCTTGAACCAAGGGTTATCCGTTTGCGCTACGAAAATGCCGTCTTCCTTCAACGCTTCAAAAATACCTTGGTAAAACCCGCGCTCGAACAGCGGGGCTGCCGGACCTACCGGCTCCGTCGAATCGACCATAATGACGTCGTATTCATTTTTGTGTTCAATAATGTGCATGTATCCGTCATTGACCAGCACTTCTACATTAGGCTCGTCCAGCTTTCCAGCAATTTCAGGCAAATATTTTTTGGAATATTCAATCACCTTACCGTCGATCTCAACCAATACAGCCTTTTCCACTTCAGGGTGCTTGATGACCTCACGAATAACGCCGCCATCGCCACCACCCACAACCAAAACTTTTTTCGGATTCGGATGTGTATTCAAGGCCGGATGTGCTACCATTTCATGATACACAAATTCATCCTTAACCGTCGTCATCACCATGCCATCCAGAACAAGCATATTGCCGAATTCCTCTGTCTCGATCATAGCCAGATCCTGAAAATCTGTTTTCTCAGAGACGTAGGTTTGTTTGATTTTTGCTGTAATGCCGAAAGAGGGAGTCTGCTTCTCCGTAAACCACAAGTCCATCATTCCAACCTTCTTTCTGATCAAAGTATGTGTCCGGCAATCCGGTAGCATAAACGTTGACTTTCCTTATATCAGCAACACGCAAACGCCGAGTTTGCTATATTTATTGTACCAAACACATTGGAATTTCACACTTTTTGCATTATAAGTGATACCTGAATGGACTGCAAAAGCAATTTGAAGATTTAATCTTGTTTAAAATAGACACGTATGTGTATCTGATGAATAGACGCTTTCGGATTGACTATACTGAGAACATCAACTATGGAAGGAGGTGGCATGATGACCGATACGACCGGGCGATCCCCCAAGCGTAAACCGCTTTGGCTTCGATGCTTTCAAGGAATGATGTCTATCACTATTCTGACGGTCATCGCCGCCTGCATCCTGCTCGCCTATTTGTACACGACCAGCCTTCCGCTCGCGGATACGGATCGGAATTCACGTCTGCTCGATAGTCAAGGGCAAGTCATCGCCACTTTCTCTGCTGGAGGCAAAGAATCCATTCCGGTCCAGCTTGATCACATTTCACCCGATTTGATTGCAGCTACCCTGGCTGTGGAAGATCGGAAGTTTTACGATCATTTTGGTTTTGATTTCAAAGGTCTGGGCCGGGCGGTAATCGTTAATCTGACCCGCTGGGATATGTCGCAAGGGGCCAGCACGCTGACTCAGCAGCTTGCACGCAATCTGTACTTATCTCATGAGAAAACGTGGACGCGCAAAGCCAAGGAGGCCATTTATACCGCACAGCTTGAAATGAAGTACACCAAAAATGAGCTGCTGCAAATGTATTTGAACGAAATTTACTATGGTCACGGCGCCTATGGCATTGAAGCAGCTTCGCAAATGTATTTCGGTAAATCTGCAAAAGATCTGGATTTGGCCGAAAGCGCCCTGTTAGCAGGTATTCCGAAAGGACCGACCTACTATTCACCGTATAATCATATGAAAAATGCAAAGGATCGGCAGAAAATTGTGCTGGACTCGATGGCGCTCACTGGCAAGATTACTCCAGCTGAAGCCACCAAGGCCTATGAGGAAATGCTGGCCCTGCGGCCCGAGAGCCAGCGCCGGACAGTGGAAACTGCTCCCTGGTTCCGCGATTACGTTCGCCAGCTGGCGACTCATCAACTTGGGATTAGCGAAGGGGTGCTTGAGCATGGCGGCCTGAGCATTTATACCACGCTGGACATGCACATGCAGCAGGCAGCCGAGGCGGCTGTAAACGAAGGCATGAAGAACAGCAACGGACTGGAAACCGCGTTAATCTCCATGGACCCGCGCAACGGACATGTCAAGGCCATGGTTGGCGGAACGAACTATGTCGGGAATCAATATAATCATGCGCTGGCCACAACCCGGCAGCCAGGCTCCGCTTTCAAGCCGATTATGTATCTAAGCGCGCTGGATTCCGGCGAATTGACGAGTACGTCCAAGTTCGAAAGCCGACCGACGTTGTTCCACTACGATAACAACCGCAAGACCTATAAGCCCAAAAATTTTGGAGACAAATATTTGGGCGAAATAGATCTTCGGCGCGCAATTGCGGCGTCCGATAATATCTATGCCGTTAGCACCATTTTGAAGGTGGGAACGGATAAGGTCATGGACCTCGCCAGCAAAATGGGCATTACAAGCGAGCTCAAGCCCGTACCTTCGCTGGCGCTGGGCGTGTCGCCCGTCAGCCCGTTCGAGATGGCCTCGGCCTTCTCGGTCATCGGCAGTGGCGGGCAAAAGGTGGCTCCGGTAGCAGTGCTGCGCATTACCGATGCGGCCGGGCGGTCGCTGTACGAAGCGCCCCAAGCCGCACCCGTGCAGGTGGTGAAGCCCGCCTCCGCCTACGTCCTCACACGCCTCATGGAAGGCGTGTTCGAAGAAGGCGGCACCGGCAACCGGGTCGCGAAGCTGATCAAGCGCCCGGTTGCCGGCAAGAGCGGCACGACCAACACCGATGCGTGGATGGTCGGCTTTACCCCCGAACTGTCCACCGCTGTCTGGGTCGGCTATGACAAGGGCAAGGACATCAGCACACAGGATGCCCGACGGGCGGCTCCGATTTTTGCGCAATATACGGAGAAAGCGCTGGAGAATGTGCCACCCAAAATCTTTCCTATCCCTGACGGCGTAGTCAGTGCTTATATTGATCCGGCCAGCGGCAAGCTGGCTGCACCGGACAGCCCGGACAAGCGGCTGGAGGTATTTGTAAGCGGCACGGAGCCGAAGGAGACGCTCTCGGGGCAAGATAACCCACCGGCATCAACACCAACTGACCAAGCGGAGCGACAAGCCGAAAAGAAATCGTGGTGGGGCAATTTTAAACGCTGGTGGATGGATTAATAGCAAAAAAAAGACTGGGGGAACGCGATGAGCGTTCTCTCAGTCTTTTTATTTTCGCTTCACTTACCCATTTACCTCTCTTGCCAGTGCCATCAGCCATCATCCCGTTAAGCCCCGCTCTTCCCTAAAGCTGCGCTATTACCAATAACAGCTAAACGACTCAATACGGTTAGTGTCTACACCGTAATAAAACCAAAAACGACCACTCCACCGAAAACCCGCTACGGATGTCCTGCCTACAAAGACAGGGTACATCCAGAAACGCTCTCCGTTCGTCAGCCATACAAACGTGTTGCGGAACAAACAACCGAAAATGGCTCCAGGGTCAACCGCATATGCCGAAACCAGCGGCTTCGGTGGCGTAAATTGCGGTGGTGGGGAAGTTGGTGCTTGAGTTTGCTGCCCACCTTGCGGACCGAATGGTCCCTGCGGCGGCGGTGAGAACGGGTGTGGCGAAAAAGGCCCTGGGCCTGGTGGCGGACCTATCGGAGATGGGAACGAATCCTGCATATCAGGAAATTGTGGAATCGAAGGACCTGACGGCGTGAATGGACCCGGAGTACCCGGTTGCGTTCCGAAAGGAACTTGTGGCAGTAAAGACATGTGTTTCACTCCTTGTGTTCTAGGCTGATGTATCCTATGCGGGACATCAGCCCGCGGACTGGGCGAATCCCCATATCGCCGCCAAACTCTGCTATTTCGTCCTTTTACATCAAAAGTTCTTATTTCCTGATACGATTAACTCCCTTTCTGAACATGCTCCAGCTCAATTTCATGTACCATTTTAATCTCGATTCGTTTCCTTAGCTCATAATACCGTTCCAGTAGTCGGTGCCCAACCCCCAACTGTTCATTGATCCAGCCTATAATAGAGTCATCGTGATGTTCGTTAGACCAGCTAAACAAATCGCTATATAGCTGACCAAATGATTCCTCATTGCTGCGAGCGAACCGGATCGGTCGGGCTGTATAGCTTAGCTTGAGTTCCAACATCTCATATAGCACATCCAAACGGTATTCCAATGCCTGTACATCTTCTTTGGATGCATCGTAGCTTTTTATATCCTGAACAAGCTCCCTAAAGGTGAGCCCTACATGCTGCATAGCAAAATAAGACCACACACAACTGCCTGTAGCCGTTCCATGAGCCTCCCAAAACGGATTCCACAGGATAGATCGAATCGTATCCTTCTGCCCTTCTCCAAACAATGCTATTCCAGCAATAATTCCTGCATTACAGTCTACGGAAGCATGTTGCTCTCCCCAATGTACCAATCGCGGAATCATATCTTCAGTCGTGCATTTGAAGCTTAACAGAGGTAAGAATTCATTAAACAAATTCTGATCCAGCGCTTTTTCCAATTCAGCCGCCAGTTTCTCACGATACGGTTCGCATGGAAGATGTACCAGTCCCAAACAGGCATCCACAGACACAGCTCCATACGGTCCGTTCACCAAAGCGACGAGATCAGCAGCAGCCTCCACATAACCCAAATAACCTAGCGCATACAGCACACCGTCAGGTATATGTTCTGGGGATGCCTGATTTCGGACGTAACGCTCGTACATATCCTGCGCCAAAGTAACATCCCCGCATCTCATGATCGGCTGGAGGAGCAACCCCCTGATATAATGATGGGGATCTTCTACAAAAAGCCTATATAACTCCCACGCATCCTCCACTGTCCCATATTTGGCAACCACATCCGTATAGGCAGAAATGATGCTAGCATCCAGCTTCTTAGCTGAGCCGAACATATCAATAAGTCTTGTTGTCGCGTCCATCATCCTGTCTTTCTCCTTTCACGTGTGTACGTCTTCATGAAGCACTTCTCTAATGCTGAATATTTCTATTAAAAAAGAGGAAAGATGTTATCATCTACGATACAATCTAGGGAGTTGATCTCATGCATGATTCCAGTCCAAAAATCACAACATTTTTCATGTTCTCCGGTCAAGCAGAAGAAGCCATGCAATATTATACCTCTGTATTTAAGCCGTCTGGTATCATGAGCATTTTTCATCAGGAAGATGGGACCGTGTTACATGCTGTATTCAACCTCAAAGGGCAGACTTTTATGGCTATAGACTATAACCATCAGGACAAACACCCTTTTACCCCAGCTCTATCGCTATTCGTCACTTGTGATTCGGAAGAAGAAATTCATCGTGTGTTTGGTCAGCTATCTCAGGAAGGCCAAGTTTTAATGCCCCTTGAAGCCTCGCCCGTAAGCCAACAATTTGGGTGGGTTGAAGATAAATACGGAGTCTCATGGCAATTGAACCTGGCAAAAGACTAAATTTCTTCTCTAAACGATCCAGGAGACTCTAGAAGTCTATGGAAAAACAATAGACCATGCTCCATCTTTTTTTGGTAATATTATGTTTAATAGGTGCCAGTAAAAGGATGTGTGTTTATTGTATAGTGCAAATTGTGAACAATGTTTTGGTTTATGCTGTGTAGCCTTGCCTTATGCAAAATCTGCTGATTTTGCTTTTAATAAGGACGGAGGAACCCCTTGTCAAAACCTAAATGCGGATTATCGTTGTAATATTCATAAGAATCTAAGAAACAACGGCTTGCGAGGCTGTACGGTATATGATTGCTTTGGAGCAGGTCAAAAAGTTTCCCAAGTTACATACAAGGGAAAAAGCTGGCGAGACGATCCGGCAATAGCTGAGGAAATGTTCAATATATTTCCCATCATGCAACAGCTTCATGAAATGCTTTATTACCTCAATGAAGCCCTTAACTTAAAAGAAACTCAACCCATCTATACAGACTTACAAAAAGCTATGGCGAAAACCGAGCAGCTTACGGATCAAGATCCAAAATTCCTCATAGATCTTCATGTACCAACCCATAGGGCGTTAGTCAATGATTTACTTTTACAAACAAGTGAGTTAGTACGAGAAAAAGGTAAGAAAAACTTAGAGCACAATAAATATAGTAAAAAAATCAGGAGTAGAGACCTTATCGGGGCAAATTTGAGAGGCGCCAATCTTAGAGGTGCCAATTTGAGAGGAGTTTTACTTATTGCTGCTGACCTCCGAGAAGCCGATATGAGAATGACCGACCTTATCGGTGCGGATTTTAGAGACGCTGATTTAAGTGAAGCTAATCTGGAAGGAAGTATTTTTCTTACACAAGCGCAATTAAATTCGGCTAAGGGCAATTGTAAAACCAAACTGCCCCCTTCTCTAAGCATTCCCGGTCATTGGCTGCATTAGAGTTTATTTTATAGTACTCTCCAAGAAAATACGTAATTAAGTAATTAATATCTTAAGACGCGATTTCCTTGATGATCATGTTCGGCATGTTCATTCTGGCATTGCTTACCTACATGAAAAAGAAATAGACCGCCCCCCACAAAGGTAACGGTCTATTGTTGGACCCTACTGCCGACTGCTCTTTAAGCAGTGGTTGTACACTGGAGTCGTGTTGGCGCACGACTCCTTACTATTCTTACCTCAGTATAGCTCATTTTATAACGTAAATACAGCTTTTATCTTCAGGAATTTTACTGATTGCTCAGCTCTTTAATGTATATTGGGCAACGAAAAAGTACCTTCCATTGGATCAGGTTCAAAAATCACGTCTTTATGACTGCATCCAGATTTAAATCCCCTTATTCTTCTTCGTTTAGAAATTCCTTTAATCTCTGACTTAAGGCTGCATACTGCTCTGCATTGGTGTCCGAAAAAGCCTCCTCCCGGTTGGAGTATACATCCTGATACTGAGGAGGGCTTGAAAATTGCGACCTCGTAAAATCTATAATGTCCTCACCAATGCGGTTGTAATAATGCCAGCCACTATCCAGCCATGTCCTCAAAATATCGCCGCCAAGCCTGTCCTGAACGACAAGCGCTGTGACACCACATTGTCCAGCCGCAGGATTATTTGCTGTCCATTTAGAGCTAGAGTCCAAAGACCAAGCTTGAA
Source organism: Paenibacillus sp. F4 (assembly GCF_002894905.1). Taxonomy (NCBI): domain Bacteria; kingdom Bacillati; phylum Bacillota; class Bacilli; order Caryophanales; family Paenibacillaceae; genus Paenibacillus; species Paenibacillus sp. F4. The sequence goes on from NZ_POVS01000025.1 coordinate 39,114, forward strand.
ACAACGCCTTTTCTAATTCTAAAAAACGGTTTGCATTCAACATGCGTCTCCCCTTTCGATTCCATTCTGCACTTATGGTGAACGTGCTTTATTTATTTCAACCCGTATTCCACACTCTGTGAATCTTGGCTTCTGCTTCTTTCAGTTCTAGTAAATACACGTCGGGATTCGAAAGCTTTTTCCAGTCCTCAAACCCAAACTGCGGATCGTAATGTCGAATGAGAAGAGATAGTAAAGCTCCATGAGTTACAATGATAACCGTTTTTTCCGCCCGCTCTATAAGCTCCTGAACAAGCTGGATTCCTCGATCTACTGCTTCACGGGATGATTCCCCTCCCTCCAGCTTCAAGTCCTCGTCCAAATAGGTCTGTTCCAGCACGTCCAGCCAATGATCCAAATGCTCATGGCTAAGTACCCGTTCTTGAAGACGTACATCAGTATACACCTGCAACTGTTTCCGTTCAGCCAAGGGCTGAATGGTTCGCACGGCCCGTTTCCACGGGCTGGACACAATATATTCCACACCTACATTCTCCATAAAATCAACCAACTGCTCAGCTTGTCGGGTACCCTCATCGGTAAGTCGGGCATCTGGTTCCTGTCCTGTTGCTTGGGCATGTCTGACCAAATAAATTTTCTTCACGTCATCACTCCTAACTGTCACACAAATTTAAAATTCTACATATTTACAAATAATTATTTTTATGATATAATATAGGTTTACATATTTATATTTCATGATACGATTCCTTTGTATTACATCAACTCTTATGGGAGGGATTCGATGCAATTAGACAAGGGAATACACATGCTCCAGGTTTCTGCTAACATTATGGGAAGTATAGAGAGTATTCACCCCACTTTAATGTGGGACGAAGATAACATAATTTTAGTTGATACGGCTTACCCCGGGCAACTCTCACTTTTACATGAGGCTATTCTAGGCACCGGATTAGCAATCCATAAACTTACCTTCATATTAATAACACACCAGGATCTTGATCATATCGGCAGTTTAGCAGATATAATCCGGGCTTCTTCATCCCCAGTTCAAGTATTAGCCAGTTCTATCGAAAAGCCTTATATACAGGGAGAAAAACAGCTTATAAAGCTGACTCCAGAAGCAATAGATCAAGCTGTAAGCTCCATGCCCGAATCCGTTCCGGTAGAGTGGAGACATGCATTCCGGCGTACACTTGAAAATCCCCCAAAGGCTATTGTAAACTCCACCATCGTTGCCGGAGAGAAATTACCCTTCTGTGGGGGGATCGTAGTTATAGATACTGCTGGACATACACCAGGGCACCTAAGTTTCTATCATAAATCCAGTCAAACCCTGATTGCAGGAGATGCTCTACGCGTAGTAGGCGGCAAATTATTGGCTCCAGACCCGCAATACTGCTGGGATTTCAATATGGCCAAAGAATCTCTTAAAAACCTGCTGCCATATGATATTAAAAAAGTGATTTGCTTTCATGGAGGGCTGTACGAAGGCAATTGTAATCAGCGGATATCCGAGTTGTGTGGATCCTAGCCTTTGATTCACATGTTCATACCAGCCCCTTGACCGATAAGTGAATCATCTAAAGAAAAGACTAACCAGGAACTCCTGGTTAGTCTTTTTTCTAACATATTTTATTGTTAATTCTAAAATAAATCTCACTATTACACAAAAGAAAGAAGATGAGAACTAGGCTTTTAAGTGGACTCTTAATACAGATACTTCTGGAGAGGCAGATGTACCTTCCAAGAATTCCACATGACTAATCATCTCTTGCCCGTCTGGAACGATTACCGGAGTAATTACAGGAAATCCACTCTGTTGAATCGCGTCTAGATCAAACTCCATCAGTAATTGCCCTGCTTTAATGTTATCTCCTGTTTGAACGTGAGGGTTAAACCCTTGTCCTTTGAGGGAGACTGTATTAATCCCGACATGTATCAAAATTTGTACTCCGGATACATGCTCAATGATCAGAGCATGCTTACTTTTCTCCATCACGTGGACGACTTTACCCGTAAAAGGAGCAGTAACTTTACCTTCAGTCGGATGAATAGCGATGCCTTCCCCCATAGCCTTCGTAGAGAACGCAGGATCTGGAACCTCTTCAAGGGAAACCACTTTTCCTTTGATTGGTGCTACCATGTCGAATTCTTCAATACGAGGAGCCGCCTTCTTTTTCAACCATTTAAACATAACGATGCCACCTTATTTAGAGATTACATTCATAAACAGTGAACAGGACTTAACTACATCTTTTAAGGAACCGGTTCCACAAAATGAATAAAAAGAAGAGTGGAAGCGATTTCTATCTGAATTATAGTGAATGCCTTTCCAGGATGTCAAGGCGCTCCTCTCCGTTTCTAAAATCACTCTATTTAAAGATACAGAAACATTTTATAACGAGCATACTTTACATCATTTCACTAAGATTGCATAATGATCAGTTGTAAAGTATGCACATTTATATTATATACTTACCTAAAGGAGAGTGTAACTTATGGGTGAAACCTGTGTTCCGTCTGGCGTGGTCCTAAAAGACACTGGCTTTGGATATACGTTGTCCTTAATAAGTGGTAAATATAAAATGATCATTATATATTGGCTTTCTGAAAATAAGGTTATGCGGCATAACGAGCTGAAGCGAAGTATCGGCACCATTTCCTTCAAAACACTAAGCATTATGTTAAAAGAGCTAGAGGCAGATGGCCTTATCATACGCAAGGAATTTCCCCAGATACCTCCAAAAGTTGAATATTCATTATCTAAGCGTGGCCTTTCTCTCATCCCATTGTTAAATATGATGTGCGAGTGGGGAGAGGAAAATGGTTTGCCAGCTCTGGAGGACGGACAGCAATAGGCATTCCTATTACAGGCTGTCAATAAAACTCAAATAATCTCGTGCGCTTTTTTCCAATTCGCTTTCGGACAAACCTGGGGCATCTGCGCCAGGCTCATTTTCTGTACCATAAAACGAAAAGAACGAACGATAATCTGCACTGCAATATAGGAAGGTTGTTTCAAAAGGGGATAATAGATGCTCAAGTGTATAGCGATATCTCCCCTTTTCACTATAATCTTCTTTTTTAATTCCGGCAGATACAGCTAAAGCAACTTTGCGATTCTTTAATTTGTATCCTCCATTTGAACCATAAGCCCAGCCATAAGCAAAAACATCGTCAAGCCATTTTTTAAGGAGAGGCGGACTACTAAACCAATAAACAGGGAACTGTAAAATAAGCTTACTATGCGATTCAATTAAGTGCTGCTCTTTTTCCACATCAATGTTCCCGTCAGGGTAAACCGTATGCAATTCATGTATAGTATACTTTTCTGGATATTTTTTGAGTTCTCCTACCCATCGCTTATTTATCACAGATGTTTCTATGCTTGGGTGTGTTACGATAACAAGAGTTTTCAAAGACTTATCCTCCTTGAGTATTATTTATTTTCTGAGTATAAAGCGCGCACTACAAATATGTAAGTATGCACTTTTAGTACAACTACTTACTAAAAGGTTAGTGTCAAATCAGAAAAATATTCTTTCTATACCATCACCACGATCATACATTCATGCTGAAAGCTATTTCGCAACAAAAAAAGCAGCCCACAGAAGCGGCTGCTTTTTTTACATCACTATTACTACGTTAACGCTTTTCTTACCCTTCCAGCGCCTGCTTCAATTCCTCAGGCGAAGCGTCCCACCATTCCTCGTTATGCGAAATTAGCAGGCTTTTGAGCGCTGCTTTATCTTCGCTGCCGAGATCATCCAGCATGAAGCGACGCTTGAGCGCATAATCCATACGGTTGACGTGATCGGCGAGGATTTTCCAGCCGCGTTTGGCTTCGTCGTCAATCAGCATCTCGCAGGCGGTGGCACCGCCGTACATACGTCCTTCGGGCGTGCGATCCACGGCTACCCATACGAGCCATACTTGGCGTCCATTCGGTACATCCTCTTTATTCGTAGAGAACTTGATACCGCGTTCTACTTTACTTTTGGCATGCATGGCACCGATATCAATTTTCGCCTCTCCTCGGTCAATGATGACCGGAGACATGCTGTTCAGGTCGATTGAGCCTGCGCCGAAACCCTTATGTTTACTCTTGCCACTGACAATGTTCAGTGCAATCTGTTTTTTGCCGTCCGGCTGATTTTCACTCATGCGTCACTAGACCTCCATTTTCCGTCTTCACACTCATTCTACACTATAAATATTTTAACTAATAATCTCCTGAAAGCAAACATATACATGCTGTAGATGCTTGTCAACGGGAGGTATCCATTGTATGACCCCAGCACGCACTAAAATCGTTTTATTGTCTACACTAGCCCTCGGTCTCCTCGCAGGGACGTTATGGTTTGCCTGGCAGCCCCAACCGCTATCTGACCCGCAGTCCATAGGCCAACCACTATACGGCTCCCTGTCTGAGTCTGCGCTTGCCCCAAATATGGGCAAGCCTCTAGGGGCAAACATCCTGCCTGACCTGCCCAAGAACCCTCCACAGCCCGCTACAGAAATCCTCAGCAAACGGGTGGTAGAGTACCACATTGATGTGTCTCTGGAAAAAGGACAGGTTTTGCGAGGCACTGAGACACTGACCTGGAAGCATCCGGGCAAGAAAACCGTGAATGATCTGTATCTTCATCTATACCCGAATGCCTTCTCTTCCATGGAAACCACCTTTATGAAGGAATCCGGTGGAAAGCTGCGAGGAGACACCATGCCCAAAGACGGCTTTGGCTCCATGACGCTGACTGAACTAAAAACAGAAGACGGTTTATCTCTCATGCACCGCATCCAATATGTGCAGCCAGATGACGGTAACGCAGGCGACCGTTCGCTCGTGAAGGTGCGTCTACCCAAGCCGGTACGAGGTGGCGAAGAAATCACATTATATATGAAGTTTGAGGTAAAACTGCCCGCCATCTTCGCTCGTATGGGTGCGACAGATGATTTTGTAATGGCAGGACAGTGGTTCCCGAAGCTCAGCGTCTACGAGACTGCAGGACAGCGTGGACGCGCCGAGGAGGGCTGGAACCTCCACCAGTATCATGGTAACTCCGAGTTTTATGCCGATTTTGGAATTTACAGCGTACGGATTCGGGTGCCTGAAACTCATATCGTAGCAGCGACCGGATTTCCCACCCGTGGTGCCGTCCGACAGAACGGCCAAAAAATATATCAATTTTATGCCGATGATGTACACGATTTTGCCTGGTCCGCTTCACCCAACTTTGTAACCGTAGAAGAACCCTTTTCTTCCGCTGAAGTCCCTGGTGTCAAAATTAAGCTCTACCTTGACCCGTCGCACAAGGAGCTCAAAGGACGCTATATGAGCGCAGCGAAGGCCGCCCTTTCGTACTACAGCAAATGGTACGGGCCTTATCCATATTCCACCCTATCCATCGTGGTTCCACCCAAATCAGGCAATGGAGCCGGCGGTATGGAGTATCCGACACTCATCACGGCCGCTGCTGCGGGTAATCTGAATCCTGGCTATAGTCTGGAACGGACATTAGTTCATGAGATTGGACATCAATATTTCTACGGAATGGTAGCCAATAATGAATTTGAGGAGCCGTGGCTGGATGAAGGCTTCACCTCCTATGCAGAGGAGCGGCTTATGGAACAAGAATATGGGCTTACTCCCAACTTGCCATTACAATCGGGACAGGTAGCCTCCCCACAGCCGCTAAACCGCGAGTCATGGAAGTACGGCTCAGCTGCTGAGTATGCGCAAAATGCCTACTCTCGAGGCAAGCTGGTACTACGGGGCATTGAACGTCAGGTGGGTATGAAAAAAATGGATCGCATTATGCGGACCTACGTCCAGACGTACCGATTCAAGCATCCGTCCTCACAGGATTTTCAACGTATCGTGGAGAGAGTCACCGGACGCTCATGGAGCCACTATTTTGAACAGTATGTATATGACGGACAGATGGCGGACTTTTCAGTGGATCACATCACAAACCACAAGCTGGAGAATGGATATGAAGCCGTCGTGACGGTCAGCAAAAAAGGGGCGGATTATCCCAAGATCCCTGTCCAATTTACCTTCAAGGATGGGACAACGATATTCAAGGCTTGGGACGGCACGGGCAAAAGCACAACTTTTCGGATCAAAAGTACTTCTCCCGTTTCCTATGTAACCCTTGATCCTCTATATACCATTGCACTGGAGAACAAGCATATTAACAATAGCCTAAAGGCCGAATTGGACGAAAAGCAACAAACCCGTTGGAATGTAAGTGTAACCAAGCTGTTAGAAACACTGCTTGGAAGTCTGTCATGGTGAGGTGTCTATAGATGCGGACTGTTATAAAAGAGGGCTGGGCGCTGGTGCGCATACGATTCTATATCGTTATCATTTTATTTCTGTATCGACTACTGTGGGGGGTGTTTCTCTATCGGCTGGTGCAGTCTGCCGTTATCCCGCTACTGCTCCGTTATCCTGATCAGGGTCACAACGAGCTGGGACAGACCTTGTTTTGGATGGAGAGCCAGATTGCTCTGGTGGATAGCCAGGAAGTACATGTGTATTTGTGGATACTACTAGGGGCGACTGTACTACGCATACTGATCACTCCCTTCATTAGAGCCGGAATATATCAAAGCCTGCATACCGATGCGACTGAACCGCAAAGCCTGTCCTTTTTCAAGGGTATGAAACGCCATGGCATGTCGTCGCTGTTGTATTACACCATCGAGTTGGGACTGCTGCTGCTTCCCGCCTTTTGGGTAGTACCGAGACTCTACCCTATTGTAGCAGGAACGCTTCAGTCTCCCTCTTACCTGCTTCATTTGTTGCCCTATGCTATGGGGTGGATGGCTTACGGATGGTTCATTCGGCAGTGCATCCTGTATATGCAACTGGGGACTGTCGGTGGTCACGCCATACTATCGTCCCTGCTCGCCTTCTTTCGCCAGTTCCTCCCAGCTGTCGGTATATCCCTTTTGCTCGGTGCTTGTGTGCTGCTGGTCTTCGGTCTATTTGGCACCGTGGCGATGATTTGGACTGGCATGCTGGCGCTCATTCTCCAGCAATCGTATCATTTTGTTACTAGTCTGGTCAGGCTGTGGCATATCAGTTCGCAGTACAGACTATGGCATACCGATATCTCCAGTAGAAGTTAAGCCCTGCCTTTATGTTTTTTACTTCATTTCTGTCTGTCGAAAAATCTTGATTCATATCCGCGCAAACGACACATAACTGAATACTGTTAACAAGATCTGTTCCTGGGACATTAGGAGCAGATTTTTTTTGTAACTTTTTGCAATGAAACATTTGCCAAAGCCAGCCGTCTTTGTTACAATAATCGCAGTGAACTGATAGTAACAACTTTGTAATCTTTATTGTAACCTTTATCTCAAAAATAACGTTATTGTGAATACTGCTCTCCAAGGTGCACATCTTAAGTTAAGCCTAATTCCTGGCACCTAGGAAGCGGGGGAACCAGTTTGGGTGAATTGATCTCGCAACAGAGTGGTCATAGGGGAACCTTCTACCGAATCCTTAAGCTAACCTCGCAGGCATTGGAAGGGGTATATTTTTTTTGAAGAAGAAGCTAACGATCGCAGCTATGGGTCTTGCCATTGCCTTTACATCTTTTACATTCGGTGGCGGCAGTGCATATGCAGACTCTAAGATGGACCAGGTCATTCAAGATGCCAAAGGAACGAGCTACAGAAGCGGAGGCACTACACTCGAGGGATTCGATTGCTCCGGCTTCACAATGTACGTATACAACAAACTGGGAATTAAACTTCCGCATCAATCCGGATCACAATTCAAAATGGGATCTTCTGTATCCCGCGATGAAATGAGACCTGGGGACTTGGTGTTCTTCAACACCACAGGAAGAGGCATTTCCCATGTAGGTATCTTCGTAGGTGAAGGGAAATTTGCCCACTCCTCGACTTCACGTGGTGTAGTAGTTAGCTCACTGAACGAAAATTATTACGCTAACCGCTATGTCGGTGCAAAAAGAATTATGAGCACAGACGCTTACCATTCTGTAGCTTCAGAAATTCCTGATGACGACAACGTAGAATAACTAACGCACAGCAAGCTAACCCTAGCCGCAATTTGATTCTGACCGGAATCGAATTGCGGTTTTTTATGTCCACAACATCAGCAATTATTATCATTACTGACGAACTGAATCCTCAAAAGGTTTCAATTGTAGCGAACATCGTCGGTTTTACCGTCAGCGCTGGGGGAGCATATGAGCAGTAAATCCTTCTTATTGAATGTATACCCGACTTGGGTATGAAATAAACACGCTTGCCATTCCCCTGCAACTTGTCTACAATCTGTTGTTAATGATTGAAGTACCTGTGTAAAAGGAGGATGAAACACATGCCGGCCTCAATATCCAACTATCGGATCGTACCGATGGATGAGCATCAAGCGGCTGCAATCTGTGAGTGGCGCTATGATCCACCTTATAACATATACGGTTGGCTCCCCTGGGAACAAATGAAGGCACTTGAAGTCGAATTTGGAAGTCCCACGCTTCGCCAAGAGCAATATGTTGCCGTACTGGATAAAGAGAACAAGCTGACGGGATTTGCTCAATATTTTCCTATGATCGGTGTGACCCGGCTAGGTCTTGGAATGCACCCTGAAAGATGCGGACATGGCAAAGGCTCTGATTTTGTCCGTGCCATTGCAGAGGAAGCCCAACGACGCAACCCGAAGAATGAAATTGACCTAGAGGTGCTCACTTGGAATGGGCGCGCTATCCGGGCCTACAAGGCGGCTGGATTTGAGCTTACAGATACCTATGAACGCCAGACTCCTGATGGCAAAAAACCATTTTATTGTATGGTATATCGTCCCGAGCACCCAACCCAGATTCTATGATAAAAGCGCCTTCGGCATACAACCGCAATGTTGTATAGCGAAGGCGCTTTTATCATCATACGACAGATCATTACAAGCTCAATGACTGCTGCGCATTTTTTCAAAAGCTTCATTATATTGTTGGGCTTCCTTAATATCCACGGCCATAATACCGCCGTCGTCCCAAGAGGTCAAACGCAGAGTCACGGTCTTGTAATCAATCGTAATAAATGGATGATGATTGAACGCTTCAGATATAGCGGCAACTTCATCCACGAATGCAATCCCTTTCATAAAACTGGAAAAATTATATTTTCGGACGATCCAACGTCCTTCCTCCAGTTCCCAGCCCTCCAGTTTCTCCAGATGTGCTTCAATCTCTTCTTGTGTAAAAGGCATGTTACGAACTCCTCCCCGTTTATACGGAAGCCTTTCGACCGCTTAAATACGGCCAAAACTACGATATATTGGTGTACATATTACCACGGCCCCGTTGATAAATCCATAAGACGGACCTCAAATCAAAGGGACTGACGTCAGCTCCTCGTCCCCAATAAGTACATAGATGCGATGCTGCTCCGGCTCATAGATCACAACGCCACTCCCTACAGTGATTGTGGGCTCTGTACCCAGTGCATAAAATAAGTCTTCTGCCAAAGCTTCATTGACTTCCTGACGTCCCGCCGGGTCCAGCCTGTCCCAATCTTCTGCTTCCATCTCAAAAAATTCATAGCTATCTGGGATGCGCCCCACAGCCTCTGTCAAATCGTTCAAAATTTGTTCATACTCACGCCCATGCTTTACTCCCATGCCATTTCCTCCAATGGTTCCGCCATTCAATACATAATCACCTTATTATACCGGAAATTCGCACTTAACAAAAAAGAGAGTTTTGTCGATAAATACTATAATCCGTCTTGTAATGACGCGCTTGGGGCAAGGACGACCCCGGCGGCATGAAAGGATTCAAAATCTATTCTCATGGATGAGGTGTATCATGCAAATTTCAACCATTATCGGACTTGTGCTCGGGATTTTGTCACTGGTCGTCGGGATGATCTTAAAAGGCGCTCCGGTCGTCAATCTGGTCAATAATCCCGCTGCTTACATGATTATTTTCGTCGGAACGGCAGCGAGTATATTTATGGCCTTCCCGATGGCAGAAATCAAACGGATTCCGAAGCTGTTCAAGGTTATTTTCACTGAACAAAAACTGTTAGACCGCAAAGAGCTCATCGGTACGTTTACCGAGTGGGCATCCATTACCCGTCGTGAAGGTCTGCTCGCCTTGGAATCTAAGGTAGAGGAAATCGACGATCCCTTTATGCGTGGCGGCATGCGAATGATTATTGACGGCAATGATCAGGAATTCGTACGGGACGTTCTGATGGAGGATATCAATGCTACCGAGGATCGACATCGCTCTGGCGCACTGATCTTCTCCCAAGCCGGTATGTATGCTCCAACGCTCGGGGTACTCGGTGCGGTTGTAGGTCTGATTGCCGCTCTGGCTGACCTTAGTGACATGGAAAAGCTCTCTCATGCCATTGCAGCAGCCTTCATTGCGACGTTGCTCGGTATTTTTACAGGTTATGTCCTGTGGCATCCGATGTCCAACAAGCTGAAACGGTTATCCAAAAAAGAAGTAGAGCTTAAATTAATGATGGTCGAAGGTCTGCTTTCCATTCAATCGGGGATATCGACGATCGCCATCAGTCAGAAACTGACGATCTTCCTGACTCCGACCGAACGGGCTACGATGACCCAGAAGGATGGCGATTCCAGTGAGTAAAAAGAGACATGAACCGCATGAAGAGCATGCTGACGAAAGCTGGCTGTTGCCATATTCCGACTTAATGACCCTTCTGTTGGCTCTTTTCATTGTCTTATTCGGTATGAGCTCGCTCGACGCCAAAAAATTTGAAACTATGGCTCAATCCCTGAATGCAGCTTTTAGTGGCGGCACTGGCGTGCTGGATCACTCGGCCGCGAATCCGTCGTCACAATCCATGGATATGGGCAAAAATAAAGAACAAGTGTCACAACCCGTAAAATCGAAAGCTACTTCTACCTCTGAACTGCAAAAACAGCTTGCCCAGCGGGAAGAAGAAGATTTAAAAAAGCTTAAAAAACAGATGGATCAATATATTCAAAATAACGGCCTGACCCCCTTGCTGAATACCAAGCTAAACCAATCGCAACTAATGATCACCATTAGTGATAATGCCCTGTTTTCATCCGGGCAGGCCGAAGTAAAGCCGGAAGCAAGAAAGCTGGCCAAGTCCATTTCTAGTATGCTCCAGCAGTTCCCTGGCTATGATGTTATCGTATCAGGTCACACGGATAATGTACCGATCTCCAACAGCCAGTTCCCGTCCAACTTTGATTTGAGCGCCAAGCGCTCTCTGAATTTCTTGCGTATCTTGTTGCTCAATCCAGATCTCGATCCAACCAAGTTTGTATCCATCGGTTATGGCGAGTATCGTCCATTGGCAAGCAATCAAGATGGTCAAGGACGCTCCAAAAACCGTCGTGTTGAAATATCTGTTCTCCGCAAATATCAGAACGGAACACAGGTTATCAGTCCTACCTCAAGCTCGAATGAAGGTTGATTATGCATATGTTATATGAACAAAGGCACCGCCGCATTTTTATGCAGCTGGTGCCTCTTTGTTTAGTGCTTCCTGTACTTTGCCCTTTCAGATACGACGATCATACGCTGTAGGCTATACGAGCCCCTCTGGCATTAGCTAAGCGTATAATCGAGCATCTGGCCAAGCTCCTGCTTCTCAGCCTCTGTCAGATCACGCCAGGCACCTTTCTGAAGGGACCCCAACCGAATATTCATGATTCGCAGCCGTTGCAGTTTTTTAACTTCATAACCGAAGGCAGCACACATACGCCGGATCTGACGATTTTTCCCTTCTGTGAGGATAATACGGAATACATACTCAGATACACGCGTCACCTCACAAGGTAGCGTCCGCTGGCCGAGTATTTTCACCCCGCTGGACATGCCCTGCACAAAAGATGGTATGACAGGGCGATCCACCGTTACGATATATTCTTTCTCATGCTTGCCTTCTGCCCGTAAAATTTTATTCACAATGTCCCCATCATTGGTAAGTAAAATGAGACCTTCCGAATCCTTATCCAGGCGTCCAATCGGGAATATCCGCTGCGGGTGCCCCACAAAATCAACAACATTGCCTCTAATGTGGCTCTCGGTTGTGCTTGTAATGCCCACCGGCTTGTTCAATGCAATATAGACGTGATCGGACTTCTCGCGCAGTGGCTTGCCGTTCACGCGAACATCATCGCCTTCTTCCGCTTGACTACCCAGCACAGCCACTTCGCCGTTAATCGTCACGCGGCCGCTCTCTACCAGCTTGTCCGCCTCCCGGCGCGAGCAAAAACCGGTTTCGCTGATAAACTTGTTAATGCGCAACCTGTGTACCCTCCATTTCTACTAACACACTTCCTCCTGCGTCCAGCCCGTTACTCCGGCTTGGCAATCGGAAGCTGCACCAGGGCTGTCGTTCCCTCTCCCTCTGTGCTTTCAATATCCAGTGTGCCTTTATGACTCTGTATAATACGCTGACTGACCATAAGTCCTAGTCCTGTCCCTGTTTCTTTGTTTGTGAAAAAAGGTTCTCCTAGCTTGGACAGCATTTCTGCGGGAATACCCGTTCCCTGGTCCCGTATGAAGATTTTAACGTTTTCTCCCTCCAAGAACAAATGAATCGTGATGATACCACCTTTACTCATAGCCTCCATGCTATTTTTAAGTAAATTAATGAATACCTGTTTTAACTGATTTTCTTCAGCGTATACTAGGGCAGGCTCGTCCGTGACCTGAAGATTGAATACAATGCCCAGCAGGTGCGCCTGACTATCTAGTAAAGAAATCACGTCGCTCACAATATAGCGAACATCCTTTTTCTGAAAATGCACTGCCTGTGGCTTCGCCAGTATTAAAAACTCGCTAACGATCAAATTAATGCGATCCAGCTCAGACATCATAATATCGTTGTGTTTCATATTCAACACTTGATTTTGCTGCTGTAGTTGGAGAAAGCCTCGTAGCGTAGTTAGCGGGTTACGAATCTCATGCGCTACGCCTGCCGCCAATTGTCCGACGGTTGTCAGTTTCTCTGATCTGCGCAACAACTCCTCCATTCGGTTGCGACCCGTAATATCACGCGACACGCAGATAAACCCCAAAATTTGGCCTTCTTCATCCAGAATAGGCGACGTGCTCATACTGATCTCTACTGTACTTCCATCCTTACGCATTCTAAGGGTCTCACTTGATACGATGCTCTCTCCCTGAAGCAGGCTCTTCTTCTGAAATTCATACTCCTCCTGTTGCTGCGGAGGTACAAACTCCAGCTTACGACCAACCAATTCCTTCTTGGTCCAGCCGTACAAAGCTTCGAAGGCATGATTGACCCGAACGACACGATCCTCCTCGTCGGTTACATGAATCGCATCAGCTGTCTGATTAATAACCGATTCCAGATGCTCCTTTACAGAACGGTTCTCTTCATACATCTGTTCCAGTCTTCTCGTGTACATCCCTAGGTTGTAGGCCATCGCATTGATGCGTTCACCCAACTGTGCAAGCTCATGACCACCTTTTATTTCTAGCCGTGTATCAAAATGACCATCAGCCATCTCGTTCACTTTCCCCAGAATCGACTGAATTGGGCGGACAAACAGACTTGCCAGCACATAGCTTCCAATGATTACAACCTCCAAAAGGACAATGGAAATAGCAATTAAGCTTATCAATTGCTTGGAAATAACAGAAGTAATCGTATCATAATTCATAACAATACGGATAACATAGGCTTCGCGGTTAGCCGGGTAAAAAGGTATGTAACTGACGAGAACCCGTTCGCCTTTGATATAGCAGTCTTGTACAATACTCTCCCCGGAGAGGATAGCTCTGGACACGGCCAAACGATCTTCCTGCACTCTCGTTAGTTGATACGTGCCAAATTGGATTGGTTTATTGTACATGTAATAGTATTTCGAATCGTTCCCGTTCTTGTCCATCGAAGCGCCACCAAAGGTTGCAGGGTTAATTCCTGTAATCTCCATGATGCGATAATCCACTTGTTGGGTTTGCTTTACGATCTCATCGGGGCTCAGGATGGTTATGAAATCTTGCACTGAAGTATCCTGAAAGGAGATTCGAATTAAGTAATTACGTTTTTGGTCATAATAAAATCCCCATTTGTTAATCTGTGAGGAGTCTGAACCGGTGTAGTCAAATGATCCGGTCCAAAAATGATCCAGTTTCTGACCTTGCGCCATTGCAGCCTGTCCGTGCTCATATAATTGGTCAACTGCATTTTTCCAATACCCTGTCAATGGATCAAATGGCGTTACTTCTTTTGGATCCGAAGATTTAACAACCTTATACCCCTGCCCGTCTCGAATCATCAAAGAAATATTAGTATCTCTGTGGAGTGAGGCCACCTTTTGAAGCTGTTCCTGCTGAATATTTCGGATGTCAGGACCTAGCTGATTAGCAGCCAACGTGGCAGAAAGCCACAGATTATATCCGAGCTGCTTGTCAACGGCCTCCCAGCTATGTTGGGTTTGTTCGATAGCTCCTCCGATAATTTTAGCCGTCAGAACCATTTTAGTTTCACTGTCACTTCTTAGATTTTCGTGGGTCGTGTAATAATTGAGTGCGATGTTTAATAAAAGGATAAACAGGACGGACCCCGACAAAATGATCGTTATTCTGATTTTTATCGACACACTGATTTCTCACCTCTTGCCGTATGCTGGCGATTACTGGCAATTGCTAACTCAATGATACCGTAATAGCGCCTGTGATACCAGCATTTACATTTACCGGATATACATAAATACACACCTTGTGTACAGTATTGTCAATAGACAAGGGTTTGCCTACAATATAAGAAGATAATCATCCACAAGTAGTCCACAAATACACAGATTTTATTATAAACTGTGGATAAACCTGTGGACAAGTGCCATGTTATCCACAATTTTATTCACATCATGTTAACAACGGAATATTTGTTCGTTGGATAATTCCGCGTTTTGAAAGGAGCATTTTCCCAGTGACCACCATGGATCACGCCTATTGGATGAAAGAAGCCATTCAGGAAGCATATAAGGCAGAAACGTTAGGTGAAGTCCCTATCGGGGCTGTCATCGTAAAAGATAATGAAATCATCGGTCGCGGCTACAATTTGCGCGAGACGGATGCTGACCCAACCGCACATGCAGAGATGGTTGCCATTCGTCAGGCCAGTGAGCACTTAGGCGCTTGGCGCCTGCTGGATTGTAGGCTGTATGTCACTCTGGAGCCGTGTCCAATGTGCGCCGGAGCCATTGTTCAATCACGGGTTCCCCATTTGATATACGGAACTACAGATCCCAAGGCAGGCTGCGCAGGCACGCTGATGAATTTATTACAGGAGCCTCGGTTTAATCACTGTACAGAAGTAACTAGTGGTGTACTGCAGGAGGAATGCGCCTCGCTGCTAACGAGCTTTTTTCGGCATCTCCGGCAAAAAAGAGCGGCAGCCAAATTGTCTCCTCCCCCATCCTCATCCTGAGGGGGAAAAGTCCAAAATAATTCATCTTATTGCTAATTCTCAATGGAAGGAGATCAATCCATGCCTATGAGCTTGTATAATACGCCTCAAGGTATCTTTTTACGGCCATTTAGCTTGGCGGATAGCGAAGCCCTTCTCGCCCTTAGGGTGCGAAATAGGGAGTCACATGCGCTGTACGAGCCGCTTTACGAGGATTCATTTTTCACATTAGAGAAACAGCAGGATTACATCCGTCAGAGGCTGCGGCAAGCCGAAGAGGATCGAGGGTACACGTTCGGCATCTTTCTCTTAAAGGAGGAGCGACTTATCGGTTATGTTTCCATTTCCAATTTAGTACGTGGAGTTGGACAATTCGCTGATATCGGCTACATGATGGATCATCATGAACAGGGTAAAGGACATATGACTGCTGCCTTGAAGTTGACCATACAATATGCCTTTCGTGCCTTATCTCTACATCGTCTCCAAGCGGGTACTCTTTTGCATAATGATCGTTCACAACGTGTATTAGAAAAGTGCGGATTCCAGCCAGAAGGCACTGCTCGCAAGCTTGTACAGATTCAGGGCACATGGCAGGATCACCAGATGTTTGGACTTTTGGCTGAGGATGACGTGTGGCAGAGCTAAATGACTGCACAGGGACAACATTGGCAGTAAACAAAAAACCGCTCGGCATAAGCCGAGCGGTTTTCTTACATCATATTCGAAAAAAATGATGTTTTGCAATCATGTCATCCCATAATTAAGGAGCAACAGTTTGCATTTTTTGTTGCAGTTGTTCCATAGTCAGGACTTGATCACCCGTTGGAATACCCACTTTAAATGCTGCTTTAGCATTGATTTTGCTGTATTGCGTGTAGCCTGTTACGGACAATTTTACATTGTCTTTTGTAGCCGGATCATTCATCTCTACATTCGCATTCAGGTCTTGATACACAGGAATGTCATCCTTGTTCAAAGCTGTGTTAATATCAAACTGTTTCACTGTCAAGTAGTTTTTCAACTCATCCAGCTTTTTGCTAACTTCGCTGGTGTTGGATTGCAGTTCTTTCTTCGCTTCAGCCAGCTCTTCCTTCTTCACTTGAAGCATACCAGCATATTCATCTTTAGACATCACATCAAGGACTTTAGGAAGCGCCTTAGTGATAAATGTATTGGTCGCTTGCTTCACATTGTCGTTCGTTATTTTGAACTGAACTACTTGTTTAGCTTCAACGCCTTGTGGCAATTTAGCGTCTTTAGGATCAATATCAAAGAAGTACGTAGCTTGATCATACTCGTTCATAATAGCAGCAATCACTTCATTCGCAAATTTCTGCGATTTTTCCTGATCCATGGCTGCAGGATTAAATTCTTGTCCTGATTGTTTAGCCAGTTCTTGTGGATCAATGATCAGGAATTTACCTACAACATCCTGTGGAAGCGGGTAAAATGGAATATTAGGAATTTTAACGTACAGTTTATCTTTAGTCATTACCATTGGAATCGTGAAGCTGGTGGAAAGATCACCTTTCAAATGAATGCCGAGCGTCATTTCAGATTGGAAAGGTTCTTTTTGGTATACACCATCCAGCGTAATATCAGCATTTTTCAGCATGCTAGTTACCATTGCACTTTGCTCACTTGGAACAGAAGCGGATGTAATGGTCAGTTCCTTAATCGTGAATTGACTTTTGGATTCATAAGAGTTCAACTTCATTGCATTAGCTGTACCGGTCGTAACAGCTTCCTTCGGTTCTAACTTCTTACTACAACCTACCAGGGCTACCGTCAAAAGCAACACCATAGTGAGTACCAAGACGGATAACTTTTTACTCATTGTGTAGATTCTCTCCTCTCGTAATTAACCCCTTTTTTATGCTAACAAAAAAAATACACACCTCCTATTTTAACTCATATTCTCAAACGGCGAAACACTTATTGGAAAATTTTCTTACAATAAGCACAAAGACACCCTGGCTCTCTAACCAGGGTGTCTTACACTATGCAATATATTTTAGGAGAAAGGTCTGCCTGCTTATGAGCCTTCTCTATTATGGTGATCCACGTGATTCCGCTGTTTCACCTTCTTGGAACCGGATAACGGCTCCTGCTGATGACTACGCTCACGCTTTTCGTTACTTCCACCAGAATCCTGTGCTTCGGGGACAGGAATGGCTTTAGGCTTGCCCATTTATGCATCCTCCATTCTCAGTCTATATTTGTGGTACATCAACGAATCCGTTTATTACCATTAAAAATAGGACTATAGATGGTGTAGATCTTCCGTTTTATCGTGATTTAGTGAATCCTGATGACGGCGATCATTACGATCCTGCTGCACTTGCTGTGCCTGATGACTATTAACTGGACGCTGCTCCAAATCATCAACAATGTTAGACAGGTTTTTATCCAGTCCGTTTTTGGCTTTTGTCATGTAGCCTTCCTCCTCATTCCTTCATGACCTACGAATGCGTCAACGACTGTAATGTTTGGGCACATTGGTGAATATGCCGAGTATAATCGGACACTAGCTGCTGAATGATATCTGTTCGTTCATCCACAGACTGTCCGTCCCGCTCTACATCGACTAAGCTAACCTGTACTTCCCGGGAGTCTACATAAGTACATGCAAAATCAAAGGAGTACATTTGTCGGCCTTCAACCTCGATGTGGATTCGTATAGCCCGGTTGTCGGCTTCATCTGCCTGTACCTGTGATTTGTCCCCTGAATTCAAAAGAATCGGCAGTTGTTCCTGCCAGGCCTCTACCAGCTTTTGCTGATCTACTGTCATTTCTCGATTCATGCCAGCACCTCCACATTTGATAACGTGTGAAAAAAACGAGCTTTTTATACAACAAAAAAGCCATTCCCCACGATTTCTGATCATTGGCGTATAAAGGCCAATGTACCAGCTATCGTATTCGAATGGCTTGGTTTATTTTAGAATATGGCGGAGAGGATGGGATTCGAACCCATGTGGGCTTGCACCCTAACGGTTTTCAAGACCGTTACTACCTATGAAAAGCCGCCGAGCCTTGGTATGACTGGGTTTGTGAAGTCTAATGCAAGAACCGCTACAACTGCTGGCCTGTCTGTAACGCTGCCGTGTCCCCCTTGCCATTATCTGGAGGCAACCAGGTGCACGGAGCTGCCCCGATAGCTCATTTTTATTGCACCAAAACTATAATAACTGATTGAGCTTGCTTTCAGGCTCTTCACCATTTTCTACACGTTTTATATTGTTTATAAAGAAATCATATCTTTTTTTATGAAATTTTCGACCATCAGGCATTCCTGCTGTATGGGGAGTAAGTATCACATTACCCAGATTCCGGAGCTCACTGTCAATAGGAAGCGGTTCAGATTCAAACACATCCAGGCATGCGCCTGAAATATCCCCGTTTTTTAATGCATCAATCAAGTCTCTTTCGCTGACAATCCCGCCGCGGGCTGTATTGATAAAAAGAGCGGTATTCTTCATTTTCTTGAATGCCGCTTTGTTGATCAGTTGTTTGGTTTGCTGATTCAAGGGTACATGTACACTGACTATATCCGATGTGCTTACAAGAGTATCGAAATCCGTCATTTTCACAAAACCGTCAGATTGTACAAGAGCATTTCTCGCATAAGCCAGCACATTCATATCAAACACCCTGCAAAATGCAGCTACTTTTTTCCCGATAGCGCCCAAACCGATAATCCCAATCGTTTTGCCTTTTAATTCACTCCCTGTATAGTCCAATTGGTTTTCATCCATCCTGTTTTTCATGAAAGTATCAAGAAACGGTATGTTTTTATAATAAGACAATATCAGTGCCATTACGTGCTCGGCCACTGCCTGTGCATTCACTCCTGCAGCATTGGCCACCCAAATGCCGAGCTGTGTACAGGCAGGGACATCTACATTATCAAATCCTGCACCCGTCTGTACCAATTTTAATTTTTTTGCGATAGAAAGCAGGCTGTGATCCACTTTAATATGTTCAGGGATGATTACCTGGCAATCTTCAATATGATGCAGCATTTCTTTTCCGGGCGGGACAATTACAACATTCCAGTCTTGAGGAAAATACCTTACAATATTTGATTTCGAGGTCTCGCTAAAATAGCCAACTATGAGAATCTTCATTGCTAAACCACCTTTCATTACCTATACCATTCTTCGAAGAAAACCCGTTTGATGATCTTCATTTTATCCTTTTGAAGGAGAAGTGATTATTTCCATATTATAGACTTCATCGGCAGTACAACCTCTTGAAAGGTCATTGATCGGTGCATTTAGCCGCTGCAGGATCGGACCATATGCCTCAAAGTTTCCAAGACGCTGCGCTACCTTACAACCAATATTACCGGCATGAATACCTGGGAATATGAAAACGTACTATAATAAAGCAACTTTTAGAGCAATGGAAAAGACTTTTGCTGTTCTTGCCGTTTCAACAGCAATCTAATTCCAGTGAAAAAACATTTGCCCCTCGTCTTTATTAACGATAATTTTAAACATAAAGAATAATGTTGTAAAACTCAAATATTTTGTGAACTATATTAATCATTTCTATATATTGAGGAGGTATTCTATGTATTTTCCTGGGATTGAAGCGTTTTTAGCTATCGTACGAACCGAGAGTATAAGCAAAGCGGCCGAATTGCTGCACCTGTCACAAGCTACGGTGAGCTATCGGTTAAAGACATTGGAACAGGAAATGGGTGGCCTTTTGGTTGAGCGAAGAAAAGGGGCACCCAAAATCAGTCTGACCCCAAAAGGGGAAAACTTTTTTAGCATTGCGGAAAGATGGGATGCTCTCTGGAGGGAAACACAAATCTTGCAGGCTAGCGGTTCGCAGTTAAGTCTGGCAATAAGCGCTGCCGAAAGTATAAGTCAATTTGTTTTGCCTTCTGTATATAGAATGCTTAATCAGCATACCCCGTCCATCCGACTGCAAATTCGTACGCAGCATACTCAGGAAGCTTTTGATAGTATTGAGCGGCGCGAGATGGATGTGGCGTTTGTGGTGCGAGAAATCGTGTCGCCTAGTGTCACTGTTAAACCGTTTTTTACTGAAGAAATGATGCTGTTGCGCCTGGCTGTGTCGGGGCGGCAGGCCGGAGATACTGTTGAAATGGAAGAATTGGCGGCGCAAGACGAAGTCTTCATAAATTGGAATAGAGAGTTTCAATTCAGACATGACCAGTGGTGGGACCCTCTTTGCCCGTCCCGTGTTCATCTGGACTCAGCGGGACTCATCACTACTTTTTTGAAGGACGCCAGACAATGGACGATAGTTCCCGCTTCGATTGGCGCACATATGATGCGGATGGGAGATTTTGTTCTTCAGAAACTATCGGTATCGGTGCCTCCAAGAATATGCTATAAGGTAACTCATAAGTTTCCAAACCAAGCTTTACACGAGCCCCTTCGTATTCTTGATAACTATCTGCAAGATATATTTGGAATACAATGATCTGACCTGTCGAGATATTAGTTGCAATTGATTATGGGCCTGCAAACTGATGTATGAAAAAAATAGAGTATGCGGTGTAATAGCGTTTGAACAGCCCCTCCAGTGTCAGAATCTCAGGCGATACGCTCGCTCTCTCATCCTGCGCCACCCGAGACGTTTCCAAAACCGATGGACTCAGACGGTCAAGAAACCGCTGGGGAATGTCCAAACTATTCTTCCGCTGCCCGCGTTTACGCGGTTTGCCCCCCGTGTTTGTATTCATAATCCTATACCTCCGTCAGATGTTTATCCAACGGTCACGAACACAAAAAAACGCACCACACCGCTATCCAACGGTAAAGTGCGTTTCAATCATACTTGCTACAAATCCTTATGCAGCAAGGAAATTATTAAACTGACGGAGAGGATGGGATTCGAACCCATGTGAGCTTGCACTCTAACGGTTTTCAAGACCGCCCCGTTATGACCGCTTCGGTACCTCTCCAGGTGGTAAATGGATAAAGCTGCTTCCCTTTTAAACATACTCAGGCGCAACAAAATTATTTTACCACAGATCTTCTAAGAATGCAACACTTACTGTTTAGGAGCAATAACCTCAATGCCTCGCATGTATGAACGCAACACTTCTGGGATCACGATGCTTCCGTCCTCTTGCTGATAGTTCTCCAAAATAGCAGCCACAGTCCGCCCTACAGCCAATCCTGAACCGTTCAGCGTATGTACAAATTCAGGCTTTGCCTTCGAATCTGGACGAAACCGGATGTTCGCACGACGCGCTTGGAAGTCTTCCGTATTTGAACAGGAAGAAATCTCACGGTACATGCCACTCTCAGGCAACCATACTTCCAGATCGTACGTTTTGGCAGACGTAAAACCCATATCTCCAGTGCAAAGTGCCAGCACGCGATATGGAAGTCCGAGCAGCTGTAAAACACGCTCAGCGTTATTCGTCATTTTCTCCAATTCCTCATAAGAGGTATCCGGGTGAACCAGCTTAAGCATCTCTACCTTATTGAACTGATGCTGACGGATCAGGCCACGTGTATCACGTCCTGCTGATCCTGCCTCCGAGCGAAAGCAAGAGCTGTATGCCACATAATATTTCGGAAGCTGGTCCGCATTCATAATCTCTTCACGGTGGTAGTTCGTTACCGGAACTTCAGCAGTAGGAATGAGATAATACTCAGTATCACGCAGCTTGAACAAATCTTCTTCAAACTTCGGAAGTTGACCCGTTCCGTACAAACTGTCCCGATTTACAATGTATGGAGGAAGCATTTCTTCATAACCATGCTCACTGCTGTGCAGATCCATCATAAAGTTAATCAGCGCACGCTCTAATCTTGCTCCCAGTCCTTTGTAGAACGTAAAACGAGAACCCGTTACCTTGGCTGCTGCCTCAAAATCAAGGATATCTAGATCCTGAGCCAATTCCCAATGCGCTTTGGGTGTAAAAGAAAACTCGCGCGGTTCCGACCAGCGACGGATTTCTACATTATCCTCTTCCGATGCGCCTACAGGTACTGTATCATTCGGAATATTCGGAATAGACATTACCAATTCATCGATCTGAACTTCCAGTTCGCGTACTTGCTCATCTAATTCTTTGATACGATCGGAGACTTGACGCATTTCTGCAATAAGATCATCCGCATTTTCCTTGTTCTTCTTCAACTTGGCTACTTCACCGGATACCACGTTCCGACGATTTTTGAGCCCTTCACTTTCCTGAAGTAACTCACGACGGCTTACATCCAGATCTGTAAAACCATTAATCAGATCCAGAGATTTCCCCCTGTTCTGCAAAGCTTTCTCAACCCGACTAAGCTCATTACGTAAAATCTTTATATCTAACACAGGTAATCCCTCCTACACTACAAACCTGACTTTCACTATCCGCGGACCATATCCACAAAATATTGATGTAACCGGTAATCGTCTGTTAACTCCGGATGGAAGGATGAAGCCAGCAAATGACCCTGACGGGCTGCCACGATCTCGCCGTTATACTCAGACAGCACATCTACTCCCGTTCCAACAGACTGAATTAATGGCGCGCGTATAAATACAGCACGAACCGGTTCCTCAATCCCTTTAATGTTCAAGTCTGTTTCAAAGCTCTCTCTTTGGCGACCAAATGCATTACGCGATACTGTAATATCCATGAGTCCCAAATGTGCTTCTTCCTGTCCTTGAATCGTTTTAGCCAGTACAATCAATCCCGCACAAGTGCCAAATACAGGCTTGCCTTGATTGGAAAACTGACGTATAGCCTCTATGAAATCATACTTGCGCATTAGCTTACCAATAGTAGTGCTTTCACCACCGGGAATGATAAGACCGGACAGCTCATTGAGCTGTTCGATCTTCTTCACCGCTATACATTCCGCACCCGCACGTTCAACGCTACGTATATGTTCAGCTACAGCGCCTTGAAGCGACAATACACCTATTTTCATGCCGGCCCCTTCTTTCTTACCAACCACGATCCTGCATGCGCTCATGCGGTGCCAGTTTGGAAATTTCAATGCCTTTCATAGGAGTTCCCAAATTCTTGGAGACTTCTGCAATCAGCTTGTAATCCGTATAATGAGTGGTCGCTTCCACGATTGCACGTGCAAACTTCTCAGGGCTATCCGACTTGAAAATACCAGAACCTACAAAGACGCCATCAGCGCCTAAATGCATCATTAACGCGGCATCGGCAGGTGTTGCTACACCACCCGCTGCAAAATTGACCACTGGCAGTTTGCCAAGCTCATGCACTTCCAACAGCAGTTCATATGCAACTCCGAGGTTTTTCGCCTCTGCATACAGCTCGTCCTTCGACAAGTTTTGCACCTTGCGAATTTGACCATTGATAAAACGCATATGCCGAACGGCCTCAACAATATTCCCAGTCCCCGGTTCGCCCTTCGTACGGATCATAGATGCACCCTCACCAATACGACGCAGCGCTTCTCCCAGATCCTTGGCTCCACAAACAAATGGAACGGTGAACTCCCGCTTATCAATATGGAAAACTTCATCCGCAGGTGTCAGCACTTCGCTTTCATCGAGATAGTCAACACCGAGAGATTCCAGTACCTTTGCCTCTACATAGTGACCGATACGAGCCTTAGCCATAACAGGAATAGAAACAACCTTCATAACTTCTTCCACAATCGTTGGGTCAGCCATACGAGCAACCCCACCAGCTGCACGGATATCCGAAGGCACCCGTTCAAGAGCCATTACAGCTGTAGCTCCTGCTGCCTCTGCAATTTTAGCCTGCTCAGCGTTCATGACATCCATGATTACGCCACCTTTTTGCATCTCTGCCATACCTCTTTTTACACGCGAAGTTCCCGTTTCCATGTCGTTGCCTCCTATAAGGGTTACGTTTAGACTCTAACTTAATATTTTACCGCACGAATGCCAAATACACAATCATTTCAAGCTGCAAAATAAGTAATGAAAACAAGGTAGATCGCTTAGCTTCGCTTTTTTAGAAGAGGTTCTTAATTCCCTGGAACAGATCTCCGAAGAAATCACCGATTGCCCGGAAAAGCATCCGGAACCAGCCGCCCTCTTCTACTGCCGTCGTAGTAACCAGATCCACGGTTTTCGTCTGCCCTTTATCCACACCGTCTGTCTTGTACGTGTACGTAATTGTTCCGACTTTGGCCCCTTGCTTCAAAGGTGCCACCAGAGAGCTTGCTGGTGTAATGTTCGTTGTAAAGGTTACCTTAGGATTGCTCGCACCCTTAGGTACGATAAAGCTTACTGCATCCTTGGTGACGATCGGTACTTCTGTTTCCGTGCCTTTGGTCACTGGAACATTCTCAACACCCTTAACCACCGTCTTTGGAGCAATAACCTGCTTCACTTCAAAATTATCAAAACCATAGTTCAGCACTTTAGCTGTCTCTGTAAAACGGTGTGCATCTGAATCAGCTCCCATAACTACACTGATGAGACGCATTCCATTACGTTCAGCGGTTCCTGTAAAACAATTTCCTGCATTATTGGTATGACCTGTCTTCATTCCATCTAAGCCAGGATAAGCAAACTTTCTAAAGTTAGTAATATTTTTATTTTCTTCTAGCATCCAATTATAGTTAATAATTGGCGCTTTGTCGGTCGGACGGAATTTGTAAGATTGAATTGTGGTAAACCGTGTATAATCCGGATGGTCCTTAATGATGTAACCAGCCAGAGTAGCCGCGTCTCTCGCTGTCATCACAGTTTCCCTGTCTGTGTCTGGTTGAAACTCTGTAGGCATATCCTTACGATCCAAACCAGTCGAGTTGATAAAGTACGTATTTTTCATACCCATTTTCTGAGCTGTTTCATTCATTAGTTTTACAAAGTCCTGCTCGGTTCCAGATACGCGTTCAGCAAGGGCTACTGTTGCATCATTAGCAGAACCTACCGCCATTGCAATATAAAGCTCTTCTACCGTATGTTGATCCCCTTGAGCCAAAAAAATACGTGATCCAATGCTCTTAGAAGCATTCTCGTTAACCGTAACTTTATCCGTCCACTTGAGTTTACCTTGCTTAACCTGTTCAGCCACGATGTATTCTGTCATCATTTTAGTCATACTTGCTGGTGGAAGTGGCTCATCTGGATTCATAGACAGCAATACTTGCCCAGTGGAAGGCTCGATTAAAATGGCGGAACGTAGTGCCAGACTAGGGGGGTTAATAGAACCTGTCCCCGTAATATTGGTTGCCTGTGTTGCCGCTCCAGCTGCAAAAGTAGCCACGCTCGGATCGAAATTGCCTACCACAGGCAATGCTGACATATACATCATATTAAGCACCATGACTGCAGTCACACTCTTTTTAATCATGCTGCGTTTTGTATTTTGCTTTAAATTGTTCGCTTTCAAATGAATACAAACTCCTCTCGTACCTCAACCCGATCCGCTATGTATAACGAGACGGTGGTTACAGCCTCTACTTGGCCAATGTAATTAATGTTTTAATGTTATAAAACCAGTTTTATTTCGTTTTCTTAGTTGTATCCTGTCATGAGCATTTCCTGCTCGAATCTTCTTCACTGGTAGGAATCGTCCAAAAGACCTACATGCCCTAATTCATCAATAATTTCGTCATAAAGGCGGACACTTGTCTATTCTATCACAGGGGTATCTCTAAAAAAAGACAGGCAGAGCGAAATACGCTCTGCCTGTCGTCAAGTCTACTACAGCCGAACTTTATAGAGAGTAGTTTGGTGCTTCTTTCGTAATTTGCACATCATGCGGATGGCTCTCACGCAGACCAGCGCCTGTAATACGGATAAAGCTTGTATCGTTACGAAGCTCCTCAATATTAGCTGTACCGCAATAACCCATACCGGAACGAAGACCGCCCAACAGCTGATGAACAGTATCGGAAAGTGGTCCTTTATAAGCAACGCGTCCTTCGATGCCTTCCGGTACCAATTTCTTATCGTCATCTTGGAAATAACGATCTTTACTACCTTGCTTCATCGCAGCCATAGAACCCATACCACGATATACTTTAAAGCGGCGTCCTTGATAAATTTCAGACTCGCCTGGGCTTTCTTCCGTACCTGCAAAAAGACTTCCCAGCATTACCGCAGAAGCGCCTGCTGCAATGGCCTTTGTAATTTCACCGGAGTATTTAATACCACCGTCTGCAATGATCGGAATATTATATTCACGTGCTACTGTTGCACAATCATAAATTGCTGTTACTTGTGGAACACCAATCCCTGCGATTACGCGTGTTGTACAGATGGAGCCTGGACCAATACCGACTTTTACGACAGATGCTCCTGCTTCAATCAATTCGCGCGTTCCATCACCAGTAGCTACATTACCTGCTACAATCGTCAGATCAGGATAAGCTTCACGCAGCTTGCGGACCGCTTCAATAATGTTAATATGATGGCCGTGAGCAGAGTCCACGACAATCATATCCACACCAGCTTTTACAAGTGCTTCAGTCCGATCAAATGTATCCTTGGAAATGCCGACAGCCGCACCGACCAGAAGACGCCCTTGTGCATCTTTCGCTGCGTTCGGAAATTGAATAGCTTTCTCAATATCTTTAATGGTAATAAGACCTTTGAGATAATTTTCATCATCGACCAAAGGGAGCTTTTCAATTTTATGCTTTTGCAAAATGACTTCCGCTTCCTGTAAAGTCGTACCTACAGGTGCAGTTACCAGTTCTTCCTTCGTCATGACTTCACTAATTTTAAGGTTAAAATCGTGAATAAAGCGAAGATCGCGGTTAGTAATAATACCCACCAGTTTGTTTTCTTCGTTTACAACAGGTACACCAGAAATACGGTATTTACCCATAACTGCTTCAGCATCGGACACCAAATGATCCGGAGTCAATGAGAATGGGTTAGTGATAACACCGCTCTCCGAGCGTTTAACCCGATCCACCTCTACCGCTTGCTGTTCAATGGACATATTTTTATGAATAATACCGATACCGCCCTCACGAGCCATCGCGATTGCCAACACTGCCTCAGTAACAGTATCCATACCAGCACTCATCAAAGGAATATTTAGCTTTACGTTATCACTCAAACGAGTCGCCACGCTTACTTCTTTGGGCAGAACCACCGACTTGCGAGGTACCAGCAAAACATCGTCAAAGGTAAGGCCTTCCTTACCGAATTTATCTTCCCACACCAAGATGATCCTCCTTCAAATTGTTTAGTCTGTATTGGTCTTGTTGTCTGTCCGACATGGACAAATCAAGGCTCTCTGAAAATATATTATTGCAATCTTAGCAAAGCGGTATAGGGGTGTCAAGCCTTCATCAATAGCCCTAACCTTTAGTATTTCCCTGTACAAACAACTGTACTCCTACGAAGGACAACCTTTAAAAATAAGCGTTTCCAAAGGTAATGGCTATTCACAAAAGCATATCTCCTCTTTGAATGCGCACCATAGAAGCAATTATATAAGTGGTTTGTACCGTAATATACCAAAGAGGACCATGATCTCAATGAGATCATGGTCCTCTTTACTTGTTGCTTGGCGACGTCCTACTCTCCCAGGACCCTGCGGTCCAAGTACCATCGGCGCTGGAGGGCTTAACGGTCGTGTTCGGGATGGGTACGTGTGGAACCCCTCCGCTATCGCCACCAAACATGAATTTGCTGTGCAAATTCTACATTCAAGGTTACACCCTGAAAACTGGATCCGAAACTCATTTGCGTTTTGTTTTAGGATAAGCCCTCGACCGATTAGTATTGGTCAGCTCCATGCATTACTGCACTTCCACCC
>NZ_POVS01000026.1:0-1137 GCF_002894905.1 Paenibacillus sp. F4
GGGGTCACTTCCTCCTCATCTGGAACATAGTACGCACATAGAAATACGTGATTGCGATGATCCCTTTGTTCCATTACCACTGCACTTTGGATGAATTCATGTGCCAGCAGACGTCCTTCAATTTCCCCCAGCTCTACCCGGTACCCTCGGATCTTGACCTGCTGATCCTTCCGTCCCTGAAATTCGATATAACCTGCCGGACGCCATATGCCATAATCTCCCGTTCGGTACAATCGACCCAGCTCTGGATGTTCCACAAACGATTCACGGGTTTTCTGTTCATCATTCAGATAACCTGCCGCAAGCCCCATCCCGCCAATATACAGTTCCCCTTGTACATTCGCCGGGCAAGGCTTCAGTTCATAATTCAGCACATACATCTGCTGGTTCGCCAGCGGTCTGCCATAAGGTATCGAGGTGGTCTGACCATCCCATTCCCTGATTGGATAATAGATGGACCAAATCGAGGCTTCTGTCGCTCCTCCCAGGCTAATCACTTCTGCATGTGGGCAATGTCGTTTGATTTTCTCAGGCAGCTGTAATGGTATCCAGTCCCCGCTAAGCAACACTGTTCGAATTCCATCATTGTAAAAGTCATCCGTGGCACTGGCGAGCACCATTTCCATAATTGCCGGTACGGAATTCCATACGGTGATGCCTTGATGCTCTATCGTGTAGATTACATCTTCCACATCCCGCTGATCATCAATCAATACCAAGGCCGCTCCGGCTGCCAAGGCACCAAACAGATCATATACAGACAGATCGAAACACATGGAGGATAAACCTATCATCCGGTCGTGCTCATGGACGCCGAATTTATGATTTATATCCTGAATTGTATTGGCTGCTGCTCCGTGTGTGGTGATTACGCCCTTGGGGCGGCCTGTGCTGCCGGATGTATAGATTACGTACGCCACATCGTCCGGATGATAATTCAGTGGAAGTGCTTCGTCAGAATATCCTGATACGTCAGCCGTATCATACAACTCCGGTCCTACAGTCAGCTTACATTGACTGTGATCGTGGATGTAGTGGCGACGTTCTTCTGGATAGTCTGGATCCACCGGTACATAAGCTGCTCCAGCCTTCAAAATACCTATGACATTAGCAACAGTTGCAATGCTCCGGCTTGCC
>NZ_POVS01000027.1:0-1391 GCF_002894905.1 Paenibacillus sp. F4
GCCTCGGGGAGCTGTAAGCAAGCTTTGATCCGGGGATGTCCGAATGGGGAAACCCGGCTGTCTTCATCGACAGTCACTTTCTGCTGAATACATAGGCAGAATAGAGGCAGACCAGGGGAACTGAAACATCTAAGTACCCTGAGGAAGAGAAAACAATAGTGATTCCGTCAGTAGCGGCGAGCGAACGCGGATTAGCCCAAACCAAGGAGCTTGCTCCTTGGGGTTGTGGGACGTCTCACATGGAGTTACAAAGGAACCGGTTAGATGAAGAGGTCTGGAAAGGCCCGCCAGAGAAGGTAAAAGCCCTGTAGTTCAAAACTTGTTCTCTCCGAGACGGATCCCGAGTAGTGCGGGGCACGTGAAACCCCGTATGAATCCGGCAGGACCATCTGCCAAGGCTAAATACTCCCTGGCGACCGATAGTGAAGCAGTACCGTGAGGGAAAGGTGAAAAGCACCCCGGAAGGGGAGTGAAATAGATCCTGAAACCGTGTGCTTACAAGAAGTCAGAGCCCGATCTATGGGTGATGGCGTGCCTTTTGTAGAATGAACCGGCGAGTTACGTTCCCGTGCAAGGTTAAGGTGAAGAGCTGAAGCCGCAGCGAAAGCGAGTCTGAATAGGGCGAATGAGTACGTGGACGTAGACCCGAAACCGGGTGATCTACCCCTGTCCAGGGTGAAGGTGCGGTAACACGCACTGGAGGCCCGAACCCACGCATGTTGAAAAATGCGGGGATGAGGTGGGGGTAGCGGAGAAATTCCAATCGAACCCGGAGATAGCTGGTTCTCCCCGAAATAGCTTTAGGGCTAGCCTCGGAAAAAGAATCGTGGAGGTAGAGCACTGATTGGGTGCGGGGCCCGCAAGGGTTACCAAGCTCAGTCAAACTCCGAATGCCATAGATTTAGTTCCGGGAGTCAGACAGTGAGTGCTAAGATCCATTGTCGAAAGGGAAACAGCCCAGACCATCAGCTAAGGTCCCCAAGTGTGTGTTAAGTGGGAAAGGATGTGGAGTTGCACAGACAACCAGGATGTTGGCTTAGAAGCAGCCACCATTGAAAGAGTGCGTAATAGCTCACTGGTCGAGTGACTCTGCGCCGAAAATGTAACGGGGCTAAACACACCACCGAAGCTATGGCTTGATGCTTGCATCAGGGGTAGGGGAGCGTTGAATGCGGGTTGAAGGTGTACCGTAAGGAGCGCTGGACTGCATTCAAGTGAGAATGCCGGTATGAGTAACGAAAAGATCTGTGAGAATCAGATCCGCCGAAAGCCTAAGGGTTCCTGAGGAAGGTTCGTCCGCTCAGGGTAAGTCGGGACCTAAGGCGAGGCCGATAGGCGTAGTCGAAGGACAACAGGTCGAAATTCCTGTACCACCGTAATCCGTTATGAGC
>NZ_POVS01000027.1:1514-2092 GCF_002894905.1 Paenibacillus sp. F4
AGTAGCGAAGGTCATGATCTCAGACTGCCAAGAAAAGCCTCTAGCCAGGAGAAGGTGCCCGTACCGCAAACCGACACAGGTAGGCGAGAAGAGAATTCTAAGGCGCGCGGAAGAACTCTCGTTAAGGAACTCGGCAAAATGACCCCGTAACTTCGGGAGAAGGGGTGCCTCGGTAGGGTGAATAGCCCGAGGGGGCCGCAGTGAAAAGGCCCAAGCGACTGTTTAGCAAAAACACAGGTCTGTGCGAAGCCGCAAGGCGAAGTATACGGGCTGACGCCTGCCCGGTGCTGGAAGGTTAAGGGGAGTGGTAAGCCTTCGGGCGAAGCTATGAACCGAAGCCCCAGTAAACGGCGGCCGTAACTATAACGGTCCTAAGGTAGCGAAATTCCTTGTCAGGTAAATTCTGACCCGCACGAATGGCGTAACGACTTGGGCGCTGTCTCAACGAGAGATCCGGTGAAATTTTAATACCTGTGAAGATGCAGGTTACCCGCGACAAGACGGAAAGACCCCATGGAGCTTTACTGCAGCTTGATATTGAATTTGGGTACGATCTGTACAGGATAGGTGGGAGCCGT
>NZ_POVS01000027.1:2181-2752 GCF_002894905.1 Paenibacillus sp. F4
CGAGGACAGTGTCAGGTGGGCAGTTTGACTGGGGCGGTCGCCTCCTAAAGAGTAACGGAGGCGCCCCAAGGTTCCCTCAGAATGGTTGGAAATCATTCGAAGAGTGCAAAGGCAGAAGGGAGCTTGACTGCGAGACCTACAAGTCGAGCAGGGACGAAAGTCGGGCTTAGTGATCCGGTGGTACCGCATGGAAGGGCCATCGCTCAACGGATAAAAGCTACCCTGGGGATAACAGGCTTATCTCCCCCAAGAGTCCACATCGACGGGGAGGTTTGGCACCTCGATGTCGGCTCATCGCATCCTGGGGCTGAAGTAGGTCCCAAGGGTTGGGCTGTTCGCCCATTAAAGCGGTACGCGAGCTGGGTTCAGAACGTCGTGAGACAGTTCGGTCCCTATCTGTCGTGGGCGTAGGAAATTTGAGAGGAGCTGTCCTTAGTACGAGAGGACCGGGATGGACGTACCGCTGGTGTACCAGTTGTTCCGCCAGGAGCACCGCTGGGTAGCTATGTACGGAAGGGATAAGCGCTGAAAGCATCTAAGCGTGAAGCCCCCCTCAAGATGAGATTTCCCA
>NZ_POVS01000028.1:0-19735 GCF_002894905.1 Paenibacillus sp. F4
GATCAAACTCTCCATTAAAGACCAACCGAAGTTGGTTTATAGAAAGAGCGATAAGCTCATTTTTAATGCTAGCGATTCTTCTTTATAAAAGAAGAAATCTTTATTTCATCATCCATTTGTTCAGTTTTCAAAGAACTTGTCTGTTCTCGTTCGTTCAACGAGCCAGGAATTAGATCATATCATGTTAGTTGCTTTCTTGTCAAATCTTTTTTTCGATTATCTTTTCAGCAACCTCGCTTCAAGAAATGATACTCTCAAAGCAACGTCTAATAATATATCATGCCTAAAGTTATTTAGCAAGCATTTATTTATATCTATTTTATTTCCTACTATACAACAGATAATAAGGCAGCCACCCCGCCCCAGAGCGGAATGACTGCACTCATTGCAAAACTATTTATTCTTGTTCCAGCAGTCTGATAAATTCATCCTCATCTTCTATGGTGTCAATTCCGAGCTGTTGGGCCTTAGCCAGCTTACTCCCAGCCTTTTCACCAGCTATGACTAGATCCGTCTTTTTCGATACAGACCCCGCAACTTTGGCTCCCAGCGCCTCCAGCTTGGATGCAGCTTCGTCACGCGTAAGCTGATGCAAGGTACCTGTAAGCACGACCGTTTTGCCACTGAAAAAGCTGTCTGTCTTCTTCTCCTGCGGAGCTTCAGGGGCCTGAGCTTTCACCCCTAGAGACAGCATCTTTTCAATTCCCGCCTGAGTAAATGGATCTGCAAAGAAAGCAACAATGCTTTCGGCTACAATCCCGCCCACATCCGGTAGTTCTATCAGTTCTTCCACTGTAGCAGACATCGTCTTGTGCAAATCACGGTAGTGTTCAGCCAACATGCGTGTTGTCGCTTTACCGGTATTCGGTATACCCAGAGCATAAAGGAAAGAAGCCAAATCTCTCTCTTTACTCTTTTCTAGTGCCGCCAAGAGGTTACTGGCCTTTTTCTCACCAAACCGCTCCAGCTTTACAAGATCATCATATTGGAGTGTATACAAATCCGCAGGCTCGCGCACTTCCAGTTCGTCATGCAGCTGTATGGCCGTTTTGTCGCTGAATGTCTCAATATCCATAGCATCACGTGAAGCAAAATGGGAAATACGAGCCACAATTTGTGGTTTACAACCCAGCTTATTGTCGCAAAATAAATGGGCACCTCGCTGCTGCAACGGAAACCCGCAGGCTGGACAATGATCTGGTACGACAATTTCCTCTCCGTCGTGCTCAGATGTTACCTTTCCTAATATCTCCGGAATGACATCGTTTGAGCGACGGATAAACACACGTTCACCCAAAGCAAACTTCAAGTTTTTGCGCTCGATGTCACCAGCATTGTTCAGTGTACAATTTTGTACAGTGACTCCCGCCAGTTCTACCGGCTCTACCCTTGCAAGTGGGGTGATTTTACCCGTTCGTCCTACATTCCACTCAACCGAGTTAAGCACCGTAGTTGTTTCCTCGGCTTCGAACTTATAGGCCACCGCCCAGCGTGGGAATTTATCGGTATACCCGAGAGCCTCACGTGTGCGCATATCTGTAATTTTCAATACTGCCCCATCAATGAGGTAATCCAATCCGGCACGAGATTCTTCAATCTCAATCAGTTGCTCCATTACATCTTCAAAATTATCAAAGTAAGTCAAGTAAGGGTTTACCTTAAAATGATTTTCACGCAGGAAAGTCATCATTTCCTGGTGGCTATTAAACTGGATCCGGTCTGCATAACCCACATTGTAGAAAAATGCATTCAATCGCCGTTCTGCTGTCACTTTGGGATTCAAGTTACGCAAAGCGCCAGCTGCGGCGTTGCGTGCGTTTTTAAGAGGGTCTGCGGCAGTCTCATTATATTTGGACAATACAGAGAGATTCATTATCCCTTCTCCCTGAACTTCAATAGTTCCATTTCGAAAAGGAATTGTAAGTGGCACGGATTTAATCGTCTTCACCTGTGCCAGTATTCCCTCACCCACCACGCCATTACCGCGGGTAGAAGCCTGTACCAGCTGTCCATCTGTATACGTCAGGTTCAGCGTCAGTCCATCGAATTTAAGTTCTATCGCATAGCCTGGAGATGGCAAAGGTTGCTCCGGGTTCTTAGTATTGTAATCATTGACCAGCTTCACGACACGCGCGTTCCATGCACGCAGCTGTTCCATATTCTGAGCTTTATCAAGGCTCCATAATGGGGCAAGGTGGCGATGCGGTGTGAACCCTTTGAGTAACTCCCCGCCCACACGCTGTGTCGGCGAATCCGGCAGCACAAGGCCGCACGTCTGTTCAAGCGCTACCAGCTCGTCATAAAGCACATCATATTCTTTGTCGCTGATCTTGGGTTCATCCAGTGTGTAGTAATGATAGTTATATGTGTTCAGTTCAGCAACAAGCTGCTCCATCCTGTGCATTGGGTTCATGCAGGCGTATCCCTCCGGGAACTTCATCAGGGCAGAGGCCCTAAGCCAAGCTGCCACTCATGAGGTTCGAGATTTAATGATGTTTGAGAATTATTCTACTTTTGTAATAGGTGCAAAGCCAGCTAACAGTCGTTTAACCCCTACTGGAGCCGGGAAAGCAATTTGAAGCTCCATATCATTGCCCGTCCCTTTTACAGCTACAATAGTTCCAATCCCCCATTTACCATGCTGTACCTTGTCTCCAGCAGCAAAAATGGAGGAACCTCCTGCCGAAGCAGCCGGAGTGGGTTTCGTGGATGAAGATGTCGTTACTGTTACTCGGGGTGACGCGGAAGCGGACGAACCACTACGGCTCATCGTATCAAACGAGCGTTCTCCACCAAAGTTGCTGCCACTACCTTTATTCAGTCCGCGCCCACCATAAGATCCGCCTACATTGCCTGAACGACGGTAGCGGTCACGTTTGATGATCGTATCCTCTTTTAACTCGTCCGGAATCTCTTCGAGAAAGCGGGAAGGCGGGTTAGCTGTGGTGCGGCCAAACAGAGTGCGCATCTGTGCGCATGTAAGGAACAGTTGCTCCTCTGCACGGGTGATCCCGACATACGCCAATCTGCGCTCTTCCTCCAGCTCTTCGTTATCCAGAAAGGCACGACTATGAGGGAATACTCCCTCCTCCATACCGACAATAAATACGATGGGAAACTCCAATCCTTTGGCGCTATGCATGGTCATCAATACAACCGCATCGCTTTGCTCTTCTTCATCGTCATTCATGGAATCAATATCGGCAATCAGAGCAAGGTCGGTCAGGAAGGAGACGAGTGACTTGTCTTCCGCTCCTTTTTCAAATTCCATGGTTACCGACAGGAACTCATCAATATTCTCCAAACGTGAGCGCGACTCGAGTGTATTCTCGTTTTGCAGCTCCAAGCGATATTGGGTGGTTTCCAGCATTTTTTCTGTTAACTCGGTAACCGACAGGTAGTCTACCATCCGACTTAAACCTTCGATCATATCGTAAAACTCTACCAACGCATTGCGCGTACGTCCTGCAAAGCCCAAATCGTCTACAACTTGAAGGACACGGAAAATTGAAACTCCACGTTCTGCTGCAGCTGCCTGCAATTTGCCGACGGTTGTGTCTCCGATGCTTCGTTTTGGCACATTAATGATTCGGATCAAGCTGATGTCGTCGTCAGGATTAGAGAGCAGGCGAAGATACGCCAGCAAATCCTTAATTTCCTTCCGATCATAGAACTTAATACCGCCCACGATCTGGTAAGGAATATCCGATTTAATCAAAATTTCCTCGACAACCCGAGACTGAGCATTCGTACGGTACAAAATGGCATGATGGCTATAGATTTTGCCCGCATTAATATTCTTATGAATTTCGGAGGCGATAAAATAGCCCTCATCATGCTCAGAGTCAGCACGATAAACTTTAATCTTGGCTCCGCCTTCTTTGTCAGTCCATAGTTTTTTCGGCTTGCGGCCTGTATTTTGACCAATAACTTCGTTGGCAGCATTGAGAATATTTGAGGTGGACCGATAGTTCTGCTCCAGCAAAATGGTGCGCGCTTCCGGGTAGTCCTCTTCAAAATTCAAAATGTTGCTAATATCCGCACCCCGCCACCGATAGATGGATTGGTCACTGTCACCTACTACGCAAATCCGGTGATGCTTGTCGGCCAGCATTTTGCACAGCATGTACTGCGCACGGTTCGTATCCTGATATTCATCAACATGAATGTATTGAAATTTTTTCTGATAGAAATCCAGTACCTCAGGTACTTCTTTAAAAAGCTGAATCGTTGCCATGATCAAATCATCAAAATCAAGAGAGTTGTTATTTTTGAGCCGTTGTTGGTACTTGGTATATACCTTCGCCACAATCCCCTCAAAATAGTCGCCAATCTTGCGCTCATACATTTCGGGAGTGACCAGTTCATTTTTAGCCGTACTCATCATAGACTGAACCGCTTTGGGTTCAAACTTTTTGGTGTCTATATTCAGATCCTTCATGCAGCTCCGAATGACAGACAATTGATCCGTAGAATCCAAAATGCTGAAATTGGAGGTGAAGCCAATCCGCTCGATATCCCGACGTAAAATACGCACACACATCGAGTGGAAGGTGGATACCCACACATCTCTCCCCTGCGGGCCAATTAGCTTGGATACGCGATCCTGCATTTCACGCGCAGCCTTGTTCGTAAAGGTAATCGCCAAAATGCCCCATGGAGCCGTCTTGCGGGTCGCGATGAGGTAGGCTATTCGGTGCGTGAGCACCCGTGTTTTACCACTGCCTGCGCCAGCCATAATCAGCAGCGGACCATCTACCGCCTCCACAGCCTGACGCTGAGGCGGATTAAGGCGAGCTACCGCCTCGTGTATATCTATTGATTGCATGCGTGCATGCTCCTTTCCCTGAGCTTCCATAAATTCACGTTCTATACTTCCAATTTCACAGCTACCGTTTCCAGTGCTTTCGCCAAGTCACGATAAATGATGTTCCCTACTACAATGGTGTCACAAACAGCAGCCGCTTGTAACGCGGTAGATTTATCCACGATACCTCCTCCGTATAGGACACGAGAGCGCTCCGTACTGCGATGTATTTTCTGCACCAGCTCCATATCCCCAAAAGCACCGCTATATTCCACATATACAATCGGCAGATGCATGAGCTTGTCAGCAATCTGTGCATATGAGACGGCAGATGAAGCACCCAGCGAAGTATCTGCTCCGGTAAGCTTAGCGACCGTAGAATCACCGTTCAAAACAATATATCCTTCCGCCACAAGCAAATCCCACGGGATCATATAACCAAACTGTTCAATCGCACGTTGGTGCTGCCCTAGAATCCAATTACTGTCAGTGGTATTCAGCACCATAGGAATCATATATAGATCAAACCCTGGCACTACAGCCTCCAGATCGGACACCTCAAGCACACACGGCACCTCATAACGCCGAACCCGTGACAGTAAATCCACCGTATTTTCATAGGTAATACCTGATGAACCTCCTACCATAATCGCATCCGTACCAGACATACACACGGCGTCAAGTGCCTCATCATCCAGTTCCTTGTCAGGATCAAGCTTAAACACATGCCTCCATGATTGAATTGAATCTGCCAACACACATTCCTCCAGCATCCATTGCTTTTGTCATGATCCAGTCGAGCCGAATTCCAATATCCAAAAGCGTTCTATGCTAAGTCTATGACAGTGCTTAAAAGGTGTCAATGTTCGTATCAAATGGGAACACCCCGTTCAGACAGCTCATGGTCGTAGCGCATACAACCAACTGCGTTTACTAAGTTCTTTTTCCGTTAAAATATCTGTATAGAAACCTCGCACACCCATCTGTTCATACTCAGCCGCATCCTTCAACTCATTAATGGTATTTACGTAGCATACTGCCCCTGCCTGACGCAAACTTTCCACTAAAGCACCACTCACCCGATTCTCTGGTAAAGTTACTGCCGTTATATCATTTTGTTGTACAAATCGAACGATCTGGTCATCTTTATCCTCTGTGGCATAGAGCGTATAAATAACGGATGGATAGGGATAAATACTCCGCAACGTTTGCAGCATTTCTTCATTGTAAATTTGAGGAACAATACGGGACAAAAGCTTGGGGTTTTTCTCCTGTGCCTGACGGGTCAGTTGTGCAAACAACTGTTTGATTTGGGCAGGGTCCTGTTCTTTCGTATCGGTCACAATATAAGCATCCGGGTATGTTTCCAATAAATCCAATACATCCTTCCAATCTACTGGGGTATAGGAACCGTGTATGGGTGTGTTCTTAAATTGGTGATAGCTCCAAGGTTTTCCGCCCTGTTCTGTAGCAACTGCGTGTTCCTGTTGCATTTGCTCTGTAAAAGATTCTGTCCATTCATGGCGCGCCACCAATTGTCCATCCGAAGTAAACATCAGGTCGACCTCGAATACGCGGCTGCCTTTTTTATAATTTTCCACAAACGCTTCACGCGCATTAGTATAGGCCAAACCATCAACAGCTCCCATGGCATGCGAAATCACGCGGTGCGTGGTAAAGCCAGTATGTTCTTCTGTAGATTGCCCTTTGTAAGCCAGTAAAATTGTGCCGATTAACACTAAAAGAATGACCGTAGCAATCAATCGTTTCATAGGGTGTCACATCCTTTTCGTACAGGTCAATACCCCACATACGCATACTCAAAACAACTGCCAGACGCAAAAACACCCTCCGGCTAAACCGAAGGGTGACTCTGGATTAATACGCGTTCTTGAAACCATTGCGAATCGTACGGAAAATAATTTTAATATCGAATAAGAGCGACCAGTTCTCAATATAGAAAATGTCATGCTTAATCCGTTCCTCAATAGATGTATCTCCACGCAACCCGTTGCTCTGTGCCCAGCCTGTGATTCCGGGACGAACATGATGCTTCACCATGTATTTTGGAATTTCCTCACGGAACTGATCCACATAATAGGGTCGTTCTGGGCGTGGACCAACGACACTCATATCACCAAGCAGAACGTTGAAAAATTGCGGCAGCTCGTCAAGGCTCGTTTTACGAATAAAAGTACCAAAACGTGTGCGTCTTGGGTCATTAGCAGTCGTCCAGCCCGTATCTTCAGTTCCAGGAGGTAACACCTTCATCGAACGAAATTTGTACATTCGGAAGGTGCGACGGTTCAAGCCTACCCGCTCCTGCTTAAAAATGATGGGCCCTCTGGATGTAATCATCACACCAATCGCCACTGCCAGCATGATCGGAGAGGTCAGGAGGATCGCGAATAAAGAGAATAAAATATCGAACAGACGCTTAAACAATCGATTCCCCGCCACATCCAGTGGAATATCCCGTACATTGATCATCGGCATACCTGCAAAGTTATCAAAGTACGGACGAGCCGGCAAATAATCGAAAAAGTCGGGGATTATAAGCGTGCGCACTCCAGCCTTTTCACACATGTTGATAATCTTGGGGTACTTATCATGAGCATCCAGCGGCAGCGCCAGAATGACCTCGTCAATCATCAGACGCGACAGCGTAGCCTCCAATTGATCTAAGCCTCCAAGAATCGGGCGGAAATGCGCTTCTTCTTCTTCACTCCAATGCCGCTTATCATCCAGAAAACCCACGACCTCGTATCCCAGATCAGGATACTGTCCAAGATTATGATAAAATCGTTGGCCTAGAGTACCCGCCCCGAGAATAAGCATGAATTGCTTGTTGTACCCTTTTTGACGGAGAGCTTTAAGAACTTGCTTCAAAAAGAATCGGTAAAACAAAATAAGCAGCACGTTTCCAACCATATAGATTGCCAGATAGGACCGCGAGATGTCGATTTGCTTCACGAAGAACATCACACTCAACAGCACGAACAGGCCAACGATATGAATCTGGGTGACTCGGAATACGTCGTCTGCAAACCGTTTTTTGCGTTTGGGCGAATAGAGCGAGAATAACATCCCCAGCACTACGGCAATCAAGCCGTAGATCAAGCTCCAGCCTCCATATACTTGAATAGGAAGCGGTTCTTTATAGGTGATCCATTCACTTTCAAATTTGAAAAACCAAGCGATCAGAAAGGAAAACTGAATGACCGCGAAATCCGCCACAATATATAATTGGGTTAAAAAACGCTGATTTCTGCGTATCATGCTTTCACCTCAGTACGAGATTGTTCCCCGCCGTCCGGCTTGACCGGTGCGGACAACTTATTTTTTAGAAAGGCCATTCCAAATTTCACGGTAATTCCTGCATATACAGCCATATTGGTGATCCAACTATATTGCTGTTTATAGTGCTTACGATGAAATACCCACATAGCTCTATGAAACTCATAAATAATTTTCAAA
This sequence comes from Paenibacillus sp. F4, assembly GCF_002894905.1. Classification (NCBI taxonomy): domain Bacteria; kingdom Bacillati; phylum Bacillota; class Bacilli; order Caryophanales; family Paenibacillaceae; genus Paenibacillus; species Paenibacillus sp. F4. Next base: position 8,285 of record NZ_POVS01000028.1, read on the forward strand.
GGACGACGGCGAGCGCTGCCCCCTTTGATATGAATAATATATGTGCGCGGGTAGTAGTAAATGCCCCACCCGGCTTGCTTAATCCGGTAACACCAGTCAATATCCTCACCATACATAAAAAAGGTTTCATCCAAGCCACCGACCTGGTCAATCGTCTCTCGGCGCACCAGCATAAAAGCACCTACCAGTACATCTACTGGATACTCATCATCCGGGCTTAGATGCCCGAGCTGATATTGATTGTACTTCGGGTTATCCGGGTAACGCTTCGACCAGCCAAAAGCATAGTAAAAAGAAGCTGATGGCGTTGGAAAGCCACGCTTACAAGCCTTGTCTAATGATCCATCCGGCAAGATGACCTTACAGCCCGATGCCCCCATCTCCGGATGAGTATCCATAAACTGAATCATTGTATCCAGCGTGTCCGGTTGCACCAACGTATCGGAGTTCAATAACAATACATAACGCCCGCTGGCTACTTCCATCCCCTGGTTGTTCGCCTTGGCAAAACCTGTATTATTCTTATTGGCTATCAACGTAATATCCGGGTATGCAGCACGAATAGCCTCAACAGATCCGTCACTGGAGTGATTATCAATAACAATCACTTCATATCGGTACTGCGACTTTGACGCATACACCGACTGCAAACAATCCAGCGTCAATTGACACGTATTATAGTTGACGACCAGTATGCTTACATCCATATTTAAAACGCTCCTGACAAATTCAGTAATCTATTCTACTATCGCCTATTATAGCATACCGCGCAGACCACGGGGCGCAAAAAAGCACATAACTTGTAACCTTACATAGTTAGTAGAATTTCACATAATTCGATTCCAGTCACTCCAAAGTGCAAATATAGACAAACGAAACCATTTCGATCTATATATTGTTCATTGGAAGTCGTTTATTAGATTTTTGTAAAATCCTCGGTTGAGGTCTAAAATTCATCGTGGTAAGATATACATGGAAAAAGGGCTGGTGCCAGCCAGCCCCTGCGCAACCAACGCTCCAAGAGCGGACGGTTTTGGAACAATCAGGCCGAAAATAGACCCTTCCTTGCGGGGGCGGTCTATTTTCGTTTGTTAAACTCTAACAGTGTGACGATTAACGCCCCGAACGTCAGCATTAAACTGAGCGCCTCAAACACTGTCACAGGCTTCACCCCCCTCCTCGGGAGAGTTAGCCGACCGCCCTTGCCAGCTCTATCGGTTGCACGTTTCAATTATACTATATTTTTCCATAAAGGAACACGCATTCGATGGCATTTCGGTAAATTCAATGTATTATTGAGCTTTTGATTTATTTTGATGATGACGAAGGGTAATCTTCTTTCTAAGTTGCCTTCTTTTCTCCCTAAGCTCGGGCAGTTCTTTGAAAAAAGTCTTCCAAGCTACAAGTACTTTTGGCTCTCTGAAAAGAAAATACAGATTACTTGCTATCTCATATGAAAGGAGAGAAATAATATTTTTCATCCATTCGGAGAAAGTATCATTTTTATACATCATTTTATAACGATTAATATATGAAAGTCTTCTTACAAACAACGATTGGGATGTACGACTCGTTTCCTTCCAACCACGTTCATGGTAGGCTATTGCTCTAGCATCATAGTAAGCTTCCCAGCCGAGCAAGGCTGCTCGCCAAGCTACATCTACATCTTCTTTGTATGCAAAAAAGCTTCCATCAAAAAACTCACCATTTAGATCAATGTCATTAATCATTCGCCGTGAATACAAAGCTGCTGCGCCTGAAACACCAAATACCTTTCCTGACTCTGACCACTGAACTGAAGGCTCTCCTGCTCCTCGATCAAAAGCTCTTCTGGCTGAATTCATAACAATACCAGTGCTATCTATCATCTCCCGGTTGGCTTTACGCAGCAATTGACCTGTAGCGCTGCCTATATGCTGATCATGCTCCATCACTGCAACCAGGCGCTCAATGTAATCAGGTTCTATAGTAACGTCTGGGTTAAGTACTAGCACATAGTCCGTATCGTTCAACGCTATTGCTTGATTATGGCCAGGGGCAAAACCGACATTTTGGATATTAGAGACAAACTTGAGTTTTGAACCAAACAAATGAGCTATTTCTTTAACTTGTTCCTCCGTCTGATCCTTGGATTGATTATCTATGATAACCACTGTTTGTAGGGGGTAGCTTTGCTTGCTGACAGCCTTTAAGCACTCTTTAATATCTTCTTCACTGTTATACGTTACAATATGAACACTTACGGATTTAATCATAGATTACATGTTCCTCGTTTATGAGATTTTTGCGTATTTACTCCAGATGTTCTTATTCCTATCATAGAGCAAACCAGCATAATTTCAAAGAGCTGCTACAGTCTATAGATTGTTATATACCACAATAGACGCAGTGATATGGAAAATGTTTCAATAAAATAAAAAAAGCCGAGTATGAACTCGACTTTTTCAGATGATTATTGAGACCAAATATATTTGAAGTTAGGCCTATTTCTAAGCTTTTAGGTGCAAGTAAAATCTTCCTTATGATTGACTGCAATAATTCTGTATAAAATCACGCAATCCCTCACGCCAGTCGCGCAAATCATTTAACCCGTTGGTTCGGATCGCTATATGCTCCATAACAGAGTTGCGTGGCCGCGCTGCTGGTCTGGGGAATTGCTCTGTGCTGCACGGCTCCAATTTCGCTGTGATCTTGGCATCTAATATTTCCGCCGCATCCTGTAAAATAGCTTGCGTAAATTCATACCAGGTACAGGAGCCACTATTGGATGCATGGTATACGCCATACTTCTCCGTTTGAATCAATTCCGCCAAAAAACGTGCCAAATCCACCGTATAGGTAGGTGAACCCTTCTGATCATTCACCACCTGGAGAAGCGGCTTCTCCTGTCCAAGCTTCAGCATCGTTTTGACAAAATTGTTCCCGTGCAATCCATATACCCAAGATGTACGAACAATAAAATACCTAGAGGAAAGTGTTTGGGTCAATACCTCCCCCGCCCGTTTGGACTTTCCATAGATACTCTGCGGATTGGTATTATCGTACTCATGATATGGCTGCTTTGCCGTTCCATCGAACACATAATCTGTGCTGATATAAACCAGCTTGGCTCCAACCTTTTCCGCAGCCAACGCCATATTACGTGTACCTGCCGCGTTGACTTGATAAGCCCCATCGACATCAGTCTCCGCTGCATCCACAGCCGTATACGCTGCACAATGGATTACGGCATCAGGTTGATATTGTCCTACAATCTTCACAGTCTGCTGCAAATCCGTGATATCCAATTGTCCCCGATCGTAACCAAGGACATCATGTCCTTGCTCTTGAAAAACCTTTACTACGTCTTTACCAAGTTGACCGGATGCTCCAGTAACCAATACCTTCATTCTACGCATCCCCCAAGCGGGAACCGTACTGCTTTGCATAGTATTGTTGATATTCGCCAGATTGAATGCGAGTCCACCATTCTTCATTGTCCAGATACCAGCGAATCGTCTCTTTAATGCCGGTTTCAAAAGAGTGCTTTGGCTTCCAGCCCAGCTCATTCATGGTCTTCGTTGGATCAATGCCATAACGGCGGTCATGTCCTGGACGATCCTGCACATACGAAATCAGAGATTCTGGCTTGCCCAGCTCCTCTAATACTGTTTTGACGATATGCACATTTGTCCGCTCGTTATTTCCCCCGATATTGTATACTTCACCCAGTTTACCCTGATGAATGACTAGATCAATTGCGCTGCAATGATCCTCTACATACAACCAGTCGCGAATGTTCAAGCCATCCCCGTATACAGGTAGCTGTTGGTCGCTCAATGCACGTGAGATCATTAGCGGGATCAATTTCTCAGGAAACTGATATGGACCATAGTTGTTGGAACAACGCGTGATATTCACTGGTAAACCGAAGGTTTCATGATATGCACGAACTAGCAGATCGCCGCCTGCCTTGGATGCAGAATAAGGACTATTGGGTTGCAACGGAGTTTCCTCCGTAAACAATCCTGTTTCTCCCAGAGAACCGTAAACCTCATCTGTTGATACCTGTACAAACTTAGTCACGTTATATTTCTTGGCTGCGTCCAGTAGCACTTGCGTACCCAATATGTTTGTTTTCACAAACACTTCCGGTTCCAGAATACTTCGATCCACATGTGACTCAGCTGCAAAATTAACCACCACATCAATCCCCTGCTGCATCAGCTGGTCAATCGCTTGTGCGTCGGTAATATCTGCTTTGATGAAGCTATGCTTGGAGTTATTTTCAATGGATTTCAAATTTTCCAGGTTACCTGCATAGGTAAGAGCATCTATATTTACAATTTCATAATCTGGATGCTGTTTTAACATATACAATACAAAGTTACTGCCTATAAATCCGGCCCCGCCGGTGACAAGAAGTTTCATACTGACCTCCTTAGCTGAGCAATGTCTAAAGTATATTAGACTTCTGACTCATTTTCTTAACTCAAAAGCATTCAAAGTATTAATTTGTGTTAGCTTCTAATCAAAATTGATTTCCGCATCTGTCAGAACGGGCTGCTGTTTATCCTTCTCTGACAGTATCGCCTTGGAGGTAGGCCAGTCAATACTCAATGCAGGGTCATTCCACCGTATCCCTCTGTCGTGCAAAGGAGAGTAATATTCATCAACCTTATACAACACCTGAGTATTGGGAACAAGCGTACAAAAACCATGAGCAAACCCCTTAGGTACCAGTAACTGGCGACGATTATGCTCACTTAGAACGACACTCATCCATTGCCCAAACGTAGGAGAACTTTTTCGAATGTCCAAAATCACATCATAGATAGCCCCTGTGAGTACCCTGATAAGTTTCGTTTGTGCCTTCGGATTTAATTGGTAATGCAACCCACGTATAACTCCTGCATCAGCAGAAAGAGATTGGTTATCCTGAACAAAAGTATGATTAATCCCCTCACTTTGCATAACCTGTTGATTATAACTTTCCATAAAAAAACCGCGTTGATCACCATGAACAGTCGGCTCCATTATACTTGCACCTGTTAATTTTAAAGGTATCACTTTCATGCTATACGTCCTTCCCTCAATGCTGTGAAACTTTGCATTACAACTTTAACTTACCAAATTCCTCACCAAATATAATATTTTGCGCGAGTTCATTTGCTCTGGCAAGCGAAGTATGCGTTCCTGCATCCGTCCACCAACCTTGAAGAATATCATAGGTCAATGTTCCGTTAGCAATATACGCATTGTTAACGTCTGTAATCTCTAATTCTCCACGTGTCGAAGGTTTTAGGGTTTTCACAATATTAAAAACATTATGATCAAACATGTAAATGCCCGTAACTGCATAATCGCTTTTAGGCATCTGAGGTTTTTCTTCTATAGATAGAATACGTTGATTTTGAATTTCTGCCACACCAAATCGCTGCGGATCATGGACCTTTTGCAATAATAATTTAGCACCAACATTCTGTTTACGAAAATTTTGCACAAACGGAGAGATATCATCCTCAAACACATTGTCCCCCAAAATAACGACCATTTGATCTTTGCCAACGAAATGCTCTGCCAGATCTAACGCCTGCGCAATGCCACCCGCTTCGTCCTGTACCTTATATGTAAAAGTTACGCCCATATCACGACCGCTTCCAAGCAGATTTACAACATCCCCCATGTGTTCTTTACCTGTTACAATAAGGATGTCCGTAATATCAGCTTTTTTTAGCTTATATATGGAATGAAAGATCATGGGATACTTACCGACAGGAAGCAAGTGCTTATTGGTTACCTTGGTTAAAGGAAAAAGGCGAGAACCAGTCCCGCCCGCAAGAATTATACCTTTCATAGCGCCCTCCTTGTACTAATACATATATTAATACGATTTTCAGAAAAAATTAATTAGATGAAACATCTTTACGACCTTCAGACTTAATTTTTAGTAAAGTAAAAAGTTTATCACGGAACCAATTTGATAACCTTTTCTCTAAAAATTCGTGAGCAACTGCCGCAAAACAAATACTTAGAACAGTTAGAAAAATGATATATGACATATCCTGTAAAGAATTTCTTAGCGATTCAAACTCCCATGCAATATTGGCAAGAGGATGAATTACTAAAGGGTGGATTAGATATAATGAAAAAGAAATATTACCAAGCCACACTAAAAAATAAGGGCTTTTAATCTCGATACTTTTGCTTGAGATCACCAAAATAGAAAACAAAATTACATAAGGCAGTCCCCAATTAACTATTCCAAAGCCGGGGTTAATACCCCCAAGAAAATACCACATTGTAAAGGATAAAGCCAGTAAACAGAGCAACCAACATATTTTAGTGTTTTTTATTCTGAGTTTAGAAAAATATATCAATCCTATGATGACGCCTACAACAAATTCCCAAATCAAAGGGGAAGTGATTAAATTAAGATATCCCCAGTCCCAACCATAATAGTGCTTGGGATCTAAAGAAATGTTCCCTGCCATACTCGGAAGTAATATTAGAGTGAATATTACCCAAGAAAAAAACAATAGCCATTTATACCTTCCAAACAGTAACGATATTGCAAAGAATGAATAAAAGTACATCTCAAAATTAAGAGTCCATCCCGTATGAAGAACAGAACCTCCCCAGAAAGGCCCGTCACTTTTGTCTAAAATTAATGGAATAAAGAATAGGGATTTAAGTATGTCTGTGACTGAAGGATCGACATCCACTCGGTTAATAATGTAAGCACTTAGCAGCATAAGTATTATGTATAAGAAAGTCAATACAAGATACATAGGCCAAATTCTCGCAAATCTTTTTAGCATAAATTTAGAAAAATACAAAAAAGAACCGTTACTATTCCTAGTTGTATACACCATAATGAAGCCACTAATCATAAAAAATATATCTACACCAGACGATGCAGCAGAAAACAGCCACTGGGAAAAAGGCGATTGACTAGGAAGATGGCCTCTCGCATGAAATATTGTTACAGAAACAGCAGCAATCCCTCGTAACATCTGTATAAAATCGATTTTCCCATCTTTTACAGTCAATAAAATTCATCCTCTTCTACGATGTATGCAAGAAAGTCCTCATATTACAATAGTGATATATTTAAAGAATCAAAACAAACGCTCCGCAAATTATCAAAAGTACCCCCCCAATCTTTGTAACACTTATAGTTTCTTTTAAAAATATTCTGGAGAATATTAATGTCCATATATAAGTGAAGGCGGTTAAAGGATACACAACTGTATATGGAATAAACTTTAATAATATAATATTGAGAAATGCCCCCAAAGCGTAAAGAAAACCTGCCAAAAAAAAATGCATTAAAAAAGGTTTATTGATTCCTATTGTGTACAAAGAGAGTTTTTTAAGAAAAAGTCCTCCCAAAGCACCAAACATCGTCATTAAAACAAAGAGTAATATTTCATTTTCTCTCCACACTGATTAAGACAGCCCCCAAAACTATCATAATTATACCTACGATTTCCTTAAATCCTATCTGTTCCTTTAAGAAGTAACCACCTATTAATACAGCAAATATATAGCCAAAACTTAAAAGCGGATGAAGAACAGATAAATCTCCAAACCTAAAAGCAATCATCATTAAAACAGCACCACATACATATAGAATTAATCCTAAAGCTAGAATATATAAATTATTGGTTCCAGAAACCTTCCATAATGCTTGTCCAACAGCAGTAAGTAAAGCAGAAAATAAAATAAGTATTATTCCCAAACTGCTATTTCTATAAAAAAAGTTAAATCTTTTAATTACCAATACGCCTCCTTAATGAACTGCCTTCTTTACAAATTTCAGAAAAGATGTAAGAAAAACAACAATAGAAACGAGCAAATTCGCATATAAATATCTAAAATCCTGAGCTGGTGTTGCAGCCATGATGGTTAGAGTATTAAGCGTTACAGGCAGTGCTACTATGACTAACGCATAGTTTCTACGCCGTACAATTATATAAATGGATAATATAATCAATACATTGTACAAGGCAGCTCTCCATATTATACTATTTCTTGAAAACTCTAAAATCCGAGATACATTTTCTGTCAACCCGTCACTGATGATCTTGTTTGATAAACCATATTTAATTGAGTTATTATTTTCGGTTATTGATGTTGAATATAGTGATGTAACACCATCGTTAAATTGTGTTATCTGCCAAACATTCGAAACTTGTTTTAGATAACTTTTTATTACAATATTAGGATTCTGTATGCACAATGTTAACCAATTCTTAAGAAACTCACTTCTATTCTCTCTGAGGAATCCTCTATTAAATTCCTTATTGAATTTCAAAGAGTCTACCGTATATGGATTATATTGACTTTTCCAGACGTTTATCGGCAATATGTTAGCAAAAAATTCTAATTGTTCATTGGTCATTTTGCCATCAAGGGCAATAACACTAGCAACTTGTTGTGTGGGTATTGCAAGAGCTTCGTTAGGGTCTGAAGAGGTGACTTTCAAAGCATTAAAAACAGGAATTGTAACGATAAAATAAATTAACAGTACCGGAATTGACCATAAATAGAATTTCATAAGCTTCTTTTTGAAAACTACGATTGAAATAATCAATGTCAATAAAAAAATTATAAATCCGTTATGTCGAAAAAGTGTTACTCCAACCGAAGCTATAACGAATAAAGTTCCATTCAACTTAGAATCAAGCCATAGTCCATTAGAAATAACAATATTAGCAATATATAAGCTTATTAAACAGAGAAGCCCACTATACAAAATATCTTTCCACATTGTGATGGAATAAATCCCATTAATAGGAACTAAGGTTAGAAAAATAACAGACGAATAAACAAAAATCTTCTTAACTCCATACCTCTCAAAAGTATACCCACAGTATCCTATTATCAAGGACATGATAATTATTTGGATAATTGAGAAAGCTGCTGGTGTGTTCCCTAACAGAGTCGTAAACATGATGAACCACGTATGTGCTACTGGATGCCAATCATCAAATTTTCCGGTGAATATTTGAGACCATTGATCTAAAGAATCTGGCGACAAAACTCCAGGATAAAAAGCCAAAAAGTAAACTAAAAAAATAACAAAAGAGGGAGTCGCAAAAAACAAAATTTTAATTTTTCTTCCTTCAACAAATGAAATTCCTGAACCTGATTTCATTAAAAATTGAGTTAAAGCGAGTACAATACAAAACAAAGCAATAAATGCAGTAATACTTATGAACGCAAAACCAAATAAATTGTAACCACGTTTAAAAAAAGAACCCATTAAACTAACAAATAGAAAAAGAGTAAGCGCTAGACAAAAAATATAATTATACCATGATTTCAGCGAAGGCTTTATTTCTAAATTATTCAAATTCTTACTTATAACAAGGTGATTTAAAGAAACGAAAACAATTATTATGCTTAATAACCATTTTATTAATGAAACATTAGTAGTGAGAAGATGCACCAAGCCACTACCTAAAGCAATAGACAGAACTAAACAAAAAAAATTAATCTTAGTTGTTAGATTATTAAACAAAATCATACCTTTATACCTACCTCTTGCTTAATACGATGCAATTCCAATTCATACTGTTTTCGATAGTTCGCTACCACTGTATCTAATATTAAACCACAAGTAAAACTAATGATAGACAGTAAAACAAAACCCACCGCTAAAACAGCTGATGGTAATTTTGTAACAAAACTCGTATATATATATTCAATAATAACGGGTGCCCCCACTAAAAGGCCTAATATAAGAAGAAGAGCAGACCAAATATTGAAAAAAAACAAAGGTTTAAACTCTTTAAAAAGCATAAGTATTGTTTTCAGAACTTTATAGCCATCCCTTAATGTATTTAATTTAGATTCGCTACCTTCTGGCCGATCCCTATAATCAATTTGAACTTCTTTTAGGGAGAAGCGTTTATCCAACGTATGAATGGTTAGTTCAGTTTCAATCTCAAATCCCGGGCTCATAACCGGAAATGATTTAACAAAAAATTTATTAAAAGCTCTATAACCTGTCATAATATCCTTTACATTACTTTTATAAAGAAAGTTAATCATATTTTTGACTAAATCATTACCAAAGCCATGGAGGTTCCGCTTATTTTCATTCGCATAAGTCCCATTTGAAAGTCTATCTCCAATAACCATATCTGCTTTATTCTCTTTCAATGGCTCGATTAATCTATGCACATACTCAGCCGGGTAAGTGTCGTCCCCGTCAACCATAATATAAAAATCAGCTTCAATGTCCATAAACATAGATCGAACTACACTACCTTTACCTTGCCTATACTCATGCTTTACAATGGCTCCATTTTCAAGCGCAACCTTCACTGTTTTATCTTTAGAATTATTATCATAAACATAAATCTTCGAAAAAGGTAATTCTTTTCTAAAATCTCGTATGACTTTTCCGATCGTTTGTTCTTCATTATAACAAGGAATTAAAACTGCAATTTCCATTTACATAGGTCCCCTTATGAATTTTAGTAAACTATTTTTTTATATAAATACTGACCAAAAAGGAAATACTCAATAATAAAATAAAAGCCATAAATAAATCAGAAATCCGTCTTATATCAGAAGGATGATTCTCACTTCCATTCACTTTGTATTCATAACTAGATGCTTTGGAAGAGTAGAGATCCAACGATTTCTCTTTACCGCCATCTTTAATCACAACAATGCCTGACCACTCATGCTTCAAAAATTTCACCCTTATATCTTTTGAAGCCGGCAGTTTAATCTTTAATGACTGCGGTACTTTCGCAGAACTTAATAAAGCTTTGTCTTTTACTTGCCAACCACCACTCCAAGGCAAATAATCGAAATTAGCTTTATCTCCATTAATAAAAATGTCGGTAACCCATACTTCTGTTGATTTAGATTCAACATTTTTTTCCCCACTAGCTACTATTTCAAGAGTTGATGGTTTATACAAATGATTCACCAGCATGGAATTCCCCAGTACAAGCAATATAGCTGCACTTATTACAGAAAAAAGTAATTTTTTCCTATAACTCGAACGAGAGGTTTCTTTCTTAATCTTAATAACAGTAAAACAAAATATAATAGAAAACAGCAAGAAAAAATACAGTAAGACAAAAGTATACTGTAACATCGAATTAACAGTAAATCGAGTCAGCGCATCCGTTAAATAAATCGAATCAGCTAATATTACAAAAAAAAGTATGATTACTAGTAGCCCGTATTTTTTAACCATCATTTTTTATCTTCCTTATCAAGGCGCTAATTTTCCTTAATGGTGAGGTAATCTTCCAAGATAATGTGTTTTCATACGTGTGAATGAGCTGCTGATATTTTTGAATCTCACTTTGTATATCTGATGAAGTATAAACATGATTCTTAAAATAATCCTGTAAAACGACATTTTTGTAGGATACCTCATCTTTTACATCCCACCAAGAAGCATCAAAATGATGCACCGCTAAATTCTTTCCGTCATAT
>NZ_POVS01000029.1:0-62370 GCF_002894905.1 Paenibacillus sp. F4
CTTGAAGGTATGTAGAAATACATACAACAAGCGCATGGCTATTCATTCACACGATAAGTGATGGACCGAATAACCGTACGGTAGAATTTGCACAGCAAATTCATGTTTGGTGGCGATAGCGGAGGGGTTCCACACGTACCCATCCCGAACACGACCGTTAAGCCCTCCAGCGCCGATGGTACTTGGACCGCAGGGTCCTGGGAGAGTAGGACGTCGCCAAGCATAAGTAAAAAGGATGATAATCTCACTGAGATTATCATCCTTTTTTTATGTGTTTTTGGATGACCGCCTGTTTCTAAGGTTGACAGAGAGAATGGGGTTTGCCACACTCTAAGTGTGTAATCTTTTTATGGATGTCCAAGTATACAAGCGAGGTGACGAAGTTATGGAGATCAGACAATTACAACGTAAGGAATTTGAAGCGGCTATTGAATTATCTCAATATGCTTTTCAGTTTACAATGTCCCTGGAGGATCTGGAGAAAGCCAGGAAGAAGTTCAAACCAGAACAAACATGGGGAATATTCGACGGACATGACTTGAATGCTAAACTGACTTTGTTACCGCTACAGGTATACATAAACGGTCAGGTTTTTGATATGGGAGGCATTGCTGGTGTGGCAACATGGCCAGAAAAGCGTCGCGGTGGCATGGTATCACGCTTGTTGACGCATGCGCTTGAGGAGATGAAGTCTGCGGGACAAAGCCTTTCTTTTCTGCATCCATTCTCCTTTGCCTTCTATCGTAAATTTGGATGGGAAACGTATATTGAATACAAAAAGTACGTCATTCCCATTGAAAAATTCCCCGCAAAACTTAAAACAGAGGATACAGTCAAACGCGATGTCAAAAATATTTTAGAACTGGACCAAGTGTATCAAGCGTATGCATCTCGTTATAATGGCACGCTGGTACGAGATAAGGAATGGTGGCAAGAGCGGATTTTAAATGAGAACTATCGAACTGTGGTATATTACTCAGAAACAGGAGATCCTCAGGGATATGCACTATACAAAATTGAAGATAAACAGTTGAATTGTGATGAGTTGGTATATGAAAATGAGACGGCTCGTCGGGCTTTATGGACTTATTTTGCAAATCATGACTCAATGATAACCCAAGGCAAATTTATTTACGTTCCAGCAGATGACAATTTACCATTTTTACTCGATGATCCACGAATTCAACAGGAAACTGTGCCTTATTTTATGGGTCGTATTGTGGATGCAGCTGCTTTTATAGAAAGGTACCCTTTTGAACAGATTGGAGAGGAAACAAGTTTAACCTTAAATCTGACTGATCGGTATGCTCCATGGAATGATGGATTATGGAGATTAACGATTACGACGAAAGGGCAAGGGCATCTGGAGAGAGTGAATAAAAGCATTTCATCTGAAAACGCCATAGTAGCTGACTTGAAACTTGGGATTCAGTCACTGACGACTCTGATGCTTGGCTACCAGCAGGCTGATGATCTGTATAAATGGAGGCGTATTGAAGGTAGCAGTGAGTCTGTGTCTGCCCTTAAACGTGTAATACCGGTAAAACAAACGTTCTTATTGGATTTTTTCTGATAAAGGCCCATTTAGTTGTTCTTAGGCTCCATCTTTCAGGGAACATAACCTGTGTGGTTATCATAATTTTCAAAACTCTTTCTGTAATGGGAAGAGTTTTTTTATGGTATTGTATAAAACATAATTAGATTGCGAAAAATGGTATTGACCCCTTGGCAAAAATGAATAATGTGCTATAATATGAATATAGTCAAAGAAAGTCAAAGTCAATCAAAACCGTGTAATGCTGTAGAAGTATTATGCTGATGGATTGGCCGTATAAAGTATTGTGATAGCAAAGAAGTAAATGAGGCTCGAAATGATTTGCGTATAGTTAGGAGCTGACTCTTATGAACATAAGAGAAGTGTATGATTAATCGCAAATAAAGGCCACACTAGAGACAAAACGGTACAGTTCCAATGGATGTAGAACAGGCAATAGCCTATATACAGCTTAGATTCGTGACTTTACCGTTTGGTTAAGTTCAATATACGGCGGACTCTGTGGAGCGTGAAATGTATTTGAATACTTGCGTTTCCGTTAGTGGAGGATGATGAAATGCGCAATGTTTCCGATATTATTGAACAATATTTGAAGAGTATATTGCTGGAAAGTCCCCAAGGTTTAGTGGAGATTCAGCGCAATGATCTGGCTGACCGCTTTTCCTGCGTGCCGTCGCAAATTAATTATGTAATTAGCACCCGGTTTACGCTGGAAAAAGGCTATGTGGTGGAAAGTAAACGCGGTGGCGGTGGCTACATTCGTATTCAGCGAATTCAGCTGCCTGCACAGCATGCCATCCATACACATCTTCATCAGAGCATCGGGGAGGAAATAAGCCAATCGGCAGCAGAAGGACTGATTTATCAGTTAGAGGAAGCCCATTTTTTAAGCAAAAGGGAAGCTAACCTAATGAAGGCTGCTTTATCAAGGGATACATTATTACTGAAGCTTCCCTATCGTGATCAACTGCGAGCAAGATTGCTTAAGGCTATGCTGATTTCGTTGCTGGCGACCAAATAGTGTGTGAATAGAGACTAACGTTTGGATGTAGGGGTTGGTATAAATCCTGACATTGAAGGAGGTGCTTTTATGCTGTGCCAAGAATGTAATATGCGGCCGGCAACTTTGCATTTCACCAAAATTGTGAATGGCGAAAAGACAGAGTTTCATATTTGTGAGACGTGTGCCAAGGAAAAAGGGGAGATGATCCCTGGAACACCTAACGGCTTTTCGATTCATAGCTTGTTGTCGGGGATGCTGGATTTTGACTCCAGCACAAAGAGCCAATCTCCAGGTCACGGTAGTCCGCAGAACCTGCAATGCAAGGACTGTGGTATGACCTATGCACAGTTTAGTAAGCTGGGACGTTTCGGATGCCCGTCGTGCTACCAATATTTTGATAGTCGTTTGGACCCTCTGTTCAAGCGTGTGCATGGCAGTACGAATCATGTTGGTAAAGTTCCGGTTCGCACTGGAGGCCGACTGAAGGTTAAACGGCAAATTGACGATTTGAAAAAAGAGATGCAACAGCATATTGTACAGGAAGAATTCGAATCAGCAGCTGAGCTTAGGGATCAAATCAGAAAGCTTGAAAAAGAAATGACTGAAGAGTAAAGTTTGTGAAGAGTAGGAGGGATGCGTAATGCCCAATATTCGGTTTACGGAGAAGCCGCTAAGTGACTGGATGCGTGGTGATGCTGCGGATTCGGAGATTGTCATTAGCAGCCGGGTGAGAATTGCGCGTAACTTGCAGCATCTGCCTTTTCCCATGCTTGCTACCAATCAGCAGTCGGAAGAAGTACTTCAACGCTTGACGGATATCCTTCAGTATGATGATTTAGGCGGTTTTGGTACTTTTCATACGTTGAAAATATCCGAGTTGGATGAGATCGACAAGCAGGTGCTGGTTGAGAAGCATTTGATTAGTCCTAATTTGGCGAACGAATCTCGTAACGGTGCTGTTTTAATTAGCGATGATGAATCGGTTAGTGTTATGATAAACGAAGAGGATCATCTGCGTATCCAGTGCTTATATCCGGGATGTCAGGTTAGGGAAGCTTGGGAACGCGCTATGATTATTGATGATGCATTTGAAGCGCATGTAGATTATGCATTTGATGATCGGAGAGGTTTTCTGACCAGTTGTCCGACGAATGTCGGCACAGGTATGAGAGCTTCGGTGATGATGCATTTGCCCGCATTAGTCATGACTCATCAAATCAATCGTATATTGTCTGCTGTTTCACAGGTAGGCCTTACAGTTCGCGGCATTTATGGTGAAGGCAGCGAAGCGGTCGGAAATTTGTTTCAGGTATCTAATCAGATTACACTGGGACAAACCGAAGCGGAAATTATTGAGAATCTTCATGGCGTGGTGCTACAAATTATTGAGCACGAGCGTTCTGCCAGAGAACGGCTGATGAATGAATCTATGCTGCGAATTACAGATCGGGTGATGCGTTCATTCGGTATTTTGTCATATGCAGCGGTGTTGGATTCCAAGGAGGCTGCACAGCGTCTGTCGGATGTACGTCTCGGCGTAGATTTAGGAATTTTGGAGCGTCCTTCCACCGCAGCGATGAATGAGCTGAATGTGATGACACAACCCGGATTCCTGCAAAAAAGCTTTGGAGATAAAATGAATACCGGTGAGCGCGATATGTACCGGGCGAAGCTGATCCGGCAAAAATTAGGCACAACCCTTTAATATATAGAATGATCTGAAATACACACTGTGGAGGTGCAGGATATATGATGTTTGGAAGATTTACGGAACGTGCACAGAAAGTGCTTGCTTTGGCTCAGGAAGAAGCTGTTCGATTGGGACACAACAACATTGGCACAGAACACATTTTGCTAGGCCTCATTCGTGAAGGTGAAGGAATAGCAGCAAAAGCCTTAATCGGTTTAGGGCTGGGACTGGAAAAAATCCAGGATGAAGTGGAAACGCTGATTGGACGCGGTCAAGAGCAACCGACGAACATTGCCTATACTCCACGCGCCAAAAAAGTCATTGAACTGTCTATGGATGAAGCCCGCAAACTGGGCCATACCTATGTAGGTACAGAACATATTTTGCTCGGTCTTATTCGTGAAGGCGAAGGCGTAGCAGCACGCGTACTGAACAACCTGGGCATCAGTCTGAACAAAGCGCGTCAGCAAGTGCTTCAATTACTCGGCAGCAGCGAGGCTGTTTCCAGCCATCACGGTGCTCCAGCTAATGTCAGCACGCCAACTCTGGACAGTCTGGCACGCGATCTGACGGCATCTGCGAAGGAAAACAACCTGGACCCTGTTATTGGGCGTAGCAAGGAAATTGAACGCGTAATTCAGGTGCTCAGCCGCCGTACAAAGAACAATCCAGTTCTGATTGGTGAACCTGGGGTAGGTAAAACAGCGATTGCCGAAGGATTGGCCCAAAAAATCATAGCGAATGAGATTCCCGAAACGTTGCGTGACAAGCGCGTAATGACACTGGATATGGGTTCTGTGGTAGCAGGCACCAAGTATCGGGGTGAATTCGAGGATCGTTTGAAAAAAATTATGGACGAGATTCGTCAAGCGGGTAATATCGTGTTGTTCATTGATGAGTTGCATACGCTGATTGGTGCTGGTGGAGCGGAAGGCGCAATTGATGCGTCCAACATCCTGAAACCTGCTCTGGCACGTGGCGAGCTGCAATGCATCGGTGCGACCACGCTGGATGAATACCGCAAATATATTGAGAAAGATGCTGCTTTGGAGCGTCGTTTTCAACCCATTACAGTGGATCAACCTTCTCCAGAAGAGGCGATTCAAATTCTGTATGGTCTGCGTGACCGTTACGAAGCGCATCACCGTGTAAAGATCACAGATGAGGCTATTGAAGCGGCCGTAAAATTGTCAGATCGTTATATCACCGACCGCTTCCTGCCAGATAAGGCTATTGACCTTATTGATGAAGCGGGCTCCAAAGTAAGGCTGAATTCTTACACTGTACCGCCAAACCTGAAACAGCTGGAAAACCGTCTGGAGGATATTCGTAAAGAAAAGGATTCAGCGGTACAAAGTCAGGAGTTTGAAAAAGCGGCAGCGTTGCGTGATACAGAGCAAAAAATCCGTGAAGAGTTAGACGTGACGAAAAACCAATGGAAAGAACAACAGGGTCGTACAGATTCCGAAGTTACCCCAGAGGATATCGCTCAAGTCGTTGCAATCTGGACAGGTGTTCCAGTCAGCAAGCTGAAAGAGGAAGAAACACACCGCTTGTTGAATATGGAAGAGTTACTGCATGAGCGGGTAATTGGACAGGATGAGGCAGTTAAGGCAGTAAGCCGGGCGATTCGCCGGGCACGTGCCGGATTGAAAGATCCGAAACGTCCAATCGGTTCCTTTATTTTCCTCGGCCCAACTGGGGTGGGTAAAACAGAGTTGGCACGCGCCTTGGCTGAATCCATGTTTGGAGATGAAAATGCGGTTATCCGTATTGATATGTCTGAATATATGGAGAAACACTCCACATCCCGTCTGGTAGGAGCGCCTCCAGGGTACGTTGGATATGAAGAAGGCGGTCAACTGACCGAGAAGGTACGTCGTAAGCCTTACTCTGTTGTCTTGCTGGATGAAATTGAAAAAGCACACCCAGAAGTATTCAATATTCTTCTGCAAGTACTGGAAGATGGCCGTCTGACAGATTCCAAAGGTCGTGTCGTTGATTTCCGTAATACACTCATCATCCTAACATCAAATGTTGGTGCACAGGCGATTAAACGTAACTCCACGCTTGGCTTTACAGCTGTAGTGGACGCTGGAGCGGATTACGATAATATGAAGGGCAAAGTGATGGATGAGCTGAAGAAAAGCTTCCGTCCTGAGTTCTTGAACCGGATTGATGAAATTATCGTTTTCCATTCTCTCGAAGAAAAACATATTGCCGAAATTGTATCACTCATGTCTGAGGAGCTGCGTAAGCGCCTGAATGAGTATGAGGTGGACTTCGAGTTGACAGACAACGCTAAAAAATTCCTTGCCAAGGAAGGCTTTGATCCAGCGTATGGTGCGCGTCCATTGCGTCGTGCAATCCAGAAGCATATTGAAGATCGCCTGTCCGAGGAACTGTTGACTGGCAACATCACTAAAGGTGACTCTCTCTTCATTGATGAGGAGAACGGTGCATTGACTGTAACGAAAAAGGATAATGTATCTGCCAAGTCCTAAAGCAGTTTACTAAATAAATAGTAGAAAAGGGTGTCTCGCAGGCTGGAAAGCTATTGCGAAGACACCCTTTTTGTGTATAAAACACGGTGAAATGGTTGGGTAAATGCTTTGGGAAAGTTTGTGATATTGCTTTACGTCCGCCAAGCTTCAATGGTAAACTTTTATTGTTACAGCTCTTTCTGGGCTGTATGAACATAAATTTGACATCATCGTCGTCAATAAGGAGCCAGGGAACAAAGTATGGCTAAAGTGAAAACTAAATTTTCCTGTACGGAATGTGGTTATGAATCGCCCAAATGGTACGGAAAATGTCCTGGATGCCAGGCATGGAATTCCATGGTCGAAGAAACGGAAAGCGTTGTAAAAACTCAAGGAATGGGGTCTTCCCTTCTTACTCATAGCACAAAAGACAAGCCACTGCCTATTATAGAGGTGGAGAGTGGCAAAGAAACACGAATTTTGACGGGAATTGGCGAATTGAATCGAGTACTCGGTGGAGGTGTGGTACCGGGTTCACTCGTTTTGGTGGGCGGTGATCCGGGAATCGGTAAATCTACGCTTATGCTGCAAACATCTAATGAGCTGGCTTTAACTGGTTTAAAGGTGCTGTACGTGTCTGGTGAGGAATCTGTCCGTCAAACGAAACTACGTGCAGATCGGCTCGGTGCCTTGTCCCCCAGCCTATACGTATTATGTGAGACGAATTTGGAGACGATTGAAGAAGCGGTGGACAGCTTGAAGCCGGAGTTTTTGGTCATCGACTCGATACAGACTGTATATTTGCCTGAGGTGACGAGTGCACCAGGTAGTGTGGCTCAAGTGCGGGAGTGTACTTCACGCTTTATGCGAATTGCCAAGGGGCTAGGTATTGCTACGGTATTGGTGGGACATGTGACCAAGGAAGGGGCCATTGCAGGTCCACGTTTGTTGGAACATATGGTCGATTGTGTGCTTTATTTTGAAGGAGAGCGTCATCATACGTATCGGCTTTTGCGTGCAGTTAAAAATCGTTTCGGTTCTACGAATGAAATTGGTATTTTTGAAATGGCTGAAAGCGGTTTGCGTGAGGTGTCGAATCCTTCTGAACTATTCCTGTCTGAACGACCACTGGGGGTGGCGGGTTCTACTGTTGTAGCCAGTATGGAGGGAACCCGACCTGTATTGGTTGAACTGCAAGCATTGATTGCAGCTACGCATTTCCCATCTCCGCGCCGAATGGGCACAGGAGTCGACCATCATCGAATGGGATTAATCATAGCCGTGCTAGAAAAGCGGATGGGCATGTTTTTGCAAAACCAGGACGCTTATCTCAACGTAGCCGGAGGCGTGAAGCTGGATGAACCGGCGGTGGATTTGGCTATAGCTGTGAGCATTGCTTCCAGCTTCAGGGATGCTCCTACAAAGCCGTACGATGTGATTTTTGGCGAGGTGGGACTGACAGGTGAAGTGCGCGCGGTATCCCGAGCAGAACAGCGAGTACGAGAAGCGGAGAAACTAGGTTTCAAACGGGTGATCATGCCGGAGAAAAGCTTGAAGGGCTGGACACATCCGAAAGGGATACAAATTATAGGAGTAGGAACGGTGGCAGATGCACTGGCAGCCGCATTAGATTAGGGGGCATTGAGAATGAAAGAAGCGAGCCAACTGGATAAAATGAACGATTTGCTGCGGCTTGTGGCACCGGGAACTCCCTTTCGCGACGGGTTGGAAAACGTTTTGCGTGCCAAAACGGGTGCTCTTCTGGTCGTTGGCTATAGCCCAGAAGTTATGGAAGTCGTGGATGGCGGTTTCTCCATCAATTGTGATTTTTCGCCGAACTATTTGTATGAGTTGGCTAAAATGGACGGCGCAATCATATTGAGCGAGGATTTAAAAAGAATTTTATATGCCAATACGCAACTGATTCCGGACTCCTCTATTTCTTCAATTGAAACAGGAATTCGGCACCGGACAGCAGAACGAGTTGCAAAGCAGACTGGCAAATTAGTTGTGTCTATTTCCCAGCGGCGTAATATTATTACCTTGTATCAGGGGACATTACGGTATGCGCTCAAGGAAATCGGGGTTATTTTAACGAAAGCCAATCAGGCTATTCAGACGTTAGAAAAATATAGATCCGTGTTGGGGCAAGCCTCTACCAATTTGACAGCATCTGAATTTGAAGAGCTGGTTACCATGCCGGAGGTCGTTAATGTCATCCAGCGGATCGAAATGGTGCTGCGCATCAAAATGGAAATCAAACGATTTATTAACGAGCTCGGAAATGAGGGCCGTCTGATTAGTATGCAGATGGAAGAGCTCGTCAGCAACATTGAGGAAGAAGCTTGGTTGCTGTATAAGGATTATGCCAAAGACGATAGCGACGAGAAGATTCGTGAAATTATATTGGGACTCAAACGTTCTACGGACGACGAATTGTTGGATGTGAATCATATTGTACGTTTACTAGGCTACCCTTCTTCAGCTGCGACATCAGAGGAGTATATTGCTGCACGTGGCTATCGGGTACTGAACAAGATACCGCGTTTGCCGAATGTGATTATTCATAATCTGGTGGAACGGTTTGGACGTTTTCCACATGTCATCACAGCAACGATAGAAGAACTGGATGAAGTGGATGGTATTGGAGAGGTTCGTGCGCGTACGATTAAAGAAGGTCTTAAACGTTTGCAGGAACAAGTTTTCATTGACAGGCAAATGTAAATGTAATACAGTGAAAGGATTATAATGGAACAATTCATACATTGAGGTGAAGAGATGATTACCAAATCAATTCCGAACATGTGTACCTTAGGTAACTTGTTTCTCGGAATGATCGCCATTTTATTGGCTGTAGACGGAAAATACAGTCTTGCCGCTATTATGGTTATTGTCGCCATGTTGTTGGACGGACTGGATGGAAGAATGGCCCGGGTCCTGAATGCCCAAAGCGAATTCGGTAAAGAACTGGACTCCTTATCAGATATGATATCTTTTGGTGTTGCTCCCGCAGTTATTATGTACATGGTTGCTTTTCATGATGCGAATTCGGCTCTCGCTTGGACGGTTACTGCCATTTTCCCGATGTGCGGAGCGTTGCGTTTGGCTCGATTTAACGTACGTCCTGGTGTACCAGGTTATTTTACGGGTTTGCCAATTCCGGCAGCAGGTGGCGTATTAGCCACTTTGTCCTTATTTCATAACGATATTTCATTGTTATACATGTCGATTGCCATGTTGCTGGTTTCTTATTTGATGGTCAGCTCCATGAGATATCCGAATTTTAAAAAGGTCGGCCTCCCGAAAAAAGCGATCTGGGTTGCTCCATGGGTCGTAATTGCAGCGGTGGTGTTGGCTGTTAAATTCCCTGACCAGTTGTCGAAGCTGATTTTTGTACCGCTGGTGCTGTATGCATTGTATGGTATGAAGCTGAACATTCGTAAGCTGTCACGCAGACGTGGACGTGATCGGGAGCGTTCCAGTCAGGAAGAACAGGACGATCAATATCGTCATTCACAGCGCTAGTATCAAGTAAGAACAAGAGTAAGCATTTATTTCCTTGGATCATTTCAGGGAGATAAATGCTTTTTTTATGCATAAAAAGTGAAAACACAGGGTTAGTTATGTGGGAAATGGATCATACTGGTAAGAGAAATGCTATGTATCCAATAAGTAGCAGACTATATGAAAAGAAAATAAAGGAGGTATAGAGACTCAATGTGGAGAAAGGCTATTTTAACTTTTACAGGATTGTGCGGAGCATGGTTTGGCTATACGTTATGCCAGCGGGTAGGAGGTATTGTATCGTGGATGCCACAATGGTTGAGTGATGGGTCTTTACCGGGAATGATTGTTTGGATGATGGCGGGAGCAGTGCTATTTATGGTTGGGTGTTCATTCGCAGGGGCATCCGTGGCAAGTCGATTGCAGCAGGGCATTGAAGGCTTGGTACGAATTCCGATGAACGAGATGATGGCAGGTGTGATTGGTTTAGCGGTGGGATTGACGCTTTCCTTAGCAGTTTATCCGCTTTTTTCATGGTTGGGGGCCCCGGGTCAACTTATCCAGACCGCTGTCACCGTGATATGCGGATATGTAGGATTGATGGTTGGACTAGAAAAGCGGGACGAGCTGTCATCCTTTTGGAGTTCTGGTTTTTTTGGTCGGGGAACGGGTGTAGAAGAACGCAAGCTGGAGGAGCATAAAATATTGGACACCAGCGTCATTATAGATGGACGTATTGCGGATATTTGCAAGACAGGTTTTATTGAAGGAACGATTGTAATTCCTGAGTTTGTGCTGGAGGAGCTTCAGCATATTGCAGATTCATCAGATTTGCTTAAGCGTAATCGTGGACGGCGGGGTTTGGATATTTTGAATAAAATCCAAAAAGAACTGGATGTGAATGTGCTCATTTACGAAGGTGATTTTGAGGAGATTTCAGAGGTCGACAGTAAGCTGGTCAAGCTGGCAAAGGTGTTACAGGGTAAAGTTGTAACTAATGATTTTAACCTGAATAAAGTATGCGAGCTTCAAGGTGTATCAGTGCTGAATATTAACGATTTGGCGAATGCAGTGAAGCCTGTTGTACTGCCCGGTGAGGAAATTATGGTGCAGATTATTAAAGACGGCAAGGAGCATGGGCAGGGTGTAGCCTATCTGGATGATGGCACGATGATTGTTGTAGAAGGCGGACGTGACTATATTGGCTCTCTGATGGAGGTGCTGGTCACGAGTGTACTTCAGACCTCAGCCGGCCGTATGATCTTTGCCAAACCGAAATTATTGGAAAAAGCTCAATAAACGCGGTATGATGAAGTAGATGTGTTATCATACGGATCGTCCAAGTGCGATCAGGGCAGGAGTTATTTGAATGAACAATCGGGTAGGAGTTGTCATTGTGGCAGCAGGGCGCGGCTCCCGTATGGGGACGCAGGAGAGCAAGCAATTTCTGCTTTTGCGGGACAAGCCCATCTTCATACATACACTTGAAATATTCGCAGCTATGCCCGAAGTGGATGAAATGGTGATGGTGACTGGGACAGGAGATGTGGAACGCTGCCGAGATTGGATTCATCAATACAAAATCGGTAAAAATGTACGGGTGGTGGCTGGTGGCAGTGAACGCCAGCATTCGGTTTATCGCGGTCTGCGCCACTTACAAGCGGATTGGGTGATGGTGCATGATGGTGTGCGTCCACTCATTCAGCCTGAGCTTGTACGTTCATGCCTTGAGGCAGCCCAGCGTACTGGTGCTTCTGTAGCGGCAGTACCTGTAAAGGATACAGTCAAGCAAGTGAACGGGGATGGTATCATTACAGCAACGCCGGATCGCCGAAGTCTGTGGAGTATTCAAACGCCACAGACTTTTCGTCTTTCCGATCTGCTGCGAGCCTATGAGGAAGCGGAGCAGTCGGGATTCTTGGGAACAGATGATTCTATGCTGATAGAGCGGCTAGGAATTCCGGTTACTGTCGTTCAAGGCAGCTACAAGAACATCAAAATTACTACGCCTGAGGATTTGGATATGGCGGCGTTATGGGTAAAAACAGAGGGAGAGGATATCAAGTGATCAGAGTGGGACAAGGATTTGACGTCCACCAGCTGGTGGAAGGAAGGCCATGCATCATCGGAGGCGTGAACATTCCGTATGAAAAAGGTTTGTTGGGCCATTCCGATGCAGACGTGCTATTGCATGCCATTAGCGATGCCATCTTGGGCGCGCTTGGCTTGGGAGACATCGGGAAGCATTTTCCGGATAACGACCCAGAATTTAAGGATGCCGACAGTCTTAAGCTACTGGAGCATGTGTGGGGGCTAGCTAAAGAGCGAGGATATCGCTTGGGGAATATTGATTCTACGATTATCGCACAAAAGCCCAAAATGGCATCGTATATTTCGCAGATGAATGAAGTCATCGCTCGGGCGCTGGAAGCAGAGGAGCTATCCCAGGTGAACGTCAAGGCGACCACGACAGAGCAACTCGGGTTTCCCGGACGGGGTGAAGGAATCGCGGCTCAATCGGTTGTCTGTCTTATCAAGTAAATGCTATCATCTTGAGTAATTCAATTTGGAGGAGATTATATGAGCACGGAAGTTCGTGTACGTTATGCACCAAGCCCGACAGGGCATCTGCACATTGGAAATGCCAGAACGGCATTATTTAATTATTTGTTTGCCCGCAATCAAGGTGGGAAATTTATTATTCGTATCGAAGACACAGATGTGAAGCGCAATATTGAGGGCGGAGAAGAAAGCCAACTTAAATATTTGAAATGGTTGGGTATGGACTGGGATGAGAGCGTAGACGTGGGAGGCGAGTTTGGACCTTATCGTCAGACGGAACGCTTGGACATATATAAAACGTACTGGCAGGATTTGCTGGATCGTGGTTTGGCTTACCGTTGTTACTGCACTGAAGAAGAGCTGGAGCGCGAGCGTGAAGAGCAGACGGCACGTGGGGAGACACCACGCTATTCTGGGAAACATCGTGATCTAACAGAAGAACAGTGCCAGGCATTTGAAGCAGAGGGCCGTGTACCAAGTATTCGTTTTCGCGTACCGGAAGATCGTGAATATACGTTTGACGATATCGTAAAAGGTCAAATTACATTCAATTCCAAGGAAAGCGGCGATTTTGTTATCGTCAAAAAGGATGGTATTCCGACATATAACTTCGCTGTAGCGGTTGACGATTATTTGATGAAAATATCGCATGTACTACGGGGCGAAGACCATGTTTCCAATACACCGCGGCAGTTGATGATCTTTGAAGCTCTCGGCTGGGAGCCGCCACGCTTCGGTCATATGACACTGATTGTAGGCGAGGATCACAAAAAGCTCAGTAAGCGTAACGAATCCATTATTCAGTTCATGGAGCAGTATGACAAGTTGGGCTATCTGCCAGAAGCTATATTCAACTTCATTGCACTGCTGGGCTGGTCCCCGGAAGGCGAAGAAGAGATCTATGATCGGGAACAACTGATTTCGATATTCGATCCTAATCGTTTGTCCAAAAGTCCAGCTGTGTTTGATACAAATAAGCTTGCTTACCTGAACAATCACTATATTAAAAAGGCTGATTCTGAGCGAATTGCCAGCATGGCGATTCCACATCTCCAGGCAGCGGGGCTGTTGCCGACTGAACTGTCTGCGGAACAACTGGATTGGGCTAAGGCCCTTGTTCGCTTATACCAGGAACAGATGACTTCTGCATCCGATATTGTAGCGTTGTCTGAGTTGTTTTTCCGTTCACATCTGGAACTGGATGCTGAAGCAGCAGCTGTATTGGCCGAAGACCAGGTTCCTGAGGTACTTAGAGCTTTTGCAGGTAAAGTTGAAACGAGCGAGGAATTTACAGCTCCACAAATGGCTAAGCTGATCAAGGAAGTTCAAAAGGAAACTGGTTTTAAGGGAAAACAACTATTCATGCCGATTCGTGTGGCACTTACAGGCCAAACGCATGGACGGGATTTGAATGAAACCATCTTTTTGCTCGGACGTGACAAGGTACTGGATCGTCTCAAGGCACAAATTAAAGGCTGATATTTCTTGTCAATTTGTTGTCTTTTCGCTATAATGACTCCATTGATACGGATTGATATTTACGTGTAAAGGCTGCGAACAGGAGAAGTACACTGCATATGGGCATCTGCCAGAGAGGACGGTCGAGGGGTAACCCCAGGCTGAGAGCCGTCCAGATGACCTGCGGAGGAAATGCGCCTGGGAGCCGTGCGCCCGAACTCTCATTAGCGTCAAATGCTGATGTGAATAGGGCGTGCCGAGTCGTTCCCGTTACAGGACGCCAAAGACGGACTGTCTGCTTTTTCTGCAGCAGATATGTTCGAAGCAGAGTGGGACCACGTTCATGCGTCTCTGCAGCTTAGGCTGCGGAGGCGCTCTTTCTTTTTTTATCAGACTTAGACTCGTTATAGATTGAAAAATGTCGAAGAGTGCTGGTGGATGCGAAAATTGGCGGAACGTGAAGTGTTGTGATGATGCGGCAAGGATATGAAGGGAATAGGAGGGCGACATGTTCAGACATTTCAAATCCGACATTCAGACTGTTTTGGATAATGATCCGGCCGCCCGGAGTAAGCTGGAGGTCATTTTTACGTATTCCGGCGTTCATGCCCTTTGGGCACACCGAATCGCACATTGGTTTTATTTGCGAAACTGGTGTACTCTAGCCCGTGTTATATCCCAGGTATCAAGGTTTATGACAGGCATTGAAATTCATCCTGGCGCTCGTATCGGAGATCGGCTGTTCATTGACCATGGCATGGGAGTTGTCATCGGGGAAACCTGTGAGATTGGCGACGATGTCGTATTGTACCAGGGGGTCACACTCGGCGGGACTGGGAAAGAGAAAGGGAAGCGCCATCCGACCATTGGGAATAATGTTGTTATCGGCTCCGGTGCAAAGATATTGGGCTCTTTCACGATTGGGGCACAATCCAACATTGGCTCCAACTCGGTTGTGCTCAAAGAAGTTCCACCAAATAGTACGGTGGTGGGCATCCCGGGGCGAGTTGTCAGACAGGATGGTAGGCGTCCAGACCGACTTAGTCACCAATTGCCTGATCCGGTTGTGGATTCTATGCGAGAACTTCAACGGGAAATAGAACGTTTGCGTGCAGAAATGTCTGATTTGAAGGATGGGGCAACCGCGCAGAAACATCAGGTGACCCAAGAGAATAAATTAGAAAAATGATTTTCATGAGGGAGGAACATAACAATGCCGCTTCAAATTTATAATACAATGACGAGGAGTCGGGAGCCTTTTGTGCCACTGGAGCCTGGAAAGGTTAAAATGTATGTATGCGGACCTACCGTGTATGATTACATTCATATTGGCAATGCACGACCTGTAATTGTATTTGACGTGGTGCGCAGCTACCTGGAGTACTTGGGCTATGATGTAAACTATGTGGTGAATTTTACGGATGTCGATGATAAATTAATCCGCAAAGCTCGGGAACTTGATATGGATGTTTCGGCAGTTGCTGAGAAATTTATTGCTGCCTACCATGAGGATCTGGCAGGATTGAATGTTCCTGCTGCCAGTATGAACCCTCGTGTAACAGAGAGCATGGACCTGATTATTGATTTTATTAAGGAATTGGTAGACAAAGGCTATGCCTATGAAAATGATGGCGATGTGTTCTATCGGACCAAAAAGTTCAAAGATTATGGACAACTGTCAGGTCAAAATCTGGAAGAGCTTCAGTTCGGAATTCGCATCAATGTGGATGAACGCAAGGAAAATGCCGAGGACTTTGTACTCTGGAAGGCAGCGAAGCCGGGCGAAATTCATTGGTCGAGCCCTTGGGGAGATGGACGACCAGGCTGGCATATCGAATGCTCTGCTATGGCTCGCCATTATTTGGGGGATACACTGGATATTCATGGGGGTGGACAGGATCTGCAATTTCCGCATCATGAATGTGAATGCGCACAATCCGAAGTGATTACGGGTAAGCCTTTATCTCGCTACTGGATGCATAACGGCTATATTCGCATAGATAATGAAAAAATGTCGAAATCACTCGGTAATGGTATTTTGGTTAAAGATTTGCGCGCTCATCACAAGCCGGAGGCTTTACGTTATTTTATGTTGTCAACACATTACCGGAATCCGTTGAACTATAACCAAGAGACTATGAGTCAGGCGGAGAACAGTGTCGAGCGGATCGCCAATGCAGTTGCCAATGTGAAGCATCGTTTAGCTAAGGCGCTGGAAGGTAATGGGGGACTATCGACGGAACTGCAAACGAAGCTCAACGGAATTTTGCAGCAGTTTGGCGAAAAAATGAATGATGATTTCAATACACCTGATGCGATTACTGCTGTATTTGATTGGGTTAGCGAAGCAAACCATTTGTTGCAGCGTGATGTCGTACATCAGGCGGAACTACAAGCTGTATTGCATACCTTTCATTCGATGAATAGCGTACTTCGTATTTATTCGGAACCGAGTGAAGAGTTGCTGGATGACGAAATTGAGGATTTAATTGCAGAACGTGTCGAAGCTCGTAAGACCAAAAACTGGGGTAGAGCTGACGAAATTCGCGATCTGTTGGCTGCAAAAGGCATTGTGCTTGAAGATACGGCGCAGGGTATGCGGTGGCGGCGAAAATGAGTGATAAGCCACTGAACTCAGGAGCATCGGAAGGTACGGGGAACTGGTTCCCGTACCCTGCATCCAAGCCAGCCCGTTTGATGCCCCCCATTGCACTAGCTTACATTGGTGATGCAGTGTACGAGGTAGCTGTCCGGCAATATTTGTTGGCTCAGCCTAACCTGCGTCCAAATCATCTGCATCGGCGAGCCACAGGGCTAGTCTCCGCCAAGGCGCAGAGTCGTATGTTGGGGCTATTGGAAAAGGTACTGACGGAAGAAGAACGCGATATTGTCCGACAAGGAAGAAATGCTAAATCAGGAAGTTTGCCCAAAAATGCTGATGTGCTTGAGTATCGGCATGCCACTGCACTGGAAGGGTTGATTGGATCTCTTTATTGTGATGGACATTTGGACAGATTAAGAGAGTTGATTACGTTCGGAATTGCACAAATGGAAAATACAGAAAAATCATAAATGGGAACGGACTGGATGGAACAAGCATCGTCCGTTTCCCGGGAGGAAGCTAGAGATGGAAGAAGAATGGATTGCCGGTAAGCATTCGGTAACGGAGGCATTGCGTTCAGGCAGAACGATAAATAAAATATGGATTGCGGATAATGCACAAAAACATTTGACGCTGCCGATTACAGCTGAGGCGAAAAAAGCAGGAATCATTGTCTTGCAGGTGGACAAGCGTAAGCTGGATCAAATGGTTCCGGGCATTCAGCATCAGGGAGTGGTCGCGCAAGCTGCGCCTTTTGCCTATGTTGAAGTGGAAGAATTGCTCGCCACTGCTCGTGATAAGGGAGAAGAGCCGTTTTTAATTTTGCTGGATGAGATTGAAGACCCTCATAATTTGGGCTCCATCCTTCGTACAGCGGACTGTACTGGAGCGCATGGTGTTATTGTGCCGAAAAGGCGTTCTGCAGCTGTAACTGTAACGGTGTCCAAAACATCGGCAGGTGCTGTGGAGTACGTCCCGGTGGCGCGTGTAAACAATTTGGGACAAACCATTGACCGTCTTAAAGAAGAGGGTGTATGGGTAGTTGGTACGGATGTTACAGCGAAAGACCCTGTCTTTGGGAATGGAGTATTCACGGGACCGGTAGCCATTGTCATTGGTAACGAAAATAAAGGGATGGGCCGTTTGATCCGTGAGAAATGCGATGTACTCGTCAAGCTGCCAATGGCGGGGCAAATTAATTCTCTTAATGCTTCTGTAGCTGCAGGTGTTGTCATGTACGAAGTATTGCGCGGACGACAGGCACGGGGCTAACGATATGGCTGACATGCGGGATGTTCTGCTTGTGGACGGTTACAACATGATTGGAGCCTGGCCCGAACTTTCCGCACTGGTACAATCTGGTATGCAGGAAGCGAGGGACAGACTTCTTGAACGGCTGGCGGATCATCAGGCGTATTCCGGCAGAAGAGTCATCGTCGTATTTGATGCTTACAGGGTGCCAGGATTAGGTAAAACTTTTGCCCAGAGCAAAGTCCAGATTTATTTTACCAGAGAAAAAGAAACTGCTGATGAGTGCATCGAGCGATTGGTTCGGGAGCTGAGCAGTAAAAGAAGAAGTATTTACGTAGCCACAAGCGATCAGGTAGAACAACATGTCGCATTTGGACAAGGTGCACTCAGGGTGTCGGCGCGGGAATTACTGATCGAGATTGAGGAATCCGAAAGGGAAGTGCAGAAGCGAATTCAGCAGGATAGTGCCAAATTGTCCCGTAACTCGCTAGATGCCAAACTGAGTCCGGAGCTTCGAAAGTTGTTTGAACGATGGAGAAGAGAATAAACCAATAATTGGACCCTCCTCCATTTTGAAACCATTGACAATTTTGTTAGCGCTCTTCTTTTTTAGGTTGTTGTGGTTGACGGTATCAGGTTACATCGCGTATACTTGTCGTATATTTGAGAGAGTAACGGGTACCTTGCGTTGCAGCCGGAGGGATTGTTAGTGAGTGTGGACCTCAAGGATATCATGTTGTCAAAGTTTGATTACAAAAATGATGAAGACATTGTCGGAGCAGTCCATGAAGGTGATGGGGAAGCGCTGGAGTTTCTGATTAACAAATACCGGAACTTTGTGCGGGCCAAGGCCAGATCCTACTTCCTGATTGGTGCTGATCGCGAGGATATTATTCAGGAGGGCATGATTGGTCTCTACAAATCCATTCGTGATTTTAAGGGAGACAAGCTTGCTTCGTTCAAGGCTTTCGCCGAGTTGTGCATTACACGACAGATTATTACGGCAATTAAGACGGCTACACGACAAAAGCACATTCCTCTGAACTCTTACGTGTCTCTGGACAAGCCCATCTATGATGAAGAGTCAGACCGGACGTTGCTCGATGTGATTTGCGGAACGCAAGTAAGTGACCCTGAAGAGCTGATAATCAATCAGGAAGAGTTTGTGGGCCTTGAGGACAAGATGTCCGAGATTCTGAGCGAGCTGGAACGCAAGGTACTTATGTTGTATCTAGACGGACGTTCGTATCAGGAAATTGCAGAGGATCTTGACCGCCATGTGAAATCCATTGATAACGCGCTGCAACGGGTCAAGCGTAAACTTGAAAAGTATCTGGAAGTAAGAGATAGTTGAAAGTAGAGGCTGACAGGGAAAAGGCTCGAGTCCGAGTCTTTTTTTATTCGTTATAGGTAGGTTATGCAGGTTTATAAGTGTTACAAATGATTTATACTAAAAAAGATGAATAATAGATATCGCCTTGATTTTTGAAGCAGCTTTTCAGAGAACGGTTTTAAAGGATGCACAGATGTTAAAATGCACCACAGCCGGGACTGCGAATTGTATGCAAACATTCGTTGACATGGAAAACCCCGTGTGATAAAGTGTTTTAGGTAGGCCTAAATTCGCGGTTTTTTTTAGGATCAATTATGAGACTTCCGGTGTTGGATGTCTTCGGGAGGTGCACATCATGCGGGTAATTATTACTTTGGCTTGTACAACATGCAAACAAAGAAATTACACAACGACGAAAAACAAGCGTAATCACCCCGACCGCATGGAGATGAAGAAATTCTGTAAGTCCTGTAACGAACAGACTTCTCATCGGGAAACCAGATAGTTTTTGGAGGTGTAGTCGGCGTGAAACGCAGTTTCAAGTCTCTGTTTTCCTTTTTCTCTGAAAGCTGGGCTGAACTCAAGAAAGTTCGCTGGCCCAATCGTAAAGAACTGACCAACTATACGCTGATTGTCATAGGGACAATTGCGTTCGTCACGATTTATTTTTGGGTTCTCGATATCGGCATTTCCGCTGTGATCGAAGCGATTATCTAGGAAGGGTTCCAGGTGGCTTGATATGGAAAAAAGATGGTACGTCGTTCATACCTATTCAGGGTATGAGAACAAAGTCAAAGCCAATTTGGAAAAACGCGTTGAGTCCATGGGCATGGAAGACAAGATATTCCGTGTTCTTGTTCCTATGGAAGAAGAACTGGTAACCAAGGACGGTAAGAAAAAAACCGTTATGCGTAAAGTCTACCCTGGTTATGTCTTAGTCGAAATGGTCCAAACCGACGACTCTTGGTATGTTGTACGCAATACACCAGGTGTTACGGGATTTGTAGGGTCGACAGGCTCGGGTTCCAAACCGACGCCATTGCTTCCAGAAGAAGTTGAACAGATTCTGAAGCATATGGGCATGGTAGAGCCGAAACCGAAGATTGAATTCGATGTTAAGGAATCCGTGCGAATTAAAGTTGGTCCTTTTGCGAATTTTGTGGGCTCCGTGGAAGAAATTTTGGTTGAGAAGAGCAAGCTTAAGGTTCACGTCAACATGTTTGGACGGGAAACCCCGCTTGAGTTGGATTATACTCAAGTGGAGAAAATATAGATTTTTCTTACAGGTTTCTTGTGGGAGGATCGATAGGTCCGTCTACCACTATTGAGTCAAGGAGGTGTCATCCATGGCAAAAAAGGTAATTAAAATGGTAAAACTGCAGATTCCTGCAGGGAAAGCTAATCCAGCGCCTCCAGTAGGTCCAGCTTTGGGTCAAGCAGGTGTCAACATCATGGCATTCTGTAAAGAGTTCAATGCTCGTACTGCTGATCAAGCAGGCCTGATTATTCCGGTTGAAATTTCGGTATTTGAGGATCGTTCTTTTACGTTCATCACCAAAACTCCACCGGCTGCTGTTCTGTTGAAAGTTGCTGCTAAAATCGAAAAAGGTTCCGGTGAACCGAATAAAACGAAAGTTGCAACTGTAAATCGCGATGCTGTTCGTCAAATTGCAGAGCAAAAAATGCCTGACCTTAACGCAGCTTCCGTAGAATCGGCAATGCGTATGGTTGAAGGTACTGCTCGCAGCATGGGTATCACCATCGTAGATTAATTTTATTAATCTACGTGTGCCGGCAGTTTGACTGTCCGGCAAGTGTGGGAGGAATATCCGCTAATACCACATAAGGAGGAAAACATTATGGCTAAACATGGTAAGAAGTACCTGGAAGCTGCTAAGCTGATTGACAGCGAAGCAACTTACGAGCCTTTAGAAGCCGTTGAACTGGTGAAAAAGGCTGCGACTGCTAAATTCGACGAAACCGTTGAAGCAGCAGTTCGTCTGGGCGTAGATTCCCGTAAACAAGACCAGGCTGTTCGTGGTGTTGTTGTCCTGCCGCATGGTACGGGTAAAACACAACGCGTTCTGGTATTTGCAAAAGGTGACAAAGTGAAAGAAGCGGAAGCGGCTGGCGCTGATTTTGTTGGCGATCAAGATATGATCAACAAAATCCAACAAGGCTGGTTCGAATTCGACGTCTGCGTTGCGACACCTGATATGATGAGTGAGGTTGGTAAACTGGGTCGTTTGCTCGGTGGTAAAGGTTTGATGCCTAACCCTAAAGCAGGCACAGTTACTTTCGACGTTGCCAAGGCTGTTCAAGAAATTAAAGCCGGTAAAATCGAATACCGTCTCGACAAAGCCGGTCAAATTCATGCGCCAATCGGCAAAGCTTCCTTCAGTGCTGAACAGCTGAACGAGAACCTTAAAGCCTTGGTTGAAGCCTTGAACCGTGCGAAGCCAGCGGCTGCTAAAGGTGTATACCTGAAAAACATCGCTATTTCTTCGACTATGGGACCAAGTGCACGTGTGAACGCATCTGTTTACAGATAATATTTTGATTGACATGTTCAATTAAATTTGTTATTCTATAAAAGTTGTGAGTCCTTGTGACTGACCATTAAAGTTGAATATGCTTACCGTAGACAGTAGGTGCCTTTGGGCTTAATTTCCTACCGAGGTGTTATGATAGAACGTTTCATGTGACGGGCTTGTCCCGTCCATGTAGATTTATCAAGCCTTCGTACTCTACGGAGGCTTTTTTCATGCTTATGAAAGCAAGCTTTGTAAGATCACCAGATCGGGTGCTTCGAACAAAGCGGATAAATTGATCAGGAGGTGTACAGTTTGGCAAATGCAAAGGTGATTCAAGCAAAACAAGAAGCTGTTGAAGTTGTAGCTGCAAAATTGCGCGAGAGCGTAACGACTGTGGTTGCAGACTATCGCGGTCTGAATGTTGCCCAAGTAACTGAGCTGCGTAAGCAGCTTCGCGAAGCCGGAATCGAATTTCAAGTGCTGAAAAACACACTGCTCCGCCGTGCAACTGCGGCAGCAGAATTGACTGAACTGGACGCAGTATTGACAGGTCCTACTGCAATCGCGTTCGGCAAAGATGATGCAGTGTCTGCAGCTAAAATCTTGAACGATTTCGCTAAGAAGAACAATGCACTGGAACTGAAAGGTGCAGTTGTAGAAGGTCGCGTTATCGGTGTTGAGGAAATCAAAGCACTGGCAGAACTGCCATCCCGCGAAGGTCTCCTTTCCATGCTCCTCAGCGTGCTTCAAGCTCCTGTGCGCAACTTCGCGCTTGCAGTTAAAGCTGTTGCAGAAAAAGAAGAGCAAAGCGCATAAGTTAGGGATTAAACCTGCTGTATAGCAGTTGAGAACAAAAAAATAAGAATTTAAATGGAGGTTCAACCATGAGTAAAGAGCAAATCTTGGAAGCAATTAAAGGTATGTCCGTATTGGAACTGAACGATCTCGTGAAAGCAATCGAAGAAGAATTCGGCGTAACTGCAGCAGCTCCAGTAGCTGTAGCAGGTGGCGCAGCAGGTGGCGCAGCAGAAGCTGAGCAATCCGAGTTCGACGTAATCTTGACAAGCGCTGGCGCTTCCAAAATCAACGTTATCAAAGCAGTTCGCGAAATTACAGGTCTTGGCCTGAAAGAAGCAAAAGAACTGGTTGACAACGCACCAAAACCACTGAAAGAAAAAATCGCTAAAGAAGAAGCTGAATCCATTAAAGCAAAATTGGAAGAAGCAGGCGCTTCTGTAGAAGTAAAATAATTGACTGCTTTCTAGCAGACAATGGACTAAAACAAACCCCTTGAGGTGATCTTCAAGGGGTTTGTTGCTGTAAAACGGTAGTACCAGCATGTCTGAAAGGTTATTGTAAAGGCTATGATGGTAGTACAACCGAAAGAGGTGGGCATGAATGGCTGATCATTATTACTCCAAGCGGCCAGAGACGGCGCATGAACGACGGAGCCTGGAAACAGTGCTGCGGGGGCGGTCATACCGTTTTGCCAGCGATTCAGGCGTTTTTTCGAAGCAGGGAATTGATTACGGGAGTCGTGTGCTGATTGAAGCGATGCAGCTTCCTGCACAAGCCTCGGTATTGGATGTAGGATGCGGTTACGGCCCGATTGGTCTGGCGGCAGCCGCGCTTGTCCCAGAGGGACACGTCACAATGGTTGATATTAATGAGCGAGCCGTTCAACTTGCGATAGAGAATGCGGAACGTAATGGGGTTAAGAATGTCACCATTAAGCAAAGCGATTTGTTTGCGGAAGTGAAGGATGAACGTTTTGACGTGATCTTGACGAATCCTCCTATACGTGCAGGAAAAGAAACAGTGCATACCATTTTTGAGCTTGCTTATGAGCATTTAAACGAAGGTGGAGCTTTGTGGGTAGTCATTCAGAAAAAGCAGGGGGCCCCTTCGGCGAGTGCTAAGATAGAGAGCCTTTTCGGTCATGTAGAGGAAGTTACAAAGGATAAAGGTTATCGAATTTTGAAGGCTGAAAAAAGTTTTTAAGAAAATGCAATAGGACCATTGACTTGAATCCTGGTCTGTGATATTATTATAAAATGTCAGTATTAGGATGCCCTCCATGGCTTTAGTTTGTTGAAATGTCAATAGATTTATGCGTAGTAGGTATAGTATTTCTCTCTATTACGTATAATACAACCATTTTGGGCAAATCTACAAGTGATGAAGATCTTCCGGTAAGAGGATTCTGCAGA
Organism: Paenibacillus sp. F4; assembly: GCF_002894905.1. Classification (NCBI taxonomy): domain Bacteria; kingdom Bacillati; phylum Bacillota; class Bacilli; order Caryophanales; family Paenibacillaceae; genus Paenibacillus; species Paenibacillus sp. F4. The sequence goes on from NZ_POVS01000029.1 coordinate 24,186, forward strand.
TACGGTGCTCTTTTTTCGAATGCATTCGAGTAAGGGCTTTTCTGTATTTGTAAGATTGAATCTTCTGTATGTGTCTTATTATAAGGTCACAAACAGAGGTTCGCAATGTATTTTTAAAGTGAGTAGACATGAGGGGTGAGTTTAAGTTGGCAGGACATCTTGTTCAATATGGTCGACGCACTCGGCGCAGTTATGCACGTATTAATGAGGTACTCGAGGTTCCGAACCTGATTGAGATCCAACAAAAATCCTATGATTGGTTTTTGGAGGAAGGATTAAGGGAAATGTTTCGGGATATTTCTCCAATTCAGGATTTCACTGGAAATCTGATTCTGGAGTTTATCGACTATTCTCTCGGAGAACCCAAATATACCGTTGACGACGCAAAGGAACGCGACGTTACGTATGCAGCACCGCTTCGGGTAAAAGTCCGGCTTATTAATAAAGAAACCGGGGAAGTGAAAGAGCAGGAAGTATTCATGGGAGACTTCCCGCTGATGACTGAAACGGGTACGTTTATTATTAACGGTGCGGAACGGGTTATTGTCAGCCAGTTGGTTCGCTCTCCCAGCGTCTATTTCAGCACAAAAGTCGACAAGAATGCGAAAACAACATACACCGCAACGGTAATTCCTAACCGGGGGGCTTGGCTCGAGCTGGAGATGGATGCGAAGGATATTATCTATGTCCGGATTGACCGTACCCGTAAAATTCCGGTTACGGTGTTGCTGCGTGCGCTGGGCTTTGGCACTGATGCTGAGATTCTGGATTTGCTCGGCAATGACGAATATATCCGCAACACACTTGATAAAGACAACACGGATTCCACCGAGAAAGCGCTGATTGAAATTTATGAGCGTCTTCGTCCGGGTGAGCCGCCTACACTGGATAACGCAAAGAGCTTGCTAGTTGCGCGCTTCTTTGATCCTAAACGTTATGATCTGGCCAACGTAGGCCGTTACAAAATCAATAAAAAGCTTCACATCAAAAACCGTTTGTTCAATCAACGACTTGCTGAGACTTTGATTGATACAACAACTGGTGAAATCATCGCTGAAGCCGGACAAATGGTGGATCGCCGCCTGTTGGACGAGATTTTGGCCCAACTGGAGGAATCAGTAGGACATCGTACGTATCATGTTGCGAGTGGTGTGCTAGAAAGCAATGATATTCCACTTCAAACGATCGATGTATTCTCACCAATTGAGGATGGTAAAGTAGTAAAACTGATTGCTAACGGAAATATTGATAAATCGGTTAAGAATATTACGCCTGCCGATATTATTTCCTCCATCAGTTATTTTATTAACTTGCTTCACGGAATCGGAAGTACGGACGATATTGACCATTTGGGTAACCGTCGTTTGCGTTCTGTAGGTGAGTTGCTCCAAAACCAGTTCCGTATCGGTTTGTCCCGTATGGAACGCGTGGTGCGTGAAAGAATGTCGATTCAGGATGCTAATGTAATTACGCCACAAGCGCTGATTAACATACGTCCAGTAATTGCTTCGATTAAAGAGTTCTTTGGTAGCTCGCAGCTGTCTCAGTTTATGGATCAGACGAACCCGCTTGCTGAATTAACGCACAAACGTCGTCTGTCCGCACTCGGACCCGGCGGTTTGACGCGCGAACGCGCGGGCATGGAAGTGCGTGACGTCCATCCGAGTCACTACGGCCGCATGTGTCCTATCGAGACACCAGAGGGACCAAACATTGGTTTGATCAACTCTTTGTCCACTTTTGCACGCATTAACGAGTACGGATTTATCGAAGCTCCTTATCGTTGGGTAGATCCAAAAACCGGAAAAGTTACAGACCAGATTGATTACCTGACTGCTGATGAAGAAGATAACTACATCGTAGCTCAGGCGAATGCGGAATTGACGGAGGAAAACACCTTTAAGGATGAGGTTGTCATTGTCCGTTATAACAAACAGTCTGATAACATTATTCCGATGGCTAGTAGCCGTGTCGATTACATGGACGTATCGCCTAAACAGGTCGTATCAGTTGCGACTGCACTGATTCCGTTTCTGGAGAATGATGACTCTAACCGCGCATTGATGGGTTCCAACATGCAGCGTCAGGCTGTCCCACTTCTGATTCCGAAGTCTCCGTTGGTCGGAACAGGAATGGAGCACAAGTCTGCAAAAGATTCCGGTGTTTGCGTTGTATCCAAATACAACGGAGTTATCGAACGTTCTTCGGCTAACGAAATTTGGTTGCGTCGTATCGAAACTGTAGATGGCGCTGAAGTGAAAGGCGACATTGTTAAGTATAAATTACACAAATTTATGCGATCTAACCAAGGAACTTGCATCAACCAACGTCCGATTGTGAACAGAGGAGATATTGTCAAAGTTGGCGATATTCTTGCGGATGGTCCATCTACAGAGATGGGTGAGTTGGCGTTGGGACGTAACGTTGTCGTTGCCTTCATGACTTGGGAAGGTTACAACTACGAGGATGCGATCCTGCTGAGTGAGAAACTGGTTAAGGAAGATGTATACACCTCGATCCATATTGAGGAATACGAATCCGAGGCTCGTGACACGAAGCTTGGACCTGAAGAAATCACTCGCGACATTCCAAATGTCGGTGAAGAAGCGCTTCGCAACTTGGATGAGCGTGGAATCATTCGTATTGGTGCCGAAATTGGCGCAGGTGACATTCTCGTTGGTAAAGTAACACCTAAAGGTGTGACTGAATTGACAGCTGAAGAACGTCTCTTACACGCAATCTTTGGCGAGAAGGCACGCGAGGTTCGCGATACTTCTTTGAGAGTTCCTCACGGAACAGACGGGATTGTTGTAGATGTAAAGGTATTTACACGTGAAAATGGCGATGAACTGCCACCAGGTGTAAATCAGTTGGTTCGTGTATATATTGCTCAAAAACGTAAAATTTCCGAAGGCGATAAAATGGCTGGACGTCACGGTAACAAGGGTGTCGTTGCTCGTATTTTGCCTGAAGAAGATATGCCGTTCCTGCCGGATGGCACACCAGTACAGGTCGTTCTGAACCCGCTGGGCGTACCTTCACGGATGAACATCGGACAGGTGCTTGAAGTCCATCTGGGTATGGCTGCAATGCGTCTTGGTATTCATGTGGCAACTCCAGTATTCGATGGTGCCAAGGAATATGACGTATTCGATACAATGGAAGAGGCAGGCATGCAGCGTAATGGTAAGACTGTGTTGTATGACGGACGTACGGGTGATCGTTTTGAGCGTGAAGTTACTGTAGGTGTCATGCACATGATCAAACTGGCGCACATGGTCGATGATAAAATCCATGCTCGTTCTACAGGTCCTTACTCTCTCGTTACGCAACAACCATTGGGTGGTAAAGCTCAATTCGGTGGACAGCGCTTCGGGGAGATGGAAGTATGGGCATTGGAAGCCTATGGCGCGGCGTACACGCTTCAGGAAATTTTGACTGTGAAATCCGATGATGTGGTTGGACGTGTTAAAACTTACGAATCCATTGTCAAAGGTGAAAATGTACCTGAACCCGGTGTTCCAGAATCATTTAAGGTCTTGATCAAAGAGCTGCAAAGCTTGGGTATGGACGTGAAGATTCTGTCTGAAGACGAACAAGAGATCGAAATGAGAGAGCTTGATGATGAGGATGATACAACCGGCGATAAGCTGAGTTTGAATCTGGAAGGCTCTGAGGTTGGCGTAGAGTAGTTTGACTGCTGACTGACTCATATCAGCTTTGTTATATACCTTGATCCATTCTAGGATGGATCAGGTTTCTTGATACCGCCCGGTACTGCTGGGCGGTATCAAACCTAAAAACTCAGGATTTGGTTAAGGAGGGTTGCTCCTTGTTGGACGTTAACAATTTCGAATATATGAAAATCGGGCTTGCTTCCCCCGAAAAGATTCGTTCTTGGTCCCGCGGAGAAGTCAAAAAACCGGAGACGATTAACTATCGTACGCTTAAACCGGAAAAAGAAGGACTATTTTGCGAGAAAATTTTCGGACCTACGAAAGACTGGGAATGTCATTGCGGTAAGTACAAACGTGTACGCTATAAAGGTGTTGTCTGTGACCGTTGTGGAGTAGAAGTTACTCGCGCTAAGGTTCGCCGTGAGCGTATGGGCCATATTGAGTTGGCTGCTCCTGTATCGCACATTTGGTACTTTAAAGGCATTCCAAGTCGTATGGGTCTTGCTCTTGATATGTCTCCAAGATCTCTGGAAGAGATCATTTACTTCGCATCTTATGTAGTAACCGATCCAGGAGATACGCCATTGGAGAAAAAGCAACTCCTGTCCGAGAAAGAATACCGTAGCTACCGTGAGAAATACGGCTATGGCTTCCAGGCAGGTATGGGTGCTGAAGCGGTTAAAAAGCTTCTTCAAGATTTGGATATAGACAAAGAGTTGGAATTCTTGAAAGAAGAGCTACGTACAGCTCAAGGACAACGTCGTAACCGTGCAATCAAACGCCTTGAAGTTATTGAGGCATTCCGTAACTCCGGCAACCAACCGGATTGGATGATCATGGACGTACTTCCTGTTATTCCTCCTGAGCTTCGTCCAATGGTACAGTTGGATGGTGGTCGTTTCGCTACCTCTGACCTTAACGACTTGTATCGTCGTGTTATTAACCGTAATAACCGTCTGAAACGTCTGTTAGACCTAGGTGCGCCAGATATTATCGTACAAAATGAAAAACGGATGTTGCAGGAAGCTGTTGACGCCTTGATTGATAATGGTCGTCGTGGTCGTCCTGTTACAGGCCCAGGTAATCGTCCTTTAAAATCCCTCAGCCACATGCTGAAAGGTAAACAAGGACGTTTCCGTCAGAACTTGCTCGGAAAACGTGTTGACTACTCTGGTCGTTCCGTTATCGTTGTAGGTCCGTACTTGAAAATGTATCAATGCGGTTTGCCAAAAGAAATGGCACTGGAACTGTTCAAACCTTTTGTTATGAAAGAACTGGTGAACAAAGGTTTGGCGCACAATATCAAGAGCGCGAAACGTAAAGTAGAGCGTGTAAGTGCAGAAGTATGGGATGTGCTGGAAGAAGTAATCAAGGAGCATCCAGTTCTTCTGAACCGTGCCCCTACGCTGCATAGACTCGGTATCCAGGCGTTTGAACCGATTTTGGTTGAAGGTCGTGCGATTCGTCTGCATCCGCTCGTATGTACTGCATATAATGCCGACTTTGACGGTGACCAAATGGCTGTTCACGTTCCGTTGTCTGCGGAAGCTCAAGCTGAAGCTCGTTTGCTTATGCTAGCATCCGGCAACATTCTGAATCCAAAAGACGGCAAGCCAGTTGTTACACCTTCCCAGGATATGGTTCTTGGTTCTTTCTATCTGACTATGGATAACAAAGAAGAAGAAGGAAGCAATATGATCCTTCGCAACATGAATGAAGCTATATCGGCCTACCAACGCGGTACAGCTGGTCTTCATGCTCGTGTAGCTATTCCGGTTAAAGCTTTAAATAAAACGAGCTTTACGGAAAAACAACAGGAAGCGATGTTGATCACAACGGTTGGTAAAATTATCTTTAATGAAATTTTCCCTGCAAGCTTCCCGTACATCAATGATGCTACCCGTGCGAACCTGCTTTATGGTACTGCGGAGGAGTTCTTTGTTTACGAGAAGGGTGTAAATCTTACAGAAGCTATTCAAAACGCTCCGCAAGCTAACGGGGTAGGCAAGGATTACCTTGGTAATATCATTGCCCGTTGTTTTGAGACTTACCATACAACAGAAACAGCTGTAATTCTGGATAAAATTAAGCAGCTTGGCTTTACGTATTCCACTCGTGCAGGGGTAACTGTTGCTGTATCGGACGTAATCGTGCCAGTGGAAAAACAAGAGATTCTTAAGGGCTCCGAAGATAAAGCGCAAGTTGTGACGAATCAGTACCGTCGTGGTCTGATTACGAACGAAGAACGCTATGACCGGATTATCGACATTTGGTCTAAAGCGAAAGATGATATTACCGAAGTATTGATGAAGTCCATGGATCGCTATAACTCCATCATGATGATGGTGGACTCCAAAGCGCGGGGTAACAAATCACAGATTACTCAGCTCGGCGGTATGCGTGGTCTGATGGCCAATCCATCCGGACGTATTATCGAACTCCCAATCAAATCAAATTTCCGTGAAGGTCTGACAGTACTCGAGTACTTCATCTCCACTCACGGAGCGCGTAAAGGTTTGGCGGATACAGCCCTTCGTACGGCTGACTCCGGTTATCTGACTCGTCGTCTCGTAGATGTGGCACAGGATGTTATCGTGCGTGAAGAAGACTGCGGAACGGATAAAGGCTTCACAGTAAGCCGTATCCAGGACGGTAAAGAAGTAATTGAGGATCTCTATGACCGTCTGGAAGGTCGCTATTGCTTTGAAACGGTACGTCATCCTGAGACTGGTGAGATTTTGGCTAGACGTAACGAACTGATTGACTCCGACAAAGCTGAAGCGATTGTTAAAGCTGGTGTTCACAAAGTTCAAATACGTTCTGTATTAAGTTGCCGTGCTAAACATGGCGTCTGCAAGAAATGTTACGGTCGCAATCTGGCTACTGGTAAACACGTTGAGATTGGTGAAGCAGTTGGTATCATCGCTGCACAATCCATCGGTGAGCCAGGAACACAGCTTACTATGCGTACGTTCCACACAGGCGGCGTAGCGGGCGATGATATTACACAAGGTTTGCCTCGTATCCAGGAGCTTTTTGAAGCACGTAATCCTAAAGGTCAGGCAACTATTAGTGAAATTGACGGTACAGTTAAAGAAGTTCGTGAAGGTAAAGACCGCCGTGAGATCGACATTCAGGGTGAAGCCGAAACGAAAACATACTCAGTAACGTATGGTTCCCGCTTGCGCGTAAGCGAAGGTATGACTGTTGAAGCTGGGGACGAACTGACGGATGGTTCGATTGATCCTAAAGAAATGCTGCGTATTAAAGGTATTCGCGGGGTACAGAACTATATCCTTCAGGAAGTTCAACGCGTATACCGGAACCAGGGCGTAGAAATCAACGACAAGCACGTAGAAGTTATGATTCGTCAAATGTTGCGTAAAATCCGTATCATTGATGCGGGTGACACGATCTTACTTCCAGGCTCCTTTGTTGATGTCCATGAGTATGAAAATGCAAACAAGATAGCGATTCTCAGCGGCCAAGAACCAGCGGTAGCCAAGCCGGTATTGCTCGGTATTACCAAGGCATCTCTGGAAACTGACTCCTTCTTGTCAGCAGCATCCTTCCAGGAAACTACTCGTGTCCTGACTGATGCAGCTATTAAAGGCAAGGTCGATCAGTTGCTTGGACTGAAAGAGAACGTAATTATTGGTAAATTGATTCCTGCGGGAACAGGTATGAACCGTTACCGTAGCGTGAAATTTGCCCAACCGGAAGAGGGCCAGTCTCCATCTGAGGAGCTCGAACCAATTTCGGCCGAGTAATATAAAAATAGTATGATTGCCGGAACACCGTAAGCATAAGCTTTGCATAAAAGCTACAGCAGATGGTGCTCCGGTGCTTTTTTCAAAAATGAATCGTGCTATTCTGTTTAAATGAATTATAGTTTATAATTGTCTTGACATTACTTATAGTCAATGCTAATATAGCAAAGGTGCGTGAGCAGCCTATATGCTATTGGGTCTTTTCGGAGGAATGAGATATGTCTAAAGAACAGGGACTGCAAGATGCTCATGTCAAAATCGGTACCAAACAAACCATTCGTATGGTAGAATTGGGCTTTGCCTCAGAAGTATATGTGGCAGAAGACGCAGATCAGCGTCTCACTTCCAACATCATTGCTTTGTGCAACAAGCAAGGAGTCAAAGTGACTCTCGTAGACACAATGAAAAATCTCGGAGCTGCATGTGGGATTGAAGTGGGAGCCGCAATGGCTGCTATCGTAAAACAATAGGGTAAGGAACGTTTTTGTCTAAGGAATTGTTATTCTTGGCGGCAAAGACTTTTCATTTGTTCTTTTATGAACCGCCTGGGTCTGTGGGCTTAGATAAGGTTTGTAAAGTAACAGCAAAAATTGAGGAAGGGGGTGGCAACCAACATGCCAACTATTAACCAACTGGTTCGTAAAGGACGTCAAGCCAAAATCGAGAAATCGAAATCACCGGCTTTGCAAAAAGGTTTTAATGCCTTGAAACGTGAAGCTACCGACATCAGTGCCCCGCAAAAACGCGGAGTGTGCACTCGTGTAGGTACTATGACTCCGAAAAAACCAAACTCCGCACTTCGTAAATATGCTCGTGTTCGCTTGACGAACCGTGTAGAGGTGACTGCTTACATTCCGGGTATTGGACATAACCTTCAAGAACACAGCGTAGTGCTGATTCGCGGCGGTCGTGTAAAAGACCTTCCGGGTGTGCGTTACCATATCGTTCGCGGTGCTTTGGATACTGCAGGCGTAAACAACCGCATGCAAGCTCGTTCCAAATACGGCGCAAAACGCCCTAAAGCTAAAAAATCCTAATGAATATAAACCGCGTATGTCGGTTTAACATGTAAGAAAGGGGGATATCCATGCCACGCAAAGGTCCAGTTACCAAAAGAGACGTGTTGCCAGATCCGGTATACAACAGCAAGTTGGTTACCCGCTTGATCAACCGCATCATGCTCGACGGAAAACGAGGCGTTGCTCAAAGCATTCTGTACAATGCGTTCAAGCTTATCCAAGAACGTACGGGGAATGACCCGATGGAAGTTTTTGAAGCAGCTATCAAGAATATCATGCCAGTCCTGGAAGTTAAAGCACGCCGTGTCGGCGGTGCTAACTACCAAGTACCAATCGAGGTAAAACCAGAAAGACGTACGTCCCTGGGATTACGTTGGCTCGTAAACTACTCCCGCAACCGCGGTGAGAAAACCATGGAAGAACGTTTGGCGGCTGAAATTATCGATGCTTCCAACAACACAGGCGCTTCCGTGAAAAAACGTGAAGACACGCACAAAATGGCTGAAGCGAACAAAGCGTTTGCTCACTATCGTTGGTAGGATTCAGCTCAAAAAAATAACTTCAATTTTGAAGGGAGACCCATTTCATGGCAAGAGAGTTCTCCTTGAAAAATACACGTAATATCGGGATCATGGCTCATATTGACGCGGGTAAAACCACAACAACAGAGCGGATCTTGTTCTACACAGGCCGTACGCACAAAATCGGTGAAGTTCACGAAGGCGCTGCGACAATGGACTGGATGGAACAAGAACAAGAGCGCGGAATCACGATTACTTCCGCTGCGACGACCGCTGCCTGGAAAGGTCACCGCGTCAATATCATCGACACCCCGGGGCACGTTGACTTCACTGTTGAAGTTGAACGTTCCCTTCGTGTATTGGACGGAGCAGTTGGTGTTTTCAGTGCGAAAGAAGGCGTTGAGCCTCAGTCTGAAACCGTATGGAGACAGGCTGATCGCTACGGCGTTCCACGGATCGCATATGTAAACAAAATGGATATCATTGGTGCCGACTTCCTGAATGTTGTCTCTGACATGCGTGATCGCCTTCAAGCGAACGCAGTTGCGATTCAATTGCCAATCGGCGCAGAAAATGATTTTACTGGTATTATCGATATCGTTGAACAAAAAGCTCATATGTACAAAGATGATCTTGGTCAAGATATCGAAGAAGTAGAAGTTCCTGCGGAATTCAAAGATCAAGTTGAAGAACTTCGTAATGAATTGATCGAGAAGGTTGCTGAACTGGACGAAGAATTGACAATGAAATACCTGGAAGGCGAAGAAATTTCGGTTGCCGAAATTAAAGCCGCTCTCCGTAAAGGTGTTGTAGAAGTTAAAATCTTCCCAGTTATCTGTGGATCTTCTTACCGCAATAAAGGTGTTCAGCTGATGTTGGATGCTGTTCTCGACTATTTGCCGGCTCCTATTGATGTGCCAAGTATTCAAGGGCATTTGGAAGACGGTACGGAAGTTGAACGTCACTCTTCCGATGAAGAGCCATTCTCCGCATTGGCATTCAAAATCATGACGGATCCTTACGTTGGTAAGTTGACATTCTTCCGCGTATACTCCGGTGTTCTTCAATCCGGTTCTTACGTATTGAATGCAACAAAAGGTAAACGCGAACGTATCGGACGTATTCTTCAAATGCATGCGAACAGTCGTCAAGAAATCACTGTAGTTTACTCTGGTGATATTGCGGCTGCCGTAGGTTTGAAAGATACAGGTACAGGTGATACACTGTGTGATGAGAAGAGTCCTGTTATTCTCGAGTCCATGAACTTCCCTGATCCGGTTATCGAAATCGCGGTTGAGCCTAAAACCAAAGCTGACCAAGATAAAATGTCTGTAGCTCTCGGTAAGTTGACTGAAGAGGATCCAACTCTTCGTGCTCATACTAACGAAGAAACAGGTCAAACCATCTTGGCGGGTATGGGTGAGCTTCACTTGGACATCATCATTGACCGTATGCGTCGTGAGTTCAAGGTAGAAACAAACGTGGGTAAACCACAGGTTGCTTACCGTGAAACGTTCCGTGCTCCAGCACGTGTCGAAGGTAAATTCGTTCGTCAGTCCGGTGGTCGTGGTCAATATGGTCACGTATGGGTTGAGTTCGAACCGCTCGAGCCAGGTACTGGTAGTCAATTCGAAAGTAAGGTAGTCGGCGGCTCTGTTCCTAGAGAGTACATCGCTCCTGCTCTTGCTGGTATTGAGGAACAAATGAAAAACGGCGTTATCGCAGGCTTCCCGCTTGTGGACGTTAAAGCTACAATCGTGGACGGATCATACCATGATGTCGATTCCAATGAAATGGCATTTAAAATTGCCGGATCAATGGCGCTGAAAGCAGCGAAAGACAAATGTAAACCAGTATTGCTCGAGCCGATTATGAAAGTTGAAGTAACGGTTCCTGAGGAATATATGGGTGACGTAATGGGTATGTTGAACTCCCGTCGTGGTCGGATTGAAGGTATGGATTCCCGCAGTGGAGCTCAAATCATTCGTGCGAAGGTGCCTTTGTCCGAAATGTTCGGATACTCGACTACACTTCGCTCCGGTACACAAGGACGCGGCGTGTTCTCCATGGAACTCTCTCATTATGAAGAAGTACCGAAGAGCATTGCTGAAGAGATCGTTGCCAAAACCAAAGGCGGCGAGTAATACAATGTATCAGCTGACCGGTATGCTTAAGGTTTTACCAAAAAGGCATCCGGCAGCCTAAAATAAAACAAGTTATTGAGGAGGAATTGTTCAAATGGCAAAGGCTAAGTTTGAACGTAACAAACCGCACGTTAATATCGGTACTATTGGTCACGTCGATCATGGTAAAACTACTTTGACTGCTGCAATCACAACTGTATTGTCCAAAACTTACGGTGGTGCTGCTGTAGCATTCGATCAAATCGATAAAGCTCCAGAAGAGCGCGAACGCGGTATCACAATCTCCACTGCACACGTGGAATATGAAACACCTAACCGTCACTATGCACACGTTGACTGCCCAGGTCACGCCGACTATGTTAAAAACATGATCACTGGCGCTGCACAAATGGACGGAGCGATCCTGGTTGTATCCGCAGCTGACGGCCCAATGCCGCAAACTCGCGAGCACATCCTGTTGTCCCGCCAAGTTGGTGTTCCTTACATCGTTGTATTCCTGAACAAATGCGACATGGTTGAAGACGAAGAGTTGCTGGAATTGGTTGAAATGGAAGTTCGCGACTTGCTGAGCGAGTATGACTTCCCAGGCGACGACACTCCAATCACTCGCGGTTCCGCTCGTGAAGCACTGCAAAACCCAGATGGCGACTGGGCTAAGAAAATCGTTGAAATGTTCGAAACAATCGACACTTACATCCCAACTCCAGAACGCGACACTGACAAGCCTTTCCTTATGCCTGTCGAGGACGTATTCTCCATCACTGGTCGTGGTACAGTTGCTACAGGCCGTGTAGAGCGTGGCACAGTTAAAGTGGGCGACGAAATCGAAATCATCGGTATTCAAGAAGAATCCCGTAAATCCGTAGTAACAGGCGTAGAAATGTTCCGTAAATTGCTTGATTCCGCTCAAGCTGGTGACAACATCGGCGCACTGCTTCGCGGTGTAGATCGTGCACAAATCGAGCGTGGCCAAGTATTGGCTAAACCAGGTTCTGTTAACCCACATACAGAATTTTCTGCTCAAATCTACGTTTTGACTAAAGAAGAAGGCGGACGTCACAAACCTTTCTTCACTGGTTACCGTCCACAGTTCTACTTCCGTACAACTGACGTAACTGGTATCATTACTTTGCCAGAAGGTTCCGAAATGGTAATGCCTGGTGATAACATCACAGTTACTGTTCAACTGATCAACCCGATCGCTATCGAAGAAGGAACTAAGTTCTCTATTCGTGAAGGTGGCCGTACAGTTGGCGCTGGTGCTGTAGCAACAATCTCCAAATAAGAAGGCTTTAGCCTTTAAATAGAGTAACAGTGTACTGGAACGAGTAACGTTGTATTGGAACGAAGCTAAACGAGCCCCTGCCCTGGTGCGGGGGCTTTTCTCTTGGAAAAAATCGCGAGCTGCGAGCACAATTGTATCTTTTGAAAATATGATGCATTGTTTTTTCGTTTTTGCTTGCAATAGGCAGAACTATTCGATATAATAACTAATGTTGTTTGTGACTGTGCGATGATGTGAGAGGTTACTGACACACCCGGCCCCTTTGCCATGGGAGGGCTGTCGGAAAATTTTCACGGAGTATGTCCGATACCAAATTGGGCGATAGAAGGAGGGACTAAAATGGCAAAGCAAAAAATTCGTATTCGTTTGAAAGCTTACGATCATAGAATTCTTGATCAATCCGCTGAGAAAATTGTTGAAACAGCTAAACGTTCGGGCGCAGGTGTATCCGGGCCAATTCCGCTGCCAACTGAAAAACAAATCATTACTATTCTCCGTGCGGTACACAAGTACAAGGATTCCCGGGAGCAGTTCGAAATGCGCACACACAAGCGTTTGATCGACATTGTTAACCCGACTCCACAAACTGTGGATGCCTTGATGCGCTTGGACCTGCCGTCCGGTGTAGATATCGAAATTAAATTGTAATATGTAATTAGGAAAAGAAATGAGGTGTCAACATGAAAGGTATCTTAGGAAAAAAACTCGGAATGACTCAAGTGTTTACCCCTGAAGGTAACGTACTTGCTGTTACGGTTATCGAAGCAGGTCCTTGTGTTGTTCTGCAAAAAAAAGATCTGGAAAACGATGGATACGAAGCTATTCAACTCGGTTTCTCTGATAAGAAAGAAAAAAGATCCAACAAACCTGAAGCAGGACATGCGAAAAAAGCAAATACTGCACCTAAGCGCTACGTTCGTGAACTTCGTGGCATCGACCTTGCTGCGTACGAGGTTGGCCAAGAACTGAAGGCTGATGTCTTCACAGAAGGCGAGTTCGTTGACGTAACAGGTATTTCTAAAGGTAAAGGTTTTGCCGGCGTTATCAAACGTTGGGGACAAAGCCGCGGACCAATGGCACACGGCTCGCGTTACCACAGAGGTCCAGGTTCTATGGGTTCCATTCAAGCTAACCGCGTTCCTAAAGGTAAACATCTTCCAGGACACATGGGGCATGAAACGGTAACGATCCAACGTCTTGAAGTTGTTAAGATCGATACAGAACGTAATGTATTGCTCGTGAAAGGTTCCATTCCAGGGCCTAAAAATAGCTTCGTTAAAGTATTAGAAACGGTGAAAAAATAAACAACTGAAGAAAGGAGGAACACGAAATGCCAAAAGTAGCACTATTTAATATTAGCGGCAGCCAAGTTGGTGAAATTGAATTGAACGACGCAGTGTTCGGTATCGAGCCGAATAAGCACGTTCTTCATGACGCTGTTGTTATGCAATTGGCTTCCCTGCGTCAAGGTACTCACAAAGTAAAAGGACGTTCTGAAGTACGTGGTGGCGGACGTAAACCTTGGAAACAAAAAGGTACTGGCCGCGCTCGTCAAGGTTCGATCCGTGCACCGCAATGGGTTGGTGGCGGTACTGTATTCGGTCCGACTCCACGCAGCTATGCTTACAAATTGCCTAAAAAAGTTCGTCGTCTGGCGATCAAATCGGCGTTGTCATCCAAAGTGATTGAGAATGAAATTATCGTATTGGACGCTCTTACACTGAACGGACCTAAAACGAAAGAATTCGCAGCCATTTTGAATAACCTTAAAGCTGATCGTAAAGCATTGATCGTAGCTCCTAGCTATGATGATAATGTAGCACTGTCCGCTCGTAATATTCCTGGTGTGAAGTTTGTAGCCGCAGACGGCATTAATGTTCTTGATGTGCTCGGACACGACAAACTGATCATTACGAAGGAAGCAGTTCAGAAGGTAGAGGAGGTGCTCGCGTAATGAAGGATCCTCGTGATATTATCAAACGTCCGGTTATCACCGAACGTACGGCTGGTATGATGAATGACTTGAAATACGTTTTCGAGGTTGACATTCGTTCTAACAAAGTCGAAGTTAAAAAAGCAATTGAAGCCATTTTTAACGTGAAAGTAAGTAGCGTAAATACGCTTCGTGTTCCTGCAAAACCAAAACGCTACGGACGTCATTCCGGCTATACGAGCGAGTGGAAGAAAGCGTTCGTAACGCTGAGCAAAGACAGTAAGCCGCTTGAGTTTTTTGAAACGGTATAATTGAAACTGTAAAGTAAGGAGGGAAACTCAGTGCCAATTAAAAAGTATAAACCAACGTCCCCGGCCAGACGTGCTATGTCTGTATCTACTTTCGAGGAGATTACAACTAATCAGCCCGAGAAATCGTTGCTGGCACCTCTGAGCAAGCAAGCTGGGCGCAATAACCAAGGTAAAATTACAGTTCGTCATCAAGGCGGCGGACACAAACGTAAATACCGTATTATTGACTTCAAACGTAACAAAGATGGAATACCGGGCCGCGTTGCTACGATCGAATATGATCCAAACCGTACGTCCAACATCGCACTTATCCACTATGTGGATGGTGAAAAACGTTACATCATCGCTCCTAAAGGTCTGAAAGTAGGAGACGAAGTGGTATCCGGTGCAGGTTCCGATATCAAAATCGGTAACTCCTTGCCATTGGAAAACATTCCAGTAGGTACGGTTATCCACAACATCGAATTGAAACCGGGTAAAGGTGGCCAACTCGTTCGCGCCGCTGGTACGGAAGCCCAACTTCTTGGTAAAGAAGAAAAGTATGTTACAATTCGTTTGACTTCTGGTGAAGTTCGCCGCATTCTGAAAGTTTGCCGCGCTACAATCGGTTCTGTAGGTAACGAAGACCATGAACTGGTGAAAATCGGTAAAGCTGGTCGTAGTCGCTGGTTGGGACAACGTCCTGAAGTTCGCGGTGTTGTAATGAACCCTAACGATCACCCACACGGTGGTGGTGAAGGTCGCGCTCCAATCGGACGTAAATCTCCAATGTCTCCATGGGGTAAACCAACCCTTGGTTACAAGACACGTAAAAAAGGTAAAGCATCTGATAAGTACATCGTTCGTCGTCGTACTAAGTAATAAAACGTGCGCTTAAGTCGCACGTTAACATATTAAGGAACGACTACGTTTTAACGAAGGGAGGATTCATAAATGGGTCGCAGTCTCAAAAAAGGACCATTCATTGATGGTTACCTGTTGAAAAAAGTAGAGGTTTTGAACGAGTCGGACAAAAAAGTAGTAATCAAAACTTGGTCCCGTCGCTCTACGATTTTCCCACAATTTATCGGACATACGTTTGGTGTATACGATGGTCGTAAACACGTGCCAGTATACGTAACGGAAGATATGGTCGGACACAAATTGGGCGAATTTGCTCCAACACGTACGTACAAAGGCCATACGGATGACGATAAGAAAACAAGAAGATAATCAACACAGCGTAGTGTTTGAGAGGAGGTAAACTCAATGGAAGCAAAAGCACATGCTAAGTCCGTACGGATTTCTGCTCGCAAAGTGAAACTTGTTATCGATTTGATTCGCGGTAAGCAGGTTGGTGAGGCGATCGCAATTCTTCGTCACACTCCAAAGTCCGCTTCTCCAGTCGTTGAGAAATTGTTGAATTCTGCGATTGCAAATGCAGATCACAACTACTCATTGGACGTAAATAAATTGGTAGTATCTCAGGTTTTTGTAAACCAAGGTCCTACAATGAAACGATTCCGCCCGCGTGCAATGGGTCGTGCAAGTCGCATCAACAAACGCACCAGTCATATTACTCTGGTGGTATCTGAAAAATAAGGAGGGAAAACGTGTGGGCCAAAAGGTAAATCCCGTCGGACTCCGAATCGGTATTATCCGTGATTGGGAATCCAAATGGTATGCAGGCAAAGATTTCGGTGATCTTTTGCTGGAAGACGTTAGAATTCGTGAACATCTGAAAAAAAGATTGAAAGACTCCGCTGTATCCCGTGTTGAAATCGAGAGAGCAGCTAACCGTGTCAACGTAACGATTCACACTGCGAAACCAGGTATGGTTATCGGTAAGGGTGGTTCCGAAGTTGAAAATCTGCGTAATGAAATTACTAAAATCGCAGGCGGTAAAAAGGTACACATTAATATTTCTGAAATTAAAAATCCTGAACTGGACGCAATTCTGGTTGCTGAAAGCATTGCACAACAATTGGAACGTCGTGTTTCTTTCCGTCGTGCTTTGAAACAAGCAATTCAAAGAACTATGCGTTCCGGAGCAAAAGGAATTAAAACTCAAGTAGGCGGACGTCTTGGCGGTGCCGAAATCGCTCGTTCCGAAGGGTACAGCGAAGGAACTGTTCCACTGCATACGCTTCGTGCCGACATTGACTATGGTACAGCGGAAGCTCATACTACTTACGGTCGTCTTGGCGTAAAAGTATGGATCTATCGTGGAGAGGTTCTTCCTCCAGCTAAGAAACAAGCTCCTCAGGAAGGAGGCAACTAATCATGTTGGTACCAAAACGCGTAAAACATCGTAAACAACAACGTGGTCATATGAAGGGTCGTGCAAAAGGCGGTACTACACTGAACTTTGGTGAGTACGGTTTGCAAGCTACTGAACCTGCATGGATTACTAACCGTCAAATCGAAGCTGCTCGTATTGCGATGACTCGTTACATCAAACGTGGTGGTAAGGTTTGGATTAAAATTTTCCCTGACAAACCAATTACTCAGAAGCCTCTTGAGGTTCGTATGGGTAGTGGTAAAGGTAACGTAGAAAAATGGGTTGCAGTAGTGAAACCAGGCAAGATTATGTTCGAACTTGCTGGTGTTCCGGAAGAGATTGCTCGTGAAGCAATGCGTCTTGCCGCTCACAAACTGCCAATCAAAACTAAGTTTGTGAAACGTGAAGAATTGGGTGGTGAAGCAAATGAAGGCTAGTGAATTCCGCAACCTAACCACTGCTGAAATCGAACAAAAGATCTCCGGTTTTAAAGAAGAACTTTTCAACCTTCGTTTTCAACTCGCTACCGGTCAGCTTGATAACCCGACTCGGATCGGCGCTGTGCGTAAGGAAATTGCTCGTGCTAAAACTGTGATCCGTGAAAGAGAACTTGGGATTAGCTAAGATATCAGACCGGGTGGAAAATCCGCCTGTAATTAGGAAGGAGGCCAACAATGAGCGAACGTAATGCCCGTAAAGTATTAGTCGGTAAAGTAGTCAGCGACAAAATGGATAAAACGATTGTGATTGCTGTAGAAACTTACAAAAAACATGATCTCTACCATAAACGCATTAAAGTAACTAAGAAATTCAAAGCTCATGATGAAAACAACACTGCACAAATTGGTGATACTGTTAAAATCATGGAAACTCGCCCTTTGTCCAAAGACAAAAACTGGAGACTGGTCGAAATCGTTGAAAAAGCTGTTATAATCTAATGTAGTGTAGTTTTTCCGAAAGGAGGATAAATAAATGATTCAACCATTTACACGTTTGACTGTAGCTGACAATTCCGGCGCGAAGGAACTGATGTGTATCCGTGTGCTCGGTGGTACGGGACGTCGTACAGCTCAAATTGGTGACCTGATCGTTTGTTCCGTAAAACAAGCAACACCAGGCGGCGTTGTCAAAAAGGGTGATGTAGTAAGAGCGGTTGTTGTTCGTACTAAACGTTCTATCCGCCGTAAAGACGGTTCCTACATCGGATTTGACGAAAACGCAGCAGTGGTCGTTAAAGAAGACAAGAGCCCACGTGGTACTCGTATTTTCGGACCAGTTGCTCGCGAACTTCGTGACAAGGACTTCATGAAAATCGTTTCCTTGGCTCCGGAAGTGATCTAAACTCACCTTAAAATGTGCCCGTAGGAGGTGTACGAAATGCCAAAAGTGAAAAAAGTTCTGGAATCCCATAACAACAAGCTGCACGTCAAAAAAGACGACACTGTTCTGGTGATTACAGGTAAAGATAAAGGTAAAAAAGGTCGCGTTATCGCTGCTTACCCTCGTCAAAACCGTGTGCTTGTGGAAGGTGTTAACATGATTAAAAAACACCAAAAGCCTAATCAGCTAAATCCACAAGGCGGCATCATCGAGAAAGAAGCTCCGATTCACGTTTCCAACGTTATGCACATTGATCCGAAGAGCGGAAAAGTAACCCGTGTTGGTTACAAAGTTTTGGACAACGGGAAAAAAGTGCGCATTGCAAAACGTTCTGGCGAAGTGATCGACTAATTATTTTTTGAAGAAAGGAGGTATATGATTCATGGCTACAACAAGAATGAAAGAACGTTTCTTGAAAGAAATCACTCCTGCTTTGATGCAGAAGTTCAACTATACAACAGTGATGCAAGTGCCTAAAATCGAGAAAGTTGTAATCAACATGGGTGTTGGCGACGCAGTCCAAAACTCCAAAGTACTTGATTCAGCTCTCAACGACATGCAGCTGATCGCTGGTCAAAAACCAGTAATCACTCGCGCAAAAAAATCTATTGCAGGTTTTAAATTGCGTGAAAACATGCCGATCGGTGTAAAGGTAACACTTCGTGGCGAGCGTATGTATTATTTCTTGGACAAATTGTTCAACATTACTCTTCCTCGCGTACGTGACTTCCATGGTGTATCGACAAAAGCTTTTGACGGACGTGGTAACTACACGCTTGGTCTGAAAGAACAGTTGATCTTCCCGGAAATCGAGTACGATCAAATTGATAAAGTTCGTGGTATGGACATCGTTATCGTAACGACTGCCAAAACTGACGAAGAGTCCCGTGAGCTTCTGACTCAGCTGGGCATGCCTTTCGCAAAATAATGTTGGCATAACGTTTCGGGCGTCTGATTTTAAAGACACCCTGTTCTCCGAAACTATTTAGGAGGTGTCAGGCTAAGTGGCAAAAACTTCAATGAAAGTCAAACAACAACGCGCACCAAAGTTTAAAGTTCGTGCTTACACTCGTTGCGAGCGTTGTGGTCGTCCACATTCGGTACTGCAAAAGTTTAAGATCTGCAGAATTTGCTTCCGTGAATTAGCTTATAAAGGCCAGATTCCTGGCGTGAAAAAAGCAAGCTGGTAAAAAGTCCTGTTTGGGAAGGAGGTTTATACACAATGACTATGTCTGATCCAATTGCAGATATGCTTACTCGTATTCGTAACGCGAACACAGTTCGTCACGAAACAGTAGAAATGCCTGCATCTACAATGAAAAAACAAATCGCCGACATCCTGAAACGTGAAGGATTCATTCGTGATGCGGAATTTGTTGAAGATAGCAAACAAGGGATCATCCGTATTTTCTTGAAATACGGTGCGAACAACGAGCGTGTTATTACAGGTTTGAAAAGAATCAGTAAACCAGGTCTTCGCGTTTACACGAAGAGCAATGAGATTCCACGCGTACTGGGTGGACTCGGGATTGCAATTATTTCAACATCCAAAGGTATCATGACTGACAAAGAAGCGCGTCAGTCCAAAGCCGGCGGAGAAGTTGTTTGCTACGTTTGGTAAGATAACGTTTAAAAGATAGGAGGTGCAACAGATATGTCCCGTATTGGTCGTAAACCAATCACAGTACCAAGTGGTGTTGACGTGACTTTGAACAACACAGCAATCACAGTTAAAGGTCCTAAAGGAACATTGACTCGTGAGCTTCATAAAGACATGTCCGTTACTGTGGAAAACAATGAAATTAATGTAGTTCGTCCTTCGGACAACAAACTTCACCGCTCTTTGCATGGAACAACCCGCAGCGTTGTCAACAACATGGTAAGTGGTGTAACTGAAGGGTTTTCAAAATCTCTGGAGCTGGTTGGGGTCGGATATCGTGCAAGCAAATCCGGAGATAAAATCGTTCTGAACGTTGGGTACTCTCACCCGGTTGAAATCACACCGGAAGCGGGCATCGAATTCGAAGTTCCTTCGAACACTAAAATCATCGTTCGCGGAATTGATAAAGAGCGTGTAGGTGCCTACGCTGCTAAAATTCGTTCCGTTCGTGAACCTGAACCGTACAAAGGTAAAGGGATTAAATACGAAGGCGAGCGCATCATTCGTAAAGAAGGTAAAGCCGGTAAGAAGAAATAAGTTTCTTACCGACTTTGTGCGGTCTTTCTGCTGGAAAGACTTCGTACTTCTTTTTTACCCAGTGCGTCTTAGTATAAAGTTTTAAAAGGCAAACTGAAGGGAGTGAAAACTTGAGATGATTACAAAACAAGATAAAAATAAAGCACGTGTCAGAAGACATCTGCGTGTACGTAAGAAAATCGAAGGTACGGCTGTACGTCCTCGTTTGAACGTATTCCGCTCTTCCAAGCATATCTACGCACAACTGATTGATGATGTAGCTGGTGTAACATTGGTATCTGCATCCACTATGGATAAAGAACTGAGCAGCGAAATCAAAAACGGCGGTAGTGTAGAAGCAGCTCGTAAAGTTGGCGAACTCGTTGCTAAACGTGCGAAAGAAAAAGGTCATGCTAACATCGTATTTGACCGTGGTGGATACTTGTATCATGGACGGATTCAAGCTTTGGCTGATGCAGCTCGCGAAGCAGGCCTTGAATTCTAAGACATTTCTCAAAAGGAGGTTAACGACTTGCGTGTAGATCCGAATACTTTGGAACTGACTGAAAGAGTAGTAAATATTAATCGTGTAGCTAAAGTTGTCAAAGGCGGACGCCGTTTCAGCTTCAGTGCTCTGGTAGTAGTGGGCGACGGCAACGGCTGGGTAGGCGCTGGAATCGGTAAAGCTGGCGAAGTACCTGATGCAATTCGCAAAGGTATTGAAGATGCTAAGAAAAACCTGGTTCACGTTCCACTCGTAGGAACAACAATTCCTCACCTTGTTACAGGTAAGTTCGGTGCTGGCCGGGTTCTGTTGAAACCGGCATCGGAAGGTACTGGAGTTATCGCTGGTGGTCCGGTTCGTGCAGTACTGGAACTTGCTGGTGTAGGTGATATCTTGACAAAATCTTTGGGTTCTTCGAATTCCATGAATATGGTCAATGCGACTTTGGAAGGTTTGTCCCGCTTGAAACGCGCTGAAGAAGTTGCAAAATTGCGCGGCAAATCCATCGAAGAGCTGCTGGGCTAAGGAGGGAATATCATGGCGAAATTAGAAATTACCCTCGTTCGTTCGTTGATCGGCCGTCCTGGTAATCAGAGAACGACTGTTAAAACGCTCGGCTTGCGTAAGATCAATCATAAAGTAGTTCAACCCGACAATGCAGCTATTCGCGGGATGATTAATCAAGTTAGCCATTTGGTTTCTGTTAAAGAAATTGAGGCTTAAGAAATAAAGTATTTTAACAATAATCAAGGAGGTGCAACGAACGATGAAGTTACATGAGCTTTCCCCAGCTCCAGGCTCCCGCAAAGAACGTAAACGTTTGGGTCGTGGTCCTAGTAGCGGTACGGGTAAAACTTCTGGTCGTGGTCATAAAGGTCAAAACGCTCGTTCCGGCGGTGGTGTACGTCCGGGCTTCGAGGGTGGTCAAAACCCACTGTATCGTCGCTTGCCTAAACGCGGTTTCGTAAATCCTACTCGTAAAGAGTATGCGGTTTTGAATATCGAAGATTTGAACAGTTTTGCAGCGGGTACAGAAGTAAGCCCTGAGTTTTTGCTGAACAATGGCATTGTGAAAAACGCCAAATCCGGAATTAAAATTCTGGGTAACGGTGAAATCACTGTGAAATTGACAGTTAAAGCGAACAAGTTCTCTCAATCTGCGGTAGAGAAAATTGAAGCTGCCGGCGGTAAAACCGAGGTGATCTAATGTTCAAGACCCTGAAAAATATATGGCGGGTTGAGGATCTTAGAACCCGAATCCTGTTTACCCTGTTTATACTCTTTGTATATCGTATTGGCTCCTTCGTGCCGGTTCCCGGCGTGAACAAGCAAGTCTTTACTTCTCAGGATCAGGCAGGAAGCGAGTTGTTTGGACTCCTTAACACCTTCTCAGGGGGCGCATTGTATCAGTTTTCGATCTTCGCCCTCGGGATTATGCCATATATTACAGCGTCCATCATTGTACAGTTGCTGTCAATGGACGTGATTCCGAAACTTGCGGAATGGGCTAAACAAGGAGAGCATGGTAAAAAGAAGTTGGCTCAAATTACGCGTTATGGTACGGTAATACTTGGCCTGATTCAAGCATTCGGAACGTCGATTGGCTTTAATCGACTGTACGGTGCAGCGATGATTCCAGGAGCCACTTTTGCAGATTATCTGGTTATTGCCATTGTGCTTACAGCAGGAACTACGTTCCTTATGTGGCTCGGTGAGCAAATTACTGAAAAGGGAATCGGCAACGGTATCTCTATTGTTATCTTCGCAGGGATTGCGGCGGGTATTCCAAGACATATTCGTACGGTTGTAGAATCTCAGTTTATTCAGGCAGATCAGCTGTTTATGAATATTCTGAAGGCAATTATAATTGCCCTGGTGATTGTTCTGATTATTGTTGGTGTTATCTACATCCAGCAAGGTATTCGGAAAATCCCGGTACAATACGCGAAACGTGTAGTTGGCAACAAAATGTACGGTGGCCAGAATACGCATATTCCGATGAAAATTAATGCGGCAGGCGTTATTCCGGTAATCTTTGCGGTATCATTGCTGCAATTCCCGACAATTATTGCGAGTTTCTGGGCAGATCATGCTTGGGCTAAGTGGATTACCACTTACTTGTACTATGACAAGCCGCTGGGCATGGTTTTGTATGTCGTAATGATTATCGGTTTCACATTCTTCTATACCTTTGTACAGATGAATCCGCAGCAAATGGCCGACAATATGAAGAAAAACGGCGGTTATATTCCGGGAATTCGCCCGGGTAAGGCCACGGAGAAATACTTGACACGAGTAATGTCACGTTTGACAATGACAGGAGCTTTGTTTCTGGCAGTCATATCCGTTTTGCCGGTATTCTTCGGTTCGCTTTCGGGCTTGCCTCGTTCCGTGCAAATTGGCGGTACTTCATTGCTCATCATCATTGGTGTAGCATTGGATACAATGAAGCAAATCGAAAGCCAACTGATCAAACGCCATTACAAAGGCTTCATCAACAAATAGGCAATAGGTACCGGCTTAGGATGTTCGCATGCTTACCGGCACCTTTTGTGCTGTTTCTTGTGTAGGGGTCGTCTTGAGGAGTGACAGATTGTGAATATTTTGATCATGGGCCCTCCGGGGGCTGGTAAAGGTACACAAGCAGATGTCATTGTGAAGGAATTCGGCATTCCTCATATCTCGACAGGTGATGCTTTTCGCCTAGCGATGAAACAGGGAACACCTATTGGCATTAAAGCTAAAGAATATATCGACAAGGGTGAACTTGTTCCGGATGACGTAACAATCGGTATCGTTGAAGAACGGCTACAACAGCCAGATTGCAAGAAAGGGTTCTTGCTGGACGGTTTTCCAAGAACTTTGGCTCAAGCTGAAGCCTTGGATCAAATTTTGGGTCGTTTGAATACGAAGCTAGATGACGTCATCAACTTGAAAGTGGATAGTGACAACTTGTTGGCACGAATCACAGGACGGCGGGTTTGTAAAAGCTGCGGAACTAGCTATCATATTGTCTTTAATCCTCCTAAGGTTGAAGGCATTTGCGATAAAGACGGTGGGGAACTCTATCAGCGTCCTGACGATAATGAAGATAGCGTAAGAACACGACTTGAAGAATATAGTAATAAAACAGCACCACTCCTCACGTTTTATGAGAACCAGAATCTTCTGCGTCATATTGACGGAGAACAGGATATTGATGTGGTTTCCCAAAATATCGTGTCCTTGTTGCGGGGTTAGCTGTAATGATCATTTGCAAGTCGGGGACGGAATCAAGCTTAATGAGGAAAGCTAAGAGAATAGATACGGAGACGGATCATCTCTTGGCAGGACACATCGAGCCCGGTATTACGACCGGTGAACTTGATCATTTAGCTGATCGGTATATTCGCAGTCAGGGAGCTGTGCCGTCTTTTAAAGGTTATAACGGTTTTCCTGCTAGCATTTGCGCTTCAGTCAACGAACAACTGGTGCACGGATTTCCCGGCAAACGCAAGTTAAACAAAGGCGATATCATCGCGAAAACTCGCCAGTTTACAATGTCGCATGCCATTCGGCAATATATTGAGAATCCAAACCGTGGTATTCCTGAGCAGGGGCCGAGGCTGAAAACCGGCATTGGGCTGGCTATTGAATCTATGATTCAGATAGGTTCTCACCATGTAGGGACGCTGGAAGACAACTGGACGGTCGTTACGATGAACGTAACCTCATGTGCTCATAACGAGCAAGCGGTGACGTGCGAAACGGGCGGCATGGACATTTTCACGAAACTGAGTGCGTAGGTGATTGGAATGATTCAGCAAGGAAACCTGCAAATCGGTCAGCTGGTGAAGATTCTGAAGGGCAGAGGTGCCGGACAGATTGCGGTTGTCGTTTCAGTAGCAGATAGCAGGTTTGTATATATTGCGGATGGGGATAAACGAAAGTTTGATCAAGCGAAGAAGAAAAATGTTCTTCATTTGGTGCCTCAGCCAAAGATTAGTAGCGAGATTGTAAACAGTTTAAACGAAAGCGGTCGGGTGACGAACGGAAAGCTGCGCCATGCAGTGAAAACTTTCCTGGACTCGTCCGAATACCAAGCTGAAGAGAAAGGAGACTGACTTTGGCCAAAGAAGATGTCATTGAGGTTGAAGGTACGGTAATCGAGCCACTACCGAACGCTACGTTCAAGGTAGAGCTGGAGAACGGTCATCAAATTCTTGCTCATGTTTCCGGAAAGCTGCGGATGCACTTTATCCGTATTTTGACAGGCGACAAGGTGGTTGTACAGTTATCGCCTTACGATTTAACCAAAGGCCGTATAACGTACCGCAAGTAATTCATGCAGGTTTTTATTAAACGTATGTCATTTAAAAAAACTTGTTTTGCTCTGCAAAACGATGTGAATGTTCACGAAGCGAGTTTTACCAGGGTAAAGCTTGGAGGAGGTAATCAACATGAAGGTAAGACCTTCTGTAAAACCTATTTGCGAAAAATGCAAAGTCATTCGCCGCAAAGGGAATGTAATGGTTATTTGCGAAAATCCGAAACACAAACAAAAACAAGGTTAATAGAAGGGGGTGTAGCGTAAAATGGCTCGTATAGCTGGTGTGGATTTGCCACGTGACAAACGCGTTGAGATCGCCTTGACTTACATTTTCGGAATCGGTAAAACGACTTCTCAGAAAATCTTGAAGGAAACAGGCATCAGTGCAAACACGCGTGTTCGTGATTTGACTGAAGATGAAGTGAGCAAATTACGTGAAACGATCGACAAAGAAGTTAAAGTAGAAGGCGATCTGCGTCGTGAAATTTCCTTGAATATTAAACGTCTGACTGAGATTGGCTGCTACCGTGGTGTTCGTCACCGTCGTGGATTGCCTGTTCGCGGACAACGTACTAAAACTAATGCTCGTACCCGTAAAGGTCCTCGTCGGACTGTAGCGAACAAAAAGAAATAAGAAGGGAGGATAACATTCAATGGCTAAACCGAAAAAAGTTGTACGTACAAAACGCCGTGACCGTAAAAATATCGAGACTGGCGTGGCACACATCCGTTCCACGTTCAACAACACGATCGTTACGATCACAGATCCACACGGTAACGCAATCTCTTGGGCCAGCTCAGGCGGCATGGGATTCCGTGGTTCCCGTAAATCTACTCCATTCGCAGCGCAAATGGCCGCAGAAACTGCTGCTAAAGCTGCTATGGAACACGGCATGAAAACTGTCGAAGTCATGGTTAAAGGACCTGGTGCAGGTCGCGAAGCAGCAATTCGCTCTTTGCAAGCTGCTGGTTTGGAAGTTAACCTGATTAAAGACGTAACTCCGGTACCTCATAACGGATGCCGTCCTCCAAAACGTCGTCGCGTCTAATGAGATTTCTCCTCTGCGTGTAGTATAGATCCGGCACAAACTGCCAAGAATGGATGTTTAGGTATACTGCATGATAGACTATGGATAAGGTGAATGTTTCATATAGGAGCGACGTTTTGAAGGAGGGATATTGCAGTGATAGAAATCGAAAAGCCGAAAATTGAGACGGTTGACGTCAATGATGATGGCACCTATGGAAAATTCGTAGTAGAACCGCTGGAACGCGGATACGGTACGACGCTGGGTAACTCGCTTCGCCGTATTCTGTTATCCTCGCTACCGGGGGCAGCAGTCACATCGGTTCAGATCGATGGGGTTCTGCACGAGTTTGCAACGGTTCCCGGTGTGAAGGAAGACGTAACGGAGATCATTCTGAACTTGAAAGCTTTATCGCTTAAAATCCACTCGGATGAAGAGAAAGTACTCGAAATCGATGCGGAAGGCGAAGGAGTTGTAACGGCAGGAGATATCCGTGCGGATAGTGATGTGGAAATTCTTAATCCGGATCTTCACATTGCTACGCTCGGACCGGGTTCGAGACTTCACATGCGTATTTTTGCCAATCGCGGTCGCGGTTACGTTAAGCAGGATCGGAACAAACGTGATGACCAGCCGATCGGCGTCATTCCCGTCGACTCCATCTACACTCCGATTGCACGCGTGAACTACGGCGTAGAAAATACGCGTGTCGGCCAAGTTACGAATTACGACAAGCTGACACTTGAGGTTTGGACTGACGGAAGTATTCGTCCCGAGGAAGCAGTGAGCCTTGGAGCCAAAATTTTGACCGAGCATGTGATGTTGTTCGTGGGTCTCACGGACGAGGCAAAAGATGCTGAAATTATGGTTGAAAAAGAAGAAGACAAGAAAGAAAAAGTTCTTGAAATGACGATCGAAGAGCTGGATCTCTCCGTCCGTTCCTATAACTGCCTTAAGCGCGCTGGTATCAATACGGTACAAGAACTCACGACTAAATCTGAAGAAGATATGATGAAGGTCCGTAACTTGGGTCGCAAATCTTTGGAAGAAGTACAAGAGAAGCTTGAGGAACTTGGTTTAGGACTTCGTACGGAAGAATAGTACAGCAACGTTTTTGTGAAGGAGGGGAAATTACATGGCATACCAAAAATTGGGCCGTAACTCCAGTGCCCGTAAAGCTTTGTTTCGTGATTTGGTAACCGATCTGTTCTTGTATGAGCGTATCCAAACTACTGAGGCTAAAGCGAAAGAAGTTCGTTCTATTGCTGAAAAACTGATCACCAAAGCGAAAAAAGGAGATCTGCACGCACGTCGTCAAGTGGCTGCGTTCGTTCGCCGTGAAACTTTGGATGGTGAGCAGGATGCAATCCAAAAGCTGTTTAGCGAATTGGCTACACGTTACACTGAGCGTCCAGGTGGATACACTCGTATCTTGAAATTGGGACCTCGTCGTGGCGACGCCGCTCCAATGGTATATCTGGAATTGGTTGACCGCGCGTAGACAGGCGAAGATGAGGGAAGGGTGGACAGAATCGTCTTGATTCTGAACAACCCTTTTTTTCTCTTGGAGGAGTCCTTGAGGGGCTTCTCCTTTGTTATGTTCGGTTATTCCTTGTAAGGCCAGAGACTACCCCTATAAAGGTGTGAGAAACATGCGGAACTTGTGCATGAAGGTGAACTATGACGGAACCCACTATGATGGCTTTCAGACGCAGCCTGACGGTAACACCATTCAGGACTGCCTTGAACATGCTATTTACTCATTGACGGGCGAGCGTCTTAAAATTACAGGCTCAGGCCGTACAGATGCAGGTGTACATGCATACGGGCAGGTATTCAATTTTCACACTGAATCGCCGATTCCGTTACAGCGCTGGTGTCTGGCACTTAATGCCTGGTTGCCTCGTGATATCATCGTTACGGATGCGAGAGAGGTGCCACTGTCCTTTCATGCACGCCGCATGGCGAAGCGGAAGACATATCGGTACAGTATTAATGCGAACCGGTTTCCGGACATCTTTCACCGTCGTACACAGACCCATCATCCAACGAGACTGGATGTAAGAGCGATGGAGGAAGGGTTGGCTCATTTAGTGGGCACCTTTGACTATACTTCGTTCGCATCTCGACGTTCCCAAAAGACGAATCATGTTCGCACTATTTACGAAGCCTATATGACAGTAGACCATTCCTTTTCACGTCCGGGCTCGGATGATCAGGGAATTATCCATACTTATATTACAGGTAGCGGATTTTTACAGCACATGGTTCGGATTATTATGGGTACTTTGCTGGAAGTGGGAGAAGGCAAAAAATCGTCGGATGATATTCCTTCCATTTTGGAGGCGAAAAATCGTTCAAAGGCTGGACCTACGGCCGTTGGACACGCTTTAACGCTCTGGAATGTAGAGTACGACGAAAACATCAAAAAACATTGATTTTACCCTTGCGGAATTGATGGTTATCCTGTAATATAAAAGTTGTGTTTTCTTAATGGCTTTCCCACAGCCCCAATTAAGATAATCACTTTAAATTAACATCTAATCCATCAATAATGCAGCAACTTAACGAACGAAGATAAATGATGATTTCTGTTAACGAACTTAAGGAGGATACTTTTCATGCGTACTACGTATATGGCGAAGCCAAATGAAGTTGAGCGCAACTGGCACATCATTGATGCCGAAGGCAAAACGCTCGGCCGTCTGGCAAGCGAAGCGGCTGCGTTGATTCGCGGCAAACACAAGCCACAATTTACACCACATGTGGACACAGGTGATTTTGTTGTTGTAATCAATGCGGAAAAAATCGTATTGACCGGTAAAAAAATGGAGAACAAGAAATACTACCGTCACTCCCTGCATCCGGGTGGTCTGAAAGTAACGGTTGCACAAGAAATGGTTAAGAACAAGCCTGAGCGTATGTTGGAATTGGCTGTTCACGGTATGCTTCCTAAAACTCGTCAAGGCGAGAAAATGAAGCTGAGACTTAAAGCTTACAGAGGCACTGAGCATCCACATGCAGCACAAAAACCTGAAGTTTACGAACTTCGTGGATAATTAAAAGGGAGGACAGTTTCATGGCACAAGTACAATACTATGGGACAGGTCGTCGTAAACATTCGGTAGCTCGTGTTCGTCTCGTACCGGGTGAAGGACGCATTGTCATCAATAAGCGTGATATTAATGAATATTTCGGTTTGGAAACACTCAAACTGATCGTTAAACAACCACTGAACCTGACAGAAACAGTTGGCAGCTATGACGTACTCGTTATCGCTCATGGTGGTGGTATCTCTGGTCAAGCCGGCGCAATTCGCCACGGTATTTCCCGTGCTCTGTTGAAAGCAGATCCGGAATTCCGTCCAGCTTTGAAAAAAGCAGGCTTCTTGACTCGTGACCCACGTATGAAAGAACGTAAAAAATACGGCCTCAAAGCCGCTCGTCGTGCACCACAGTTCTCGAAACGTTAATATTTCGAATACAGAAGAACCTTTTCCTTATGGAAAGGGTTCTTTTTTATTTAGTCATTTCCTGATCAATATCCACATGTGGATAAGTAGACCTACTCTAAAAGCTACGAGCTTCAGCATGTTTCTGCGAATACATAAATAACCGCATGCAAATGCACGGAGCACGAAAAGTTATCCACCATGGAATTGAAGATGATATTGTTATACACAAATACAGTTTGCTATTTCAACGCAGTTTATTCTGTAATGTTTATAACCTGTGACTAAAAATATAATGTTCGGCTATTCAATATAGCCTCATCTTAATATTCTTTGCTAAGTGCTGTTTCACGAGGATACTTTGCTTTCGCTTGTTTATGTAAAGTCCTCCTTGATATGTTCTGGCTGGCACTGTCTATGCCTCTTGTACTGCTGTTTTGGGCGTAGCTAGGGATACGGCAAGAAATACCTCTTTTTATTTGTATGCCGGAGCAGAAGGACGGTCCTTGGCCTAGCGTTGCCCGCTTCCTAGACTACTGCTATTGCAACGGCGATGTACATGTTACTGGTAATAGAAATAGTCTACACAGCAATCGCTCCAAACTATAACCGGGAGCCCGTGTATTGTCCGACTGTCTACCCTCATAAAATCGCCCTTCATTGATGACAGGCTTTAAATAGGCTTCCAGTAGCGATAAGAGTCTTGCTTGTGTCCAGTGATCAATTCCTCGGGAATTGCCGCTACGAGCGCTTTGGGATTGAATAGAGGTATAATAAGAGTTCAGCGCGCAGTCATTCCTTTTTTAATTTTCAGAATGAAGGCATCGCTGTCGCCAGAGCTCCAGAATAGTAGAGTGAAACCTAAAGTCATTTTCAATTCCCTCGGTTAGCATCCTTCGATAATCTTAGATTCAGAAACGATGCTTGCTTTCTTCTATAGATGGTTCTTGCTTGATCAAAGCAACCCAAAGCTGTTCAGCATTACCGATGGCTGCCGCGCACTGGGCCTATGGGCCATTTTCAAATGTTTGGTATAAGAATATTTTATATAAGTCAATGAACTTGATTAGATACGCAAGAAAGCATTAAAGAATGCTGACAGAGCAACATTCCTGCAAATTTAGGTGGATAAATGCTTGCATCAGGACATTTTGCCGTGGATTGACAATGATTGTGAAAGT
This sequence comes from Paenibacillus sp. F4, assembly GCF_002894905.1. Classification (NCBI taxonomy): domain Bacteria; kingdom Bacillati; phylum Bacillota; class Bacilli; order Caryophanales; family Paenibacillaceae; genus Paenibacillus; species Paenibacillus sp. F4. Next base: position 55,136 of record NZ_POVS01000029.1, read on the forward strand.
TTTATACTGTATTTAATCTTATTAGTTTAGTCGGTATTGGAGTGACACTATTTATGAATCTTCATATGGAGGCGCATTGATAATGAATTTATTGGAGAAAGAAGCGTTGATTAGAGTCAAGGCAATTGAATTGGAAGAGGCTACGCCAGAGGAAATTATCCAGTATGCTGTTCTTACATTTCCCAATCTTACCTTTGCCTGTAGCTTCGGAGCAGAAGATGTAGTACTAGTAGATATGCTTCAAAAAATTAGCCCTTCCACCGACATTTTTTACTTGGATACCGATTTTCATTTTCAAGAAACTTACGATACGCGTGATCAGATGAAAGCCAGATATAACTTGGATTTTGTTAGGGTCTCTCCATTAATTACTCCTGAAGAGCAAGCGGCTGAGCATGGAGAGGAACTGTGGAAAACAGATCCTAACACATGTTGTGGTATACGCAAAGTTGAGCCGCTGACACGCATTTTGTCGCAATACGATGCATGGATTACCGGTATTCGCCGCGATCAGGCCCCTACCCGTGCGAATTCAAAAAAGATAGAGTATGATGAAAAGTTTGGACTCGTTAAATTTAACCCCTTGGCAAGCTGGACATCCGAGGATGTATGGAACTATATCCGCACTCATGAAGTGCTGTATAATCCATTGCATGACCGCAATTATCCCAGTATCGGTTGTGAGCAATGTACCCGTGAGGTCCTACCAGGTGAAGATCCTCGTGCAGGTCGCTGGTCTGGCAATGAGAAAACGGAGTGCGGGCTCCATCAATAAAATGATATTCAGGTAGCTATGAGTCATATTTATGAAGAAGAAGGGAAGTGCATTATGACTGCAATTCTTCCGCATGGCGGAACACTTGTTGATAAAATCATTACAGGACCGAAGCAAAAAGCACTTTTGCAGGCCGCAGAGGAATTGTTTCCTATCCGTGTAAACTCATGGACCATTTCTGATCTAGTTTTGATTGGAGTGGGGGCTTTCTCTCCTTTGACGGGGTTTATGAATGAATCTGACTATCGGTCAGTGGTAACAGATATGCGTCTTGCCGATGGTACAGTCTGGAGTATTCCCATTACTCTTGCAGTTGCAGAAAGTATAGCCAGTGAATTGAAATTAGGTCAGCAGGTGGCTTTGGTGGGGGAAACAGACGGTACCATTTATGCTGTACTTGATATTGAAAGTATTTATCAGGTAGATCAGGCTGAGGAAGCCAGAAGAGTATTCAAGACGAATGACCCGGCTCATCCTGGCGTAAACAAACTGTTAGATCGACCTGCTACGTATGTTGGTGGATCTGTGCAAGTGCTGAATCGGCCGGAGCCCACACAATTTAGTGAGTTTTACTATACACCATCACAGACACGCGACTATTTTGCAGAAAAAGGCTGGAAAACAGTGGTCGGTTTTCAAACACGAAATCCGGTACACCGAGCACATGAGTACATCCAAAAAAGCGCGATGGAGATTGTGGATGCATTGTTTCTAAACCCACTCGTTGGTGAAACCAAGTCAGATGACGTTCCGGCAGATGTGCGTATGAAGAGCTATCTGGTGCTGCTGGACAATTATTATCCGGCTGATCGGACTTTTCTGGGGGTATTTCCTGCTGCCATGCGATACGCGGGCCCTAGAGAGGCCATTTTTCATGCTATTGTGCGAAAGAACTATGGCTGTACCCATTTTATTGTTGGAAGGGATCATGCTGGTGTAGGAGACTATTATGGTACCTACGAGGCACAGGAAATTTTCAGGCACTTTACACCTGAAGAGCTGGGGATTACTCCATTGTTCTTTGAACACAGCTTTTATTGCACCCGATGTGGAAACATGGCTTCAAGTAAAACATGCCCACATCCCAAGGAGCATCATTTAACGCTCTCGGGCACCAAGGTACGGGAATTGTTGCGCTCTGGGGTTTGCCCGCCACCTGAATTTACACGACCGGAAGTCGCTCAAGTGCTGATTGAAGGTATGAAAGAATTTGTTCATGCCTGAGTTGTACTATCTACACGCCTCGTCCCATATAGATTATTAGTATCTGTATAGGACGGAGGCGTTTTGTTATGCAAAAAAATAATCGTAAAAACGAGGTTACACTGTGGATTCGCTATCGGACGTTGCAAAAAATGCTGTTGGGCTGTTGTCTCGCCGTTCTATTTATTACACTGGCATTGTATGAGATACCTGCTTCGAGAGCTTGGACCCATTGGAGTTTACCCCTTACAGGTAAAGTAATTGCCATAGATGCTGGACATGGAGGGCCTGATGGAGGGGCGGTTAGCAAAGAAGGGATTATTGAAAAGGATATTAATCTGGCAATCGCTTTTTATTTGCGGGATTATTTACAGCAAGCAGGTGCTGTCGTTGTCATGACACGTGAGGATGACCGCGACCTAGCGCAGCAAGAAACGAAAGGTTATTCCAGAAGAAAAACGGAGGATTTGAAGCAGCGTGTGCGTATAATTGAGGAGCAGAAAGCAGACCTCTTTCTAAGTATTCATATGAACAGTATCCCGTCGAGCCGTTGGAGTGGAGCCCAAACCTTTTACGTACCTAACCATGCAGATAACGAGAATTTGGCGTCTTTAATTCAGGAAGAGATCAAACGCAACTTGGAAAATACGGACAGAGTGGCTAAGACCGTGAACACAGTTTATTTATTGAAAGCTCTCAAAATGCCATCAGCCCTTGTAGAAGTAGGTTTTTTGTCCCATCCTGAGGAAGCTAGACGACTAAGTGACGTGAACTATCAAAGGCAGGTGGCGGCGTCTATATATAAGGGGATTTTGCGTTACAGTGCCGGGGAAAAGGGGATCTCACCAGCACCTGAGGCCAGATAGTGGTATACTGTAAGTGTTTACCACTCCGTAAATCATTAAAGCAGAGGTGCTGATAATTCATGCAATCAAGAGAGCAAGTTATAGAGCTACTTCAACAAGTGCGGGAGCCTCATACAGGACGCCGTCTAGTCGATCTCCATTTTATTCGGGATGTGGTGGTTAAAGAGGATCGGGTATCCTTGACCGCCATTACCCTGAATAGTCAGGAAGAGACGCTGACAGAGTTGGAACGAGAAATCCGGCAGACTTTAGAAGAGGCGGGATTAAGTCACGTTCATATTCGTATTCGTGAGGCATCTGAGCATGAAAAGTCTGCCCTTCAAAATGGAGAGAAGACCGAGGAAGCGGCTGACCCGGTTTTGACCAAAGGACATGCTGTTGGCATGGAAGAACATGAGCTGCTTAGCCCAGCATCTGGCGTACGATTTATTGCCATTGCAAGCGGCAAAGGTGGTGTCGGAAAATCGACAGTAGCTGTAAATTTGGCGGCTGCTTTAGCTAGACAGGGGAAGCGTGTGGGTTTAATTGATGCGGATATCTATGGATTCAGTGTGCCAGATATGATTGGAGTAGAGGATGTACCTTCTGTCGAAGATGGTATCATTCAGCCAGTGGAGCGATTTGGTATCAAAATCATGTCTATGGGCTTCTTTGTCAGAGAGAACAACCCGGTGATCTGGAGAGGTCCCATGCTGGGGAGAATGCTTAGACAGTTTTTTAGTGATGTCGAATGGGGAAAGCTGGACTATATGATTCTCGATTTACCACCAGGCACTGGCGATGTAGCGCTTGACGTACATCAAATGATTCCGCAGAGTGAAGAAATCATTGTCACTACTCCACATGCGACGGCGGCTTTTGTAGCTGCACGTGCAGGCGCAATGGCGCTTCAAACGGATCATAAGGTCATCGGCGTTGTGGAGAACATGTCTTATTATGTGTCCTCCACTGGAGAAAAGGACTATGTTTTTGGGCGAGGAGGGGGGGCTATGTTGGCAGACACTCTTCATACAAAACTTCTTGCTCAAATTCCGCTGGGTATTCCAGATAACCATCCGTCAGAAGCCGACTTTTCTCCATCTGTATATAAATCTGAGTCTGCCACGGGGACCATTTACAATGATATTGCAGCTCAGATTACGTTCTTGCACACGGAATCTGAATAAAGAAAAAAGGCTGGTTTATTAAACCAGCCTTTTTATTATTGGCTTCCTCCTTGTTCTCCTTCGCCCCCACCTTCGCTGCCCCCACCACCTTGCTTATCGCCGCCTGCACCGCCTTGCTCACCACTTTTTTTCTCAACCTTAGGTTGAAGCTCCTCTTGTACGACGGTTTTGAGTAAATTCATAACCTCAAGTCGGAAAATCGGATTTTGCATGGCATCATGCATGACTGTCATAGATTGTTTGCGATATTCAGGGGTTTTAGTTAAGTCCATATACATTTTGGTTAATTCTGGTGACTTGAGCATTGCTTCAATTGATTTTTGATAAGAAGGGTCTTTTATAAGTTGCATATGAAGCTGTTTGCTTTGGCTGTTGATGGCTTTGGCAAATTCTCCGGCAAAACGCGGATCGGTCATAATCTTTTCGATTTCTTTTTTATATTCAGGTGATACCAAAGTATCTTTGACTGCGATCTTCATCTGTTCAGCCGATTGCATGGGCATAAGCATTTTCATTCCCATGCTGCCACCAGATCCACCACCAGCCCCACCCTCTTCACTGCTTTGACCGGATTGTCCTTCTTTTGAAGTGCTTTCCCCGGTTAAAGCCTCCTCTACGGCTTTTTTTCCGTCATCGCTTTTCAAGATATCGACAACCATCGTTTTCATCTCTTTATAACTGTTCTGGGGGGGCGCAGAACCCTGATCTGAGCCGCATCCACTCAGTGCAACGCCCAGTACGCATACCGTGCTAACAAATCGCAAACGAGTCCAATTCATGGCCGTATTCCTCCTTCATCATGAATGTGGATAGTATGCGGATGAATGGGGAGAAATATGTCGATTTGCTTTTGGTTTTTAGCTGAGAACGATGTAAAATAACTCCTTAAAGACCCAGTGCCTGATCGCGTACCTCTTTGCCTTTTACTGTACCCTGTTGAAGCAGTTCAGATACAGTCACGAATTCATAGCCTTGTGCGCGCAACTTGTCGATAATGACGGGCAGGGCTTCATGCGTTTGTTTACAGGAATCACTGGCATGCAGAAGGACGATATCGCCAGGATGCGCTTTATTTACAACACGGTCGATTATGACCTGAGTACCAGGGTTTTTCCAGTCCAGGGAATCTGTATCCCACTGAATGGTTTTGTAACCTAAAGTGCCAGCAACCTGTAGGACCCTTTTATCAAAGTCGCCATTAGGCATACGGATCAACTTCGGGGACTGTCCCGTCAGTTCGGTTAATGTGGTATGAGCAATTGAAATCTGTTTACGAATATCTTCATCGCTTAAGCTACTGTAATTTTCGTGTTTATGGCCATGACTGCCGATCTCAAATCCGCTTTCTTTAATTTGATTCACAAGCTCTGGATGTGTTTTACTCCAAGGGGCAGAAAGAAAAAAGGTGGACTTGGTCACTTTTTTATCCTCAAGGACTTTTAAGATGGGGGCAGTACGCTTATCACCCCAACTAATATCAAAGGTGAGAGCGATCAGCTTTTTGTCCGTGGGTACACTATAAATAGCGGTTGGTGCTTCCTCGGAAAAAACCGTAACATTATCGGTTTCTACATAAATGACTCCAACAGTAAAGACGGCGGCAGCCATTACGATTAAGAATCGTTTGATTTTTTTACCGTTCAATACATAGAAAAAAGAATTCATGGTTAATAACGCCCCTTTCATCCTAGAAGTGCTTGTTTACTTAAGGCTATGCCGAGGGTTGTCAATTATTCCATTGAACCAATAGGAGGAATTATCAAATGGGACTAAAAGCATTTTTTCACGATTTACACACGACAAGACGGTTAATTTTAATCTCTGCATCTCTTTTCTGCACAAGTATTATGGTGGGATGGTTAAGTACAGGCACTATTCAATCCATGCTGGCGCAACAAATGGAGGGGCTGGGAGAAGTAGCGCAGCGCTTGCAGAATTCTGAGCATCCACAATGGAGTTTTTTTGTATTCATCTTTTTCAATAATGCAATTAAATGTGTGCTGGTTATATTTATGGGGGCTGTATTTGGAATCGTACCGTTTATATTTTTAATTGTGAACGGTATGGTTTTAGGGTTTGTAGTACACTTGCAGACAGATATGGGAAGAAGTATGTATGAAGTTGTTGTCAAAGGGTTACTGCCTCACGGTGTGATTGAATTGCCTGTTTTGATTATCGCCTGTGCCTTCGGATTGAAGTTTGGAATCAACATAATGTCTACTATAGGTAAAAGCATAGGGCTAAAGCGCAAAGGAACTGGCCCATCGTGGAATGTATTTATGAAACAAACGTTGAGGGTGTCCCTATGGTCCGTCATCTTACTGCTTATAGCAGCTGCAATTGAGAGTGGCATAACTTATCGTTTGTTGTCACAATAAAATATTATGGCCAATTATTTATATATTTCCTGAAAATTGAACATAACAAAGGGGAGAGCCTAAAGAGAAGCTGAAGATTAATCGGGGTAAGTTTGAAACCTTAGCAGTTGAGTTTAAAAACAGGTAAAGATTGGAACAATAGTTGAGCAAATATAAGTACTATATAATCTGCTGATAAGGGAGTATGGTCATATGTTGGGAATGCTGTTTAACGAAAAAGAATGCAAGGAACTTGACTACGTTCTTCGTAAGGAGCTAGATGAAATGCTGCTTGATATGAGCGATACTCGATTGGATCAAGATATTCGCTACGCAATTGCACTTCGATATAAAACAGTCTTTCGCATGTATGCCCGTTTTGCACCCGCCAAGGAACTATCAAAATATGCTCGCAGAGGGCGAGTCCCACAAACCAAACAATGAAAAGATAAGGTAGAAACTATATCAGAGATATCAGGAAGTAAACTATTTTAAAAACCTTATACTTTCTGATATCAAAAAAAGTATTGACTCTATTCAATATTCATGGTAAATTAATTTTCGTTCCTTTTTGAAGGATTTGCTCGAAAAAAAGAAATTAAAAAAACTCTTGCAAATTCTAAAAAGAGATGATATATTATAAAGGTCGCCACTGAGACGCGGTGACGAAACAAAGTAAGACATTATGCAAGTTTGATCTTTGAAAACTGAACAACGAGTGAGTAGGGGTTTTGTTTACAAAATCCAACGCTGAAATTTTAGTACATGCCATTAGGTTGTATGAAATGGAAGCGAAAATGAGATATTTTATCTCGTCAGTTTCAAAATGAGCTTATCGCTCTTTCTATAAACCAACTTCGGTTGGTCT
>NZ_POVS01000030.1:0-1394 GCF_002894905.1 Paenibacillus sp. F4
GGCTCCAAGCGGTGACTCAGAATCCCTTCCTCCGAACAAATCAACTCCGACCCATTCAACAATTTATATATCCGTTCACTCACCTTTACCGCCTCCATTAAAATGTTTGTAGAACAATACCGACAGCATCGTGTAAATATCTGTATCATAGCCGCAGTATCTGTAATGCACGTATCCATCTATATCCTCGTACAGCGCAAAAACCAGTTCGCCATCTTCGTCCCGATAAAAGCGCTCTATGCGGCGTTTTAAGTGTATTATCCCAACTTATTCTCTCCTTGTAGCAGCTCCGGGTTATCGTGTATGTTTCCGATAGGTTTTCCATGCTCATATATACCAGTCAACATCCATGCATTTACTGCCCATTCTGCATGTTCTGTACATTTCACAACTCCACGTTCCAGCGCACCGTTTGACCAGGGTCTTGTAAACTCGTAAATATCACCTTCCCATACACCGTAATTCGGAAGATCTATGAACTGACCTACTGTTGCAGGGTCTACCTTTTGCCAAAACTCTGTGCAGAAATATTCACTATCCCATTCCACTATCTCACCGACAATTACGTCCTCGCCTATCAGATAACCATGAACCCACTCGCCGTTATCTACTCGTTTACCACGGAATTTAATATTTCTCATGCTTATCGCTCCTTATAGGGGTATAGGGTAAGAGGCTGTTATGCCTCATTCAAATTCAGGGTTTCCAAACTCCGTTTCGTAATCATCTATGACCAGTGTTGCTTTTTGAGTCCACATCTTGAACAAAGTCGCATCCAATCCGTACATTCCACCCATAATCACACGGTTATCGAATTTCTTATCTGAAACCTCGGCTCTTGATACGGTCATATCTTTTTCAAGCGATATCATGTATTTGCATTGGTACCACTCAACATCTTCTTTCGGGTCCATATATACGTACTTGGTTCCGTATTTTTCCTCTACAATAACCGTGATTTGCTCAACCTCTTCATAAGACAGTTCTTCAAGTTTAAGTTCATCCTCAACCATTTCTTTTACTAATTCTGACAATCTATATTCATTCTTCCCTGTTCCTAACAACTCTTGTAACTGCTCTTGTATTCTCGCTGCGCCTTCTTCATGAATCGAACGCTCTATCTCACCTTTAATAACGTTCAGAATAACTTGGTTGTACGAAGGGATGTCCAACTTATCGAGATTGATTTGCAATTGCCCTTTTACCGTTTCTTTCAACCCTTTTCCGAAGTCACTCCAACTACGCAAGGAATCTTCGACAACATCCTTAATAGTTTCTTCTAGTTGCTTCCTAATGATTTTTTCTACGTAGCCTTCTTCGTTTAATGCTGCCAATTGGTTATTAATGATTAAGTTCATATCCATTTCTTATCTCTCCTTTGGTATAGGGGATGC
>NZ_POVS01000004.1:0-25307 GCF_002894905.1 Paenibacillus sp. F4
ATTGTTGAATGGGTCGGAGTTGATTTGTTCGGAGGAAGGGATTCTGAGTCACCGCTTGGAGCCGGACTTTACAGCGATTACGACAGACCCGAACGCTGAGTATATGGATTTGCTTGCTTTAATAGATTCGCTCCAGCAGCAGGTAGCAGGGTTAAACGAGGAAAGCCTAGCTAACTTCCAAACGGCTGCTGAGAGAGGTAAACAGTTGGCAGAGAGGGACCGGACAATAGCTAAGCTTCAAGAGGCGCTAATATTTTACTGGAAACCTGAAAAATACGTAGCAGATGAATTCTACGAAGACGGCCATCCTAAAAGTTGCGTAATCACAAGAGACCGGGGCAAAAAGGCTGAAGAAGTACTGAAACCATATGAAATGTAAGGTAGGGAGTAACCACCAATACAATACGCTCCTGCATTCTGACGGAGCGTTGGAAGGATGATAGATATGTCGGTAAAGGATATGACTGACCAGCATCTTAACCGAGTTATAGCTGAGTTGATGGGGTACAGGGTTGTTAACTTGAACCCGGAGTGGTGGAGAAATAAAGCCTACTGGGTACTGAATGAACCGTTAGAGGAACGCCAGCATATTGGAAAAGGAACCGAAGATGAAGCGTGGTGCGAAGCTCCAGACTACTGCAATGACCCTGCCGCCTCTCTGGAGGTACAGGCAGCAGTAATAGAGTTGGATCGAGTAGCCTATGTAAATAACTTGTATGAGGCATGTTACGAATTTAAACGAGTTAAATATTCTGTGTGGGATGAAATTAATATAGCATTTTTGCTTAACGCCAGCCCACGCCAAAGGGCAGAAGCTGCCTATTTAACATTATCCAGTCAGGATTAAACCAATACAGGGTGTAGGTCCTGCACCCACTAAGGGAGGATATATAGATGACAGATAAACCAAACCTAAATGAAAATGCAATTAAACGAAAACTCCGACCAAGACGTGGTCGTTAAACCGTATGGAAGCTAATAGGTATACTAAACGGATGCGAGACAATACTTATGTATGGTTAACCGATCTGGTACAGGAAGTAAAGGAATTAAGAGAAGTTAAATGCGAGGCTGAATCCCTTATACAACAAAAGGATGCAGAGATAGCCAGACTAAACGGGTCACTCATGAAAGCCTTCCAGCTGTGGACTGATTATTTTAATGCACCGAATGCAGAGGGCAAAGCGTGTATTAATATCGAGTTATCTAAAGTGTTTGCGAATGCGGCGGTCAAGGAGGGTGCCACATGATACGCGCTTATACCTCTATATTAGCTGCTGTACTGTTGTTTATAGGTGTAGTAAGTATAGATCGGTATTTCCTTATAGAGCAGATAGAACCGAGCACATTGAGCGAAGGAAGGATTGTTAATGTCGGGTAACAACGATAAAGTGACAGCTAAAACATATTGGGTGTGGACGCAAAAGGCTGAGGTGAAGAACCCTGCTCGCACCAAGGCAGGCGACCAAATATGGATGGAGCACTTATACGAAGCTCCACAATGGATGATAGAGGAAGGACTCATTCAGGATGCAGAAGACGCACCGCAGGAAGGGCAGACAAACATATTTGATTTCATCTAGGAGGTGCTAATATGATACCGGACGAGGATACGGAACAAACCCCCGTTGTAACAGACTTGGGAGGGGCTACAGCATTAAGCTACCGCAAGGCAAGGAACATAGCTGCAAGGCTGTATAAGAAGGCTGACGCGGACGATAAGAAGGTTATATCCGGTATGGTGAGTGATTGTGAGTTCGTGGAAGAATGGCTGGTGACAGGTCGGCGCCCAGGAAATAAACGTGGTGTCGAACGCTTGGCAGCATACCAACGGGAAAAGCTCGTTGACCCTTTACGCATGCAGGCTTATGTAAGCAACTCCAAGGCTGGGAGCTCGAGCAACTTGTCAGACGGGGAACACTTTCAGATAGAGGAAGCATTACGGGTGCTGACTGACCTAGAGCGCGATTGCTTCCTACTGTCGTATGGACATTGCTTGCCACATTCCTATATTTCGGACGTTATGGGATTATCTAGGGGTAATGTATCAACATTATTGCAACGGGCGAAAGAAAAAATAAAGGAAAATCGTAATAATAATCTGTTTTTGACCTAAAACACATGTTTTTTGTGGGGCAAATGCCACCTATATATAGGGATAACCTATAAATGATTGTTATCTTATAGTTTTGAAGAGGATTATCCAATGATGTGGTGGCGGAATATAGACGCTGGAAGTCATGCATTATGCGAGGCAGGATGGTTATGTATTCGGCTAGACCGTTCCATTCCCTCGCTCGGGCAGGAACACTCTAAATGACCTTTTACATGGCGAAATACAGATACAAGGGTGAAAGTCCCTTGTCCACATCGAAACTAATTACACCAAATTTAAAACAGCCGTAAAGAGGGTAATAACACCCCATCAGTAAGGGCGACAAACTGTTCCGTACGTAATACGGACTATGTGAAACACGTTGGGAACCATACCGCAAGTATAAGGGAGCGGAAGTGGCAAGCGCATGACGGAGGGTTAGGGCGCAACTAATATAAGTGAGAGAGCGACGGGAAACCGCCGCTTTTTTGCGTTCAAAGGAGGAAACGACATGAGCTATGCATATTTGGACAACACAGGTATTCTTCATCTGCATCCGCTGGAGCGGGAGGCGCAGAAACACGGTAAATACGTAGAAACCAACCTGGAGTATGACGACAGCGGCTTTCCGATCATCGGTGACGAAGGCGTGGTGTACTACCCGAATGAGGGTACAGCCTACATCAAAGGTAACAAAGCCAAAGGTCAAAGCATTGCAGTACCGAACGTGCTCAAGCAGTTGGCTGACAAACTCAATTAACACCTTTTTCCCGGCTTAGTCCGGGGATATGACACATACAGGATTATAGCGGTTCGATTCCGCTGTGTGTCTTAAGACATGAAAGGAGCTGGTCTGTGTGGCACTGACAGCCAAACAGAAATCATTTGTGCAAGAATACCTGGTTGATCTCAATGCCACACAGGCAGCGATTAGGGCCGGATACAGTGTTAAAACGGCTGAAGCTATCGGACATGAGAACCTAAAAAAACCTAAGATTGCTGAACTCATTCAGAAAAGCATGGATGAGCGAGCTGCTAAGGTCGAGATTACAGCGGATATGGTGTTACAGCGCTGGTGGGATATCGCTACCGCTGATCCTAACGACATCATCCATCTACGCCGCACGTGCTGCCGCTACTGCTTCGGTAAGGATCATCAATACCAGTGGAAAGATGAGGCGGAGTATGAACGAGCTGTGAGACGCGCAGAGGACGAGGCCCAGCGAGAGAGTGAAGAGAAGGACAAGCCTGTTGCTCCTTTGATTCCATCGGATGAAGGTGGGTACGGCTTTGATGAGTTGGAACGGCCACACCCTAAGTGTCCAAACTGCTTGGGTGAGGGTAGGGAAGACATTCACATTGAGGATACCCGACACCTAACAGGTAAAGCCAAGCTGCTCTATGCAGGACTCAAGACAACCAACACTGGGATCGAAATCAAAATGCAGGATCAGGGCAAAGCGCTTGAAAATGTGGCGAGGCACCTGGGCATGTTCAACGATAAACTGAAGCTTGAAGGCGGCTTAATGATTAAACAGAAACTGGAAGATTTCTTCAATTAGTCTGCATACTATTCAGTGGGCTTTTGTATAAAAATCTTCAATTATTCACCTTGAACGAATTATTATGCAAAACATACCATATGTAGAATGTATTACGAAGTGAAGACACAACATGCAGACATGTACACAAAATATATATATTGACCACTAGTCTGGAGGACCCCTATGATTACCTGTCGGGATATAATTAACCGCCGCCGAGAACTGTGGGAACAAAGCCATGATATCGAACAAGATAAGGCATATCGCGAGTCCGTTGCAGTTTACCTCATCGAGCATCCAGAGGTACGGGCTGAGGTTCGTGACCATCCCGAGCATCTTATAGAAATGCTGTTCGTTATTGTCGATAAGGATAAGCGCACAAGCCCGTTTTTTATGAATGACGCGCAGTGCATGTTTTGTGACAAGCTCAATAAGGCCATAGAAGAATTCAAGGCAGGCAGGCGGCTGCATCTTAAGTTTCTTGTCCTCAAAGGCAGGCAACAGGGCTTTACTTCCTTCATCACAGCTTACCAGTTGGCCTGCACCATAACCCGGAAGAACTTCGAGGGCTTCACGGCTGCGGACGAGGACGGCAACAGTAGCGCCATTTTTGAAAACAAGGCCAAGTATCCATACAACGCCCTGCCGGATGCGATCAAGCCCACTGAGAAGTTCAATAACCGTAAGCAGCTTCTATTCGATAAGCTGCACAGCTCGTGGGAAATCAAAACGGCCAGCCGGAACATGGGCCGTTCCCGTACGATTAACTTCTTCCACGGGTCAGAGGTTGCTTTCTGGCGTGACGGGATCAGCGGCGTACAGGCTGGGTTGGGCGAGGCTTTGACCAAGGATGCCATACAGATATACGAGTCTACAGCTAATGGATACAACGAATATAAGGATCTATGGGACAGTGAGACCTGGGAGAATTGCTTCTTCGCTTGGTGGCTGACTCGCGAATACCGCATGTCGTTCGAAAGCCCTGAACGTGAAAAGTGGTTCCGCGATCAAGTTGTTGGGGCTGCGGGATGGATATGGGAACGATGCCGCTGGTTGCTGGATACGATTGAGCTGGAATGGTCGCAAGTCTATTGGTACTACGTCAAATATGACGGATACATCAATAAGGACATGATCAAGCAGGAATATCCGTGCAGCCCACACGAGGCATTCCTTGCATCCGGGCTTTGTGTGTTCAATCAAGAGATCATTGTAATGCGAATCGAATATCTTAAGCGTGTGTACGCCCAGCAGCCCCCTAGACGGGGCTATTTTCGTTTCAAGTGGAATGATCCTGATACTCAGGACAAGATTCTTGATGATTCCATAGAGTGGGTGGATGCCAAGGACGGGTTTATCACACTGTATCAGGATGTACAGCCCCGATATCCGTATGTGATCGGTGGCGATACCAAGGGCGAGGGCAAGGACAAGTACGCCGGGACGGTCATAAACAATGTGACCGGAAAGCGCTGTGCTACGCTTCATATGGAGTTGAGCAACAGTAAGCCGTTCACCTGGCAGATGTACTGTATGGGCCGTTACTTCAACGATGCTCTTATTGGCATTGAGATTAACTTCAACACGGCTCCAATCGAGGAATTGGCAAGGCTCAAGTATCCCAAGCAGTACATGCGTCAGCGGTATGACAGCATGACCAAACAAGTCCAGGCTAAGCAGGGATGGAAGACGGACGGCAATACGCGGCCTCTTATTATCGATAAAGAGATCAGTCTCATCGAGGACAATATTGATTTGTTCGTGGATATTACTTTCCTTCAGGAGTGCCTGACATTCGTTTATGACGAGAACGGACGGCCAGACGCTGAGAACGGAAAACATGATGATGTCCTTATATCGGACATGATCGCCAATGAGATCCGCAGTCAACAAAGCTTTATTGTTCGGGACGATCCGGTAGAGGCTAAGCCTTTGCCGTTCCCGTTCCAGTCCAGTGATGATGACGATGAAGGAGGGTTCCTAACATGGTAAACGAGATGATGGTAATCGGTAATCTACTTGCCTTACCGAATCTGGAAGAAGAGACGGTAAAGGTGGTTAACAAGACGCTGCGTGACATGGTAGGTCAGTACACATACAGCCGCCCACCTGATACAGAGGTTCAGGCGACTGACCCAATCACTGCGGCTCATAAGGCTGTGGCTGATGTATTTGGTCAGAGTGTGCTAGATGAATGGATGAATGGGGTGACGCCGCGTGGCAATGCAGATAGCTGAGGAAACTACGATACAGAAGCAGTACAAAGCCGGGCTAAACTACATGCAGCAAATGGGCTTTACGGATGCTTGGCCTGAATACGAGCGGTTCAAAGCCGGTGACCAGTGGCCAAAGCCTACAGCCAAGACCAAGACGATGCCGCGTCCGGTGTTCAACATTGTTCGATATATCCAGAATCACAAGGTTTCATCCGTTATGAATGAGAACGTCAATATGCTCTTCAGCGCCCAAGAGAATGTTAACGGCATGCCGGAGAATGAGGAAGCGGACGCGAAACAAGCTCAGGAAGCTGGCGACCTGTTCACAAGATTCAGCGCCACCACATGGGAGAACGTCAAGCAGGATGAGCTGAATGAAGAGGCATTGGAAAGCGGCTCTAGCCTTGGCACAAGCATCTGGCACTATTATTGGGACGATAACCGCAAAGGTGGTCTGACTCGTCCGTATAAGGGTGATATGGCGGGCGAAGTGCTGGACCCAATCAATGTGTTTTTCGGTAACCCACAACAAAGGCGGGTACAGCGGCAACCCTACATCATTATCAGCAGCCGAGAGCCGTTGGATGCGGTGAGGAAAGAGGCCAAGGCAAATAAGTTGTCTGATGATAAGTTGCTGATGATTAACGCAGACAAGGAAACTCAAGTAGAAGCATATGACCCTGCAAAGCGGGAGCTGGATGGATCAGAAAAGGTCACCCTCCTGACAAAGTATTGGAAGGAAGGAGGCAAGGTGTACTTTACCAAAGAGGCAAGTGGTCAACCAGTCAAGCCCAAGACGGATACAGGTTTTGTACTGTACCCTATTGTCGTCATGCAATGGGAACGCCGGAAGAAGGCTATTCACGGGGTAGGTGATGCAGAAGGTATTATTCCTAATCAGAAGGCTATCAACTTCCTCATGGCTATGCAGCTCCTGTCTGTGCAGCTTACGGGCTGGCCTAAGATGGTCTATAACCCTAACTTCATTGATGCTAAGAGCTTGAACAATGACCCGTCACAGGCCATACCGGATCAGTCTCCGCCAGGACAACGGTCCATTGACTACCTGACACCGGGGCCAGTGTCTCCTTTGGCTAATGGTCTTGTTGAATCCTTCATGGATTACACCAAAATGCTTTCAAGTGCCCAGGATGCCAGTACAGGTGATATGTCCAGCGGCAACCTCAACGCCACGGCCATTATGCTGCTACAAAAAGCTGCTGGCGTGCCGATTGAGTCTATTAAAAAACGGTTCTACCGTGCAATAGAGGATATCGGGCGGGTGTGGGAACAGTTTTGGAAGGTTCGTTATAACACCACCCGGCGTGTCAATTTGGAGAATGACGACGGGGAGGAGTACAGCCAGGAGTTTAAAGGTACGGACTACGCCAACATTGAGCTCAACCTCAAAATAGACGTTGGTCCAGCATCCACTTATAGCGAGGAACTTATGATGTCTTCCCTTGATAAGTTGTTTGATGCTCAACAGATCACGTTGGATGATTACCTGGAGTTTGCGCCTAAGAATGTTATTCCGTTTAAGGATCGTTTGCTCAAACGTATCCAAGAGCGCCAAGAACAACAGGCTGCACAAGAAGCCGCTATGCAGCAGATGCAGGCACAGCAGCCGCAGGAAGATCCGGCAGCCGCCCAGGAGGCACAGCTTCAGCAACAGTTGGCCCTTAAACAGCAAGACCATGCAAACCGTATGGAGCTGGAGCAAGTCAAAGCACAAACCCAATTACAGCAGGCAGCTATGAGGCAGACTGCAACTAAATAAAGGAGATGATTATATGCCAAACGTAACAGCAACTCCCGCAGGACAGTCAGACGGATCGACAATTACAACGTTCACTGACACGGTCAGCAAAGACCCAATCACATGGACGTACCCGGAGACACAGGACAAAATTCAGATTCGCAATAGTGGAGCTGAACCAATCAAAATTACAGCCGGTTCAGAGACATTCACGGTAGAGGTAAATGAAACTGCTACAAAAGAAGTTAATTTTACGGAATTCACTGGTCAGACCGTTAACCAGGATTCGGCATACACGAATCAGATTGACGTGGTGGCCACTATTATTCCAAAGACGGGCGCCGCTGATTCTGTTCCTTGGAGTGGCATCACGGGTAAGCCTTCAACGTTTCCGCCTAAAGTCGGGACAGGGGCAACGGATGCAAAAGCTGGTAACTGGTTGCCTAAGATTGCGGAAGTGAGTGACGCGACAACAGTAGGTAAAGCCCTTATGGGTGCAACCGATGCCGCCGCAGCTCGTGCAACCCTCGGTACTGTAGCAGCTACAACAGCCACTGCGGGTATCGTCAAACAAGCTGCTGCACAGGCCAATAGTGCTGCTACAGACGTAGCTGGTTTGGTTGCCAACTTCAATACCCTGCTTACCAATCTTCGGGCAGCGGGACATATCGCACCTTAATATGATTTCAATTTCGGGCTTCCGCTGAGACTGCGGGAGCCTATTCTATTTTCAAAATTCGGACGTAATGGCTGTGGTCGTCGCACAGCAGGAGGCACAACATGGATGAAGAACAACTGCAAGGTCAAACGGGCGTAGAGGTTCCTGTCGCCGGGGAACAGCAAGAAGGACAACAGCAAACGGAAACTACAGCCACCGAACCGGGCGCAGCATCATCTGAGGTCGCCGCTCAGGGTGGAGAGGACAATAAAGATTATGGCCCGATCATCACGGCAGAGATTGCCCGTAGAGAGGCCAAGCTTCAAGAGAAATTTGAGAGCCAATATGGAGCAACACAAAAGAATCTGGAGCGTGTAGCTAAGCTGTACGGCTTTCAGGATGTTGATCAATACATGTCCGCTCTTGATCAGTATGAGCATGAGCAGGAGATTGCTGCCGAAGCTCAGCGCCTCGGCGTGGACGAACAGGTAGTGCTGGAACACTTAGCCCCGTTACGGGAAAAGCTGACTCAGTACGAACAGGAAATGCAGTCCGTTCGTGAGGAAAAAGAGTTGCTTCGTGTGGAGCGGGAGATTGCGGATCTGACCAAGCAGTATCCTGACTTTGGACAGTATCAGGACAAGGTGATCCAGAAGGCCATTGAAACGGGCTACCGTCTGGAGGATGCCTACAAGCTTGTTACCTTTGAAGACAAGCTAGCCAACATCAGCAAGCAGACGGAAGCGGACACCATTCGCAAATTACAGGAGAATGCCAACAGTACGCCAGGTGCGCTTGGAGCTGAAGGGGCTGAACACAAGACAGGATTTGCATCCCTGTCTAAAGAGGATCAACGAAAAATGATAGCAGAGGTCAAAGCCGGAAGGCGGACCTCACTTTAAATTGAGAGGATGATTTAGAATGGCAACACAAGTACAGTCCTATAACAATACAACAGGTACTAATCAACTTAGCGCAGAGACCGCAACGTTTTATCAAACGGCCATGCTGGATCGTTTGCTGCCGGAACTCGTGTACATGAAATACGGCGAAAAGAAGAACATTCCTAAACGTTCGGGGGCTACAGCTCAATGGCGTAGACTGAACAGTTTGGCCGTTTCCACCACGGCCGTTACAGAGGGCGTCACACCGGATGCCGTAAACTTGGATATCACAGCCGTTACCGCTACGGTGCAAACCTATGGTGCGTGGACGAAAATTTCAGATTTCCTTGATCTGGTCGGCCTTGACCCTGTGCTTACAGAAACGTCCGAATTGATGGGGGAACATGCTGGGGAATCGTCTGATACTGTTGTTCGCGATGTCATTTACGCAGGCACGAATGTTCAATACGTGAATGGTAAGGCAACGCGTGCCACTATTACCGCGGCAGATACTGTAAAAGCAATCGACATCCTGCGTGCCCGTCGGACTCTGAAACGGAATAAAGTTAAGCCTATTAACATTCCTGGTCGTGGACGTGGATACATTGCCTTTGTGCATACCGACGTAGCAATGGATCTCATGCAAATGCCGCAATGGGAAAAGGCAAACGTGGAGAATGCAAAGAGCGATTTCGTAGACGGTATCATCGGTAAAATGTACGGCGTGTACTTTATTGAGGTGGATAATGGTATGAAGTACGCGGCTGCTGGTGCGTCTGGGGCTGACGTTTTCGCTACCTTGTTTATTGGTCGCGGCGCTTATGGCGTGCCAGACATTGAAGGCAGCTCTAAACCGGAGATCATCGTTCACGGTGCCGGTTCCGCTGGTTCTGCTGACCCAATGAACCAGTTCAATACAGTGGCTTGGAAATCCGTATTTGCCACGCTACGTATTAATGAACTCTGCTTAGTCCGTATGGAATCAGGTGCGACAGTCTAATAAAAACATTCTGGAGGGGCTACGGCTCCTCTTTTAATTTATAGGAGGGCAATTATATGTCGGATGAAACAAATGTAAGTGTTGGAGCTACAGAGGAAGAGGACAAAAAGGCAGCAGCCGAAAATCAGAAGAAAGCAGCGGATCTGGAAAAGAAGTTGGAAAGTCAGATTGCCCGCGAGGAAAAGGATTATAAAAAACAGTTGGCAAAAATGAAGAAAGTCACCATGACCATTCCCGAGGACCCAAACAACCCAGACGATGTTGTGCCAGTAGTGTGGAACGGTATTGTCTATACCATCCCTCGTGGGGTTGAGGTTGAGGTACCGGAAGTGATCCGCGACATCTGGCGTGAAAGCTATACCAAGACACAAGAGGTCAACAAACGGATTCGTGAATCTGTGAAAAAAGAATTGAAGATTAACTAATTAGGCGGGGTGGTACCTTGTTACTACAGGAGATTTTGGACGAAATTGCGGAGAAGTACCCGCACGGTCTGCCTAATGCCAGTGTCATTCGAAAGCTGAATACGCTCCAGGGCGAATTATTCCGCCGATACGTAAGGGTCAATACGATGGTTGCCTATGATATTCTGGGTGGCGTGTTCGCTTACCCTATGCCTGCGAAGCTCAGCAACATCATTGACGTTGTGGTGGGTGACAAGGAATACGTCTACTACGGTGTAAAGGGACAGGCTGACTGTCCTTTTTATTATGTCACTGAAAGCGACGAGCTGGGCATCTATCCTACGCCAGAAGAGGATGCACCTGGGGCAATGATCATCAGCTACTATAAAGAGCCTAAGCCAATGCTAGAATCGGCTCTGAAAGTAGCACCGGACTTGGACGATGATTACCATATGTTGCTTGTGTACGGTGCTCTGGCGCAGATATGCGAGGGCTTCAACGATGCTGATATGGTCAATAACTATACCTCCAAGTTTAATGGTTTGCTGGAGGATTTTAAACGGATTGTTCACGAGTCTCCTGATTACCCACGTATTGAAAATGTGATGGGAGGCTATCTATTATGAATCAGGCTAGCTTAATGATTGCCGAACAGTATCGTAATGCGGAGTTGGTTAAACGGCAGTTTGGGGATGCCTTTTACATCGCTACAGCGTATGGCGTTTTCCCGGATGGTACAGACGTGACCAACGCTTTACAGGCACTGGTGGACAAAGCGAACAGCGAGGGCAGGCGCGCTATCTATTTCCCGCACGGCGATTACTATGTCCGGCTCATTAACAATGACGACAATATCTATTACTTTGGTGACAATGCCAAGTTCGTAGGCGGATATAACCGAAAGATACTGCAAATTGGATTTTACACGTCTGGCAGTACAGTTAATGTGAAGGATTTTGGAGCTGTTGGTGATGGAGTAACGGACGATACCGTAGCAATCCAAGCCGCCATAGACAACAGGGATAGTTGGGAGATAAGTTTCCCGGCTGGAGTATATGTGACGTCGAAACCCATTGTCATTAAGCGAGGTCAACGGTTAGTGGGTCCAGATGGCATCATGGCAGTTAGCGGTGGAACACCTTTAACGTTATCGCCTAAAGGCGCCGTTATTAAAAAAGTCACCTCATCAGGCAAAGAGGGTTTGACTAGTTATGGCAGAGATGGGTTGCATGATCTGAGTAATGTGAATGCCGTATTAATACTCTGTACAAAGGAATATGACTATGAGTCGGTAGGTTGTAGTATTGAAAATATTGGGTTATTGGCTGACACGGCTATTCCCGAAGAATCCAGACCTACAGGTATTTACCTCTTCCGTGGCGTAGCTTGTAAGTTTTCTAACATCAACATGCACTATGTATACCGCGGGATTGATGGTTTCGACTATTACAAAAATCATTTCTCGTCTGTCCACGTTTGGAGAGGGGTCGATTGTGGTTTTATACTACGAGCCACCTCTAATACTCTTACTAGCTGCTATGTGACAGATACAAGAGTTGGATACTTCATCGAGGGGACATACCATCATCTGGATGCATGCGCAGCCGATGCGATCAAAGAAGTGACGTATTGGACCAAAGATGCACAAGCGATTAAGCTTACGAACTGCGCGCAAGAGGTATGTACAGGTAATAAGTTCCGCTGTGATAACTCTGATTCCGTGACGGTTGATACGGCTTTGGCATCTGGTAACGCTGGTTTAGCTGCTCAAATTCCCGCTAATTATTCGGGGTTAGGGATAACCGCTGGATTGCCAGCAGGCGAACGTGAATACACCATTTGCATTAAGAAAAGTAATGTGGTTTTCGCGGACAGTTTAATACGACATGATGCTACAAAGCAAGTGGCAAATAGGCAGGAACTGGTGTCCTCTGATTCACTTGTTCAGTATTACAATACAGTAATTGGTCGTAAAGATGGGGCATACTACGAATTTATACCGGGTTATCAGTCATCTGGACTGAGTAAGAAAGGCCGAAAGTTTATAGTCTATTGGACTGATGGCACTACTGATGTAGAGATAGGTAGCATGCAGCGGCATGTGTTTGGTCCTTTTATACATGTTTTAGGGGCTGTTTATGCTAATCAGATTCCAGCCGCTCAGGACTCTAAGCAATTCCGTCTTAAATTTAGAGACGAATACGGAGTGAATGCCACAGGCTTTCCAGATCCGGGGATCGTTACAGGCACAGTAAACTGGCAGTCAACCAATTATGGAAGTCTTTATACACCAATTAGTTTGGTGTCTTACGTATCGTCTACAATCCCAGCCAGAACAGGCGGAATTGATCCGAGAGATAACCAACTTTACTTTTACGAAAACGGATCTACTTTAACGGTTGCTGAAGCTAAGGCATTGGCAAATTCAGGTTCCGGTGATTTGAGATTTTACGGATTTCACCTGATTCACCTGGGGGAGTGATCATATGGAGTATTGGACATCTTCCCCGCAGAAAGCAAAGACAGCAGTTGTTACATTAGCGGACGGAATGAACCAATTCAAAGAACCGATTGAAATTAGGGATAGCGAGTGTACATCGGCGTTAAACGTTGACTCATCCCTTTATCCAACACTACAAGTTGTTGATGGGTACTCACTATACAGTAGCTTCTTTGGGTGCATCAACCGTATCTTCAAATATAAAAATAACTTTTACTGTGGGAACGGGCAGGGGCTTTATAGACAGTCAGGAACAACCTGGTCGCCTGTGTTCGAGTACACAAACAACGATAATGGCCGTGTATGGGATGTGGCTATGTTCTTCGATGGCAGCAAGCTTTATTTCATTGACGGCATGTCTCCATTAAAACAATATGACGGGTCTCTTACCACAGTGTCTGGCGCTCCAAGTAATAGTTCGTTTTTGACTACACATTCCAACCGTTTTTATCTTGCCAACCAAGCAGATAACTTGTTGTTGTTTAGCGGCTTACGTGATGCGAATGATTGGAGTAGCACAGATAAATATGTGGGCACAGGAAAGATTACTGTTGAGACGCCTGACGGGGAAAAGCCAACAGGCCTAACGGCTTTTAGTAATCATGTAATACTCTTCAAACGTTACTCAATGCACAAGTTGTTTGGGGAGGACTCTACCAATTTCAATATGACACAGCCCTATGGTGTTGGGTGCATTGCGGATCGAACGATTGTTCCAACTCGTGATTCGCTATACTGGTTAGCCGATGACGGTTTTTACGACTACATGGGCGGTGCCGCACCAACAAAAATATCTGACCCTATAAGACCATACATTGAGCAAATAAACATGAACTACGCCTACCGTTGTTGTGCAGGCACGGATGGGCGTTTTGTTTATCTATCGTTGGTTACCGGGACAGACCAGTTCCCCACCGTGACTTTTAAATACGACATACAGGGCAGTAGATGGTGGAAAATGGGGTTTGTAGCCACATCATTTTATTTGGATGGTAACACCTTATATTTTGGGACTGTTGACGGACAAATTTATAAAGTGGGTGGCAGCGACTTCGCCGGATCAGCTATTAACTGGTCTATCGAAACCAAACCGTTTTCAGAGGACGACGAGACGGTCAGAAAGACTATTAACCGTCTGTTTGTGGTGGCGGACATAGAACCAGGCTCAACACTTAATGTCGCCTATGCTGGAGGTACAGAAGGCGGTACGTGGAATCAGGTGTATACGAGCAGTAACGGCAGCGGTGATATTCAGAGTATCCGTATACCGGTTATCGTTCGTACTCCAGAGACTTGGTACCGCCTTAAGCTGTCCGGTATTGGCCGGGCCAAGATACACAGAATCATTAGAGAGGTGACGAAACGAAATGGCTAATGTTGAATTACCTTCTGTAAACCCCAGCTTGGGGGATATAAGTCAGTCGAGTGTGGATCAGTTGCGGAGTCTAGTGAAGATGCTTCATAACGCATCGGTGCAGACCACGGAAGAACTGATGTACATTCTCAACAACTTGGACACTCGGAACGTCAACGAGATCGATGGGGATATTCTTGTCACGGGCACCGTCACCGCAGCGAAGATGAATGTCCAGAAGCTGTCTGCCATTACGGCCGACCTGGGTAAGATGACGGCCGGAGAAATCTACGGCGCGTATATTGCCACTTCTGAGGATCAGTATCCTATGGTGACGATTACCCCTGAAGGATTAAAGGGTTATGGTCCGAAAGGTGGGGAATCTCTTTCCTTGGGACAGGCGGACGATGGTGGAGCGCTGTTATTTATGGATGAAGGCTCACCGCGCGGCTCTATATATGGGGATGCTGAAGGGTTTCACGTGGGGAACATGGGAAGTATCCATATTAAAAGTGTGGATGATGTGACCTATCTAGAGGGTCCGATAAGCTTTGAAAAGGCGTTAGGAATAAGTGGTTTGGAAATCAAAAATGTAGAAGACCTCGAAATGACTATTGCTGAGATTAGAGGAAAAATGGAAAACGATATGATAACAAACGCCAATTTCGATAACAGTACACGACATTTGAAACTGTACAGCAAAACAAGAACTGTCGCTACTGTGTTTATTCCTGCAAGCGCTCCTGAATAATCATTGACTTGCTCCCCCAAAATGGTAGAATTAGGGCAAATCTACTATTCGGGGGATCTAAAAAATGAAAAAGTGGTCTTATTTACTCATCGGTATGGTGTTCGGTGTAGTTGTCGCCACGGCCGGTAGTGCCTTTGCAGATCAAATTAAGTCTATGATTGGGCAGACAGTAGCTGGCGAATATACCGTTAAAGTCAATGGCAGCGCCTTAGCAGAAAATGCAATTGTTGTTGATGGCAAGGCGCACGTACCATTACGTGCTGTGTCTGACTCTTTGGGGGCTGGTGTAAAAGTGGATGGAAAAACAATTCAAATAGATACCCAAGCAAGTGCAGAGTCTTTTGTTGAAACGAAAGAACTGAAAGAACCGAAACAGAATTCTCAATTGGATTCAGAAAACAAACAGATTTACACTCAAAATATAGAAGCAATGATAACTTCAACAAAGGGCGATAAAACCTTTTGGGAAGGATTATTGCGCAGCACAGAGAATAGCCAAGTCAAATACAAAAATAGGATTGATGAATTATCAAATCTTCCAGCCAGTAACGACCCGATTACTCAGGAAAACAGGAAGAAATCTTTGGTCAGCGCACAAAATACGATAGAAGAAAACAACAAAAAAATTACTGAGTATAAAGAAAAAATCGCCAAGTACGATGATGATATTGCGAAGCTAGAAGCACAGCTCGCAGCTTCAAATAAATAATAATCACTAAGGACTCTCATACGAGGGTCCTTTTATTTTGTCCAGAAAGGAGTGTGGGTATATGGTAACTGTCCGAAATCAGATCGGTAACGGCGGTGCCAATTACGGTACCGCAAATGCCGCACTCAAGAAAAAGCTCGTACAGACTCAATCCAATATTGCTAATAACTCTGCCTACAAGCAGAACGAGACGCAGCGTGCGCTTTCGGTGCTTCAGCAGCGGGAATCCGTAGGCCAAGACACTACAGCCCAGCGTAAGTACCTTACGTCCAACTTGGGATATCAATTTCCTGCTGTCACCAAGCCATCGATAACGGCACAGCCATTTAAGCCAGTCAATACGATCAGCGCCAACACCCAGCAAGGGAACGACCTTATGGGGCAGATGCGTCAACTTGCTACCAAACAGGCTACACCGTTTTCCTATGACGTGAAGAGCGATCCAGAATATCAGGCAGCTTTGCAACGGGCGCAAGCCAACATCAAGGCAGGCACGAATCAGAACATGGCCGAGATGAACCGCCGCGGCATCCTGAACAGTACGATTACCACAGATCGAGCCGACGAGATTGCCGCAAATGAAATGGGGCGGGTGGAAACGGAAGTTGTTCCTTCGCTTGTCAGCCAAGCATATCAGCGCTATCAGAACGAACAGGCACAGCAGCAACAGCAATTCCAGAACCTTGGAACCACGGCACAGATGTACCAGGGCGAGGATCAGCGGGGCTTTGGGAATAAGGTCACAGAAGCTGGGTTAACAGGCAATTACATGCCAGAGGGTGCACAGGATATTGTCAATAACATTCTGTCGCTTAAGCAGCAAGCGGAAGCGCCGGGGGTTACCGCTCAGCAACGTGCACAGTTAAGCGCACAGGCTGACGGGGCGCGGGCTCAGTTATTGTCCTTGGGAGTTAACCCTAGTGCTTACGGCGCGAACGTTAATTCTTCCGCTGCTCGTGCTGTTAATCCGGGTATTCGCACCTTACAAGGTCAGGCGCAGGATCTGGCTGCTCAAGGCCAACAGTTCAACCAAGGGCTTCAAACGGCGCAGTACAATGAGGGCGTCCGTCAGTATGATCAAAATTTTGCTTATCAAACAGCCCGGGATGCAATTACCGATCAGCAGTGGAGACAGGTATTTGATAGGGACGTTAGTCAATTCGGCATGACCTACGCTTTGCAGCGACTTCAGGAGCAGAATAACCAAGCTTTCCGGCAGGCTTCTCTGGCGCTTCAACAGGATGACAATGCGCGGCAATGGGCTGACTTGGATTACAAGCAGGCTAACCCAAGCGGTGCAGCAGGTGGGCTTACAACTAATCAGGTCTTGTCCAGTATGCAAGATCAATATTCGGTGCCTACCTTCACGAAAAACGCTGATGGCAAGAGTGTTAAAGAAGGAACACGGATAACGTCAGACCCTGCTAAACGACAACAGATGTTCCAAAATGTGATTGATGCCGGACTGTCTGACGCTCAAACCGATCAGATTTTTGCGGCTCTTGGGTTGACGAAGAAAGAGATTAGCGATTTCAACAAACTGTATCAGGGAAAATGAATACCTCGTTAGGTGCGCCGCAAGCCTATCGGGGGTTAATTACCAACTCAGCGAATAAACATGGTGTTCCTGCTGGGTTGGTTGATGCGGTAATAAAAGCGGAGAGTAGCTACAACCCAAGAGCAAGGAGCGGCGTGGGGGCTGCTGGCTTAATGCAGCTTATGCCTGGTACTGCGGCTGGACTCGGGGTAAGCAATCCGTATGATCCTGCCCAAAACATTGATGGCGGGGCGAAGTACCTAAAAGGACAAATTGCTCGGTATGGTGGCGATTATCAACTGGCGCTGGCTGCTTACAATTGGGGTCCGGGCAACGTGAACAAGGCAATTAAAAAATACGGTAATAGCTGGTCAGCTATACAAGCCCATGCGCCAAAAGAGACGCAAAAGTATGTAAATAAAGTAATGAAGAACTGGAGGGGATAACATGGCTTCTAAATACGATGCAGTCCGTAACCGCAGACAACAGGGCGAAGAGGCACGGGCCAGAGTCTTGGCGAGAGCAAGCAACCCAAATCCTGTAGGTGTAGGGAGCGAGAGCAAATATGCGGCTGTGAGAAATCGTACTGCGGACATTGCCCCTCCTACTTTGTTGGATAACGTAAAAAATACCTTAACGGGTCCGGCTGTTCAGGACTTTGTGGCTAAAGGCTTGGACTATGCCGGCAAGGAGATGCAGCGGAAAGCCGCTAACCACGAAAAGAACCGTCTCAAGTTGCCGCCGGCATTGATTGTAGGTCCTGGCTTCATCGAAAATAGCACCTTTGCCCAGGCTACCCAAGGCAATCGAGATGCAATAGGCACGTATAGAGCGGCAACAGGCAAGACGATTAAGCCCCTCTCGCAGTATGAACAAAATGCAGCAGAAATTGATAAGACCGCCGAAGAAAATCCTTTATATAAGTACACATTAGCTCCTGTTTCCAGAGGGGCTAACTGGCTTACAGAAGGTAATCCGGTAAGTCGCTTCGTCGGTCGTACCATCACAACAGGGGCTGAAATGTCACTCGGCAAAGCCTCTACCATGCCAACTACAGGTAATGCTACGGCTGACAAGGTGGCAGACAAATTGGGGCTGGTGGGTGGCATAGCTGGTATGGCATTTAACCCAGCAGCCCCAGGCGTTAAGGGTCAGAACCTGCTGACTGGTCCACTGGCTGCGGCTGAGGGTGCTCTTGCTACTCGCGGGGGCAATGCTGCTGTAAATGCGATTAGCCGACAGGCATCTAAATTACCAGGCGTTTCGTCTGCCGCTGCTGATCGTGTTACTCGAGGCATTGCTACCGG
This sequence comes from Paenibacillus sp. F4, assembly GCF_002894905.1. Classification (NCBI taxonomy): domain Bacteria; kingdom Bacillati; phylum Bacillota; class Bacilli; order Caryophanales; family Paenibacillaceae; genus Paenibacillus; species Paenibacillus sp. F4. The sequence goes on from NZ_POVS01000004.1 coordinate 18,719, forward strand.
TGCAGCGACAGGGGCCATTGGTAATACAGCCTATGGCCTTAATATGGATCAGTCTACAGGTGAGGAAGTGCTTCATAATGCCGCCCTTGGCGCAGCGTTCGGAGCCGGTGGTGAAGTAGTGGCCAGAGGTGTCGGAGCTGGCTGGCGTGCGTTGTTTAAGAAAAACGGTATCCCTGACAGTGAAGTGTCCGAAATCCTCAGTCTGCCAGTGGGTAGAAAGGAAACTCGTATTAATGCGGCCACGTCCCGATCTGTCCAGCAGGCTGGAGAAGAAGCTATTGCTAATCCGTTTACGTTCGATTTGCCCGAGGGGTCGCCACAGACTCGTCGTGCTACTGCGAACGCTGCTGAAGGACGTGGAGAGATTCAACAGATTAATTCGCGTCTGCAAGAACTTGAAAGCCAATATGGTCAGCGTGTCATTGACGAGTATAAATACCTCAAGCAGTCTCGTGACAGTCGAGGCGGTGTAACTCAGGGGCAACTGCAACGCACTCCTGAAGGTGAGGTTTTTGGCCGTACTGGACGCACGTCTCAAAACCCACTTTGGTATCAAGAGTTCCACCGGGCTAATGGGAAAGCGCCGAGTAACAAGGATTTATATAAACTGGCACAGGAACGTGTTGATAACGGCTTTATGGATGAATCGGGCCGTGTGCCGTCATGGAGAGAAACAAGCGGGTATGACGAACAGGTGGCAGCCTATACAGCAGCTCGGGATAATTTGCGCACTGGTGTGCAAGAGCTTGACCCAGCTTTACGCGTTACGGATCAGCCGCTTGTATCGAGCCGTTTAAAAGAGGAGGGCTCAGGATCAGGGCCCCGTGTGAATGATAAGTCTATTAATAGGCAGGAGACGTTTAATATAAACGATCCAGCGGTGCCTGAATTCATGCGCGCAAGACAAGCCAGACAGGAAGCAGCACAGGCAAGACAGGAGTCGGTCGCACCTGAGAATTCACCCATTCATCCGGACGAAAATTATGTCTTGCCAAAGCAGTATGAAGATCATAGCGGAGGCTTGGGTATCTCTGCGTTCAACCGTACAAAGCCGTATGACTCGTTATCAACTTCCACCCGTTCACAATTGGTCTCCCGTCAGATGCGTGACCCGCGGAGCCTGAAAGGTTCGTCGGATCGGCTATACACCGCTTTGGTTGATGATGCACATCCATACAATCTTTTTGACAGGATGGTGGAGAAAGTCCTCGGAAGAAAACTGGATGCGTCGGAATCAACTCATAAACTCGCTTTAGCCTCTCGCGGATCAGATGTGATTGCCCGTCAGATCGTCACTGACAAGATGGTGAATAGTGCTGGTGAGGTGGTCGGTGATTCGTTACAAGATGTTCTGTCCACTTTGCCAGGTGGGAAAAATGCGCCTAAGGTAGAAAGCGGCACGCGTGGAGAACTAGGCTCACGAACCAGCAAAACCATCTATGTAGACTTTGAAGACTACCTTATAAATAAGCATGCCATAACTCGGTGGGATCGTGGCGAAAAAGTATTCTCTGATAAGCTGGAATGGACACCAGAGAAGGGCCAAAAGATTGTAGACGAATATGAACGACTGTTTCCAGAGTTTACAGAAACGGCAGATAAGCTGTATAAATTCAATCAAAACTTGGTCAATAATTGGCTGGTAGATACGGGTGTTATCAGCAAGGAAATGGCAGAGGCTTGGTTCCGATCGAATCCGTACTACGTACCAAACAAGCGTTATTTTACATCACTGGAGAAACGCAACGGTGCAGGGGGCAAGGCCAAGCAAGGATACGGCAATCAGTCCAATCCGGTCAAAGGCTACAGCAAGGGCGGTTCACAAAAGAAAATCATTTCGCCAATCGAAGCCACGATTGAAAACGTCGATGCCTATGTGAAGACGGCCAAGCGTAACCAGGTCATGCAGCAGTTTGTTAAGAATCTGAACCAAGATGCTGAAGCATTTAAGGATATAGCCACGGTTGTTGTGTCTCGGGATAAAGCAAAGGAACAATTGGCCCGTGAGATTTTAGAGGAAAATGGACTAGATAAATTTATGCAGAGTTTGGATGAGGATTTTGCAAGGCTGCGCCGTGATCGGTTGGATACAGATGATACCGTTCGAGTGCTTATGAACGGTGACCCAGTACGTGTAAAAGTCCATGATGCTCAGACCCTTGATGCGGTTACGTCGCTTGGTCCGCAGGGCGCCAATGCAGTTATGGATGCAATCGGCTGGCTGACCAACAAGATGAAGACTTTAACAACCGGGGCAAACCCTGTGTTTTCCCTGACCCGTAACTTGTTTCGGGATATTCCACAGGCTTATGTAGCATCTAAAACGACCAACAATCCGGTTCGGTTCATCGTAGACTTGGCTGATGCATCCATTCAGATACTTCGTAATGGCGAGCTATACAAACAGTACAAACGGGTTGGAGGTGGCCATAGTTCTCCTATCGCTGCTGATCGTAATTTGCTAAAACAGAGCAAAACAGCGGTGTTACCTAAGGATATGAAAAAAGATTTACTTCCGCGCTTGTACTACGCTTACGAGAACATGCTAAACGCGGTTGAGTCTGCGCCTCGCTTGGCAGAATTTAAGCGCGTAGCTAAAGGCGGAGCGTCAGAGGATCTACAAAAAGCGCTTTTTGCAGCCCAGGACGTAACAGTTAACTTTAAACGGCGTGGCAAGCTGGTGCGTGATTTGGACAAGGCCTTTCCCTACATGAACGCAGCCCTTCAGGGGTTGGATCAATTCGTTCGGGTCTACAAAGACAACCCTGCAAAAGCAACTATGAAAGCTGTTTTAGCTCTTACGATCCCAAGCGTTTTAACTTATATGTGGAACCATGATGATCCGAATTACAAGAAGCTGAGTAACCGGATAAAGGATTCGTTCATTCTGATTCCTAAAGGGGACGGTACTTTTATCAAGATTGCTAAACCTCAGGAGCTTGGTACTCTCTTTTCAGATCTGCCGGAACGGCTGCTTCGTAAATTTCAGGACGATGATCCGGCAGCCTTTAGGGATTTTGCCGATCGTATCCGTACCACGTTTACTCCGCCCGGAGTACAAGGGGCGTTAAAAGAGGGCGGTATAATTGATCGACTTCAGGGGGTAGGCGGTGAAACAATTCTCGGCCCTGTCTCAGACCTAGCTGCAAACAAAACCTTTACCGGCTCACCTATTGTTCCAGGCTATTTGCAAAACCTATCGCCTGAGCTACAGACCGATGCTAAAACAACAAAGATAGCGACATGGATAGGGGAACATACGGGCACGAGCCCTAAGCAGTTGGATTATCTGGCCCGGCAATATACAGGATTCATTGGGCAGTTTGGGCAACCGCTTTTCTCCCCTGGTGGAGATGTGGGTAGTGCCTTATCGCAGCAGGTCACTGCTGATCCGGTTTTCAATAACGACATCAGTACAGAATTCTACAAGTACAAGGAGAAGCTTGACCAGGCTAATTATGATGCTGATTTGCGGCAGCCTCCTTCCTGGTATGATGATTCTTTGCGTAAGAAGATGAATAAGATCAGCAAGGATATGGGCGCGATTCGTAAGGATGTTAGGGCTGTCCAAGACGATGAATCTATAAGCAATAAGGAGAAACGCGCTAGATTACGGGCGCTGCAACAACAAATTAACGATCTGGCTGAGGGCGGCAATGAGCTGGCCCGTGGCAAAGTCCCTTACTGAGTGGGGGAGGTGATACCTGGGCGCGTTATATGACGCGCTCTTTTTGTTGTAGAGAGATATATAGAAACGGGGGAAGAACGTGGGAGATACAGAACTTAGCGAGGTGAACGCTGTTGTGGAAGAGACGACGAAGGCCCTAATGGGCATACAAATTCAGCTTGCCCGGATGGAGAAGACTTTGGAGAGCGTACCAGCTATGGCGGCCACTTTGGAAGCTACGCGAGATTTGGCGCGGGAAGCAATGCAATCTTCCAAGTCGGCGCACCATAGGCTGGACAAAATTGAGGATGGTCAAAAGTGGTTATGGCGCACAATCAGTGGGTCAGCTATTGCTGTAGTGATCGGCGCAATTGTCGCCGTACTTAAAATGGGAGGCGTTTAATTATGGATTGGAATACGGTATGGAGTTTGATTGATCCGAAATTATTGATCGTTGTGGCTGTTTGCTGGGTTATCGGCATTGGAATCAAGCAAACGCCACGCGTACCGGACTGGAGCATTGTGTATATCGTCACTGGTGTTGCTGTGATTCTAACGGTCTGGATTCTAGGCTGGGGGCCGCAGGCAGTCATTCAGGGCGTGCTGGCTGGAGCGTTCGCCGTGTACGGGAATCAGTTGGTTAAGCAAATGAAGAAGGGAGCTGAGTAGTTATGGCGCGCAAATTATCAAAGTCTGGAATCGACTTAATTAAATCGTTTGAGGGATGTCGCTTGATGGCGTACAAGCCCGTGCCCACTGAAACGTATTGGACCATAGGTTGGGGCCATTACGGACCGGATGTTAAGGCAGGTATGACCATAACACAGGCCCAAGCTGACGCAATGTTGGTCGCTGACCTTGCCAAATACGAAGCGTATGTAAACAACCCGGCCTATGTCCCGGTAACCGACCAGCTCACGCAAAGCCAGTTCGACGCACTTACAAGTTTTTGCTACAACTGCGGCGCGGGTAACCTCAAGACGCTCTGCAAAGGCCGCACAGTTGCGCAGATTGCCGCTAGTATCACTAAATATGACAAGGCTGGGGGTAAGGTGCTGACAGGCCTGACACGGCGTAGGAATGCAGAATGGGGCTTGTTCAACAAGCCTGTCGCAGATACTAAGGAGGATGAGACAATGGACAAGGTTAACGTAATTGTAAACGGCAAGACTATCGCTGACGTTAAGATGATCAACGGAACAACGTATGTGCCTCTGAGGGCTGTAGGTGAGGCGTGGGGCGCTCAGGTGGATTGGAACGGCAAAACTAATACGGCTACAGTAAGTAAGTAAATCAAAAGCCCAGCTAACTTAATTGTCGGCTGGGCGTAAAATTGTGGTATAATTTGGATTGGACAACGGGTGGGGTCACGGCGCAGCCTTCTGTAAAGGAGGTGATTGTCGCCATGACTGCACTTGGTGCGTTTTACATGATCCTGAAAGTAATTTCAACGATTCTAAGCCTATGGTTTAGTTCACGGAAAGTTTACCGATGGATACGTAAAAGACGTAACAAGCGCAAAACCCACCGCTAAAGGTTCGTGGCCTACGGTGGGTTTTGCTGTAATCACAGTAATATAATGCGCGCCGTGAGGCACATCGTTGTTCAGGGGGAGCTAGCGACTCCCCTTATTTATATTATTATGTTACCACACGGAAACTATACAGGCAATGGGATTGCCTTTGTTGACTATAGTCAAATATTATCTTGGAGATACCAAGCCTTGGAACATTCCAAGGTTTATTTTTTTGTCTGGCTGCCAATAATAATTTCTTGTACGGAACGTATGTTCGTAATATAATTTCTACATAACACAACAGGAGGCTACATACATGTCAAAAAGACTCGAAGGTAATGGATTATGGGAAAGCAGCCGCATCATCATACCGGAACATAAGGAAGCATACCTAAAACTCATGAAAGACCGTCAGCGGAGAGGCAAGCCGGAAATTGACGATCAGGAAGTCCAGTTGATCGAGCAAGCGCTTATAGAGTCCTACAACACACGTCAACCTGTAACACTAGTGGTTTTTAGCCCGTTCGATGACGAGGTCATGACTGGTGTGATAACAGTAATCAACACGGCTAGACGCGAAGTAAAGCTATCTCGTGGGGAAGATGATTTTAGTTGGATTAAATTAGAGGATATTATATCCGTAAATTTGTAAAATCTCTTGCTTACGCAATACACCACTATATAATTAAGGTAAATTAAATATAGGGTGGTGTAAGGTGTTAACCAATTTGTTTTATATAATTATTGGGGTGTTTGATGCGCTGGCTATTCTTGTGTTTCCTTTAGCATTGTACATGCTCCCCATAAAAGACTATAAGTATAGGATAATTTTATTTGCGGTCTTCATATCTCTTCTATCCTTCTTTATGCGAATTGTTTTGAATATACCTAAATTGGATTTGCCTTTGCAGTACGCACTATTTTCAATATTTCTTCGTATAGGATTAAAAATAAAATTGCACTGGTCTGCATTTATATTGGGAGTTGCCATTAGTGCCTATGCCACTATGCAAATGGCTATTTTTTATGTATATAAGTTTTTTGACATAATGCAATTAAACGTTCTAAGGGAGAATGCTACACTTCAAGTATTCCTGTTACAAGGGACATCCATACTTATTACTTATCTCATCGCAGCGCTTTTTAAATTATATGGAACAGGGTTTTCTTTTATATCAGCTCCGCCGCATGATTTCATATGGCGAGAAGACTATAAAACGAAAGAAAACAAAATGGTCCTAACAAGCACTTTGTTTTCGGCGGTGACGATAAGTTCAGGAGTAATACTTTTGTACTATCTAAATCCGCTTGCAATATTGCTGGTGTCTATATTCACTTTTGGACTTTCTTATATCTTCTCCAAAAGGAGTGATGAGGAAGATGCTAGAAAAGCTCTCGAAGCGCAT
>NZ_POVS01000004.1:25603-347358 GCF_002894905.1 Paenibacillus sp. F4
GGATCCGTATTTAAAATGGATTTCGTTAGTTATTGTATTTAGTAATTTTTTAATCCAATCCCCTGTAATTGCTCTATCTTTCACGGCTCAAGCTATTCTACTTCTACCACGGAAGGGAGGTGAGCAACAATGAAAAAGAGTATCGCGCGTCTTGTATCTAAACTGTTAGTTAACGATGCAGAAAAATCTTCTAGATCCGAAAAAACATTGGTAGGCGCAATGCCGCTTCCAAAAGAATTAAAAAAGAACTAAAAAAGAAATGAACATACTCATATGGAAAACAGACAAATTTTCGCACCTGAGATACTTCCAAGTGGGGACTTTGGAAATAGGTATTCATTTTTTGAAAAAGACTTAGTGTGTGTAGAGAGATGGATACCGAAGTCCAATTATGAAATACCCTTCTTCATTACAACGGATGGAAACTTTACCGCTCCTACAACACACGGGGAATTCGCTGATGGATTCCCCGATTTTATTAGCTTGGACTCGGGAAACTTGGTAAATTTAAAAAATGTCTCTAGAACGGAAACAGGTGAATATGGAGGGAAAGTTTTTTTCGGCGAATCTGACGTGTATACTAGCGTTAATAAGCTCAATTCGACGGTGCTTACTGATCTTATAGAAGCTGCCAATAAGCGGCCGACCGATCAGCGTTTTATTATAGGCACTGTTAATTCTAAGTCAGGTCTTTTTCCTGCTAGAGACGTTTATTATATGGACATGTGGGACCCGAAGAAAAATTACCATGTACCGCGTTTCTATTATGCTGGCGGATTTTACGTGGTTGCTCTTACCATGCGACATTGCCAGGATGCTTTTCCTTATCTATTTCCCGCAACTCCAGGCCACCTCATAAATGTATCCAAGGTAGCTGGGTTTGATGAACACAGTTTTGGCACGATAGTTAGGTTTAAAGATACGGATTATACGTGTCCGATATCGAAGCCAAAACATAGAAAATTGAAAAAATACTTCAAAAATAACTAAACCCGGCCAATGGTCGGGTTTTTATTATCATATTTTATCTTCATTGTCAATATCAATCTACCCTAGGATGGCCCAAATCAATTCGACATCATACGACATTTTTCCCCTTTACGCCATAACATGATAGTTGATATAAAAGGGGTAAGAGATTCAAAAAAATAGAATAACAGGAACGCAAGTTCTCGTTACGGGAAGGGAGTTAAAAAAACGCCTCCCAAAAGAGAGGCGCTTAATGTGGGTTGGCATCCCTGCCAGGATAGCCAAATCAGCCCCACAGGAAATTGAATCAACGTGAGTATACATGAAAAATAATTGCCAGTAAACATCACATCATGGGAGTTGATTAAATGGAACATGACACAATTACAATAAAAAAAGATATTAAATATGAGTACATTTCTCTGATAGCGGAAGCAATCACTAAAACTATGGGAACAGGAGAAATAACCAAAGTTAGAGTTGTTTCTGAAAATTCGATCTCAGACGTTTGTCTTTAAAAATGCAAACAGAAATGCAAACATACTTAGGGAAACACAACGTTACTTAATGACACTTAAAAGACCCAAAAACCTTATACCTCAAGGTTTTTGGGTCTTGTTAATACTAGCAAAACCTTGTCGCTACAAACTCGTAATGCGTAGGCCGGGGGTTCAATTCCCTTCACCAGCATTCTATGAAACTCAAGCACAGCGCGGCTTCCAAGCTTTTTGGAGGTCGCGCTTTTTTGTTGAATTGAGCATTCTTCTACCATTCTTCTACCCTTTAGTCTAGTAAAGTAGGTTTTTCGGTGCTAATGCTCTCTCCTGTGATTGAATCGCCAATGTTTTTTAACACCGCTTCTTGGAGATTCGGAAGAACATGTGAATAGGTATCCAGAGTCACATTGATAGACGAATGTCCAAGTCGCTCTTGAACGATGTTCGGATGAATACCAGCTTTGAGAAGTAATGTTGGTTATTTTTACACTTCCAGGATTATGCGGTTCCAGAAATTAAAGCAGCATTTTTAAATCTTATTGTTAATGTGCCGGATCAAGCTTTTAACCACCATCATAGCATTCACCCTCAAGTTACCATTGGAGGATTTTAAAGCAAAAGCTCTGCTAACCTTATGGTTGGCAGAGCTTGTTCGTTACCGGAACTCCGTATTTGTTTTCGCAGCCCCTATCGTTAGATACGCTTAATTTATTTCATTATATCGTTCGACTGCCTTGCTTAGCTTATAATTGAAATTCTCAGGTGTGCCATCCGTAGTGTTCAGGAACTGGCCGTTCAGGTCAGAATCAGATACAGGTTCCTTCTTATTGATGCGTTCAATGACTTTCGAAGCAGCCGCTTTTGCCTCAGTGGCTGAATCAACATAGTTCCTGATACTGAAGCTGTTAATCCCTTCTTTTTGAACTCGATTCTTGTCTTTTGAGATTGTCATGAGCGCACTCAGATCTGCGGTCATAATGTCGTATTTGGCTTTAAACTTCGTCATATCAAGCTGCAGCACATTGTCGGCGGTGATACCCTGCTCATCCATTTCAATGGCCGTAGCCTCGGCATCTATCATGAACTTCAAGGCATTATACCTGATCTGCTGGTCTGAATCCTTGAGTTTTTGCAGTTCAGCCAGACGCTGCTCGTTACCCAACTTTTGCATAGCCGTGAAGTATTGTTTGGAGACAGTCTCGTAAGCGAGATTGGCACTTACCAGCTTGGTATGCAGCTGTTTTCCTTTTGCGAAATCATCATCCACGTAGCCTTTTGTATCATAGTAGGCTTTCATCTCGTCCAGGACGGACAACAGATCATTGATGACCGGTGTCAGTTTGATCACTGCGGGGTCTGCGTTCGCAAAAGCAGGTTGGCTTGCGGTATAGCCGTTCGCTTTATCAATAACTTCCCGCTCAGTTTCAGCAACGCCGAGCATGATGAAGCTGAAGTTCTTCTCGATTACAGGCTGTGTATCAACTCCGAACTTCTCGAAATAATGAACCAGAACCTCATTGATTCTGCCTGTCATCAAGTTATTCAGCCTCACATACGCATTGTATTTTTCGATTTCTTTGCTCTCGCCGGACGTAACACCTGCAGACGCTTGATCCACGGTGGATGTAATGGCAGAACAAGCGGACAACATTGCACCTAATATGATAATGGCAATAAAGAATGATAGCTTTCTCAAAATAGTGATTCCTCCGACTGAGTAATTTAACGTGCTTTTCTTTTGTAAGATGTCTGAATAGGGAGAGAACAACTGACCTCTTCTGGTCGATTAAATTCCCTCTTCGCCGCATATCAATGTTGATTGTGAAACAATCTATTCAATTTTAAATTTATTTGGTGAATAGGTCTTGAGACTTGAGTAGCATAATTTTATAAATTTCTTTGTTGTTGACGATTGTTCTGCCAACTTCCTAAATGCTTGTATTCCATTGGAACTGTCCTGCTCGTTAGCTTAACGTCGCCGTTCAGTCTACTAGCTTTCAGCAGGCCGCTGTGCCAGCTATGAAGGATCTGGAGATAAAGACGGGGAGGCGCACAGAGGACATAAAAATTAGGCTGCTTGCTTTAGAGCAAGATAACTATATTTATGGGGGCGGATAATTCTACACTACGGGATATCGTCATCTGGAGGGCTGGGATCGCAAACAAAAGATCATTCTACTCGCAGGAGACGGAGAAGGGTACTTTAGAGAGCATTAGGCATCAATCTCGTCTTGTTGCCTCAATTATTTCCTTCTAACGGCTTCGGATCATTTATAAATATTTGAGGAGCCTTAGGGCGAACGTAATTAAATAATTACAGACTTTTTTTGGACAATCTTATACGCTGAGGTCTTTTTAGTAGGATTATTATGTTATATATAATTAGTTTTTTTGTTTTCGTTTCATGCTAAAAATTAAATTCTAGCATTAGTTGCACGGTATATTGACAGTTGGTCAATTATGGTGAAAAATGAAGTATGTTTTTAAAAATTATGGAATATTTATGCGAAGGGTGGCTATGGCATGAAGCATACACCTACGATTCGGGCGGAATTAGACAGGTACCTACAACAAGAGGCTTTGAGCATGACGGAGTTTGGACATATTGCAGGCATGAACAGGGGGATAGTAAGTAGCATAGTGTCAGGAAATAAATCTATGTCTGTTAACCAGATAGATCGCATTACTGAGGCTATGGGTTTACCAGAAGGCTATTTTTATGATCTATTTATAGAGAACTACATCATCGATCATCCCCCGAATATGAGACGAATTGAGCCATTTTTGTATCGCTGTGCGGAGTTGGACAAGCTGGGTGCAATCCGTCGAGTGGTAGAAATCATCATGGACAACCTACTCTATTCGCCTAAACTATTTGATATGGCAGAAGCGCTATTAGCACAGGGACGACATGATGCTGCATTGCTGCTCTATGAGGGCGTAGCTGAAGCGGAGAAGTACCAACATTCTGAGCGCTTAGCCATCTGTCAATATCGTATATTCACGATTCAAATTGGAGACGATCAAAGTCGCAATCTCAGTGCAGCTACGATATTTGAAGCTTTTGTTGAGCGCTTAGATGAATTAGACCAACTCGACGCACTGAAGGATTTGGCTAACGTGTATCGTTCTTTGCGTAAATGGGATAAGGTTGATGAAACAGCGAAAAAAATGAAGCAAAAAGCGAAAACTCAATATTCGTTGAAACATCAACAGAAGAATCGAAAGTGTGACGAGACTAATAAGCAGCTAAGTCGTCCCTTGTTTGTATACATTTCCTATGCCGATTTATTGTGTGCGAGTGTCTGTGAAGCTCAAGGCAACTATCAACAAGCTCTAGATTATACATACACCTACGCTAATCTAGATTGGGTCAAAGAGACTGACGACGACACTCAACACTGGGTTAGCTTGTTTAAAAGTTGGGCAGAAGGTAATACTTACGTATATAAACTGTTGTCAGGAGATATAAGTGTGCTTCAAGATTATGTTGAATATATTGCAGCGACATCAGCCACTAACGAGAATGAGAAAATCTCAAAACTGTTGAATGTTATAATTTCAGCAAACCAATATAACATAGATGTGGAAGGTATACTTCAGCAATTTGAAGCCGAAATAAACGCTTTTGCACAACAGCAACCATCATCAGATGATATGTATACCCAACAGGTGATACCGGATTATATCGCGTGGTTTGGTTACGAGTTAGCTTATTATTATTTACATCGAGGATCTTACATTGATGGTTTTAAACATTTGATGTATGCAATGGTAAGTTATCATACATTAAATAATGAGACTTATTTTATAAACTGCATGGGTTTGTTTTTACATTTTCGAGATTATGCAGTTCCTGAAACCAAAGCAGCATTTTTAAATTTTATTGAAAAGGTGTGGATGACCAATGTTGAAAAAAATGGTACTGCTGATCATTGCGGCTAGCTTTTTGTTTATTGTTACTGTGCCGGATCAAGCCCTTAACCACCACAATAGTATTCAGCCTTACGTTACCATCGGAGGTGCTTAAACGTAAGCAAAGCAAATCCCCGCAAACCTTAACTGGTCGGCGGGGATTTTTGTTGAACAATCTAAGGAACAGTGTGTTGAAGATTCGTGCGGGAAGTTTAGGCTTTAACTGGTTCAGGTCTTTTTAATTGAAGAGGGGGAGGTATTAGCCAACCCTTTTCTTTGTTCATTTTTAGAATACGAACTCCCAGAGCAGTCTTAGTTAGATGATATTTCGCAAATAAAGCCCCGATGTCTTCTCTAATGGATTGACCCATAGCTTGGCTGCAAGATGTCAATCCCACAGAGGTATCTAATGCGATTTTAGCTGCAATTTCGGGATCAGTAAACCTTGCACCAACCGGGATATCCTCAAGTTTCACAGGGGGTCTTTCAGGCAAAATAGGAGCTGGAGCAATACCATTATCAGTAAGCATTGCGTCGCATTCCTGGATTTCCAGTTTAGCTTGATCAATAAGATCATCCAGTATTTTTTTGAGTTCTTTGTCTCCTGCGTGGTTTAAACATGCTTGGTAAAATGAAACGCTGCCTTTCGCTAACGCTGAAAACTGCCACACACTATAAATTTCACCGTAATGCATGGGCTCGTCTTTTGGATTCCCGCTTAGGATACCCATTATAAAAACCACTCCTTTTTTAATTTTAATGATGTACAAATTTATGATTCCCAGTAGTGAAGATTTAATGTATGTATACGAAATAAGTCCTACTGGGCATGCTAAATTCATTAAAGAATTGATTTCAAACAAAATTTAAAGGAGTGGTTTAGGTATGGTGAAAAAAATGAAGATAATGGTTGTTGTTGCATTAATGATTTCATGTTTTGGAGCGGCAGTAGCATTTGCTGAAAACGGTGATACCAATATGGGCACAAACGATAATGGTAGAACACAAATGCTGACTACTAATAATAACGATAACGATAACGATAATGATAATTGGGGATGGCTTGGTCTGTTGGGGTTAATTGGATTGGCGGGTTTAAAACGTCGCGAGCCTGAAAACCACAAAAAAAGATAATCGTAAATAACAACTCAAAAACAACTTAACAATCCCCGCTAACCTAACCTGGTCGGTGGGGATTGTTTTTAATCGAACTATGTCTTTAGACGAAGAATAAAGATTAAGACACCACTTTTGATCTCTGCGATGATGGCTAGCAGTCGCGCAAGCGAAGATAGGCGAGGAGAAGAATTCTGCTTGCCTAAGTTCCAAAATGGTGCAACTGAAAGGCGATATGCAGAAGGTATGTACCAGAAGTTATATTGTCAGCGCCATATCTAATCGTCAAGATCAGAAGGACGTATTGGACCGGCTTTTACGGAACCAGCAGGATATAGGCAATGTGATCGAGCCTTATTATGGGGAGGCCGCCGGTAATAAGCTGGCGGGTCTTCTGAGGGAGCATATTCTGATCGCGGGGAAAATTGTAGCGGCTGCCAAAGCGGGCAATCAGGCGGATGTGAAAAAGCTAGATGCGGATTGGCATAAAAACGCCGACGATATCGCCAGGTTTTTAAGTGCAGCGAATCCGAACTGGCAGTTTAAAGCGCTACAAGATATGCTGTATACGCACCTTCAGTTGATTACGGAATTAGTCCTTGACTGTATCAAAGGAGATTGGAAAGCTTATATTGCAGTAATCGACAAAAACGAGATCCATATGATTCATTTAGCGGACATCTTGACAGAAGGCACTGTCAAACAGTTTCCTGAAAAATTTTAAGTGAGCGCTATAGACGCTGCCAAGCAGATTAGCTTTCTATAATCGCCCCAAAGGGTGGTATAGAAAGCTTTTTTATCGGTTTAATGAATCGTTAATACAACTATGAATGCAATCGGCATGTCGAACCGATATACGTTCTCCCGCAGCTCAATGTTATTGACTCTATTTCGACGCACTCATAATACGTAGGGGTTCAATTTCCTTCATCAGCATTCTGTGAAACTCAAGCACATTAAAATTTATTGATTTTCCTTCGTGAGAAAAGAAGCTGCTAACAGTGTAGTATTCGTATAGCCACCTGAGACATTTTCATATGAAAAATTAGCGATAGGAACTCCAATAACTGTGGCAACGTCTCCTTCAAAAATTTCTCCACTTGCTCCCGGATAAACTGCCATTACTGTATTATCATTTTCATCACTAATATAAACGATAGCCGTTGTTCCTATAGGAATGTTATCTTCTTCTATATCTATTACATCACCGCTTATTTTTACAAATTTGTTTAAGTATAAGTTCAGATTTTTATTTAAGTGTTTTGTTGTTACGGATTTATCTACTAGATTAATGACTTTGCTTTTATCTGTGGAAGGAAATAAGTCACTGTTTTTAACAATGAAGTCATAAGATGTTTGTTCCATAGAAGCTTGATCTTCTGTTAACACGGGTGTTCCATCTTTCATGAATTCAGCAAATAAATATTGTTTATCTGTGACCTCATTTGTAGAAGCTTGCTGAGCAGTATTTTCATTGCTTGCTGTTTGTTCAGTAGCAAAGGATGTACTTGAAGACCCAGACCTTGTCGTTGTTTCCTTAAAATTGCTTCCACAAGCTGTTAAAGCTACAGAAAGTAGAGCAATGGATAGAATTTTTTTTAACATGACGAATTCTCCTGTGTATCCTCATCGGTTGAGGTAGTTGCTCATTTTATCTTGTTACCTTTATTATCGAATATTGGTGTTGAATACATAAGCAAAGCACAGCACAGCTTCCAGGCTTTTTGGAAGCCGTGCTTTTTTTGTTAAAAAAAACGATGTGCAAACTTTTAGTCCAGAAAAAATGTATCGTCCAGTATAGCAGTTTAGGCGTGATCTCGAGATTACAGTAAATGTAAATAAGGACTTCATCGGCATATTAGCCGATATGAAGTCCTTCATCATGTTTATTTAGTTGAATATTCGCTTACTTCAAATGTGAGAATTTTGTTGAAGATTACGTAGTCTTTGCGATTGCTGAATGGACCTTTGTTGTTATTGTGCTTGTCAATGGCAAAGAAAGAAGCACCTCTACCAGCATCTTTAGCGTCATACCAAGCGATGAAGGCATTGAGTTCTTTTTTACTCAGATCGAATTCTTTATCAAACCCATTGTCCATGGTTACAGTCAGAATGGCGCGATCACCAGTTGGTTGGGAGGCCCCATCGGTATCTGACGGATCCGGTGTAGTAGAAGGATCAGGCTTTGTAGACGGATCCGGTGTAGTAGAAGGATCAGGCTTTGTAGATGGGTCTGGTGTAGTAGAAGGATCAGGCTTTGTAGATGGATCCGGTGTTGTAGATGTACCTGATTCTTGGTAAGGCAAAAATCCTTCAGGAACTGGATATTTAAAATCGCTTGCTCCGAAATTAGCTTCGTAAGTCATTTTTCCACCAGTTCCATTCGCGACCATCGGGAAAACCTGTGTTCCTTCTAGTTCAGATGGTTTAACGGTGTTGGCTCCCAGGGAAACGCCATTCTTGTACCAAACAATTTTATCGTTATCTAAGTCCAGTGCAACACCGATAACATCATTAAGTCCAAACATAGGACCATAAGCTGTTCGTACGTCTGATGTAATTTTATTTATAATTTCACCACTATAACCGTAGTATGCTTGATATTTCGGACCAGATTCACCTGTTATTCCTACTAATGAAATACTGTGGCTAACCTTTACTTCCCAATACCATTTTCCTTTTGTTTTTCCCACTGTTGCTTTGTCGCTTGCTCCTACTTCCCCAAGAGAAGTTACTACAGATCCGTTTTTCCAAGTCACATTTGTAGTCTCAGCTTTTGTAACGGCAGGGAACAAGGAGAACACCGAAGCTCCAATGAGAAGGGCTAACACTATTGTTCCAAGTTTTTTGAATATAATATTTTTCAGGACTTCCTCCTAAATATATGTAATAACAAGTGAATTATAGAATTAGATTGGGAGAATTGTCCAAACATTAAATGATATATATTCAAATATGAGTATTATTATGGAATTAAATTTGTTTCAGGGGAACGTAGGTCGTCGAAAGTATAAAGGCACTAGTCATTAAATTGGAGGTTTCGAAGAAACATCCGATTAAGCTTCGTAAGAAACAGTGGATGCATGCGCAGAAATGTTTAAAGCAGAAGGAATCCATATGTGGTTCACCGAAATGGAATATTTGAGGTGATCATCGTGAAACGCACATATAAAGTATTGAAGACAGACATGGAGTTGTTTGGAGCTGCTCTGGTCCAGGCACATGTATACGTTGTATCCGTTGATGAGGAATTGCGTGTGACATTTGAGGATTATGGGGGAGTAGTAGAGGAGGTTAAGCTAGAATCAGTTAAGATAGCGGGTAAAATTTTTATGCGAGACCAGTTTGAATTTCGAATAGACCTAGTATCAGGAGAGGACCCAGAATGACTAATAACTCCGACGGTCAATAGCCAGTATAGAGAAATATTTCACGTACATAAATAAGGCAACAGAGTTACGAGTCACAATAGCTCAACTTCGGAATTAGATTGTATGAGGCGTAGGATTCGATATTCATAATGACAAGGCATATCCCATATGACTAAGTAAGTGCTTTTTTGCTCACATAGAGGAGGGATATGATTGGATGCATTCGTTTCACGCTCATTAGATGAAATACGATTTTGGTCCAGGATTATGAAGGAGCATTCATTTTTTCTGGGGTTAGGTTTTCGAGCGGAAGATACTCAACTTAAAACAGAAGCCAATCGGTTCTACGCCATTTTTGAGGATATTGAGAAAAGGTCGCATGAATTTAATACCGAGACAGATCCTTATACAATCAAAGAGTTTAATACGGAAGTTCAGAATGCGGCGACAAATATTTGGGCATTTAAGAGAATGGTATTGGGCCTTATATTACAATGCAAACTTCCTGGGCAAACCAATTTTCCCTTACTGGTAGATCACGTAAGCCGGGAAGCCAATTATTTCAGAAATCGTTTAGGAGAACTCAATTCAGGAAAGCTTGAACCATTACCCGATGCAATTATTGATGAAAATGTATTTTTCTTAAAAATCATGGCCGATCACGCAAAATTTATAGGCCATTTGCTTGATCCATCCGAACGTAAACTGGTTGAACAAGCTAGGGAGTTTAGTAATGATTTTGATATGCTGATGTTTCAAGCGATTGACCTAAGTCATATGCGGCCACAGTCACAAACCGTTCCACTCCTGAGTCAATTTGTTGATGAGAACCGTGTCTCTGTGAAGTCTTTGCGTGATTTTAAGAAAACAGCGCGTGATTTAATCGACGAGTGCCGAATAAAAAGCATTATCCATCCTTTATTGGCCGATCATGTATTTCGTGAAGCTGAGAGGTTCCTTTTTATTCTCGATATGTTTGATCAATCCTTATCAGGTGTTAAGGTGAATAAGAGAGAAATCATGCACTGAGAGAAACTAACAAAAAATCCAACAGCGGCAGACCAAGACCTGAAAAATAAAGTCTTAGACAGCCGCTGTTGTCTTCCAACTAACGTGTATGAGTACATAGAAAATCCAATATGTCAGCATTAAGCATCCTATGGAAACGTTCGCGATCAAAGCCGGGAGGGTCTTGCGATGGGAGAAATGCCGGAGTCCTCATCGATTCCGGGAAAGGACTCAGAAAGGAGAAATGTCCGGCGTTTTTTACTGTTTTGTATTGTACCTTCTTAGGATCTGGCACGCACTATTCTAAAATTCTGCGTTTCTTATCATCCATCATACTTTTCCTTGCTCGAATTAGCACAAAACACGTATGTTTATTCTGTATTAAAGCTCGTCATTATTGCATTTTAAATCCAAATATCATTGACTGCTGTTAATTCTGAATCCGCTTCTCCAGTATTTACTACACCTCTCGGCTCTACTAGCATGATGTGGCACTCCTGATGTGCGAAAGGCTTGTGTTCGACCCCCTTAGGTACAATAAACATTTCTCCCTGAGAAACCTGTACCCGTCCATCTCTAAAATCAATAAACATCTCGCCTTCAAGTACAATAAAGACCTCGTCAGTATCTTGATGATCGTGCCATACAAAATCCCCAACTATTTTCACCAATTTAAATTGATAGTCATTCATTTCACCAATAACTTTCGGAGACCAATGATCACTAAACTTAGATAACTTTTCATGCAGTTTGATTGATTGATACTTCATAATAACCTCCTTGGAATTTCCTGAAATTCAATTACAGTAATAAGAATATTGAGATTTGGTACTTTTATCTACTACCTACAATGGTTAAACGATTGTTCGCTCTGAAAAACTAGATATCCTCTGACGGATTTATAATCGCCAGTACCTGGTGATCCTCCCATTTTCCGTTGATCTTTACGTTGCTTCGAGAGATGCCTTCTTTATGAAAGCCAGCCTTCTCAAGCACACGGATGGATCCTGGATTCCGAGGAGAGGCTTCCCCGAAGATTCGGTGAAACTTTAGCTCATCGAAAGCATAGCGAACCACCTGCTTCACCGCCTCCGTCGTATAGCCCTTGCCGTTATATGCTTGGTCTAGGCTGTATCCGATCATACAGCTTTGAAGCGGCCCCCTCACCACAAAAGATAGACCTATGCTGCCTATAATCCGGTCGTCCTCCTTGTGGCATACCACAAAGGAATATTTCCGATCCTCCATCATGTCGGTCTTGCTCTTAATAATCGTCTGGAGCTGGTACTCCTCCGTATAGTACTTCTCTTGGTTGTTTGGTGAAAACTTATCAAAGAACTCCTGATTGCGCTTGTACATTGCTGCCAACTCTGCGGCGTCCGTCTCCTCAGAGAACCGGATGTATACTTGCTGCTCCGACATTTGCACCATCCTTCCAAACTATAATATTGAAAGAATTATATCACAGGCTGAAGATTGGGAAATGATTTGATGAATGGTGTATATCAGGCAGCATTCCTTTGAATGTTAACAAAAAAATATATAGCGAAATTATTGGATTGCATATAATGTTTTCTAAAAAAGGGAGGCCAGAAAGTTGAATTATACTTACGAAGTGCTTGAGGAGCGCATATCCGAATGGGGACTCTCTAATGAAGAAATTATTGCGGTTTATATCGTTGGGTCCCGGGCAAGAGAGGACAAACCTTTTGATGAGTTTTCTGACTTGGATGTAGTCGTCTTTTCAACGAATCCAGATTACTATCTTCAAAATGATCAATGGTTATTAAACATCGGCAAGGTTTGGACCAGCTTTATGTTTCGAACGGCAAAAGGAGATCCGGAAAAACTCGTTCTCTTTGACCAAGGGGCTGAGGTTGATTTTCTATTCCGTCATACATCCGATCTGGATCATATAATCAAAAATGGACGTATTCCTGAAGGGTTTCAGCGGGGGGGCAGGATGCTGCTCGATAAGACGGGAAATGGAAACCAAATCATCCCTCAAACCACTACGATCCCGGGTACTCCTCCGATATCTGAAGGTGCTTATCTACAGGTTGTTAACATGTATTGCTTCGCCTCTCTCTATGTGGCTAAACAAATTTTGCGCAATGATCTGTGGGTAGCTAAGCAAAGAGATACGGACTGTAAACAATTATTGCTGCAAATGATAGAGTGGCATGCAAAAGCTGTACATGGATCGGAATATGATACTTGGCATGCAGGGAAATTCATAAATGAATGGGCTGATCAAGATGTCGTTGCTGATTTGAGAAAATCTTTTGGGGAATATGATCCCAATCATAGTTGGGAAGCACTGGTCGTATCCTTTGAGTTGTTCAAACGGTTATCCTCGGAAGTGGCAGCTAAGTATAAATACTCGTATCCGAATGACTTGTTTTCCCATATTCAAAACTGGTTAGGGGGACAATATGATAAGCATAGATAAAAAGTCGGACACCCTAATTGTTGTGCTGCATGAGATTTATGGGATTAACCAGCATATAGAAAATTTTTGCAGCTCATTATCGGATCAGGGCTATGCTGTCATTTGTCCAAATTTACTAGGCAAAGAAACGCCTTATGACTATTCGCAAGAGGAAACTGCCTACACCAATTTTATGAATAATATAGGATTTGACCGCGCTTTCTATCATATCGAAAGTTTATTATTAAGTAATCGAGCTCGTTATAAAAAGGTATTTATCGTCGGCTTTAGCATAGGGGCAACGATTGCCTGGCTGTGTAGTAAAGAAAAGTATGTTGATGGAATCGTAGGATACTATGGCTCTCGTATTAGAAATTATTTAGAAATAGCTCCACATTGTCCAATACTGCTTTTTTTCCCACAGGAAGAACCATCATTTAATGTGGATGAGCTCATTTCAACTTTAGACAACCGTAATATCCGGGTACATAAATTCAGTGGACAGCACGGATTCAGTGACCCGTACTCTCCCCGATATAACGTACACTCAGCTCAGCAATCATTTAAAGAAATGGTAGAGTTCTTCAAGGAAGGTTGATCAATGAACAGTTCATCTAGCCCACACCTTTTTCATTGTTCTGGGGAAACGCACAGTCATGATGTGCGAATTAGTCATATGTATATACATCATTGACTATGAAAAGGGGATGTATGTGGCTGTGGCTACCTTTTATCAAGCCTTCAAATTGAAGAGTCGGATTTGGCGAACGATGCTAAAGCGGAACGGAGTAACAGGGATTGGAGTAGGCTATGCTGATCCTAACAGACCCGCAAAGGGTGCGGCGATTGTGTTATATACCTTGAGAAATCTTTCGGCTGTGACGCAAACCAAATTGCAGGCAGTAACCCATAATATAAGTCGGGCTTCTGCGGTACCTATCCGAATTTTAGGTGTGGGTTCCTTCAAAAGGGAAGCGACGGCTCCTACCCAAACGAACCCTCGCCAAAGATGGCGCCCTGTGCCCGGTGCAGTCAGTGTAGGAACGACGGTTCCCACCACTGCAGGAGGAACCGGAGGACTCATTGTTATTAAGAATAATACTTTGTTTATTTTGAGTAATGCCCATGTTCTAGTCCCGACGAATACAAACCAATTTCACAATACCATTCAGCCTTCTCCGGCAGATGGGGGCAGAACGGCGGATCAGATCGGGAGAGCTTTTCAATTTGTCCCGCTTACTACGACAGGTGTTAACTTTCAGGACTCTGCCATTGCTATTGCCAATTCAAACAGTCTGCTTAACCCGAGGTATCTGATTAACCAAAGCGGTGGCCTCATTACCGTACCCGGGCACTTATTGAGCTACCGTCTGGGAATGACGTTTAAAAGAATGGCAAAAACCAACGGCTTCGCCAGAGGAGTCGTGGAGGCGATTGGCGTGGAACAAAGGGTGAGAGGCGATTCGGGAATCAAGATTTTCCGTGATCAAACGGTCATTCGTTTTACCCAGGGACGAACTGGGCCTGGAGATTCAGGTTCCGTATGGCTGAATGACAGTAACGATCGGTTGAACAACTATGCGGCCGCGGTCCATTTTGCCGGATCTACAGACGGAACGCGTTCTACATCTTTCCCGATTGAACGAGCGATGAGAACGTACGGAACCTTGGTCGCCATCCCGGCTGGAGCTGGAAGATATAAAGCAGGTGTAGCAAAGGGAAAGGCTCCAAAAAACAATTATGCCTATGTCCGTCCAATGACGAGAAAACAACTGGCCTTGTCTCCAATCATAAAATCCAATGCGGAATAAGAGAAGGACTAGAACTATGATGATCTAGTCGACTTCTATCGAAAATATCTCTTTAAAACCTCTTTTACCATCGGCTGTAATACGTATCGCTCGGGTTGTGGGCAGACGCTCGATCCAATTTAATTCGAATAATCTGTCTAGAACAGCACTTCCTAAAGCACCTGCAAGGTGATGGCGTCGTTCACTCCAATCCAGGCATTTATGTGAGAAGGAGCGGCGCTTTTGTCTTGTTTTTTTTAGATCAATCTGAAAGTCAGTGAAGAAAGCCTCTCCTGATTCCGTGATATGAAGCCCGTCCTGATCTTCGAAAAGAATCCCCTTTTGAATGAAAAAATTCATGAGCTGTACGCCTAATTGACCCGCAACATGATCGTAGCAAGTTCTTGCCAACCGTAGGGCCTCGTTTTCAGAGGCATGTTTGAATGAATGGATAGGGACAGGCGGAGCTATAGATAAAAATGACTCCATCACCCGGGCAACTTCGGGGTCTTGAATGCCATAGTAACGGTGCCGCCCCTGTTTTTGCACAGTAACGACTTGTGCCTCGGTCATTTTTGCTAGATGGAAGCTGGCTGTTTGCGGTTTGATGCCTGCCATATGGGCCAATTCACTTGCCGTGTGGAACCTGCCGTCTAATAAAGCGGTGAGTATAGCTGCACGGGAAGGCTCGCTAACAAGAGAAGCAATCATGGCTACATTTGACTTGGTACTCATGGCACGATTATCCCCCTTTGTAATCCATACTTCGATGAAGGTTGAAATATTTATATTTTACAATAGGGAGGTAGATCTGAATAGAAGGAGAAGAGATGATGAACCCAATACATCAGATGAATGAGATGAATCATAGCCCAGACGTTATAACGATTAACCCTAGCATTTTATATTACGGAACCCCTGTGATTTTACTCAACACGCTGAATGAGGATGGAACAACCAATATTAGCCCCATTTCCTCCTCGTGGGCATTAGGAGATTGTGTGGTACTAGGCATTGGAACAGGTGGCAAAGCATTAGAAAATATGGAGCGGCATCCCGAATGTGTAATCAATGTTCCTGGGCCTTCGATGTGGGAAAATGTAGAACGTTTGGCTCCTTATACAGGCAAGAATCCTGTTCCAGCGGAAAAAAAGGAACATGGGTTTATGCACCATAAAGATAAGTATGAGATCAGCGGACTAACTTCGATTGAGTCGAATAGGGTCAAGCCCGCCCGAATCAGGGAGTGCCCTATTCAAATTGAAGCCAAGGTCAAGGATGTAAGAATCCCTAACCATTCTCCTTATTTTGCGATCGTCGAAACTCAAGCCATACAGGTGCATGTTCATCAGGATATCATCCTCGGCGAGAACCATATTGATCCGACAAAGTGGAGCCCGCTCATCTATAACTTCCGCCATTATTTCGGCCTTGGGGAGCAGTTGGGTAAAACCTTCCGGTCTGAAACCTGATGATATAATGAAATGTAAATAAATCCTGATGAAGCATTTATTTTAGAAAATGGAGGGTACAAGTTGAAAACCAATTTCTCTGTTTATAATCAGGATCTTGCTGTTCAGATGGATGGTCTAACCCGGATTATAGAGTCAAACCCTATGCTAGATGCAGTGTTGCAGAAAGCAGTTGAGTTAGAAATAAAGCATTATTACGTAGGTGCCGGGTGTATTGCGCAAAGTGTCTGGAACCACCTGCTCGGCTTGCCCCTTCAACATGGGATTAACGATGTTGATTTTGTGTATTATGATGCCGACGTATCGTATGACAAAGAATGCGAGGTGATCCATAACGTCAGGGAACAGTTTGGAGATATGGATATGCCTGTCCGTCTGGATATTAAAAATCAGGCGCGCGTTCACTTGTGGTATGAACAGCATTTTGGCTATACGATCCAACCGTATAACTCTCTAGAGGAAGCTATCAATACTTGGCCTACGACTGCTACGGCCTTAGGCGTGCGAAGGACAGAGGGCGGAGCTTGGAAAGTTTACGCCCCTTTCGGATTAAATGATCTGTTTGGGTTAATCGTGAGGGCTAATAAAGTCCAGATAACCCAAGAGATATACAATAACAAGGTACAAAGATGGAGAGCCAATTGGCCGGGACTAAGAGTTATTCCTTGGGAGTCGAATTGAACATTTTAATAATATCCTACCTGAATAATGAGAATTATCTTCCCAAATCGTTCTTTTTGTGCGAGAATGATTGAAAAATCATCCATGAGTACGCATACAGGAAGAGACGATTCATACAGCACGTATAACAAGGGAGGAAATAACCATGTCAGAAGAACGCAAGCTGTCATTCGAAACTCTCGCTGTCCATGCCGGACAACAAATTGATCCTACTACCTTTGCCCGCGCCGTTCCATTGTATCAAACCACTTCATATGGATTTCGGGATGCGGAGCATGCGGCTGATTTGTTCTCGCTGAAAGAATTCGGCAACATTTATACGCGTCTGATGAATCCGACCACGGATGTATTCGAGCAACGGATCGCCGCGTTGGAAGGCGGGGCTGGCGCGTTGGCAACGGCTTCGGGAGCGGCGGCAATTTCCTTCTCCATCCTGAACATTGCGGGAGCTGGGGATGAAATTGTGTCGGCCTCCAGTCTGTATGGCGGTACATATAATCTATTTTCTACAACACTGCCGAAATTGGGCATTAAAGTACATTTTGTCGATTCGGATGACCCAGAGAACTTCCGCAAAGCCATTACGGATAAGACGAAGGCATTATTTGCCGAAACGATTGGCAACCCACAGGGCAATGTGCTGGATGTGGAAGCTGTAGCGGCGATTGCGCACGAATATGGTATTCCGCTAATTGTGGATAACACATTCCCAAGTCCTTACTTGTTGCGCCCTATTGAATACGGAGCGGACATTGTCGTGCATTCTGCAACGAAGTTTATTGGCGGACACGGTACGTCTATTGGTGGGGTGATCGTGGACAGCGGCAAGTTTGACTGGAAAGCGAGTGGTCGTTTCCCAGGACTGACTGAGCCGGACCCGAGCTACCACGGAGTTGTTTACACCGAGGCGGTGGGACCTATCGCATATATTATCAAGGCACGGGTGCAATTGCTGCGGGACTTGGGAGCAGCCATTTCTCCATTTAATTCATGGTTATTGCTTCAGGGCTTGGAGACACTTCATCTGCGGTTGGAAAGACATAGTCAGAATGCCTTGAAGGTAGCGCAATATCTCGAAGGCCACAAGGATGTGGAGTGGGTCAGCTACACCGGGCTGCCAAGCCATCCGTCCTATGAATTAGCTCAAAAGTACTTGCCGAAAGGACAAGGAGCAATCCTGACCTTTGGTATTAAAGGTGGAAGCCAAGCGGGAAGCAAGCTAATTGCGAATGTAAAGCTATTTTCTCATTTGGCGAATGTGGGTGATTCCAAGTCTTTAATTATTCACCCGGCAAGCACAACGCACCAGCAGTTGAATGTGGAAGAACAGGTCGCTGCCGGAGTCAAACCAGAGCTGTTACGCCTATCTGTCGGGACAGAAGCGATAGACGATATTTTGTACGATCTGGAACAGGCGATCGCGGCCAGCCAGCAGTAGTAGCAGTAGACCCTTCTTAGACTAAGTGTGACAGAGCATTCGTGTAGCATCGCAAGTGATTTTTCGACCCAGATCGGTATTCGTTCAGGGTTGATCAGGCGGGGGGCAACCTCCGTCTTTTTTTGCGTGTTGACATCATACCCCCATAGGTATATATTATACCCCGTAGGGTATATGAGGAGGGGAAGAAATGGGTAGGAAAATAGTTATTATTGGCGGGGTAGCAGGTGGAGCTTCTGCTGCTGCGAGATTGCGTAGATGGAATGAGGAAGACGAGATTATTCTGTTTGAACGCGGAGAGCATGTTTCTTTTGCGAACTGTGGCCTTCCCTACTATATTGGCGGGACAATCCATGCGCGGGAGAAGCTGTTTCTCCAGACGCCTCAAGGGATAAGAGACCGTTTTAATATAGATGTAAGGGTACTGAAAGAAGTGATACAAATAGACCGCGAGCAGAAGCTCGTCCGCTTCCGCGATATGATTACAGGGGAAACAGATGAGCAGCCGTACGATATTGTGGTATTGTCGCCGGGAGCCAAACCGATGATACCGGACATTCCCGGATTACATGAAGCTGTGAATGTATTTACATTAAGAAACATTCATGACATGGACGTCATTAAAGCATATGTAGATGAAAGACATCCCCAGCATGTCACGGTGATCGGGGCCGGATTTATTGGGCTGGAGATGGCCGAGAATTTGCGGGAGCGTGGACTTGCAGTAACTATTATTGATATGGGTCAACAATTATTGAATCCGCTGGACCCTGAAATGGCCAAATGGGTAGAACAGCATATGAGGCTGAACGGGGTGGAGGTGCGTTTAGAGGAAGGAGTCACGGCTTTTGAAGAGCAGGGGACACAACTTCGATTGACCTCCGGGGGTGTGCTTCATACGGACATGGTTATTCTGGCGATCGGTGTTGTTCCTGAAAATGAGTTGGCTAAGCAAAGCGGATTGGAACTTGGTTTTCGCGGCGCCATTCAGGTCAACGCCCAACTGCAAACCAGCGATCCGGCCATTTATGCGGTGGGGGATGCCATCCAGGTCAAAGACCGCAATCATGGGTTTGCAACGATGGTATCACTAGCTTGGGGAGCCAATCGTCAGGGGCGTTTGGTAGCGGATCATATTAACGGTCAAGCCATTTCTTATGATGGGGCGCTTGGAACATCCGTAATTAAGACCTTTGCATTGACTTCAGCTTCTACAGGTAATAATGAAAAAACATTACAGCGGCTGGGCGTTCCTTATCAGGCTGTTCATATTCATCCTGGTTCGCATGCCGGCTATTACCCTGGCGCATCACCCATTGCTATGAAGCTGCTCTTTAATCCTGAGAACGGGATGATCTATGGGGCGCAGGCTGTTGGAGCTGATGGAGCAGACAAAAGGATTGATGTGATTGCGACGGCTATTCGTGGTCATTTGAACGTCCGTGAGCTGGCTGATATTGAACTTGCTTACGCACCTCCCTATTCTTCAGCAAAAGACCCTGTGAATATGGCGGGTTACGTGGCTTCGAATATCATGGATGGGCTGGTCCAAACGATACAGTGGCATGAAGTTGATGATTTTCACCGCAATGGTGGTCTTATTATTGATGTTAGGGATGCGGTGGAGCTACAGGCAGGGGCCATTCCAGGTTCGATTCATATTCCTCTGGCCGAGATTAGAGAGCGGATGGCAGAAATCCCCAGTGATCTGGAGATCGCGGTATCCTGCCAAGTCGGTCTGCGAGGCTATATTGCGGCCAGAATTTTGACTCAAAACGGTTATCGGGTGAGGAACGTTGATGGTGGCTATAAGACGTATTCGGTTATGGCTGAATGTGATCATCTCTTAAAATAGTTCATCACCCATCCAATCTGGTTGAGGTGATCCGTTACTTCGCCGTGCAACGCACCAAAGAAAGTATCTTGTAGCTCCACGGTAACGGTACCCTTTTCTGCTAGTGCGCGGTAAGCTTGCTTAAGCTCGTCCTCACTTTCACAGTCGAGAATGATTTGTACATGCTGTGCTTTCAGCGGTTTACCGTAGGAATCTGAAAAATGGATATGACTGCTACCCAGGTGAAGTTCAGCGTGCAAGAGTCTGCCTTCCTGCTTGTTTAGCACTTTGATTTTCCCGCCTAACACCGATTGGTAATAATCAATGGACTGCTGCACATCGTTTACAATGACAAAAGGACTTGCACTTCTCATGGGATCATCATTTCCTTTCATGTCTTTGGTGTAGGATCGCTACTGTACATTATTTACCTTATCCGCAGGGTTTACCCCTTTTCTGATCAAATTATGGCTTGGTTCACTGTGTGACGTCTGTTACAATAGAAGAGGCATATACGAATGGATAGAAAAGAGGTTGAACAGGTGGGCACTTCAGTGATTTGGGAAGCAGTTATATATTGGGTGATCTTGGTGATTTCCGCTCTGTGCGTGATCGCAGTATCGGGTACTCGGAAGACAGCAAGCACGATTATTTTAGCGCCCGTTGTTTTGTTCTGTACCATATTTATGATGCAGGGATCAGTGTTTACTGCCATGAATCACCCGACGATGGGGTCTAATGTCGGTTTGGGTATGGCATTTCTGACAACATGGGTGGTCAGCGGAATATTGTTTGCTGTAGCGCTTGTAATTGCTTTTATTAAATATAACAAGAAGAACAAGGCGTAATTTAGCCTTAACCTCAGATGGATAAAGGCTTTCGGTGATGTGCCGAAAGCCTTTTTTTGTATTTTTTTAACAATGTAGGATGTCTCTGCTTATCTGCGTCTTCTCATAAGCAATACAACGATCAGCACGACGATGATCACGATCAATAGGAATTTCATATTCAATAACCTCCTTGGTCTGTCTCATATTTGGTATTAACCACTTTTAGTTAGTATGTACCGATGAATCTCAAGCAAGTATTTATTGTTGATTACCTGGGAAAAATTAGAATGTGGGACTAAAAAGAGGTTTACAGGCTTAGCTGGAAAGTGTATACATAAAGTAAGGAGGCGATTGCCATGAGTGATCGTGCATTTCATTTGTTCTATATTATTTTCTTAACGGTTCTGGCACTTGGAAGTGTTGGTGGAATCGCCTGGTGGTTGCGCTCTGTTGGTCGTCAGGAGAAGGAAAAAAACTAAATTCAACATGGGCATAAAAGCCCGAATGCATCTTCCAGTAGGAGGATGCATTTTTATATGTTATAATGGGAACGTATGTTCTTTGTAGGAGGGAAGACGATGTTGCCAGATTTGGAACGAAAGCTGCTACGTATTTTGTATAATTATTTCGCCCAGCATCGCCACATGCCCACAATGGCGGAATTGACCGTAAAAACAGGCAAGCGAGACGCTGAAATTACAGTCGCCTTGCGACATATGGAACAGGAACGCTACATCACTTGGGAAAACAATTCGGGTACCCAGCATGTTGTTTTACTGGAAGGGTGGGAGCGTCCCTCGACCCAAAGGCGCACTCAAGCGGAAACAAGACGTTCCACTACGCAAACGATGCCGCCCGATGGTACAGAATATTGGACGAATTATTAGAAGGTATATAAAACTGGAAAATTAATGAGTTTTTAAGGTGCATATCATTTAGTTTTAAGAAAGCGAGACTATAATGACCCTATTAACCCCTTTTTGATCAAGCTATAGGCCCTGCCGATGTATCGGCAGGGCCACTTTTTTGTTCATAGATATGCTTTCCGTATATGAAAAATCCCCCGGGGATCATCCGGAGGATGGTGCAGTTTGCATATACTGCACGGCCTGCTCAAACTTCATCGTTTGATGGCATAATATATATTCAACCCCTGCTACCTTGCATTATATGGTCAGCATGTTCATAAGGGGCAGTGTGATTCCACTGTTCATTTTCCAAACGACAAAAGCCCTACCTCTCTTTCGTCCTTGCGGCTCCGATGACCGCGCCAGTGTGAATGTGAAAATCTTCGGCAAAAGCTCAAAATTCTACATTAGGGTTATACATAAAATTTGGAGAAGCTCCATACGGTGATTAGGAGTAATAGCTTGTTGCGTGGAATCTTATGGGGTTAATACATATTCTAATAGTATAGCAAGAATGATTATAAAACACAAGTCATTTTTTGTTTTTTGATGATAGACTGGAAAAATGATGGCTAAAATGTCCTTCCCTCGCGAGTTTCTTAATTAAGAATAAGATGATTTTCCATCTATAAATTGCAGATTAAAAGCCGTCCTCGTATTTATGTAAAATGCTCAAGCAAGAAGGTAAACTTTTGATGGTTGGACTCCGATATTGAATACACAAGATATTTTAGAGTGTACGGATGAAAAGAGGGGTAGCAATTTGCCGACCTATAAGCGCTTTATTCAGCATGTTATCCTGAACTATATTATAGGTTCGTTTATCGCTGTATTGTTGGTAGGTATGATTTTTGTATTTTCCACGTTAAATGTAGCCCACTATGAAATTCTGGGTCTTGTTAAAATTATTGCATTTTCCAGCGTTATTATGATTGCTTGTGAAACCATAGTGTTTCGAATGCATTTGAGACCCGTTCATCGTTTTTTTCTAGGTAACCAGGAAACGCTCCAGGATGTAGAAGCGGTGTATATCCGGGTTCATCATCTGCCTAATTTGTCAGTTTTACGTATTGTTGGACCGCATTTGTTAGGCTTCTCTATCCCGGCAACCGTTATTGCGCTATGGATGATACATACTGGACAACTTACTTTTCCCTTTTATTATGTAGGAATCGCCTGTATAGGAGCTTGTCTGGTCGCTTCCATGCACGCACTGGTTGAATTTTTCCTGACCATGAGAGCAATCAAACCGCTTCTGGAGGAAATTCGTGATCGAACCTACCAGCAATATGGATTAAACCTGTCTCTGCGAGGACGAGTCCTGCTATCGCTTCGGCATAAATTTCAGTTAAGTGCGACGCTCATTGGTGCTTTTCCTTTATTTTTATTTTGTTTAGCTACACAGATTCGCCTGGAACGTTGGGAGGCGACGGATTCTAGCTCCTATTGGGCTTGGGCGGGTACGATTTTAATTTTTGGTGTAGCCTTTGCTTATCTGGGCGGCAGGTTGCTGACCCGTGAGATCGAACAGCCGATCCACCATCTGCTGGAAAAAATGAATGAAGTGAAGGAAGGCCGCCTGAACAGTAATGCCAGCGATTTGTATTCGGACGAATTTGCGGAGCTGGTCGAAGGATTTAACATGATGATCGAGGGCCTGAAGGAACGGGAAGAAAAGAACGGTCAGCTATTGGACAGTTACTTCGCCACCTTGGCGGCAGCACTGGATGCGCGAGATGCCTATACCGCAGGACATTCTTTGCGTGTAGCTGAATATTCCGTACTCATTGGGCGCAAGGGAGGTTTGAATGAGACGGACCTCGACTTGCTGCGCAAAACAGCCTTGCTGCATGATATCGGTAAAATCGGCGTGGCTGACGCTGTGCTGCTCAAGGACGGTAAGCTGACGGACGAGGAGTTTGATCAGATTAAAATGCACCCGGTTATGGGAGAGAGCATTCTCCGGCAAGTTGAGCCGGCTTATGCTATGGCCCCTTATTTGCCCGGCGTGCGCTCGCACCATGAGCGTTATGATGGCAAGGGATACCCTGACCAGCTCGCAGGGGAAGATATCCCCTTATTTGGGCGAATCATTGCTGTAGCGGATGCTTATGATGCGATGACGTCTGATCGTCCCTATCGGCAAGGTATGAAGGAAGAGAAGGCGGTTATGATATTGGAGGAGGGAAAGGGAACCCAATGGGACCCTTATTTTGCCGAATTATTTGTCAAAGAGTGGCGCCGGAACAAAGGCATCACAAGCTGACTCTATAGGTATCAGCACTAGGGCGAGCCATTGAGGTTCGCTTTTTTTATATAGGAATGTAAGCATCTTTCGACATGTCGAAAGATGGGGCTTCATGTTATGATGTACAAGAAAGGCAAACGCGGTTAACATAGGCCTGGCATCCAATTTTTTGCGCTATGGGAGTGTGAGTCCATGCAATTTTCAATGATGTTTCTGATGAATTTAGGGATGCTGATTGCCGTTGCCTATGTGGCGAACGTGATTTATAAATATGGTTTGAGTCGTACCTCTTCGCGGTTCAAATATGTCAGCTCGGTGCTGCTAGTGATATTTGGCGGATGGGTCAGCTCTTGCTTTGGTTTTAACTTTAGTGAAACGGTTATTTTTGATCTGCGTTTCGTACCGCTGATTATCGCGGCGTTGGTGTATCCCCGCTCCTATACGCTTATTATTATTGGGGTCGCAATCGGACTTACGAGATTTACCTTCGGCCTGCATACGGCGGCGTGGGTCGGCTTTTTGAATATGAGCATTCTGGGCGTCCTGTGCGCCGGATTGAACTACTGGATGCGCCGTTCCACCTGGCGTTTGATTATCAAGGCATCGGTAACCATTTTAGCGGTTAATATCGTAAATACGTTAAATATTGCCTGTCTAGGCGTCATTCCCTGGCGCTATTATGTAGCGGAGGTTGTTCCTCTTACACTGCCTATCGGCATCGTTCTCAGTTTTTTATTTGCTCTGATTTTACGTGACTTTCAGATGGAGCAGCAGCGGAATCATCAGATTAAGCAGGCGAATGAGTTGTTATCAGAGCAGCGAGATGAGTTGCAGAAGGCAAAGGTCATTCTAGAGGAACGTGCCAAGCAACTGATGATGGCTTCCCAATATAAATCGGATTTTATGGCAACGATGTCGCATGAGTTACGTACACCTCTTAACAGCATCATTAATCTGGCGCAAATTATCAATGAGCAGGGAAAAGAGCTGGATGAGGACGAGCTAGACCAGTACAGTGATCTAATTTATGCCTCCGGGCATGATTTGCTCCAATTGATCAACGACATTCTGGACCTATCCAAGGTCGAGGCTGGGCACATGGAAATCGTAAGTGAGCCAGTCAGTGTACGTGAGATTGCGCAGGTGATGATGATGCATTTTGAAGTCACAGCGAAGGATAAAAATCTGGAATTCAGCTTGAAGGAGCATGAGCCTATACCGAATGAAATCCGGTCTGATTCCAAACGCGTACAGCAAATTTTGCGTAATCTGTTGTCCAATGCCTTTAAGTTCACTCATGAAGGACGTGTATTGCTGGAAATCAGCACACAACATCTGGATCGAAAGGGACAGGAGGGAGATTGGGTTGTATTTGCTGTAAAAGATACGGGCATCGGCATTTCCAAGCTTCAGCAGCATGTTATTTTTGAGGCATTCCAGCAGGCGAACGGTTCCATTAATCGTAAATATGGAGGAACTGGGTTGGGATTGTCCATCAGCCGTGATTTTTCCCGCTTGTTGGGCGGGTTTATCCGTCTGGAGAGTGAGGAGGGCAAGGGAAGTACATTTTCCCTGTACCTACCGATGTGTCCGTCCAAAAGCAAGGAGGCGGACGAACAGCCGTTTAAATTAACCTAATCGCAATTGTAGGAGCAGGAGCGCTATGGCACAAAGGAGGTCTATCATGGAACGCAAAGCGGTCGTTGTGGGTGCAACAGGGCTTGTCGGGGGTTATGTTGTACGAGAGCTGCTGGTGCAAAAGGAATACAACCGCGTCATGGTTATGGGCAGACGTCCATTGGACATCAAGCATCCCAAGCTGGAGCAGGCGCTCATCGATTGGGAACAGCCGCAGAAAGCGGCGTTCGCCTTCGAAGGGGTGGATGATGTTTTTTGCTGTCTTGGGACAACGATGAAAAAGGCGGGCTCCAAGGAGCAGTTCCGTCAGGTGGATCTGGACTACCCGGTGCTGACAGCCCAGTTGGGCAAAGAAGCTGGAGCGGTACAGATGCTTGCGGTCTCTGCGATGGGCGCCGATCCAGACTCACGCGTGTTTTATAATCGCACCAAGGGTGAGGCTGAAGAGGCGCTTGCTGCTGTCGGAGTGCCTGCGCTGCATTTGTTCCGTCCGTCGCTGATTTTGGGCGCGAGACCTGAACGACGTTTGGGTGAAGCCGCTGCCGCTGTTGTCATGAAAGCGCTGGACGGTCTGATGACGGGCAAGCTCGCTTCCTACCGCGCCATCCCGGCCCCGGTCATCGCACGAGCCATGGTACGAATTGCTCTCGCACAGGCGAGCGGCGTACATATTTATCCGAACGACATCATTCGAGTCATCGGTGCAGAACTAACATCCGATGATGAGAAATCCGGTACAGGAACGGCTCCTGATGAGAATATGTAAAACCACAGCTAGGGTTAAAAATGACAATAACGCTGCTGCTGCCCGATGATTCGGACAACAGCGGCGTTATTTGTGTTTTATTGGCGGTTTGTATGTTGCGACACATCTATCGTAATCTCTAATTCATCAATATAATGTCGTGTCCAGTTGCCATTAGCATCGAGTAGGGCACTACCTCCTGGTTGTGTTGGCAATATATAAGGCTTGAAAATGATCTTCTGGGGAGTGTCCACAAAAGGAGTAAACAGGGTGATCATTTTGCTGTCACGTTCTTTGGTAAGGGGAACTCCAGAGCCGCTCAGGAGCTGGAGTTCTCTTCCCTGCTCGTCGAATATAGCATACTCAAGCATATCCAATTCCTTTTTGGTGTACTGGATCGTGTGGCCGTTTTTGATGTACTTGTATTCTCGCTCCACAGTGTAATCATCCGGCATATGTGCAATATCGGTCAGCATTTTGAACGACGTTGTGATCTTGGTCGTGATGGGTGTAATTTCTACCTTTTCTGCCGTAAATGCAAGATACGGATTAGACTTGCTCATTTGCAGCTGAAGAATCTTGTTATTTATTTTAGTTTTGTGAACCGTGGTTTGTATGCGAAACGGCTCGGACACACCTTTTAACTTGGCATATACCTCTAGCTCAAACTGATCTGGTAAGGCGGGTTTACCACTGGCAGGGTCACGCATATACGCAATCAGCATAGAATTACTATCTTTGCCTGGGCGGCCATACATGAAATTAAAGGCGCCATTATTGCTATTGACCGATGTCCCATTGATGAACAGGTCCACTTTCTCCAGAATGTCCTCTTCGGGCAGTCCTTGCGTTTGGATCGTCGGATATAGGGTTTGATGTTGTGAATCTCCGCCGCTCTTTTCCAACGCCACGACCAAGCGTGTCCCGTCAAATATGATTTGTGGTACCTTTAATGTAATACCGCTATGGATAACACTGAGATTCGAGGAAGTTGCCAACCCTTTCTGATCCGCGGTTTGCAGCCCGAGATCCCCAGCAAGCTTGAACACGCTGTCTACAAGGGGAACCTGTTTCAATGATTCTGCCATTGTAGGCGAAACAAAGGCGCTACCAATGATCATAACGCTAATGACAGCCGCAGAAGCAGCGGCAATTGCGGTCCCCCGGAGAAATTTTTTGCCCGGTCGATGTAAGGAAGGAGACTTGGATAACGGATCCACATCCGATTCCATTTGTGTGTAAAATGCATCTAAGCGTTCTCTTACCAAATCGGGAATCATTACCGTGTCTGCGTCCAAGTTTTCTTTTTCTGATTGTAATTTCCGATCCAGCTCTTGATTCTGTTTCTCAATCTCTGAAGGGCTCATTGAAAGGTCACCTTCCTTTCTCCACGATTTTGTAGCAGGTCCATTAATGTTCTGCGAGCACGGTGTAATCGTGTTTTGACGGCCCCCTCTGATATATCCAGTACCTCTGATATTTCTCTGATCGGCATATCCCGCAAATAGTGCAGGGAAATTACGGTTCGCATGGATTCCTCCAAATGGTCGATGGCCTCGCGCAGTTCGATTTTTTCATATCCGCCCGAGGTGGAGGGTTCCTGCACAAATTCCGCCACGGGTAAGATCCGTTTTTGCTTGCGGATAATGAGATGGCACTCATTAATGAGGATACGAAGCAGCCATGTTTTAAAATAGCGAGGTTCACGCAGCTCACCCAGAGCCTGGTATGCTTTGAGCATCGCTTCTTGCATCGCGTCCGCGCAATCCTCATTGCTGCGAAGAATGGAACGCGCCATGCCATACATATCGGATTCCATAAGTTTCATCAAGGCGACGAATGCCTTGCGGTCTCCCTGCCTTGCTTGGTGTAAGCTTGTTTCGAGATTCAAAGGATGGTGCTCCTTTCCCGTTTATACTAGCTATGATCATTGTACCTGTATCTGGATTTGTAGAATTTATTTTGTAGCAGGTTATAGGAGTTAGATGATACATAGGTGCTAAAGGTTACAGCGGGAATAAAAAAATATAGTACCTTCCCAATGGGGTGTCTTAAAAGAAGCCCAGTGCGTTAATCCGTCGCACGGAATAGTGGCTTTGGACTGCACATGCTATAATACGGTGAACCAGTATCAGGAAGGAGAATCCAACCCTTATGAAAAAAACAATTGCTACTGAAAAAGCACCTGGTGCTATCGGCCCTTATAGCCAAGCGGTAGAGGCAGGCGGGTTTATTTACACCTCGGGACAGCTTGGACTGAATCCGGCAACAGGTGAGTTTGGTAAGGATGTACAGGAGCAGGCGCGCCTGTCCTTGAGCAACGTACAAGCCATTCTGGAAGCGGCAGGCAGCAACATGAATCAGGTCGTGAAAGCGACTGTATTCCTGAAGGACATGAACGATTTTGTCAGCGTCAATGAGGTGTACAGTTCTTTCTTTGAACAACCCTACCCAGCACGCAGTGCAGTGGAGGTAGCTCGTCTGCCCAAGGATGCACTGGTAGAGATTGAAGTCATTGCATTGAAGGGCGAATAGTCTGAAAGGTCCGTTCATAAAATAAAAAGTTTGTATGGCAACCGGGTGTCCCTACTATAGAGGCACCCGGTTGCTCAAATTTAATGTGTTTTGTTTTTTTTTGAATACAGAGTGGAGGTGGAGATGATTAAAAAAATAATTTTCACTGGTGGAGGCTCTTCAGGACATGTAGCAGTAAACCTAGCTTTGATTCCTCACTTACTGGAACAACATTGGAGTGTCCAATACATAGGCTCTGAACAAGGGATTGAAAGAAAATTGATTTCTGGACTAGAAGACGTGTGTTATTTTAGCATCTCAACTGGGAAATTACGCAGATATTTTGATTGGAATAATTTTAAGGACCCTTTTAAAGTACTGAAGGGGATTTCTCAAGCGTACCGGATTATAAGAAAAGAAAAACCGGATGTTATTTTTTCAAAAGGCGGGTTTGTTTCGGTTCCTGTGGTATTGGCTGGGTGGTTGAATAAAGTCCCTGTAATCATTCATGAATCAGATATTACCCCTGGATTAGCTAATAAGATTTCCAGCACATTTGCTACAGAAATTTGTACTACCTTTCCTGAAACCACTCAGTACTTTCGCTCTAAGCATACCCGGTATGTAGGTGCTATTGTGAGAGATGAACTAAAAGATGGGGAGGCAGCTAAAGGTTTGACCTATTGCGGATTTACTCGAAATAAGCCGATCATTTTGATCATGGGTGGGAGTTTAGGCTCCAAGAAGATCAATGAGATGGTCTGGATGAATTTAGAGGCTTTGCTCGTTCATTTTCAAATCGTGCATATTTGTGGTAAAGACCAAGTGAATCATTCCATTCATATGCATGGCTACAAGCAAGTTGAATACATAAACGATGAACTGGCGGATGTTATGGCGATGGCAGATATGGTTGTTTCTAGGGCGGGTTCAAATTCCATTTTTGAATTCTTGACGCTGCGGAAGCCGATGCTATTGATCCCTCTTTCAAAGGCGGTTAGCCGGGGAGATCAAATTCTAAATGCAAAATCATTTAAAGCGCAAGGCTTTTGTGAGTTTTTAGAAGAAGAAGAGTTGGAATCTGAACGATTTGTTGACATGATTCTTCGTTTGTATGAAAAAAGGTCGGATTATATTATCAATATGAAGAAAACAAATGCAGATCACTCGACAAGCAAGCTTATAGATTTGATCAAAATCTATACCTAATCACATGGTTAAAATGAATAAACAAAGCAAGCGAGCTTGGGCTAGATGATTCAGACCCAAACTCGCTTGTTCTGGCTAGGAGATCATATTCGTTTTCTTTAATCTCGGTCTCGATTACGGGCAAAGAATAGCCATAGCGCGTACACCAGAATGATT
Source organism: Paenibacillus sp. F4 (assembly GCF_002894905.1). Taxonomy (NCBI): domain Bacteria; kingdom Bacillati; phylum Bacillota; class Bacilli; order Caryophanales; family Paenibacillaceae; genus Paenibacillus; species Paenibacillus sp. F4. The sequence continues at coordinate 56,374 of NZ_POVS01000004.1, forward strand.
GCCGCCAAGATCAATGCGGCCAGCCGTACATTTTCATTGTTCGGATGCTCGACGGCGATGGCGACATAGGCCCATACAAATACGAGAGGATAAATGCTGTCGCGATAAGGGAAGCTGACCATGATGGCCAATACGGTGCCGATGAGCAGGATAATGATCGCCCATGTCGTATCGCTCAGTCCCCAGCCACTCCATTCATTCTTTTTTAGTGCCACTGCAATGTTGATAATAGTAGCAACAGATACCCAACCGAGGTTCAGGCTGAACGGTAGCTTGACGAACCACATTTCTCCGCGGGTTGGCTGCGGCGTGCGGGTACGTACATACACGACGCCCAAGGAAAGCAAGTATAGAATAATGACGATGACGCACAGTTCTACGTATACATACTGCCAGAGGAAAATCCAGATGATATTGAAGAGACAGCTTAAAATAAAGAAAATACCGATGGACTGAACGCTTGTCTTGGCTTGTCCTGTAGGTGTAGCTTGGTACACGACAAAGCAGGCGAGCAGTATGTAGATGACCGACCAGATGGAAAAAGCGTAACCCGCTGGTGTGATCAAGGTTGGGTACATGTTGGATACAGCAGCAGTGCTTCTGCCGCCGATAAGAAGTGTAGAAGCCAAAATGTTAACGAGAATGACAGCGATAAATGCAATAATATTCCACCATTTATACGGATGGCTTCGTGACATAGGGATATCTCCTCCTCAACGAATGATGATCCAAAAATGACCGACTGGTCACAATCTTCTATTATGAATATACCCACTTTGCTTTCGAATATGTCCTAACCGGAAAAAGTTTCTTGATCCCGGTAAAATCATAAAAAGTTGTATGTATATGCAGTCATATGTAGTACAATGGTGAAAATTTTAAGCACTATATAAGCTGAATTTCCACAAATTCAAATTATATAGAAGTAAGGAGATAAGTAGAATGAATGGCTTGGAGAAAGTAGGGAAATTTGTAGGAGGAACCTTTTCCATCTGGGTACTTTTATTTGCATGCTTGGGATTTTTCTTTCCTGCGGCGTTTACAGGGTTAAAAGGATACATACAGTTATTTTTGGGCATTGTCATGTTCGGGATGGGGCTGACTTTATCTGCGGCTGACTTTCGTGAAGTATTCCGGCGTCCAGTGGATGTGGCTATTGGCGTGGTCGGGCATTATCTGATTATGCCGTTTCTGGCCTTTGGATTGGCATTAGTATTGCAGCTGCCACCGGATATTGCGGTAGGTGTCATTTTGGTAGGCTGCTGCCCGAGTGGAACCGCGTCCAACGTAATGACGCTCTTATCCAAAGGCGACGTGGCATTGGGAGTATCGATTGCTTCGGTGTCGACGCTGATTGCTCCACTGGCTACCCCGGCCATGATTAACCTGCTTGCTGGACGTTGGATGAATATTGATGCGAAGTCGCTGATCATGGATATTCTCATCGTGGTTATTGTCCCCATTGTGCTGGGTGTTATCGTCAAATCGCTATTTCGCAAACAGGCAGAAGCCAGTGTCCAGGCGCTGCCGCTTATATCAACACTGGTGATTATGCTCATCGTGGCTATTGTGATTGCAGGCAGCAAAGGCAAGATTTTGGAGACAGGTCCGATTATTTTTGGTGTGGTTATTTTGCATAACGGTATCGGGTTCCTGCTTGGATATTGGTTTGCCAAGCTGTTCGGCATGGATCTTTCCAAGCGTAAAGCTGTTACGCTGGAAACGGGAATGCAGAATTCCGGACTGGGCGCTGCGCTGGCAGCAGCTCATTTTAACCCGATTGCTGCTGTACCGAGTGCGATTTTTAGCGTGTGGCATAATATTTCCGGCTCGTTGCTCGCGACTTGGTTTTCCCGCCGGGAGGAGAAGAAGAAAGGCACAGCCGGGAAGCATTAAGCTTTGTTAGTTTCTTGTGCCAAGTGGCTACGGTTCAGCTTTTTCGAACAGTTTAGGGAAGGTCAGAAAGGATAGATTTGACTTTATAGTTGCGGATCATTATACTGTGGTTATTATAACCACTGTATTTAAGTAAGCAACAGTAGTTTGAGTTCGTTGTGGAAGGAAAACTGCATCGAATTCATATTCGGCTTCATGCTTAACAGCCTTATATTATCTGATCTGATTTAAACTGAAGGAGAGAGAACGAATGAACCCAAAATATAATTCTCTATTTGAAGCTTTTACCCTGCCATCCGGTGTTACGTTGAAGAACCGTATTACCATGGCACCTATGACTAACTTTGCTTCCCACGAAAATGGTGAAGTCAGTGACGAGGAACTGGCATACTACCGTGAACGCTCCGGTGGTGTGGGCGCGGTTATTACCGCTTGTGTGTATGTAACTCCAGATGGCAAAGGCTTTGTCAATGAGTTCGGTGCGGACAAGGATGAAATGATTCCGAGCCTGCGTCGTCTAGCGGATACGATTCATCAGGAGGGCGCGAAAGCGATCCTGCAAATTTATCATGGTGGCCGCCTGTGTCCACCAGATCAAATTCCAGATGGACAGCCGATCAGTGCAAGCGCAGTAGCCGAGGAAAAAGAAGGCGCGCCTGTACCGCGTGAAATGACATCCGATGATATCCACCGCGTCATCCGTGCCTATGGCGAAGCAACTCGTCGTGCGATTGAAGCAGGCTATGATGGTGTGGAGCTTCACGGAGCGAACGGTTACCTGGTGCAACAGTTCTTCTCCCCGCACTCCAACCGTCGTACCGATGAATGGGGAGGAAGTGTTGAAAAAAGACTGACCTTCCCGCTGGCGATTGTTCACGAAGTGAAGAAAGTGATCGCAGAACATGCAAAGCGGCCATTCATCTTTGGATACCGCTTGTCTCCTGAGGAAGGACACACACCAGGCATTACGCTGGATGATACGATGGTGCTTGTAGACCGTCTGGCGGATCAAGGGCTGGATTACCTGCACATTTCCGTGAATCATTTCTTTGGTGGTTCGTTCCGCGACCGTAGTGACGAACGGTCACGTACCGTTCTCATCCATGAGAAGGTAGGTAACCGTGTGCCGATTATGGGAGTCGGGTCGCTGAATACACCGGACGAGGCGATTGCAGCACTGGAGACAGGTGTACCGCTTGTATCGCTGGGACGTCCGCTTTTGATGGAGCCGCAATGGGTTCAGAAGGTGCAAAACGGCACAGAAGATACCATTCGCACGACATTATCCAAGCAAGCCCAGCAGGAGCTAGTCATTCCTGACTACTTGTGGGGTGCGTTGACGACCCTTCCAGGCTGGATGCCTGTTACGGACTAAATTTTGAATGATGGAGATACCCTAGGCTGCTCTCATGCACCTGGGGTATTTTCTTGTCTCGTGACCGTGAACACAATAATATAGGAATAACTGAGAAAGAAGGAAAATGACAATGTTACATAAAGCTAATGGCGCCATTTTGATAAAGTCCACCCATCCGGGGCTACAGATTCGACTGTTACAAGTAAGTGATGCAGCACGTTTATTAGAGATCAGACGTGAAAATTTTGATTTCTTCAAACCGTTCGAGCCAGAACGACCTGAAATTTACTTTACGCTGGAGGAACAGGCGCGTCTGATTTCTAACGGTTTGGAAGCGGCACAAGCCGGACAAGGGTATACGTTTGGACTTTTTTTGCCGGAAAATGATAAGCTGATTGGCAGAATGGAGCTGTCGGGTATCGCTAGAGGTCCCTTTCAAAACGCCAATCTGGGCTACTTTGTAGATCCCGCTTACCATGGACAGGGCTATGCTACTTCCGCTGTGAAGGATATTGTGCGCTACGCCCTAAATGAGTTGGAATTACACCGTATTCAAGCAGGAGTGATGCCAAGAAATGCGCCTTCCAATCGAGTGATGGAAAAGGCAGGATTTCGCCGCGAAGGGCTGGCTCTCAACTATTTGAAGATTAATGGTGTGTGGGAAGATCACGTGTTGTATGCGGTCACGGCTGAGGATTTGCAGAATGGCGTTTTCTGAATTCGCCAGGCGTGACCCCCTCCAGTTTTTTGAACACCTTGCCAAAATATTTTTCATCCTGATACCCGACCATACCGGCAATATGATGAAGGCGCAGCTTGTCATTCAGCAGCAATAGCTTTGCCTTGCTCATCCTGATCTGACACAAATAGTCCGACAGATTAACCCCGTACTCCTGCTTGAATTTACGAGAAATATATTCCCGACTGAGATAAAAGCGGCTCGCCATATCCTGTAGAGAAATGTCCTCGTCGTAGTGTGCATCCAGATAGCGGGCAATATCACGGATGGTCGGGTTGTTTGGGCTATGGCTTGGTGTAAGTGCCTGACCGGCTGCCAGCAGTCGGTTTTCAACCTGTCTTTGCCATAAGGGCAGGGAAAGCATGCCACGGTTGTCGATCGGCAATGCATGAATGGAGCCGGACTCATCTGTCAGTTCCTCGCCATCGGTATCTCCAGGTCTGTCATTCAGCCAGCGGGCCAGCATCCAGTCCAACTCCTGATTCCAACTGGCTAGCTGCTCTGCTGTCACCGAAGGCAGCTCGGCTACGGCTGCTATCCAGTGGCCTACCGCTATCGACACATGATTGGCATTACAGCTGAGCGCACTAAGTCGCAGTTCCTCTTCCATCTCAGGCAACTGGGGAAGACGAGTGCTCTGCCGTGTCTGGGAACTCTGGTGCATCCAGTCGGCGGTTTGCAACACATCCCGTTTCCACAACGCTTGCCGTGCCTCTTGGTAGGCAGTGGCTGCCGCTATGGGAAAAGCGCCAAAAGAGCCAAAAGAGCCAACCCCGATGTGCATGTAACACCGCAAAGCCGTTTTGATCCCTGTGTGAATATCCTGCAAGAGCAGCGGCCAACGAGATGGCTCGCCCCAATATAGCAGAATAATTTCGTCCATACGCTCCAGATGACGGAATGCAATTCCGGTTTGAGAAGTTCCAAGAAATTCGTTACAGATGTTAATCAGGGAAAAGCTCAAAAGCGCACGACGCGTTTTATATTTGTCCAGTATATCGGCATCCAGCTGCGTTGTACTCATCACAGCTGCATTACATATCTGAATAACTGCGGGAAGACGTAACTCCTCACGTAAGGGCGTAATGGAAAGAGGGGTACTCGCTATACCGGAAACGATCTCAGTCAGGAGCTTATCAGCATAGTGCGGCCTCATCCGGTTGACCTCCATGGCCTGCATCGTCTGCCTATTTCGGTCTTGCTCCGCTGTCCGCCAGGCTTGAGTGGCTTTATTTAGAGCCTCGTTAATCTCCACTGGATCTACGGGCTTAAGAATATAGTCCATGCCTCCCCGGCGGATGACCTGTCGAACCAAGTCAAAATCATCATAACCACTGACCACCACAACTCTGGTTGCTGGGGAATTCACTTGAATCCACTCCATCAGTGCTACTCCATCCTTGCCGGGCATCCGCATATCCGTAAGTACAACGGGTGGGGAAAGGGCGGTAATGACCTCAATCGCCTGATCGCCCGACTCAGCTTCAATTACCTCGCTCACACCGCACGCTTCCCAATGTACGAGCATCCGAATGGCATGGCGTACATGCTTCTCATCATCCACAATCAGGACTTTCATTGATAGATCACTCTCCCTTAATATGAATTTCCGTGGGGACTTCAGTACGAATTTCGAGTGTATAACGGACGCCATGAGGCAGAATGTTGTCTACGCACAGGGTGTTAGATCCATCCTCCGAGTGAAGCTGAATACGCAATAGAACATTACGAAGGCCAATGGAGTCCTGCTCGCTAGTGTCCGGCTCCTCGTAGGCTTTCAGCGGACGTTTTAACATATGCTGGAGCTGCTCCAACTCGGCCTGTGGAATGGAAATTCCGTTATTTTCCACGGTTATTTTCACAATACCTTCCCGGATTCGGCTGCCTGTAATGCGAACTTCACCGGGCCCCAGCCGGGGATCGGCACCGTGTTTAAAGTAGTTTTCCACCAACGGTTGGAGAATCATTTTAGGCACCCGATCATTCAGGACCTCATCTTCCCACTGGTAAGTGACCTCTAATTGCTCACCGAAGCGTTCCTTTTGTAAATCAAGATATTGTTTTACATGTTCGGCTTCTTCCTTGAGTGTAACGACCGTATGGTCCCGCATGTTATAGCGCAGCATTTTGGCAAGGGAAGAGAGCAGAGAATAAATTCGCGGCACCTCATGCTGTAGAGCCAGGGTTCCAATTGATTGTAGCGTATTATATAAAAAATGAGGATTAATCTGTGCTTGAAGCGCTTTCAACTGATGTGTCTTATTAGCCAGCTCCAGCTTGTATTCCCGCAAAATGAGGTTATTGATGGTATCCATCATCTGTCTGAAACGGCGCGACAGTACTCCGATCTCATCGTTACTCATGGCCCGAATGTCTACATCCAGTTGACCGGACTGAATCTGGTTTATGTAGCGAGTCAGTCGCTTAATAGGTTCCGTGATTTTTATCGAAATCCATAACGTGGCAACAATGACAAGTAGCAACGCTGCACCTGTAATGACCGCATTGATCTGAGTCAGGCGGGTAGCCCGTAAATACAGCGTACGATGTGGAATTTTCTTGACGAGCGTCCAGCCTGATAGGTTGGCATCCAGCTTGCCGTACACGTGCAGTGCCGTATCATCCTCAATCACTCCGTGCTCGTCTTCTTTAGAAATTCGATTGAGCAGGTCAGATTCCTTCCAGTGTGTTCCAATCGCTGCTTCTTTTCCGCTATATATGATTGTTCCGTTCCGATCGATCAAAAACAGATCTTCTGTATCCGCATCATACAATTGACGGCAAATACTGCGCAGTGGCTCCAGATCAACATCTATAGCCAGTACCCCAAGCGTCTCTGAGGCAGGAATGTTCCGAATCGCCCGATGAAGTGTAAATACCTGCCGCTTTGTGCTGTGCTCCGCATAGGAAACCGCCGAAAAGCCGTACAAATGCTTCATGTGCGAAGGCTGTATGAATAGTCCAGAAGGGCCGTAATGAATAGAACCGGTAAAGGGCTCCAGTCGGAATTCTCGTAGAGGGACTGTACTGGTAATCAACGTGGATTGCCCAGCCTCAAAAGAATGCAAATACACTTGGTCAATGCCTGACGAAGCATTCATCATCGTTTGCAGCGTGGTGTAAATTTCAGCGACGGCCCGGTAATCATCCGGAATTTTGGCCAGATTACGCAGAAAATGGGGGTCATTATAGACTCCGATGGACGCGCGATTCAGCCCCTGTAAATAGTTATCCAGATTCGTAATTCCCTGAAAAATAAGCCGTTCATTTTCTTGTGTGGCCTGCTCCCGCAAGGATTGCTTGGTGAGAACGAAGGTCATAGTCATCGACAGCAGCAGCGGCAGAGTGACCGCAATGAGCAAAAACCAGATCAGGCGGGAACGAATACTGTGAAATTTCATGCAGTGAGCTCCTTTCACAATTCAAGGCGAGCCAGAGGTCAATATTTTCCCCCCTAATGGTTCACGATCCTACGTGTTCTCCAGAGCGCTTATTCGACATAATGAACATGTGAATCGCATATCCGTACGGCCCAAGCATCATGCTGCTGAAAGAAAGCCGTAAGGGAGCGTTCCAGACACCAACAGACAACAAAAGGGGGGGATCGGATTGAATCGCGCCAAGTCGTCGCAATGGCTCCAGCAATGCATTTTTGTAGGGCCGTCGACGTTATTTTTCGTTATCATTATTGTAATCCCTTTTATGCTCGGAATGTACTATTCTTTTACAGAGTGGAATGGGGTAGCCAATGAGGCAAAGTGGGTCGGGCTGGATAATTTCAGTCACATTTTATGGAATGATGACAAATTTGGGACAGCGTTCTGGTTTACGGTCCGTTTTACGGTGGTAGGAGTGGTGGCTGCGAATATTTTTGGCTTTCTGCTGGCATATTTTCTAACCAAACCGCTGAAAACAAAAAATGTACTAAGGACCATCTTTTTTATGCCTAATGTGATCGGAGGTCTGTTGCTGGGCTTTATCTGGCAGTTTATTTTCGTCAAGGGATTTGCAGCAATCGGAGAGAGCACGAACTTGTCCTTCTTCAACCTGTCCTGGTTGGGAGATGAGATCACGGCCTTCTGGGGCATTGTAATCGTGTTTATCTGGCAAACTGCCGGGTATTTGATGGTTATTTATATCTCTTCCCTGACCAATGTGCCCCGCGATATGCTGGAAGCAGCCGAAATTGACGGAGCAAGCCGGATGCAAATTTTGCGGTCGATTATACTTCCTTTGATCATGCCTGCCGTTACAGTATGTCTTTTCCTGGCGATATCATGGTCATTCAAAATGTTCGATCTCAATTTGTCACTGACCAAAGGCGGTCCCTTCGGGTCCACAGAGTCGGTTGCACTCAATATTTACAATGAAGCGTTTGTGAATAATCGTTATGGGCTGGGAACAGCTAAAGCACTCATTTTCTTTATCATTGTTGCTCTGGTTACGAGCCTTCAGGTACGACTGACGAAAAGTCGGGAGGTGGAAGCGTAAATGGAAACAAGCAAACGCTACCGCTTTGGAACATGGGCGACCGAGATGGTGATGATCCTCGTCGCATTGTTATTCCTCGTCCCGTTTTACTTTTTATTCGTGAATTCGGTCAAAAGCTTTGGTGACCTGCTCACTGATTCCGCGGCCTGGCCACAAACCTTTGTATGGAGCAACTACGCTAGAGCGTGGAGCATCACGCGTTTTCCCGAAGCTTTATGGAATTCATTTGTAGTTACGGTAGTTAGTAATCTACTGCTCGTACTGATCAGCTCAATGGCTGCTTACCGAATGGTCCGGCGTCCGACGCGTTATAATCGAGTGTTGTTCAGCCTGTTCGTAGCTGCTATGGTCATTCCTTTTCAATCGGTGATGATTCCTTTGGTCAAGGTTGTAAGTACACTGGATTTAATGAACAGTATAAGTGGTCTGGTAATCTGTTATCTGGGATTCGGAGCCCCTATGTCAATCTTCCTCTTTCATGGATTCGTCAAAGGTGTGCCAGTCGAGGTGGAAGAAGCAGCTACGGTGGACGGCTGTACGCCTTACGGAGTGTTTTTCCGAATTGTGTATCCGTTGATGCTGCCGATGATGGTAACTGTTATTATTTTAAATACGCTCTGGATTTGGAATGATTATCTCCTGCCTTCTCTGGTACTGCAAAAGGCTGAACTACGCACGATTCCGATTGCGACCTATGCCTTTTTTGGACAATACACGAAGCAGTGGGATTTGGCTTTGCCTGCTCTGGTGCTGGGCATCTTGCCAGTCATTGTATTCTTTCTGGCCATGCAAAAATATATTATACAAGGTATTATGGCTGGTTCGGTCAAAGGTTGAGTGTGGCGATGAGCTGAAAATGTACACGGTGTGCCACTCCGCAAACGGATGGTGCTTACCATCGCTGTTGCCTCCAGATTCCCCTGAATAAACGAATAAAGGTGGGAATCTAGAGACAAAGGCGAGCGCTATCGCTTGTTCAGCAACATTCCGTTTGCTCCGTTTCCACATGAATTTTTCGAGTTCATCTGATATGAATTTAGAATAGAAAGGAACATAAAAATGAAAACGCATACTTTTAAAAAGAAAGCTCAAGCACTAATCTTGCTTCTCTCGGCCTTTGCTCTGGTTTTGGCAGGTTGTAACAGCAGTGGCGGACAAAACGCAGGCAAAGAGGAAGTGAAGGAAAAAACAATTCACATTTTTCAGTTTAAGGTAGAGATTGCAGAAGCGCTGAATCGCATGAAAGCGGAATACGAAGCATCTCATCCGGGCATCAAGCTCGATATTCAAACCGTGGGCGGGGGCAGTGACTATGGTGCGGCGTTAAAGGCGAAGTTCGCCTCCGGGGAGCAGCCGGATATTTTTAACGTAGGAGGTTACCGCGAGCTGGATACGTGGCTGGAATATTTGGAGGACCTGTCTGACCAGCCTTGGGTTGGCGATGTGGTCGATGTCGCCAAAGAACCGATGACCAAAGACGGCAAGCTGTATGGCCAGCCGATGAATCTGGAGGGGTACGGCTTTATTTATAACAAGGATTTGTTCAAGAAGGCGGGGATTACGGAGACCCCTAAAACATTGTCCGAACTGGAGGGAGCTGCGCAAAAGCTCCAAGCCGCAGGGATTACTCCATTTTCTAATGGATATCAGGAGTTTTGGGTGCTGGGCAATCATTTGCTGAACGTGGCATTTGCCAATCAGCCGGACCCTTCGGCCTTCGTCAAAGGACTAAATGATGGAACAGCAAAGATTCCGGGCAACGCTGTATTCGCCGAGTGGGTTAAGCTGTTCGATCTGACACTGAAGTATGGCAATTCGAAGCCGCTCACGACCGATTACAACACGCAGGTAACGAACTTCGCCACTGGAAAGGCTGCCATGATGCAGCAAGGGAACTGGACTCAGGTCCAAATTGACGGAATTAATCCGAAGCTGAATCTGGGTATTTTGCCTATGCCGATTGGTGAAGACGCAACAGCCGGAGATAAGCTGTTTGTAGGTGTCGCTAACAACTGGGTGGTTAATAAAAATTCGACTGTCAAACCCGAGGCGAAGGAGTTCTTAAACTGGATGGTGACATCCGAGCAGGGTAAAAAGTATATCACCAAGGAATTCAAGTTTATTCCAGCGTTCAAGAGTATCGAAGGGGCAGAGGCTGATATGGGCCAACTGGGTGCGGAAGTGGTGAAATACAGTAAGGAAAACAAACTGTTGGGCTGGTTCTTTAGCCGCTATCCTGAAGGAGCACAGCAAGAATTCGGAAGTCAGATGCAAGCCTATGTGGCAGGTAAATCGGATGCCGGGAAGCTATTCGAGGATTTCCAGAGAACATGGGATAATTTGAAGACCAAATAATGAACAAAAGCACGCGATAAAGCCTTCATATTTCTGGGAGATTGCATGATCCTGAAATATGAAGGCTTTTCTGTAAACAAAATTATAAATGGTAATGGAGCAGAGCGATATCCCCGCGGCGTTCTATTTCTTTGAGCTTAAACGTACTTGGTAGCGTTCCTTCTGGAAATAACGGTATTCCTTGTCCAAGCACCTTGGGAATGATCGCAATGATAGCTTTCTCCAGCAGTCCAGCTTGTAAGAAGGCCTGGACTAACTGGCCTCCACCGACTAGCCATACCGCACCTTCCGATTGTTCTTGTAGACGTGGAACCAGTTCAGTCAGAGCTTCGTCCGTAAATGTAACATGTGGCGCTTGCTGTTGCTCCGTTAATGCTCGTGTGAGCACATAGCATGGCTTGCCAGCATAAGGGAAATCATCTGAGAGCTTCAATACTTCCTCATACGTCAGCCTGCCCATCAGCACTGTATCTACGGTGTCGTAAAAGTCGGCATATCCATTGTCCCCGCCATCCCCTTTAACATCATACAGCCAGTCCACCGAACCGTCCGGCAAAGCGATATACCCGTCGAGACTCATGGCAATATACAGCACAACTGCGTTTGATTTCAAATCCTCCATAGTTCATTCACTCCTTTCTATTTCCTAATGTTACAATGTATTTATGACATAGTATGTCGTAGTTAAACGGTCATTTTAAATTAATTTTTGATTCGAGGGGTACCTTATGAACGAACGCAGAATTGCTCTTATGAGGATACTGGATTCCCAAAAAAAATATACAGCGCGTGAGCTGGCTGAACGTTTTGGTGTCTCCGTCAGGACGATACAAAGAGATCTCGACTATTTACAGCAGACCGGGTTACCTCTTTATACCGAAATGGGTCCTCATGGCGGGTATCGGGCACTCCCCAATCGGCTTCTTCCTCCCCTTCATCTTGCTCGCGACGAGGCTCTGGGTCTTTTCCTCATGCTGCAACTGTTGGAGAACATTCCAGATATCCCTTTTGGCTCGGTTCGTGGACATTTATCCGAGTACTATTATGCCGAACTTCCACAGGATGTGCAGGACAGCATCGATCAATTAAAGGAGTACATTTCTTTTCGTATGCTACCCACTCACGCAGAGTCACCCTACACCTCAATCATTTTGGAGGCTGCGTTGAATAAGCGCCGGGTGAACATGCATTACCGCTCTGTTTCCGGTGAAAAGTGGACTGAAGTATATCCGATTGGACTGTATTTTGATCACGGATATTGGTACATGCCAGCGCATAGCAGAGACCGCATCATTCTGTACCGTTCAGATCGGGTGATTACAATTACGATGCTGGACGAAACCTTGGACAGCCTTCCCACACTTCAGGAATGGTTGGCTTCGGAGGATTCCCGTATAGGAATTCCGTCCAAGATAAAATTTACCGCATTGGGTGCCAGGCTGGCCGGATCAGATGCCCTCTTCCAAAATGTTTCCCATCAGGAAGGGAAGGGTCAGGAATGGCAGGGATATATTCCGGTCGAAGAGTTTAGATATGTGTCCCGACTTTTGCTAAAATACGGGCCAGAGGCCGAGGTCATATATCCGAAAGAACTGCGGATGAGGGTCAAGGAATTGCTGCAAGACAGCCTGAACCCTTATCGGAAGGATGCAAAAGCAGATGATGAAGAAAAAGACAATTAATCCTGTAAATTGATTCTCTTATTTATAGTTAACTACATGAATATTTAAGGTTATTAACTTATGACTTTCCATTTATTTTTGTGATAAAGTTTTGAAAAGAGCCCGTTTTCGTATATGATGAAGAGTAATAATTCAAAAGGCTGGACGGGAGACAGATATGAATCAACCGCTTTATGGAATATGGCTCGGAGATGTGTTTTTTTGCTTTTCTGGTGAGACGTCGGAACCACGTATCGATGCGTGGAGCAGTGTAATCCGCAGGCTGACGCTAAAGGGAGACCTTCGGCCGTTTCGGCAGGCTGCGTTGCGTCTTGCCGAGGTACGGATACCGAACACTGCTCGTGTGGAAACCGCGGGCAGAGGTGGCAAAAGACGTTCCATGCTGGGGCGTACATTGGAGGGTTTGGCGCTGGAACCGCGCGAGACGATGGCGCTGCTGACCCGCATGGACGAGAAGGGCTGTGCGGCATCGGGCATTACGCTGGGCGAGGAAATGCAATATTGGCAAAAAGCCGCTTATTTCGCGCTAGAGCTGATGCAACGGGGCGAAATTGCGCCATCGCTTACAGAGGCGCGTCCATCGGGACCGCGTCGTCGTGGTCCGGAAGCGGCTGTCGGGGTGTGGATTCCTCGACTGTGTCAAGAGGAGGACATACGCCGCTTTCATGAGCTGGCTGCTGCGATGCCAGCTGTTTGTATGGCGGCTCCGGCCGTGTTCGCGGGTAAGGAGCCTGAAACACGCGAGGATGCAGCCGGAATCGTGCTGTACTCCTTCTTGTGTGCGGTCATCCATGCGGAAACGACCGCGGTGCTGGCAGCATCAGACCGTGAGCTGGGCCGATATCGCGCAGAGTATCGGCGCGGAGGATCGCCGCTGGCAGAGCTATGGTGGAACAGTCTGCTGACAGGTTCCCGGCCGGTGGCGATTCAGGGAACGCCCGCGGAGATGGAGGAGCTGGTCATTCAAGCGTCCTCTCTTGAGGGAAGCGCAATGCCTGTCACGGAACGGGAAGACAAGGAGCCGATAGAAGGGCAACTGCGGTTGTGCCTTCGTTTGGAGCCTTCCCTGGAAGAGAGTGTCAAGGATTGGCACATTACCTTTTGGGCAGAAAGCGATGCTGAGCCGGGGTTGAGACTGCCTGCTCTGGCACTGTGGGCGCATCCTGAACGTGATCTGGTTCGCGGCGGAATTGTATATCGTCAAGTGCAGGCGCAACTGCTAATGAGGCTCGGACAGGCGGCTGAAGCGGCACCTATATTGCAAGAAGCGTTGAACCGTCCTTATCCTGAGGGGCTGACACTGGAGCCAGAGTTGTTCTTCCGCTTCCTGACGGAAGCCGTTCCCGCATTACAAAAGAACGGTATCACCGTGCAAATGCCTTCACGCTGGAGCCGGGAGGGCCGAAGACGTGCAGGCTTGCGGCTCAAAATGCGTTCGACAGAGCAGGGTGCCAAGCCAGATGGTGTGATTGCCGATACATCGTCTGTCGGCATTAACCGCATGATTTCGTTTGATGCCGAGGCTGTGCTGGGTGATACGACTTTGACGATGGAGGAACTGGAAAGCATCGTCGCAGCCAATTTGCCGTATGTGCGTCTAGGAGGGGAATGGATCGAGGTCGATCCCAAGGAAATCCGTCAGGTGCTGCGCTTTATCAAGCGCGGGGAAAACGGTGAGATGAGCTTGTCCGAATGGATGCATCTGGCTGCAGAAAATGAAAGTGCAGGCGAGGCCTCATGGAAAGGCTTGTCCATCTTTGGCGCGGAATCGGCCGGATTGCTTGCGTCTTTGGCTGAGGGCGGCGTACTCCGTTCGGTAGAGCCGCGGCCTGTGCCGGAGACACTGCACGGCGCATTACGGCCCTATCAAGAGCGCGGCTTTCAATGGCTGGCTGCGATGCGCGGATTGGGCTTTGGCGTCTGCCTTGCGGACGACATGGGGCTTGGTAAAACGATTCAGGTTATCACCTGCCTGCTCGACGGTGGCATCGGCGCAGATGATCAACGTCCGGCGTTGATCATCTGTCCGACGTCCTTGCTCGGCAACTGGCAGCGCGAGTTGAAGCGCTTTTCACCGGATTTGTCACTGTATATTCACCATGGCAACCAGCGACTCCACGGCGAGCTGTTTCAGGAAAGTGTACGTGAGTATGATATCGTCCTCACTACCTATCATTTGGCGGGCCGGGACGGCAGCGATTTATCTGCGGTATACTGGTCCTCTATCGTGTTGGATGAGGCGCAATATATAAAAAATGCACGAACAAAGCAAGCACAAAGCGTCATGAAGCTGTCTGCTCCACACCGGATTGCCATGACAGGTACCCCGGTAGAAAATCGCCTGAGCGAGCTGTGGTCTATTTTTCAATTCCTGAATCCAGGTTACCTCGGTACGGCGTCTTCGTTCCGCCAGCGTTACAGTCTGGCGGGAGAAGAGCGGGGGTCCGCGTTGCGTGAGCTTCATCGCCTCGTCTCCCCGTTCATGCTGCGTCGACTCAAAAGCGACCCAGATATCCGCAAGGATTTGCCAGAGAAGCTGGAGTTGAAATCCTACTGTGTACTGACACCAGAACAGGCCGGATTGTATCGGGGCGTGGTGGATCAATTATTGGGAACACTGGATGGGCAGATCGGTATGGCTCGCAAAGGGCTTGTTCTGTCTTCACTGACCAAGTTGAAGCAGATTTGTGACCACCCGGGTCTGATCATTCCGGGTCGGGCTGATAGTGGTAAAACGGAAAATTCGGGCAAAATGGAGCGACTGCTGGAATTGGTAGAGACGATTCGCGAGAACGGCGAATCGGCGCTGATATTCACCCAATATGTGTCGATGGGAGAATTGCTGGTCTCACGGTTGGCCAAAATCTTCGGGGAAGAGCCGTATTTTCTGCATGGAGGACTGGCGAAAACCAGACGGGATGAAATTGTTCACAACTTCCAGCAGGGGGGAGGCCCGAATATATTCGTACTTTCCCTGCGTGCAGGTGGCGTGGGTCTGAACCTGACACGTGCCAGCCATGTCATTCACTATGACCGCTGGTGGAATCCAGCAGTGGAAAATCAGGCGACGGACCGTGTATTCCGTATTGGTCAAAGCCGCAATGTACAAGTGCACAAGCTGATTTGCCAAGGTACACTGGAGGAGCGGATTGACGAGCTGATCGAGAGCAAAAAGGCACTTTCCGAGCAGGTTGTCGGCTCCGGTGAACATTGGCTCACCGAAATGTCTGATGATGAATTGCGCGGTCTGATTGCGTTGCAAAATGATGTATGGATTGAGTGAGCAGAGAAAGGATGAAGGCGATGACGAGGCCGCGAGTGAAGCTGAAAGTAACTGACGGTCAATGGATAGCGGAATTAGACGGACATGGGCTGGAAGGCGAATCAACGGGTGTATCTTCCACACATACTGTCCAATGGACTGGCCCAGCGCCTGTACTGAACCCCGAACAGCGAAAGGCATGGCTGGAGCAGCTAAAAGCAGATCCTTTGGACATCTACCGTTTTTTGCAAGGGGAAACCTGTCTATCGCTGGATGAGATCGTTCAGCTAGCAGCTGAGACAGCCACTTCCAGCATGGAGGATGGCGTGGGTGTAGTCGACGATGTGAAGAAAGCCCTTCAAACCGGTCTGGAAAGCGAGCCGCAGACCTGTCTAGAACTGATCGGAATGACACGGGAAGAGCTGCTGGAGTACGTATTCAGTGCTTGGGCCGGAGAGTTATCCCATGTGCAGGGGACATCCCCCGCGCTTGAGTCTACCTCGCGGCCAGAGGGCGGACGTAGCGGATCGGCAGCGATTAGCGAATGGATTGCAGAGTCTGCGGCGGAAGGAGCATTGCATCGTCCCGGTGCGGGCTTTCATGCGATTGAGATTCGTCTGCCGCAGAAGCTTGCTTCTAAGAAGGAAGCGGATATTACAGCTTTGCTGCCGGGTTTACCCCGTGCGGAAGAGGCGTTGAAACTCATACGTGAACGAGTAGCCGAGCGGGCCCGAGCTGTAATCCCACAAAAACGTCATACTCCGTAACAATTCGAGTATATACTTCCTTTTTCGAGTCTATTCGCCTTCATCGAACGGGATAACGGCTTCGAAGAGTGCCAAAAGTTCAGTTACAATGGGGAAACGGAAAAGTCACAGCAAGTCATGCATCAAATGCATTATTGGAGGAGATACCAGCATGAAACGACATATACAACAGACGCGAGCATCTAAGCGCTGGACCAAAGCGCTCATTCCGGGGCTGATCCTGCCAGGGCTATTACTGGCAGCCTGCCAGCAGGGAGGATCAGGTGGACAGGAAAGCGAGCCGTTGAAGTCATCTACAGCGGTGCAGGAGAATGTACAGCCTTCCGCCCAGCCGGATGCGGGCAATGGCAGCACTAGCGCTGGACAAGCCTCTGCGGGTACAGAAAGTGGACAGGCCGACCCTGTGATGGCGTTGCGAAGCCAGAGTGCACTGCAAGCCACGGTTAAGGAAGAGGATGGAACCGCGATCGTCACCAATGCGACTTCTGATACAGTCGTTGTGAACAAAAAGCGCAGCTTGCCTGTAGGCTATGTCCCCGATGACCTGGTGGAGCCGCAGGTGCCTTTTTCCTTCGAGGGACCGCATGAAAAGCGGCATTTGCGTAAGGAGGCGGCAGAGGCACTGGAGAAGCTGTTCGACGGTGCGGAAAAAGACGGCATTGAGCTGCGTGCGGTATCGGGATACCGTTCCTATAAGCGTCAGGTATCTATTTTCAACAACAATGTAAAGACAAAGGGGCAGGAATATGCCTCTAAAGTTAGCGCTGTACCGGGTACGAGTGAGCATCAGACAGGTTTGTCCATTGATGTATCCAGCCCAAGCGTAGGTAATGCGCTGGAGCAATCCTTCGGAGCTTCCAAGGAAGGCGAATGGTTGGATAAACATGCACCGGAATACGGATTTATTATTCGTTATATGAAGGGTAAGGAAGATGTGACCGGCTATGTGTACGAGCCTTGGCATATCCGTTATGTGGGAATAGACATTGCGGAGGATGTAGCCAAGCAGGGGATGACGCTGGAGGAATATTTCGACGAGAACAATATCAAGCTGTAGCAGTGAAAACCAAGCCGTAATCCTAGAGATTGCGGCTTTTTGTCGTGTTTTTCTTCCAAATTGAACCTTTTCAAGGTAGAATCTCGTATAGTGAACGACGACAGAAGCGCTTTGATTTGTTGCAAACCTCATGGCAGAAGCGTACAGGAAGGGAAGGGAATCATCATTTATTATTCATTGACGTATCGCGAATGGTCGGAAGACACTCAAAAGGAACTGCGCAGCCTGACACGGGAATCCGTATCGGGAGATGAGCTGTTTCTACGCAAGCTTGTAGACGCTACGCGTCTCCATGACAAACTATGGTCGCATATATCGAATGAAAGTGAGGAACATACGGATCATTCCGTCTATGTGACTGAATTTACAGGGGAACGGGCAAAGCCTTACGGTGCGTCCATCACAGACCTCGTGCTTGCCAGTGAGGGAGGTTACACTTCCACATACAGTGCAATGTATTGGATATGGCATGAACCTGCATTCCGTAGTATGGATCAACGGGAAGGCTCGGTATTTACTTTGGAGCTAGCCCAACGGCTATTAGATCACTATACAGTACTGGGTGGCAAAACCTATGAATTTATATATTCGGTACTGGACCCTCAGCTGAAAAAGGTACATCTGTTTGTGAAGGAGGTCGATCTGTGATGGAGCATTCTTGGGAAAAAATGAAATCCAAACCAGGCTCTCGTACACGGATGGCGGCCTTTGCTCTGATGTTGGCTGTCCCGGCTGCTCTGACGGGTTGCGGTGACGACGAGTATTATGACTGCGATGAGCTTCCTGTATCGGAGCAAACGGCGTGTCGGGATTCAGGCAGCAGCGGGTATTACTATGGCGGATCGACTTATTATAGTGGGGGCTCCTCATACCATAGCAGTCGTTCATCTTCCAGCTCATACCGCAAAAGTTCATCCTCATCTTCCAGCTCACACAGCGGTTTTGGCAGTAGCGGCTCACGCAGCGGCTTTTTCTCTGGGGGTTAAAATGAGCATGCGTACGATTAGGCAATTGCCTTATGAACATGATGAGCTTTTTAAGGGTGAAATCAGCCGTATCATCCCGTATCACCGCATGTATGGCAAGTCTTATTGCGTGCCGGCCTTAACGGTATATCGGGAAAGCGAGCTGGCAGAGCTTCAGGCTGCTTCTGAGGCGGTACATCGTATTTATCGCAAGGTTCAGCAATTCGTTCAGCGCTATATGCCGGATGAATACCTGGTGGAACGGTTGGGGATTCATCCGGGCTTGCTGCGTGCTGCACGAATGGAGGCCGAGCCGGATGGGATAACCCGCCAGGACTGGATTGTGGGGGAAACGGGTATCAAGTGCATTGAGAATAACACCGATACCCCAACCGGGATTCCCGAGGTGGCTTATCTCGAAGGAAAGCTGCTGGAGGTGCTGAGTAGGAATGGAATGTCGGAGGATGACAATGCACTACACGGACCCTCATCTGGAATGGACGAGGCGATTCAGTCTGCCTTGACCGAGCTCATTCATTTTTATAGCCGCAAGGGATTAGGGACAAAGGTGTATTTTGCTTGCTATGACTGG
Organism: Paenibacillus sp. F4; assembly: GCF_002894905.1. NCBI lineage: Bacteria > Bacillati > Bacillota > Bacilli > Caryophanales > Paenibacillaceae > Paenibacillus > Paenibacillus sp. F4. The sequence goes on from NZ_POVS01000004.1 coordinate 75,537, forward strand.
CACATCGAGGATCAGACGAACACCAAATATATCATGCGTTTATGTGAACAAGCCGGGTTTGAAGTCGTTTATGCGCCTTTGGAAGAATTGGAGATTATCCCGAATGAAGGATTGTATCACCGGGGAGAGGAGATCCACATTCTCTATCGCCTGTATCCGCTGGAGTATCTAATTGATGACCGGGAGGAGAATACGGGGCTTGAGGTGGGGCAGGTGCTAATGGATATGGTGGCAGACGGGAAAATAGGATTAATCAACCCGCCGCAGCATATCATTACCCAGAGCAAAGGGTTCACCGCAACCGTGTGGTCGCTATATGAGCGCAATGAGCAGACACCAGAGTTCTGCGGTTTTCGCTTGTTTGACGATCGCGAGCTGGAGGTGATACGAACCTACCTGCTGCCTACGTATTTTGAACCCTCGGTGTTTATGCAAAATAAAGAGCCTTATGTGGCCAAAGGTATATGGGGTCGGGAGGGTAAAGGGACGCACTTGATTGAACATCCTCAATCCGAAGAGATGTTGAAAGGTGCTTTGGGAGAGGTTGAACCTGCGGAGACTGACAACCCTGATCTGCTTCACCAAGCTGACGCTCCACGAACGCCTGAGCAGGAGGAAGCCGCACTTATTGCCGCTTATTACGAGGGACAGCCTAAGATTTATCAGCGGCTGTGGCCGATGCAGAGCGCAGAGGTACAGACCGAGGAAGGGCTATTTCACGGCTATGTGCTGACAGGCATATTCGTGATCGGGGGGCGTTTTGCGGGTGTCCTGCCGCGAATCGGTGAAAAGGTAACAGGTGATATGGCCTATTATTGCGCCGCCGCCGTTGCCACCGTACCTCCTAATCCGCCTGTTATATAAGCTGAATTAAAAAATGTACAACATTCGAACATATCTGTTATTTTCACAAGTGAGGATTTTGCAAAATCCTGAAGTATCATAAGGAGGAAGAAAATTGGACTCTCATATCAGTTTGGGCAACGCATTGGGCAATGTGGGTATCGGCCTGCTTATCCTGTTTGCCATCTTAATCGTAGGTTATTTTGTGTTCAGCTTGCTGACACGTTATAACGATAATCAAGAAATCGCACGCGGCAATGAGGCGGCAGGCATCTATATGGGTGCAAAGCTGCTGGGTCTGTGTATCATCGTGGGGATGGTGTCGTACAGCAGTCATTCATGGCTCGAAATGCTGACATGGTCGGCCGTAGGTATTGTAGTGCTGTGTCTGGTCTATGTGATTTTTGATCTGATAACGCCGCGTACCAAGGTGTGTGAGGAAATTGCCAAAGGCAATGTGGCTCTGGCACAGCTGCTGCGTTCGATCATCGTCGGGGTGTCTTTTGTGGTAGGTACATTTTTGATGTAGTCGATATAGAGAAGGAATACCAAGGATCTGCAAAACCGGACAACGGAGCTGCAGATCCTTTTTTTATGGAACATTGTATTCACTGCCCGGCATTAGCCTGTTGAATTGAAAGATTGCGACGATCACTTCCTGTGGGGACTATTCTACAAAGCAACGGGTGATACTGCATAGCAAAAAGGAATTTGCTACAGAGTTCAAACAAACTGAAGAGAAGGGAAGGGAAATCTGAACATATGAGTACCTCCACCTCCCCAACCAAACAAATTCGGATGGGTATCATTGGCCTGGGTCTTATCGCTGAATATCACGTGAGATCACTGCACACTATCTCGGGGGTATCTATTGTGGCCGTTAGTGATGTGAATCCCAATCGCCTTCAAGCCATCGGAGAACAATTGCAACTGCCTGAGTCCAAGCGGTACGCCCATTATGAAGCATTAATCCGTGACTCAGAGGTAGATGCGATTCTGTCGCTGACGCCCAATGATGTGCATTTTGACATTATTCGTATTGCGCTGGAAGAACACAAAGCTGTACTGGCAGAAAAACCATTGACTCTCACATGGGAAGAAGCGGATCAGTTGAAAAAGCTATATACAGCGAATCCGGTGCCTTTGCTGGTTCACTATAAGCATCGCTATGGCGCGGCCTTCCAATATACCAAGCAACTGCTGGATGAGCAAAAGCTGGGTAAAATCTATAACATTCAATTTCGTTATCTAATGGATGCATTTGCGCCGTATCGTCAGCATCCGTATACATGGCGTCACAATTTAGCCAAGGCTGGTTCTGGAGTAGTGGGGGATACAGCCTCACATATCATTGATCTGGCCCGTTTTTTGGTGGGTGAATTCAAAAGTGTCGCAGCGCTGCTACATACCATTACACCCGAGCGGCTCGATCCGATCACGGGCCTGCCTGTAAAAGTGGATGTGGAAGATCTCGCTGCCTTTCATGGCATCGTAGGCGACAATACCGTGGGAACCTTTATCACTCATAAAAATGCCATCGGCATACGGCACGATATCGAAGTCGATATCTATGGAGAACTTGGTACGCTGCACGCCAGCCTCAATAACCCGGAAAGTATCCGCATTGTGCTGCGTGACCTGGAACACCCGGGTGCCGAATACGAGAGTTGGGCTGTCCCTGCAATCTATAATCATACGGCCTATGAAGATTTTGTTGAGCTGGCAAGGGGAAAGTCTGTGGATCGTGCTCCCTTATTCGAGGACGGCTACAAAAACCAGTGGGTACTTGAGAAAATACTGCAATCCTGGAAAGAAAATGGACGTTTAGTAGAAATGTAGGAATGTGAGGGGAGTCGCTGAAATTCCAGCAATGACAAAGAGTATAAACATGCTGTGATCCGCAAGAGGGTTCCTTGGAAAGAGCAGCCATCTTGCGGTTTAGCAATTCAATATATCTGTAAAGACATCTTTTTCATCATTATCGCATCGCCACGCTTATATCACTTCAAAATAAGTCTGCCTCAATCTTTTCAATAATGGTCAGTAAGAAGGATTCAGCTAAGCTGTTTTTCAAAATAGCTTCCTTGGCTTCCTCCAGTGTAAACCAACGTGCTTGATCTACCTCCGTACTAAGAACATCCAACTGATCGTCATTCACAATGGATACAAAGTTCAGCATCAGTGTATTGCTTCGTTCAAAATACTCGCTGCGCATATATTGATACTCATCGACTTGTAATCCCACTTCTTCCTTAACTTCACGCACCAATGTCTGCTCGGCGGATTCACCCTTGTTCACATAACCTGCCAATAAAATGAAGCCTTGAATATTGTACTGCTGTATGAGCAGCACCTTATCTCTCTGACTATTCAATACAGCGGTACTGATCGCAGTGCTGAATATCGGGAAACGAAAGACCTGGCATGTATGACAAAAGGGGATAGGGCCTTCGTCTTCACACTCCTTCACCATCAATTTTGTTCCGCATTCATAGCAATATTTCATGTAAGCTCCACCCTTGTATCCCATTTTTAAAATTGTAAATGTTGCTTTTAATGCCGTGTTTGTACTGCAATACTCATCATCTTAATTCTACGATCATTGTTCTGTCTACGGACGCTTTATTTCTTCTCTTGGTCTTTATCCCTTTTCTTGCTGCGTTCTTGCCCGTCTAGCCCCGATCAGCCGCCAGCCTGTTAACAATGCCGCCACAAGACAGATGGACGCGGACGTTATAAAGACTACATGCATGCCTGCCAGAAAAATTTCTGGATGACCCGGGACCAAGCCGGTGACCCGATAACCAGCCTCTTTACTCATAATATAAAAGAGGATCGATGTGGCCAAAGTGATCCCCACAACCATACCGACGTTGCGAACCAGCGAATTGACACTCCCGGCTGAGCCGAGCTGTGTGCGGGGTACCGTGGACATAATCAGCGAGTTGTTCGGCGATTGGAATAAACCACTGCCAATGCCCAGCATGGCAATCCACAGACCCACGAGCGGGATGGAGCTGCCTGCATGCAATTGGGCCAATCCAATCTGGGCAATAACCATAACGACTAGCCCGGCGAATGTAAGCAGTTCAGATCCGATTTTATCGGAAAGCGCACCGCTGAGAGGAGCCACAATAACCATTGAGATGGGGAGCAGCATCAGCAGGAAGCCGGCATGAAAAGGCGACAAGTTCAGCATATTCTGCGCATAGAAAGGCGAAATGATGTTAAAGCAAAAGTTAGCGACGAACACCAGAAAAGCACACAAAATACTGAGCGAAAATAACGGGTTTTTGAATAGCGCGAGCTGTAAGAGTGGCCCAGGACGACGAAGTTCCAACCTAATGAACATGGCAAAAGCAACTACTGCCACCACCAGCGAAGCAACGATACGTTTGTCGCCATACCCGACCTGCTGTCCCAGCAACAATCCGACGAATAAAGTGAGAATAAAAATAGCAAACACCAAGCTACCGGGAACGTCAATTTTATCTTTCACCTTGATCAAATCCTTCGGCAGAAGCTTCCAGCCAAGAAAGACAGCGACCAGCCCTACCGGTACATTGACCCAGAAAATGTACTGCCAGCCCAGCGACGAGACAATAATACCGCCCAGGCTTGGCCCGGCGATACTGCCCAGAGAAACGAAGGTTCCAATGAGGCCAAGTGCTTTGCCCCGTTCATTGGACGGGAAGATATCTGTCACGATCCCCTGGCTGTTCGCCATGGTCATGGACGCTCCAAATGCTTGAATAATGCGGGAAATCAGCAGCATAGAGAGCGAAGAGCTAAGACCGCAGAATAGGGAGCCAAGAATGAATACGATTGTGCCGATTTTGAATATTTTGATTTTACCGACGATATCTCCAAGCTTGCCAAAAAATAAGATAGCGGTACATATCGCCATTAAATAGGCGGTTGTCACCCATTCAATCTGTGCCACGGGTAAATGTAACGTGCGAGACAACACAGGAAGAGCGATATTGACGATGCTTCCATCCAATGTGGACATAAATGTAAACAGATTCAAAACAATTAAAATTAGCCAACGTTTCTTCTGGACTTCGATATTCTCTTGATAGGTTGTAGCAGCTGTAGCAGTTGTAGCAGTTGAACTCATCATTACACCTCGTTATCGTTAACAATTTCTATTTAGTTGCACGCGCAACTAAATGAACGGTTCTAGTGTACAGCAAATTAGTTGCGTGCGCAACAATATTGTTGTAAACTTTGCTTTGGTCCCAACTGGGGATTTGCCATTTTCAAGCCAATGAGGTGTAGTTGATGAGAAAAAAACCGATTGGAAAGCTAATTTCCCACTTGTACCGTCGAAATCAAAAAATACTGTCCAAAAAACTGGCCCCTTACGGAATCGGCAGTGGAGGACAACACAGCTTTTTAAAGCTCATTTTGCAGCGGCCAGGCATTACACAAGAGCAGTTGACGAATGAACTTAAATTTGACAAGGCAACCACGGCACGCTCTGTAAAACAATTGGAGGAATCAGGCTATATTGAACGGAAAACGGACCCAAATGACCGCCGTTCCTATCTTGTATCTCCCACGGCCAAGGCGTTAGAGTTTGCCCCTGTCTTACAAGGAATATTGGATGAGCTCAATGTCAGCCTTGTCCATAAACTATCCGAAGAGGAAGAGGATCTTATTATCGACTTACTGCAAAAGATTAGTATAGACCCTGACGAATAAACAAATAAATAAATAAGGAGTTAGCCAGAGGATCGTGGCAGGTAAAAGAAAAAGCAGCCCTCACAGAGGATACTCTGTGAGGGCTGCTTGATACCACGTCATTCAGTCCAAGCCAATTCCTTTGAACGCATTCGTGACTAATTGTCGCACATAGGAATCGTCTAATGGATAACCGGTTACCAGCAATCGATAAAAAACCGGCCCATAAATGAGATCAATACATAATTCAATATCGAGATTTTCCTTCAATTCTCCGCGCTCTATTCCGCGCTCAATAAGAAGCCTGGCCTCAAGTCGCCGAGGGTGGAAATATCGGGTCCGGTATGCCTCTGACAATCCTGAATCAAGTTGCCCTTCGCCTATTAACTCCGTAATGATTTTACCCTCTCGGCTTATTAAGAACCGCACTAAATTCGTGGCATGAATGAGAATGTCATCTAATACACAACCCGTGTCGGGCACGGGCAATCTTGCTATGGTGGCTGACAGGAAACCATCCATTACTACTGCAGCTTTGTTAGGCCACCATTTATAAATGGTGGCTTTGCTAACTTTCGCTCGCTCAGCGATTTTTTCTACCGTAACCGCCCCAAAGCCTTGCTCCAACAGTAGATCATAGGAAGCGTTAAGGATAGATTTTTGCGTCTCGACATTACGTGGACGTCCTCTTTTGCTCTGCACTGGAATGCTCACCTTCTTAACAGATATAAGTACGCGAAAAATAAACTATACGTTCAGTATATCAAATATCATGTGAAATAAAAAAGTTGATTTTGCCTATTTACAAAACGAAACGTTCAGTATATCATTTGATTATCGAATTAATGAACTATACGTTTAGTATTTAAATTAATGAGGAGGATTATCATGCAAAGAGAACAACAAGCTTTAAAAAGTAACCGTATCTCAAATTGGATGATGTTTTTGTTGGCAGCCGCATGCGGCCTTATTGTTGCCAACCTGTACTATGCTCAAACCCTTGTAGGACCTATTCACGTTGCTATGGGTCTTTCTTCTACAGCAGCGGGCTTCATTGTCACCTTAACTCAAATCGGTTATGTGGTGGGATTGCTATTTATCGTACCGCTCAGCGACATTATTGAAAATCGACGGCTTATGGTCATATCGCTAATCATCACAGTCTGTGCATTGGTTGTTGCCGCTTTTGCCACCAATGCCCCGTTGTTCCTGACCGCATCCTTATTCATTGGAATTGGATCTGTGGTAGCCCAAATACTGGTGCCGTACGCCACCTATTTAGCAACCGAAGAGCAGCGCGGCCGCGTTGTTGGGAATGTCATGAGCGGACTCTTGCTAGGCATTATGTTCGCACGGCCAGTAGCAAGCTTTATCACCAGCATCTGGGGATGGCAAGCCGTATTTATTTTGTCAGCCATTGTCTTGACGCTGTTGACGATTCTGCTCTCGCGAGCTCTTCCAGAGCGCAAGCCTGTGCCTACGGTATCTTACAGTAAATTAATTTTCTCGCTAGGCACTCTTTTAAAACAGACGCCTGCACTGCGCCGCCGTGCCCTCTATCAAGCCTGCCTATTTGGAGCCTTCAGCCTATTTTGGACTGTTGTCCCTTTACGATTGGCGGATGATTTCGGAATGTCTCAACAAGGGATTGCATTGTTTGCTTTGGTAGGCGTAGGCGGTGCAGTAGCTGCCCCGATTGCCGGGAGATTGGCTGATAAAGGCTGGAGTAAAGTATTAACCGGGTTAGCTATGATCATTGCAGCCTTGTCTTTTTTGCTCATCTATCTTTTTCAAAGTCATTCGACCGTTGCGCTCGTACTTCTCTTTATTTCAGCGATTACACTGGATATGGCTGTATCGGGAAACCTTGTACTTGGACAGCGTGTGATTTACTCCTTGGGAAGTGAAGCGAGAGGGCGTTTGAACGGATTATTCATGTCTATTTTTTTCATAGGCGGAGCGATTGGATCATCATTAGGGGGTTGGTCGTATGCATTAGGAGGTTGGAATTTCAGTGCTCTGATTGGGGTCGTCCTGCCTGTACTGGCTTTGCTGTACTTTTTTACTGAGAAAGAAACGAGTGGAGACGTGCGAAAGAGACAAACCACCTGATAGAGGTCAGCTTTAAGCTATGCCGTACGCAAAAACATAATGATTAAAATGGCTGTTCCCAAGAGAAAACAAAGGGGCGAGTAGAGCACAGTGTCCCACTTTGCAAAAACAGTTCCTTTCTTTCTCTTGAAGAACCCTACCCATTTGAAATCTCCTATAGAACGTAAAATAAATACGCACGACAACAAGCCTGCACCGTAGGAATGAAAGGACCTGAAAAACAGGAATTGTGTAACTCCACCTAGTTCTAGGACGAACCAAGCGGCTAAAGCTAGTAGAATAGCTACAATTGATGTCCCTATCTTGGAGGGCTCAAAGAGCAAAGCCGTTCCTGTGCTTGGGATCGCTACCTTTGCACCTTTTTGTCCGCCGAATACCCAATATAGATGCATGCCGCTCAGTACCCATAGAATTCCGCCAACTGCCCATGTAAGTAACTCCAACATGTGACATCCTCCTCAAATCGAAATCCATTCTGTCCAAATCATATGAATATGTTGCTGAATGGCTTCGTCACTTAACGTCTCTTGCTTGTGACGCTCATACCAACCTAAGTAGTAATGGTACAACATCCATGATTTCTGAAAGGCTTTCTCTGGTTGCATTCCCTTCTGTATTAGAAGCTCTTTCATAAACTCCATTCTCATCTGTTCAACTTCATTGAGCAAGGAACGGTAACTATCATCCTTCAATGACAGTTTTCGCAGATAAAACAGAAAATCTCCTCGTTTCGTCTTTCCGAACATCTGGGTTAACAACTCTCTGATCCGCTCATCTGCGGCAGCATGGATGATGGACGCTGCAATAACCTGTTGTGTCGTCTGTTCCTTCCATGTCTCCACAATCTGTCTAATGTAGCTGCTGCGATTGTTAAAATACCAATAAAAACTACTCTTACTGCACCCTAAAGAAACGGCCATTTTTTCAACTACGAGTTGATCAATCCCACCCTGTTCAAAACGTTCGATTCCTTTCTGAATCCATTGTTCTTCTGTGACAATAATTTTAGGCATCTCTCCCTCTCCCTCTCCCTTTCTGTACGGTATCGTCTAGATAAGTATATATTATAGTGTTTTTAGAGCTGTGTAAATATGGGCACATGAGCTCCCTTAGCCCGCTGATGCATAGGAGGCATGAACTTACATAAACGCCCACTTGAAATACCTGCGAATTTGATCTATAATGCTGTAGCATATAGTGATATTCAAGGCATTGACCAAAGACATGATTTCCTTGAAGGGCCGTTCAGAGAGAAAAGACGAGGCTGAGAGCTTTTCCGGCAACCGCATGTGAAGTTACCCCTTTGTAGCCGTGACGTTGAACATGTAGCTGTGCAATCTGGCAGTAACATCAGTAAGCGCCTACCGCTTTATCCCCGTTAACGGATACCAATGGAGGGTCACGCATGTCGTGCATGAGCATGTTCCGATGAACATAAATGTACGCACAGGAGCGGGCCGAACTAGGGTGGAACCACGAGCTGAACGCACTCGTCCCTTGAGGGAGAGAGGCGTTTTTTTGCGTTCAATTTTGATATAGCACACAATTTGAAATGGAGGCTTTAATCGTGAGTATTCAAGTGAAATTGCCAGATGGAGCCGTACGCGAGTACGAGCAGGGCGTAACGATCGCCGACGTGGCGGGTTCGATCAGCTCCGGGCTGAAAAAGAACGCAGTAGCAGGTAAAGTGAACGGAAAGGCTGTAGATCTGAACACCATTTTGGATCAGAACGTTGATCTTGAAATCATTACGCTGGACGGTGCAGACGGTCTGGAAATTTATCGCCACAGTACAGCGCATTTGCTCGCTCAGGCGCTCAAACGCATTTACGGTGAGAAAAACGTGAAGCTGGGTATCGGTCCGGTTATCGACAGCGGCTTCTACTATGACATTGATATCGAAAACCCATTGTCCGTTGACGACTTGGCCAAGATCGAGAAGGAAATGACGAAAATCGCACAGGAAAATCTGCCGATTACACGTCGTGTGGTCAGCCGTGAGGAAGCAACTCGTATTTTTGGAGAGCTGGAAGATCCATTGAAGCTGGAACTGATTCGTGATTTGCCGGAGGATGCGGAAATTACGATCTATGATCAAGGCGAATTTTTTGACCTGTGTCGTGGTCCGCATTTGCCATCTACTGGCCGCATCAAAGCTTTTAAACTGCTGAGCGTAGCGGGTGCATACTGGAGAGGCGATTCCAACAACAAGATGCTGCAACGTATCTACGGAACAGCATTCCCGAAAAAAGCGCAACTGGATGAGCACCTGCACTTGCTGGAGGAAGCGAAAAAACGCGACCATCGCAAGCTGGGTAAAGAGCTGGAACTGTTCATGTTCTCCGAAGAAGCACCGGGCATGCCGTTCTACCTGCCTAAAGGTATGGTTGTCCGTACTGCGTTGGAAGATTACTCCCGTGACATTCAACGTCTGCATGGCTATGAGGAAGTACGTACACCGCTGATGATGAACAACCGTCTGTGGGAGCAATCGGGACACTATGAGCATTACAAGGAAAACATGTACTTCTCCGAAGTAGATGAAACTACATTTGCTCTGAAACCGATGAACTGCCCAGGGCATATGCTTGTGTTTAAAAATGAGCTTCATTCTTATCGCGATCTGCCAATTCGTATAGCCGAATTTGGACAAGTGCATCGCCATGAGCTGTCCGGTGCGTTGAACGGTATGATGCGTGTTCGTACATTCTGTCAGGATGATGCACATATTTTTGTCACACCAGGTCAGATTGAACAAGAGATTACAGACGTGATTAAGCTGATTAACGAAATGTATAGTGTGTTTGGCTTTGACTTCACAGTGGAATTGTCCACACGTCCAGATGACTTTATGGGCGAGCCAGCGCTGTGGGATCAAGCGGAACAAGCTCTGCAAAACGTGCTGGATCACCTGGGCATCAACTACCGTATTAATGTGGGAGATGGAGCATTTTATGGCCCGAAAATTGACTTCCACATTCTCGATGCGCTCAAACGCAGCTGGCAGTGCGGAACGATCCAATTGGACTTCCAAATGCCTGAAAAATTCGACCTCACTTATGTGGGCGAGGACAACCAGAAGCACCGTCCAGTCGTTATTCACCGTGCCATCTATGGTTCGATTGACCGCTTCATGGGCATCCTGACTGAGCATTTTACAGGTGCATTCCCATTGTGGTTGGCTCCTGTTCATGCAAAGCTGTTGCCAGTATCCGAGAACTATATTGAGACTGCCAATGAGATACAGGATGCGTTGCTGAAAGCAGGTCTGCGTGTCGAAGTGGATACTCGCAATGAGAAGCTTGGTTATAAAATCCGCGAGGCGCAATTGGAGAAGGTTCCATATATGTTCGTTATCGGGGAAAATGAAAAAACAACCGGTACTGTAGCGGTTCGTAAACGCGGCGAAGGCGATCTGGGATCACTCAGCATTGCGGACATCGTAGAGAAAATCAGCACAGAAATTCGCGAGAAGCAGTAATATTTGATCGAAAAAATGTGTAAAAGAGCCATCAAAACCATGATGAACGTGGTTTTGATGGCTCTTTATTTATACCCAATACATAAGAATCCAGCTTGAGACTGAACCAACGTTTTTGCAGCCTCGACTGAATTCTTAAGTTATCTTGTACACAAAAACTTAGCAGGTTTGTGGCCGTGAAGTGGCGTGATCTGCAGGGAGGGAGAGTGTCTTCAAGGACGACTCTTCGGATGGTTTCGCCGGGGATTCTTCCGCATCCTGTTCTTCGCTAAGCGATAAAATTTCGCCGCGCAACTTCAGCATTTTCTGATCCAGCTCGTAAGTTGCACGTGCAGCTTCGGTCAATCCATTAACGACATGTTCAGGCACTTTCTTATCGAACTTATAGTACAAAATATGCTCCATACTGGCCCAGAAATCCATAGCCAATGTGCGCAATTGAATTTCAACCTTGATCCAGCGTGTGCCCTCAAACAGGATCAGCGGAATTTCCACAATGACATGCAGGCTCTGATAGCCGTTGGGCTTAGGATGGGCTATATAGTCCTTGACCTCCAGAATACGAATGTCTTCCCGTGTGTGAAGATGATCCATCAGACGATAAATATCTTTCACAAAAGCGCATACCACGCGCATTCCAGCGATATCATGAATTTCACGCAATATATTGTCCAAGGTCACTTCATGCCCTTTGCGCCGAACCTTTTCCACGATGCTGTGGGGCTCTTTGATCCGGGTTTTAATATGCTCAATCGGGCTAAAACCGTCTAACAGCTTCCATTCCGTCTGGATTAGCTTAATTTTATTCTTTAATTCTTCCAGAGCCAGCTGATAAAGGACGGGAATCTTTCTCCACTCCTCTAGTTGCTTGGCGTCAACACTGTTTTGATCCAGCTGTAGCTGAAATTCCTGCAAGGGTAATGGGACAGCATTCAGGTGCTTCCAATCCGGTTCATTCACAGAGCATTCTCCTAAATGAGGCTTATGATGTCCTCGATCTTTTTCGTAAAAATGCATTATCGTATACATTGTACACTATGTCAAAACCTACAGGCAAAGGAGAGACGGTCAAAGAAAAAAGAAATACGACAAGAATTATGGTGGTAAAACCGAGTAATCCGATGTATAATTACAAAAATACTGATTTGGAGCATTTAATTCTTTTAAAAAAACACAAATGTAGAGTATCCATCATTAGATTAAAAATATAAATTACAGAAAAGAGGAAATGAAAAATGGCAAAAGTAGAAAGTTTTCAATTAGATCACACGATTGTAAAGGCTCCTTATGTAAGAGCGGCGGGAGTAGAGCATGACGAAAAAGGAAGCACAGTACAAAAGTATGACTTGAGATTTTTGCAACCCAATGAAGATGCACTTCCTACAGCTGCTGTACATACGCTGGAGCACTTATTAGCGACGTATCTGAGAGATGAAATCAAAGGAATTATTGATATCTCTCCTATGGGATGCAGAACGGGGTTCTACTTGATTTTATGGAATGAACATGAGCCTGAGGAAATTGCACTCGCTTTGGAAAAAACCTTGAAAAGAATTCTGGAAACGACAGAGGTTCCGGCTGTTACTGCTTTAGAATGCGGGAACTACAAGGACCACTCTCTTTTTTCCGCGCAGGAATATGTGAAGATTGTATTAGAGGCGGGTATTAGCCGCGATCCTTTCGAAAGAGTATTTTAAAATCTATGATTTCGATTGACCTATCTCATCAGACAGCGGTAGTGACAGGCGGCAAGTCAGGCATAGGCAAGGGAATTGTAGAGCTTTTCATTCAAAGCGGAGCTAAAGTGATTTCTGCTGATATTTCTTATGAAGAGCCATATAGAGTGGTTAATCCACAGTTGGTTGAAACGCAATTGGACATATCGAAACCGGATGATATCGAAAGATGGTGCGATCTACTAATCAGCGAAACGGGAGTTCCTGACATATTGGTGAACTGCGCAGGTACTTCTACGATGGATTATGTCATTGATAGTGAGTTAGCTGATTGGGAGAAAGTATTTTCGATCAATTCAACTGGGCTGTATGTAGCGTCCAAACGGTTTGCCAAGGAAATGGTGGATGCGCGCAAACCAGGACGAATTATCCAAATTGCTTCGCAGGCTGGAAAAAATGGATATCGGGCCATGGGCGGATATTGTGCATCCAAACATGCGGTTCTCGGCTTGACCAAGGTGATGGCCATTGAGCTTGCTCCGCATCAAATTTTGGTGAATGCGGTTTGTCCAGGTATCGTAGAAACGCCGATGAAGCATCGTGAACGGATTGAAGGGGGCGTCATTCGAGGAATGACCGCTCAAGAAATATACGAAGAAGATTGTTCACAGGTACCTTTGGGGAGAACGGCCGAGGTGGAGGATGTCGCCAATGTGGTGCTGTTTCTGGCCAGTCCGCTCTCTGCATATATGACAGGACAAGCGATTAATGTTACAGGTGGAATGACGATGCACTAGCATACATGATCTGGGGGAAAACAACATGAAGAAATCGTTCGTTTTACTATTAGGGATTAGTTTATTATTGGTTGCTGCAGGATGCGGTAATAAAAGTTCAGACAGCAATGGCTCCAGCGCCGCTTCCGGTTCGGAAACGCAAAAAGTAGTCATCGGCTCCATGGGCTCTGACGCCCAGATCTGGAAGCATATTGCCCAGTCTCAGGCCGCCAAGGATGCCAAGCTGGACATTGAAGTGAAAGAAATTAACGGCGGAATCGAAACGAACAATGCGACCAAAGAAGGCGAAGTAGACGTGAATGCATTCCAATCGTGGGCGTACCTGGTTAGCTATAACAAAGAGAGCAAAGCCGATTTGAAGGCGATAGCCACAACCTATCTGGAGCCTATGGGGATTTATTCGCAAAAATTCAAAAGCATTAATGAAGTGACCGACGGGGCTCTGGTAGCTTTGGCAGATAACCCGGCCAACACGGCAAGAGGTTTAAAGTTATTGGAAGCATCCGGTTTGATTAAGCTTAAGGCTGACTTTAATGATGCCTTGGGTACAGTCAATGATATTACTAGCAATCCTAAAAACCTAAAATTTGAACTAATTGATGACAAAACAGGACCACGAGTGATTCAAGATGTAGGCTTGGTGCTGATTGGGAATACGATTGCTTTAGAAGGGGGTCTGAATGTACTGAAAGATTCCTTGTTCCATGAGGAAATCAGTCAGGCAACCAAAAATAATATTAACGTCCTGGTTACTTCATCTGATAAGGCGAATGACAAAGGGCTGCAAAAGTTAGCGGATCTCTATCATAACGAGGATACTCAAAAATACATTAAAGATGAATTTGGCGGTACCAAAGTAGAAGTTAAAGAGCCGGTTTCTTATTTGGAAGGACAAACTACAACAAAATAAACTTATGAGATCAGCCAGTTTTTCTGGCTGATCTTTTTTGTTCGTAAGAGGCCCCGTACCGGTAGTCGGGTAGAACGTCATCTCTGCTCTTGGAGTCCATGCCGAATAGGTGACAAACGTTGAGTTGATGTCTCCCATCTTCCAAATGAGTCAGCGATTGTATTTTTAGTAGTCGGCTTGAGTTTGAGCAAGGGTTCCTGTTCGATAATGTTTGGGGGAGAGTCCCTGTACCTTTTTAAAAATTTTCGAGAAGAGTAAAGGGTCATTATAGCCGACTGAACGGGAAATATCACCTATCGAAAGTTCAGCGTTTCCCATCATTTCACATGCTTTGTTGATCCTATAGCGAACCAAATAATCCTGAATGCTTGTGTTCACTTGTTGTTTGAATAACGAACATAAATAGCTTCGATTGAGTCCGATAAAATTTGCAATGTGCTCAATGGTAATTTTCTGAGCATAATTCATTTCAATAAAATCCTTCACTTTTTCAACGTAAATTTCCGCCCGGCTTTCCTTTTGTTCGGGAGGTGTTACCGGACCGAGCTCTATAAGCTCCGATAACATTAAGCAAAGCAGACCGGTCAGTCTGGTTTCCCGAGCTTTATGGCACCCACTTGATTCGTTCATTCGCTGCAAATACTGATAAATCAAATGGTCTCCTTCAAAGTTGAGGATTGGACGCGTCATCGTTAGGCCTGCTTGCTTGAGGAGTGTTTCTGCCAGTGCCCCGTCAAAACCAAACCAGCAATAAGACCAAGGATTCACTACATCGGCTTGATAATAAGTAATGACCTGGGGGCAGATTAGAAACCACTGTCCTTTCCGCAAGCGATAACTGAACCCACCGACCTCGAAGGTACCTTCTCCGTCCAAAATATAATGAAGCAGATAGTGATCTCTTATCGCAGGTCCAAAAAAGTGACTCGGTATGCATTCCTCTATGCCAAACTGAGTTAGATACAATTCAGAATGCTGTTTACTACGCGGCAGATATTCTATCACGCTAAATCTCCTTATGTAAATTATCAAGTATTATAACATAAATAGTGAGCACCATGCCATGTACTTCATATCTAAAATTAATATATCATTTCTATAGAACCTATTGCGATTATTATGAGGAGATTATCAAGCTTTACACCATGTGAACTTAGTTGATGACTGTTACAAAAAGGTTCTTCTATGTACCTTTTTAGGTGCGGATTTCCGAGAGGTATGATTTAGAGGAAGGGGGTATTTTTCCATGGGTATCATTGTTCAAGAGCAAACGGGGCTGTTTCATCTGCAGTCGTCGGACATGAGCTATATTATTCAGATTGTAGATGGATTTCCTGTACATGTATATTGGGGAGGCAGGCTGAAGCACCGTGAACCAATGGCCGATCTATTGCTTCACACTCCTGCGACGGCTGGATTGGATCGGTTGCCGCAAGAATATCCGCAGTATGGGAGCGGGGACTTCCGTAACCCGGCGTATCAAGTAGAGCTTGAGGATGGAACTCGTATCACGGAGTTAAAGTATAATGGCTACCGGATCACTAAGGGAAAGCCATCATTAACCGGGCTTCCGGCCGTATATACCGAAAATGAAGACGAAGCGGATACGTTGGAACTGGAGTTACAAGATGACTTTTCAGGCCTTGAAGTTGTTCTTCTTTATACCGTCTTCGCAGATCGAAACGTAATCGCTCGTTCGGCTCGTTTGAGTAATGCGGGAGCCAAGAACCTTCGGCTTCTCCGTGCTCTAAGTGCCAGTGTCGATTTTTCAGGTAAAAGCGATTTGGAGTTCATGTATCTTTCGGGAGCATGGGCACGGGAGGGGAATATTACCCGCAAACCGATTCTTCAAGGTGAAACCCGAATTGATAGTAAAAGGGGCATGAGCAGCCATCAACTCAACCCTTTTGCTGCATTGGTCACTCGGGGAACAACGGAAAGCTATGGTGAGGTATTCGGCTTTAGCCTCGTGTACAGCGGGGGGTTTGAGGCGGGAGCAGAAATAGATTCATTCGGCTCTACACGGTTTAGTATCGGCGTGAACTCCTTTGACTTTTCGTGGTTACTGAGCCCAGGGGAGAGTTTCCAAACGCCAGAAGCCGTTATGGTTTACTCCGGTCAAGGACTGGGAGATATGTCGCGGACATATCATCGCTTGTATCGGACTCGACTTTGCCGAGGGAAATATCGGGACGAAGAACGCCCTATTCTGGTCAATAACTGGGAAGCTACCTATTTTGACTTCAATGCAGATAAGCTGGTATCGATAGCGAAAGAGGGGGCTGAGCTAGGCATCGAACTATTTGTCTTAGATGACGGTTGGTTCGGAAAACGTGACTCCGACAATTCGTCTCTCGGCGATTGGTACGAGGATCGTCGGAAGCTGCCAGACGGACTTGCGGATGTCGCGAACCGTATCAACCAGTTGGGTCTTAAATTCGGGCTCTGGTTCGAGCCAGAGATGATCTCTCCAGACAGCGAGTTGTACCGGGAGCATCCGGATTGGTGCCTTCACGTACCGGGACGCAGGCGCAGCGAAGCCAGATGGCAGCTAGTGCTGGACTATACTCGCAAGGAAGTGCGCGATTTCATCTACGATTCGCTGGCTGCCATTTTCTCCAGCGTGCCGGTTTCTTACGTGAAATGGGATATGAACCGCTGCCTGACGGAAATCGGTTCCGCTGCTCTGCCGCCGGAACGCCAATCCGAGACTGCCCATCGCTATGTTCTTGGATTGTATGAGCTGTTGGAGCGCATCACCACCGAATTTCCGCATATTCTTTTCGAGAGCTGTTCAAGTGGCGGAGGGCGCTTTGATCCAGGAATGCTTTACTACATGCCTCAAGTCTGGACTAGTGATAATACCGATGCGGTGGAACGCCTGAAGATTCAATATGGAACTAGCCTTGTCTATCCTGTAAGCGCCATCGGAGCGCATGTGTCGGCAGTTCCGAACCATCAAGTTGGACGCATAACACCCCTTGATTTTCGAGGTGATGTGGCCATGTCAGGAAATTTTGGATATGAGCTTGATCTCACGAAATTCACCGATGAGGAAAAAGAGACGGTCAAACGCCAAATCGCAGTATACAAGCAGATACGTGGCTTAGTACAGAAAGGTGACTTGTATCGCTTAAAGAACCCGTTTGAAGATAACGAATCGGCTTGGATGTTTGTTTCCGAAGACCAAGAGGAAGCTATCGTCTACTATTTTCAAGTGATGGCTGTTCCGAACGCGCCTTGGCGGGTCCTGCGCCTTGACGGACTTAATCCAGAGCTCGAATATGAAGTTAAGTCAGGAAATAGCGGGCAAAAGTCTATCCATGGGGGGGATCGGCTTATGAAGTTGGGCCTCCCTCTTCTCTACAGACAGAAAGACTATGAAAGTGGATGGTTCAGGCTTCGGGCAATAAAGCCTGGTAAGGCTTAAGGATCAGTACAACAGTATAATTGCCGAAAGAGAGAAAACAATCGATGGAGTTATGCCCCTTTTTATATGAAAAGGGGTATTTTGCGTGTAGCAGCAGTACTGATCGAGGAGGGGGAAGCCATGTTTTTTATACGAATGATGAATGACATGAAACTGAGAAAGAAGATGACGCTTACATTCATTTCGGTAGCTGTTCTTCCCTTACTGTTATGTGGCCTGTTTCTGACGGGGAAGCTTCGAGAGGCCGTCATTAAAGACGCCTTTATGCAAGTGTCCAACAATGTTGAGCGGGTCCGAAATCGTACAGAAGAATTGATCAAAGTGCCGCTGGACATCTCGTACCGGTTGACCAATGACAATCGGATGAAAATGGTAGCCAGCCAGAAGTATGACAGCTATATCGAAGTCATTCAGGCATACCGGGAGTATACAGATATTCGTGACTACCTCCAGTTGTACAAAGAGATATCCGGCATCCGTGTCTATGTCTCTAATCCTGGAGCACTTAATAATTGGGAGTTTATCCAGCCGGATGATAAGATCACAACCGCAGATTGGTACAAAGAGGCCATCGCGCAGGAAGGATTGGCCGGCTGGAATTTAATTAAGGATGAGAGGGACGATGCCGATTATCTCAGCCTGATTCGATCATTTTCAGTGGATTCACCAGGACGAAAAGGGGTTCTGGTCATAAATGTTAACAAGCGCCAATTAAATTCAATCCTGAATCAGGAATCGTTCCCTACCTTGATCGTGGATAACCGGAATCAGATTGTCGCGTCTAATGAAGCAGAGTTGTTCGGGAAGAATCTTTCTGAAATTCATGCCGACGAAAATATACTTTTCCATCAGGAAGGAAGTTACAACATGCTCATCGATGGAAAAGCGTCGAAAGTGGTGATCGCAAATCTAACTCCACAGAACAGCTGGAATGGACTTCGCATTATTTCCATTTTTTCCGTTTCTGAGATTACCCGAGATGCTAATCAAGTGATATGGCTTGGCGGAATCGCGATCACAGCCAGCCTGATATTTGCAGCCTTGCTTATCTATGCTTCTGCTTCGCTATTATCCAGAAGGCTTCTTCGCTTGAGCAAGCATATGACCCAAGTAGGGGCGGGCTCATGGGAAACCTATCTCCATATCGATGGGAAAGATGAAGTGGGGCTATTATCGAGGGAATTTAACGCGCTCGTCAGTAGCGTGAACGATTTGGTTCAGGAGGTTCAAGAGACGAATCGCCAGAAAAGTCTCGTGGAGCAAAGACAAAACGAGATCAAGTTCAAAATGCTGGCAAGCCAGATCAATCCGCATTTTCTCTTCAATTCTTTGGAGTCTATCAGAATGGAGGCCCACATTCGCCAACAGGACGATATCGCTAAAGCAGTCTGGCAGTTGAGCGCGTTGTTGCGCAGCAGTCTGGAGGCTGGTAACGACAAGATTCCACTGCGTAAAGAGCTTGAGCAAGTGTGCTGTTATCTCGATCTTCAAAAGTTTCGGTATGAAGACCGTTTGGAGTATCGCTTAACCGTTGATCCAAATTTGGAGAAAATGTTGGTTCCACCTCTGATTATCCAACCATTGGTGGAAAATTCCATTGTACATGGTCTGGATAATCAAGCAGAAGGAGCTGTCATTGAAGTGAAAGTTAAGGAAATCCCGGAGGGGGTTCGAGTTATGGTATGTGACAACGGCGCTGGTTTCACGGCCGATCGTCTCGCCCTAGTACAAGCAGAGCTTGCTGCATCCGTACATGAACAGGAGGTCCAGCGAATTGGACTACGAAACGTAAATGATCGTTTAGTCTTACTGTATGGGACCTCAAGTGCTTTACATATTGAGAGCGAGCCTGGGAAAGGCACTTGTATTCAGTTTTTCATACCTGGAGGTGAATCCAAATGATTAAGGTAGTCATCGTTGACGATGAGCCGAAGCTTCGTCAAGGGCTTCAAACGCTGATCCCATGGGAAAGCCTCGGATTTATCGTTACAGCTACGGCAGCCAATGGAAAAGAAGCACTGGAAGTCATCGAGGAAAAAGCCCCTGATGTCGTAATCGTCGATATCCGCATGCCGGTTATGGATGGCCTACAGTTGATTGAGCGCTTGACATCCGACGGTCATCATTTGCATTTTATGATCCTCAGTGGATATGCCGACTTCGAGTATGCCAAACAAGCGATCAAATACGGGGTTGTCGGCTATCTCCTTAAACCGGTGGACGTCGCTGAAATGTCGGCCAACTTAAAGAGGATACGCGAGCGGATTGAAGAGGAGCGACTTCAAGGAGAGTGGCGTGAGAGGGAGATTATAAATCGTGATTTTTGCCTGCATAGCCTGCTCGTCCCGCAAGAGAGAACTGAGGATCCTGCCAAATTGAGAAGTAAGGCAAAAGAAGCGGATTTGTTGTGGACCAGCTATGAAGTCGTAGTCGTCTACCCGCGTGTTTCTGAAGTGGATCGTGCCGATGTGGTAAATCGGCTTTCGATTGAGTTAAAACCAAAGATAGAAGGGCAGATGATGGGGCTTGTAACTGTGATTCCCCCCTATACGGTCCTTCTGCTCAACGAGCCGCTGCACGGAAGGAAACGACGTGAAAGTCTGTATAACGAGATTCGTAACGCCGCTGGTAATGTACGGTTCGTTGCTGCAACCGGAGGGGGAGTGTCTGTTCCCGAAGATATTTGCAAATCTTTTTTTAAGGCCCAGAAAGCAGTAAAACAATCCTTTTTCAGTGAGAAGAACCGACTGCTAGGTCCGTATCCTTTCTTTTCTCCTGCGCTGGATTCCCCCCGATTATCTGCTGATAAAGCTGAGGAAACGATGGAGGAATTCATCTTCCGCCTGTATTACAGTCTGGAAGTAGGAAACCAAACCGCAATACTGCCATTATTGAACGAGGCGGCTGCATTTTTTCTCCAACAGGGGCAAGATGAGAAGTCAATCAAAGAGTCGTTCTTTTTTATGTCCAATGCGGTCATTCATAAGCTGACCGCGGGTTTCTGTATCGAGTTGAAAGAGACGGAGGAAGTTTCCCGTTTTTTGAATGGGATATACCAGCATGATCATTTACATGATCTTTTGGAAGAGACCTACCGTTTCCTGCTAGCTTTGGCGAAAGACTCCGAACCTCGTGGAAAGGAGCAGGAATTCAAAAAAATGATCGACTTCATTCACAGTCATTATACAGACAACCTGAAGCTGGAAACGCTGGCTGGACTACTAAACTATAGTACTGCCTATTTGGGCCAGCTATTCAAGAACAAGACTGGGGAGTACTTTAACACCTATCTGGACAGAGTCCGTATCCACAAGGCAAAGGAGTTGCTGGACCAGGGAATGAAAGTTTACGAAGTCGCTGAAAGCGTCGGCTATACAAGTGTTAACTACTTTTATAGCAAGTTCAAAAGGTACGAAGGCTGTTCACCTTCGGAATATAGAAATCCATAATTTGTGTATGATTTTTCCCGAAATCCGTTGTATGGGCTCTGACTCTCCTCTGTTTTATGATGGATTTAAGAGAGGGGATGAAAAAAATGAAAGCGGTAACAGCAAATTCGGAAAACGTATACAAAAAACCGAAGCGGAATGCTTGGAAGGTATTTAAAAGCCAAAGGTATCTTTATTATATGTCCATTCCGTTTGTGATCTGGGTCTTCATCTTTCAGTATTTGCCGCTATGGGGCTGGACAATGGCATTTCAGAAATACAGACCCGGTTTGAGTTTTTTTGAACAGAAGTGGGTGGGCTTGGAGCATTTTCGTACTTTGTTCCAAGATGATCATTTCTACCAAGTACTGCGGAACACGCTGGCTATGAGCCTTATGGGACTGGTCGCTGGTTTTATTGTACCCGTTGTCTTTGCTCTATTGCTCAACGAGGTCCGCATACAAGTGATAAAACGATTTGTTCAAACCGTATCTTATCTGCCGCACTTTGTTTCATGGGTGGTTGCTGCAGGCATTGTCACCAAAATGCTTTCAGCGGATGGCGGTGTCGTAAACGATATGCTCATGGGTCTAGGCATCATCGATCAGCCAGTCCAGTTTATGGCCCAAGGTAAATTATTTTGGTGGGTTGTAACTTTCGGAGACATCTGGAAGGAAACGGGGTGGAACGCCATTATTTATCTGGCTGCCATCGCCGGTATTGGTCCTGAATTATACGAGGCTGCGCGGGTGGACGGCGCTAGCCGATTACAGCAAATGTGGCATATCACGCTGCCGGGGATCCGGCCGACTATTATCATTCTCCTAATTATGTCTATTGGTCATCTGCTCGGTACAGGATTCGAGAAACAATTTCTGCTGGGCAATCACTTGGTCATTGATTACTCTGAAGTACTTGATTTATATGCGCTTAATTATGGTCTGGCAATGGGACGTTACTCTTTCGGAACGGCCATTAATATTTTTAATTCGGTGATAAGCCTGATCCTATTGTTTGCGGCTAATGGAATCTTTAAGCGCTATACCAACGAGAGCATTATGTAAGGAGGAGAATGGACATGGAGGCTGTCAAAAGCACTACGCCGGTCGGCGGATTAAACAACAAGCTTCAGGCGAAATCACTACAAGACCGAATCCTGGGGGTAGTTGTTTATGTTTTCATGATTGTGGTCACCGTTCTGACGATCTACCCGTTCTTAAATGTGTTAGCTATCTCTTTTAACGATTCGGTAGACACCATTAGAGGTGGGATCACCATCTGGCCAAGGCAATTTACGTTGAAGAATTACGACTTGATTTTCACCTATGAGGGGTTAATCACTGGATTCAAGATCTCCTTTCTGCGAACCGTCATTGGCACCGTAGCGGGCTTGGTCAGCGGCTCGATGCTTGCCTATACGCTTGCACGAAGTGATTTTCAAGCTAGAAGGTTCATCTCAATCTTTCTTGCTGTCACCATGTATGTTTCCGGGGGATTAATCCCAGGTTTTATCTTGATGAAGGAATTGCATTTAATTGATACATTTGCCGTCTATATTTTACCAGGCCTTGTAAGTGCGTTTAATGTCTTCATTATTCGTTCCTTCATTGATGGTCTGCCTTATGCGTTACAAGAATCAGCTAAGCTGGATGGTGCCAACGATTTCACGATATACTGGCGCGTTATTCTTCCTCTTTGCAAACCAGCATTAGCGACCGTAGCGCTCTTCTTGGCAGTAGGGCAATGGAACTCTTGGTTCGATACTTATCTGTTTAATGGGTCTAACGAATCGTTGACGACCCTGCAATATGAATTGATGAAAATTTTGCAGAGTACTACAACGAGCGCAACCAATTCCCAGGATGCTGCTAATATGGCTGAGCGTATGGCACAAGTGTCTCCGGAATCCGTCAAAATGGCAATCACCATCATTGTTACAGTACCGATTCTTATCGTCTATCCTTTTCTACAAAAATATTTTGTTAAAGGTATGACGCTTGGAGCGGTAAAAAGCTAAAACGAAGCAGCAAACATTCATTATACAGGGAGGTTTCGCTCCATGAAGTCAAGAAAAAACAGAATGATCGTATCTTTCGTAATGTCACTGACTTTAGTGGCGACCCTTGCAGGGTGCAGCGGTAATAATCCATTTGAGGCTACCAAGGCCGTAACAACAGGTGACATCACGCTTACTTATTTTTCGGAAGACTCCAGCACAAATTGGAATGGCATGAAGGATGAAGTCGGTAAGGTCATCGCTGAAAAAACCGGAGTAACCCTAGATGCTGAATTCGCTGTCGGCGACCCGGTCCAAAAGATTTCATTGATTGCAGCCACAGGAAACTATCCTGATTTAATCGCTGCTAAGGCGGATGTCGGCAAACTTGTCGATGCTGGCGCAATTATTGATCTGACGGATTTGATCGACAAGCATGCACCAAACATCAAAAAAATGCTGGGTGACAAGCTTGTTCGAACAAAGTACAGTTTGGACGACCCATCAATCTATGTGATTCCAACTTGGTCTGCTGTCGAAGAGAAAAAAATCAAACCCGACGTAGGATTTAAACTCCAACACCGTGTCGTCAAGGAAGCGGGATACCCAGACATTCGTACGGTACAGGATTTCGAAAAAGTCATTAAGGACTATCTAACCAAGCATCCGACGGATGAAAATGGCAACAAAAATATCGGACTGTCCCTAAATGCGGACGATTGGCATATGTACCAGGTAACGAACTCAGGATTCCAAACAACTGGGGGACCAGACGATGGCGAATACTACATCGATCAAAAAACACACCAAGCGACTTATCATTTCCGTCGACCGGAAGAAAAAGAATATTTTCGCTGGTTGAATCACATGAATGCCATTGGATTACTTGATCCGGAAAGCTTTGTGCAAAAGACTGACCAGTTTAAGGCGAAAGTGGCTTCAGGTCGCGTACTGGGCCTGGCCGATCCGGAATGGGACTATGGCGACGGACAAAATGCGCTGAAGGCGGAGGGCAAATTCGATCAGACTTACGGTCATTATCCAGTTACCATGAGCAAGGAGTACAAGGATACCAACTTCTGGCTGCCTGGTTTTGATGGGGGGTACGGGATCTCAATCTCTAGCAAATGCAAGGATCCGGTACGCGCTATCCAGTTTCTCGACTTTCTAGCATCGGAAGAGGGGCAAGTCCTGAATAACTGGGGAATTGAAGGAAAGCATTACACGATGAAAGACGGCAAACGGACGATTACTCCGGCTGTACTTGAACGGATAAACAATGACAATGCGGCTTTCCAAAAAGAGTCTGGAATCGGCCTATATTGGAACTTGTCGGTCCATTATGGTGATGGCATCGAGGACTCAACCGGCAACTATTTCACTCGTAGTTATCCAGAACTGCTGACAGCGACTTACAATAAGTCGGAGAAGGAAGTTCTGAAGGCTTATAAGATCGAGCACTGGAAAGATCTATTCCCGAAGGAAGAGGAATTTCCGCCTAGAGCATACGGAGCAGCATATACAATGTCTCTTCCCAATGACGATCCGGCTGTTATTCTCGGAGCCAAGATGAAGGATATTACCTGGAAACGAATTCCGGAAGCGGTCATGACCAAGCCGGAAAACTTTGATAAGGTTTGGGATGCCTATATGGCAGAACTGGAGAAAGCCGGAGTACAAGAAATGGAACAATCCTTTACCAAGCATATCCAAGACCGAATTAAGCTGTGGTCCACGAACTAACTCGTTTCGCATAAAAGAACGGGGCCGTTTCCACTTTCCTGCCGGAGAGGAGACGGTCCTTTTTCATAATGGTCTCTTTGTTAGAAAAGTAGCTACATTAACGAAACGGGAGAATAGAAATATGGAGCATTTGAGGTACAAATAAACAGCGGTACCCTGGTTATTTTCAGAGGTAGCCGCTGTTTGTTAGAGGAAGACTACTTCGTTACTTTACGACGCTGGATGGGACGGTATAGTTACGGATACGTTCAAAGTAATTTACTCCGCTTCATTCTTGGACGAAGTAAATAGGTCTTGGGGAAGCTCATCCCTCGTGATCACGTAATCGCTGTTGAACACTTTTATGAGATGATCCAGGGAGTTATATTGTCCGTTGCGGATGAAGTCGCCTGTCCATGTGGTGAAAAAGAGCCAATGCGCTGAATATGTTTGAAGTAATTCAGGATCGCCAATCGGGCCGTTTTCGGACAGACCAACCAGCTTCTTGCCTTGCACGAGATTCACCAAGCTGTCATACTTGCCGATACTTGGGCTATAATTAGCCGCCTGGTTGTAGATATCCACACTTACAATATCGACGACATCGTCTCCCGGATACCACTCGGGGCTCTCGGAGTTCCATACCCAGATCAGGTTGTTCAGGTGATGGTAGTTTGTTAGGCGGTCGTACATGATATGGTACAGTTGCTTGGCGGAGTCTGGCCCTTGGGCGCCCCACCAGAACCATTTGCCCTCCGCCTCGTGCAGTGGTCTCCACAGCACCGGAACGTGAGCGTCTTGGAGACGTTTCAACTGAGCAGCAATAGCATCGATATCCCTTAGGATAAGCTGATACTCTTCCGACTCGGGATGAGTAAGCGCATATTGAACGTCGAATGTAGTAGCGTCCGTGTAAAATCCGCGCCACCATTCTTTGCCGGGAATATCATGCAGTCCCTTAGGAGCATTCCAGTGCCATGCGAATGTGACAATTCCACCTTCTTTGGCCCATTGAATCGCCTTTTCCACTTCAGTTGAGGTGGCGCCATGTTCGATGCGAGAGGGGGAATAATCCATCATGTCCGTTGATAACATCGCAGGATACTTTCCAGTTTGGTCTTTAATCCACTGGGCATCCTCAAGAGTGTGCTGACCGGAAAGAATTTTGTTCCCGTAAACATCCACGAGATAACCCATAAGTGCCTTGGTTTCCGCAGTCGCATTCGGGTTTACGGGCTTTTTCTCAATCTGATGCAGTTTCGGGGGGGACACTGCTGACAGCTTGACGTAGTCGAAATGATATTGGTCCGAATCGACATTGAACTGTATGGTATTGTTTCCCGCACTCAGCATCAGTTTGCCGCCAGATACCTCTGTGTAGCTTGCTGTTGTCGGGAGTGATGTTTCGCTGGTCTGGCCATTGACCACCAATTGGGTCTTTTTGTCTCCATTGGGGTTACTGTAACCGATTGCAAGATTGTAAAGCCCGCTTGAGGCTGCGTTATAGGCAAAGGTTAACGACCCTGTGCCTTTAAAGGCTGCGTAACCGGTACCGGAATAACCCGTATCAGCAGCTTCGATGCTGACCTCACCAGTAATGGCTCCGTCTTCGGCTTCCATTTTGCTTATTGCAGCAGGCAGATTGGCGAATTCAACCTTCACATACTCGATCCCGTAATATCCCCAGCCTCTTGAAAAAGTCAGCTCGTTTGTGCCAGCATTCAGCATGATCTTAGTTACCATTTTCTCGTTCACCGCCGCACCTTTCGGAGGAGCAGCCAGCGTTACGTTTTCAGCCATTGTGCCATTGACCTTGATGCTGGTATCCTTGGAGCCGGTGTCCGCCGGAATGTAGTAGCCGAGGCTCAGCCTATAAAGACCTGCTGTAGGCACGTTCACTTTAAACGTAGCCGTCCCGTCAGACTTTCCTGAGTTTGGGTCATAGTCATAAAAGAAGGATACATAGCCATCGCCTTTATAAAGTGTATCGCCGGTATAGGGAGTATCCCGTTTTTCTACGCCGTAACCTTGAAGAATTGCATCTTTGGAGCTGACGACTATAGGAGAGGAATTGCCGCTAGTGGATAAATCTTGACTTGCATTCATCACTGTTCGGCCATCAACATCGGTGACCAAGTGAGCTGATTCTGCTTTTGCTAAGTTTGGAATTAAACTGAGAGATACCAACAAAAAGGATAAGAGAATAAAACTGAGAATACTGAAAAACCTTTTTTTCCATGGGTCTGGCATATGACTCACTCCTTGAATTAGATGTTAACGCCTTAGTTAACCTGCAACGCTAGTTCGGAAAACGCTTTCATTAGTGCGTACTCATTAAGTACTTTGAAGTAATTGATGACAGATGATTCGCCGTTCACCAGCATTCCTTCTTCAATTGTATGCGTTTTCAATATTTGTCATTAATTTTTTCAGTGCCTCACCTCTCTTTCATTTCATCATAAATTAGACGCGAGGCAGGAACCATACAATGAATTTCGGAAAAAATCATCCTTAAATTATGGATTTTTATACTCTGGCGGCAAACAATTCATATTTTTTGAAATGTATAACCCAAGATTTTTTTAAGGCTATATGGGATAAGCGGGAAGAATAGTTTCAATTTGTGGTATCATGCCAGTAAGTATTCCACGCATAGGAAAAGTATGTGTAATGAAAGGGACTAATAAATGATTTCTCATCAATTGCTCACCTACGAAACAATTAGTCAAACGGGATTATCGGGGAATAGCCCGATCTAAAGGAGGAAGAGGGCTTTGGAACAGAGTGATATTAATATTTATCAACTGACTGACGAGATCCATCAGATCTTACACAAGAGAATTGATAAGCTAGGTGTAGCATACGGCATCGTTAGCGAATTTAGTTATAATCCTGAGGAGCCACCGTCTTGGATTATTAGTATCGAGGACTCTGAAATCGTGCTCACCACGGCCATCTTGTTCCAATATATGAAACAGCATAAAAATTTAAAGGATACGTTAACCCATTTTATGCGAGATCACTTACCATACTTCAATTAAACAGTGTCAGCAGGATTATATAAGATTAATCGACGGGAACCGTACTACACGTGATGGTACAGACAATCAGAAAAGAAATAGCTCTTAATCCTTGATTTCATTTCTAAATTTCCGGAATTCTTTAGGTGTTTTTTTATGATGTTTCTTAAAAGACTGAATGAAGTGATTTACATGATTGAACCCCACTCTGTGGGCTATTTCAGTTATTGTAGAATCTGTTGAAATTAATAACTCGCTGCTTTTCTTGATACGGTACTTAATTAAGTAGTCGTAAGGTGTCATATGAATGGTTCTCTTAAAACTACGAGTGCATTCCGAAATACTTAAATGTGCTATAGCAGCAATTTCTTGCAGTGTTATATTGTCTGAGTAGTTTTGATGGATAAAGCTGAGCATCAATTGAAGTCGCTCCTGTTGCAATTTCATGTATTTAGGTGCTTCCTCAGAAGACAGCGAAATATTAGATATTAAGACTAACCATAATTGTGCCGTTTTGATGGAAACCTCGTATTCCCAGCCCCATTTTTTTTTCATATCAAATTTCTGTTTCATATCCCAAAGCATTTGCAGTATTTGATTTTGCCATTCAACATCTCCTTTGATTACTAAGGACAATAAGAGAGAGTTTGTATAAGGCAGTACATAGTTTTTTTCCATCGCACTATCTGCATAAAAGGCCAGCAGCTTCTCAGGGAAATTAAAACTGACATATTGACCGTTATGTGTAAGGTGTGTAGTAACGTGAAGGACACCTTTATTAATTAAAATGGCCTGACCTGTTTCTAATTCATGATCAATCCCATTAACTTGTATCACTAGCTTTCCTTTGGTAACCAAAGTGATTTGTAGTTCCTCATGCCAATGTAAATCGTTGAATCCTCTACCTTCAGGATTACTTGCATGAATAGTATGGGTGTACATGATGTATGGAAATGAAACATCGGGATATAGAATGGTCTCATGCAATTGTTTTTCCATTTTAGCGAGGTCCTTTCTGATGACGATATTTCTATATAAATTAAAGATATAGTTACACAAATAAAATAAAAGTGGTGATATTATTATACCAGATCTTTGGCTTATCATTACAATCCTGTGCACAGGCGATTGGATAAGACATCTTGGAGGCGTACATGTGAAAATAAATCAATCGTCGTTACCGTTTCATCCGTATATTTTGCTTTTAATCAGCATACTGTCTGTTTCTATCTCATCCATCATGATAAAATCCTCAGATACTCCAACCTCTGTGGCTGGGATGTACAGATTGTATATGTCAGTACTCATAATGCTTCCTTTTGTACCTTGGAAAATGTTCCGTTCCTTAGAAATGAACAAAAAAGATTGGAGTACCGTTTTCATAGCTGGTCTTTTTCTCGGGTTGCATTTCTTATTCTGGATGGAATCATTAGTATATACCTCAGTTGCGAGTTCCATGGTCATCTTATCCTTACAGCCTTTATTTGTAATGATGGGTTCATACTTTATGTTCAGAGAACGAGCAAACATATTGACCCTTCTTTGTTTGATCGCCGCTCTTATCGGTTCAATCATTATAGCTTGGGGAGACATTGGGATTTCGAGAGAGGCATTAATCGGAGATGGATTATCTTTAGTAGGAACAATTTTGGTTTCAGCATATATGTTGGCAGGACAGAAAGTAAGCCACAAAATAAATGCAAATGTATATAGTGTTATTGTTTTTTTTATTGGTGGCAGCGTCATGCTGGTCTACAATTTGTTGAATCATTATGCCTTGATCGAATATGACTCGTCGGATTGGATTTATTTCTTGTTACTTGCAGTAATCCCAACTATTTTCGGACAATATATTTTTAATTTGTTGTTGAAATCAATGGGTGCAACTACAGTCTCAGTTGGTATTATTGGGGAGCCTGTTCTTGCCATAATTCTCGCCTACTTATTCTTGGGAGAAATAATCTCTGCATTTCAATTCATAGGTGGAATCATGACTTTATTCGGTATGGGGATGTATTTTTGGGCAAAATCTTTAAAGTATACTACGGTTGCAAAATATTAAATTTGAAATTCATTATCGCGAAATTGAATAAAACAATCGATGAGGAGAATGTTTAGATGGCAACGATTGATGATTTTTTGAAACTAGATATTCGAGTTGGAACCATAATTAAAGCTGAGTTTTTTGCAGAAGCAAAAGTACCTGCTATTAAACTTGAAATTGACTTTGGACAAGATATCGGAATAAAAGCTTCGAGTGCACAAATTACAAAAAGATATGTGGCTGAAGATATTATAGGGGAACAAATCATAGGTGTAGTCAACTTTCCACCTCGACGGATAGCAGGCTTTAAGTCAGAGGTATTGGTCCTTGGAGGAATACCCGAAAAGGGGGATGTGGTTCTATTGAAACCAGATACCAAACTACCTGACGGAACACCTATTGGGTGATAGAACGCTTGTTTAATCATTAAAATGTATAACTTCACAACAGGCAAGGCATTGAACTAACGGGATACGATCGTTCGATAGCAAGTTAAAACAGATAGCGGCAGACTAGGATTTTATTTTCATATCCTAGTCTGCCGCCTTTTCTTTTATTGGTCTGTCTACAACTTAACTTTTTTGATTCATTAATAATCTGCAACAGTTAGGCTGGAAATCACGAGTGTCACCAGTCCAGTAAAAGCACAATTCTCCATACCAGCTATGCGCCTTATGCTTATCTGGCTGGGATGCTGCGTGTCCCCTCTGTCATCGGGGAGGCGCAGAGCGGGCACACCGGCGGCGTGCCTGTGCTAGCCGCGCTTGTACGGCGTCCGCTTGTTGTGTCGCGACGCATCCACGCTTTGCAGGCACCGTCGGTGCATTTCCACACAGGCACGTTGATGCGTGGCTCCGCCGGAGACCCTGCCACCGACGAGGTCGTCCGTGTCGTAGCGCTGCCTGGTCCCGGCCTGCTGCTCACGCGGGTCGCTGTGCCAGACGCTGGCGATCCAGCGCCAGCACGGTTGCTATACCCGGAAGCACCCTTCGGTTGGCCGAAGCTGCTGCGGCGTGTTTCCGGCTTGGAAGCCTCAGGAGTGACCCCGTAGGCTTCCAGTAGGAAGCGTGACACGGCGGCAGGCTTGCCATGATTAGAGGCGGGAGAGGTGATGTATAGCAACTCCTTCGCCCGGGTGACGGCCACATAAGCGAGGCGGCGCTCTTCTTCAAGCGCTGCCTCGTTATCCACAGCGGTAGTCGGGGCGGCGCCTGCCCGCCGATCCTCCGGAAGCTCGCTGTGCAGCGCCGAGCTGTGCGGCAGAATGCCTTCGCTGGCTCCGATCCAATATACGCAAGGGAATTCCAGCCCTTTGGCGCGGTGGATCGTCATGAGCCGAACAGCATCGCTGTCTTCTTCTCTGCGCAGCGATTCCATTTGGCGGTGACGCTCGGAAAGCTCGTCCGCAAAGCTGACGAACGCCTCCACGGTGTCAAACCGCTTGGCTGCCGTTTCGAGCTCCTCCAGACTTTCTTGCATCGTTTCCTTATAATGAGTCCACGCGCCCGTATCTCCGCTTTCCAAATATTTGTCATAAAAGACTCGCCGCATTTCTTGAATGGCATAGGCAGGCTTCATTGTAGTGAGACTGCGAATTAGACGAATACGCTCTTTCACCTGTTCACGCTGAAAATCACGTAGTCGATCCCAGCGGCTGAGATGAATCAGCGGGTATTTTTTAGCCTGCTGTTTCTCCTCGCGCATAATCCATTCCATACCCGCCTCGCGGGAGACGTACAGCGGCCCAAGGGTGCTCGGAATGGATTCTATACGCCGGGGATTCAGCGACAAACGCAGGTGATCCATTAAGGGACGAATCAGGGACTGATCATAAAATACAGCCCCTGCCCCGTACTGAATAAATGGGACATCCCGCATAATTAATTGCTCAAAAATAGATCGGCTTCCGCTGGCTGTCCGGTGCAAAATAGCGATATCCCGGTAGCGCAGCCGACCTTCCTCTACCTGCCCGAGTAGATGAGTAACAATATGCCCCGCTTCCTCCTCGGGTCCGGATGGGGTGGCAAACTGCGGCGGCAAGCCTTCACGCCCGGCAGCCGAAAGACGTTTGGAGCGTCGATGAACATTTTTGGCGACAATGTTAGAGCCCAGCCCCAAAATCCGCGCATCGCTGCGATAATTAATATCCAGGGTAATGACCTTTGCATCCTTATAGACCTTGTCAAATTCCAGAATGGATTCCTGGCGTGCTCCATTAAAGGTATAGATCGTCTGATCATCATCCCCCACAACCATCAGATTGCGATGTCGGGCAGCCAATCGCTGCACCATCTCATATTGCAGGGCATTCGTATCCTGAAATTCATCGACCATGATATGTGAAAAACGCCGCTGAAGCGGCTGAAGCACATCCGGGTCACGCAGCAGTGCGGAGGCACGCAGCAGAATATCGTCAAAATCCATTTTATTGCGTTCCTGTTTCCACGCTTCATAGGCGAGCATGGCACGCTTGGCATCCGATTCCTCGCGCACGCTTTCCGGCAGCTCGTCCGCGCTGCGGCCTTCCGCTTTCCAGGCGGAGAGGGCAGACAGCAGGCTTTCTGGCTGGAAAGCCTCGCTGAGCCCAAGCTGCCGCAGCATCATTTTCATGACGGTATGCTGGGCCTGCGTTTCACCGAACACTTCATCTTGCACGCCGCGATGACGCAGCATCGCCAAAGCGAATGAGTGAAACGTGCGAGCCTGAACTGCACGTGCAGCGGCAGGGCGCACACCGGGTAATCCCGCGATGCGCAGTTTCATTTCGGCAGCTGCCTTGCTGGTGAAGGTCACCAGCAGAATGGACGATGCAGGGACATCCCGCATCGCCATGAGGTAGCCTGCGCGGGCAGCCAGCACTGTGGTTTTACCGCAGCCCGCCCCTGCAAGGGTCAGAAGGGGGCCTTTGCCGTGGCGGACGGCCTGGATCTGGGGGCGGTTCAGGTGAATGCCGGCGTTCTCTAAAGCACGAAAATAGGCCGAGTCTTGGTCGGTGTCAGGCACCAGCGTCATACTGGTATCCATGGAAGCACGACGTGCCTGAGGGCTCGACGTTGAATAAGGAACCCCGATGGGTCGGGGGTAAAAAGAAGGATTTGGGTCCATAATCCTGAAACCCCTTTCGTTCTTAAAATCTTCCATTTTCACAAATGGGGGTAGTTTTTGGTATGATAGAGTTCTAGTCAGCTTTAGCTGACGATAAGAACAAGGCGATGGACTAAAATAATGCTGAAATTCATGCGGATCTTGCCGGAGCGACAGAACGTCAATACGTTGACGCTAATGTCTATAGCCTTCAATCGGGCGATATGACCGCATTCCATTATACAGGAGTTCGAGGTTAGCCAACAGAAAAAAACTTTGGGATATACGGACGGTACAGTGAAATCCGGCTGGATATGGGGAGGAAATAACGATGAAGCTGATTCAACGTATAAAGGAAGGCGCTAATCGCGCAACAGAAAAGGCGCAGCATGCTGTCGAGATTAGTAAGATCAATTCACAAATTACAACGATTCAGCAGGAAATGGATGTTCATTTCTTACGAATGGGTCAGATCTTTTACGAAGGTTACCGCGCATCCGACATGTCGGTGGCAGAAACCGAG
Source organism: Paenibacillus sp. F4 (assembly GCF_002894905.1). Classification (NCBI taxonomy): domain Bacteria; kingdom Bacillati; phylum Bacillota; class Bacilli; order Caryophanales; family Paenibacillaceae; genus Paenibacillus; species Paenibacillus sp. F4. The sequence continues at coordinate 109,289 of NZ_POVS01000004.1, forward strand.
ATGACACAGCTATCCACCGCATGTGATGAGCTTCAGGATGAAATTGACGAGCTGCGCAGTAGAATTGCAGAATTAAAAAACGCTCATTTATGCACCTGTGGAGCAGTTGTGCCACTGGATGCCAACTTTTGCCCCAAATGCGGACGCAAGCTGAATGAAGGACAGGCTGCTTCCAAACAAGTAGCTGCTGTGCGTGAAGAGGTGCCAACGGACGTCTATTCTTTTGATCTGCGCAAGCCAGAGGTAGTGAAGGATGCTGCGCCTGCTTACACGGAGTATGCAGAACATGAAGTAGTCGATCGGCATGAACAGGAACAGGATGAGCGGTATGAAACACACGAACCAGCGGGACTAGACCGCGATTACACAGTGTCTGATTTTACACCGGAAGAAAAAGCGGCATTCGACGCTGAGTGGGAGCGCCGTCGTCAGGAAGAGCTGGAAAAAGAACACCGTCGCCTTGAAGAACTGGCACGTGAGCGTGAGCGTCAGGAAGAGCTGGACGAGCGGATTCGATATTGGAAGGCCAACAACTCCGGGGCTGATAAGCCGGCAACGCCGTCTGCACAAGTACGTGAAAATGTAAAATGCCAAATCTGTACTGCAGAACTACCCAAAGGGTCCAAATGGTGCCCGCGTTGCGGAGCTGAACAGATTTGACGCAGCCGAACAGGCTGCTGCAGGACACAGACATAACGCCGGGCAGCATAGGGGGAACAGAATATATGGAGCGTTTGCTGCATCATCTGCGGAATCTGGGTTTTACGGAAATGGAAGCCAAGGTTATGGTCGAGCTTTCGAGGCAAAATGCGGCTTCCGGCTATGAAGTGGCTAAGCGTCTGGGCGCATCGCGCTCCAACGTGTACGCGGCTTTACAGCGTTTGGCCGGACAGGGATACCTCAGAACCAGTGCTGGAGAGCCTGTTCGTTACAGCATGCTGCCACCGGGTGAATTGACCCGGATGATCGAAGGACAAATGCAGGAGTCCCTGCGTGCGGTGGAGAAGGAAATGCCACGAACAGAACCAACCAAGCCGACCTTTTATAATGCGGAAGGCGATAGGAAGGTGCTGGAAAGTCTGACACGTGAGTTGGAACGGGCAGAGCATGAGATTGTGTTGGATTTGTGGCGCGAGGAAGCCGAACTGCTGCGTACAGAGTTGGAGAAAGCCGAGAGTCGAGGTGTGCGTCTGCTCTGGTCCTGCGATAACGGAGAAACCATGATGGGACCGTGGTTACCGCTTAGGTCTGGTACAGACGGACAGGAACCAGCAGGGCGCAAGTTTTCTTTTGTTATTGATCGGCGTTGGTGCATGCTGGGTATGCGGGGAGAGAATTGCCCGACACAGGCGCTTATTACCGAGCATCCGGTAATGACAGGTCTGCTGCTTAATCATTTTGCTCAGGATCTTATTCTGTATGAGCTGGAGCATGATATGGGCAGAGAGCTGTCGACCCGGTATGGCTGGCGGTATGAAGGCATTATCGGCAAATATATGTCAGCTGGAGAATAGCTAAAGATTACTGGCTAGGAAGTTCCATCAGTGCCCGGCATATAGATGTAATATAGCCCGCCTTATGAGGCACGAATTGATCCGATGTAATCAGGCGGCGAGTTTTTTCTGGATTCGGCCCTGACGTAATGCCTTGGGCTTCGATAAAGGGAATATGGCCTTCAAAAAGGGCCAGTGCTTGGTTAAGATCTGCTTCGTACAGTCCGGCTACTTCTTCTTGCTGGAGGTGATAAGCTTCCAATGGCTGGTTCGATAGCAGTCCAAACACCGAGCTAACCTCCCGGTCCCAAAAAGAGATACCCTGTGCGGTACCTTTGCTTTCATACCGAACGGTCATCAGCGGTGTTAATGAGGCAAAGGGCACATGAATACCCAGTTCTTCCTCCAGCTCACGAGCCGCCTGAGACATATCTTCGCCTGCCGTCAAATGACCGGCTGCTGTAATATCGTAGCATCCGGGGAAGGTATCCTTCGTATCCTGACGCTGTTGGAACAGTAAGCGACGGCCTATCGAAGTGTCTCGTGCTAGCCAGCAGTGAAAGGTATGGTGCCAATATCCCTTGGCATGTGCGTCTTGTCGAGAAGCTGTGCCAAGGGGGTTGTCTTCATCATCGTAGATATCCAGAAGCTCGCTAGTCATCGTGGTTCCTCCTATAGTAAGCAGAAATCAAAGGTCTACTTTACAGTATAACGTGTTTTCCGTCCTGACGATATGAAGGCGCGTGTGGAATGTGGAGTGGCATTTGGGGTATGCTGGGAACATGAGGATTTGCAACATCACACAGGTTTACGATTGAAAGGAGCGATTTTACATGGAATGTATAGTACATTTTCGAGTCATGCATCCGGAGGAACCCAAGGAACTTCGTGGGTTAATTATGCTGGAAAGTGGGGGCAAGCCGGGGATTGATCAAATCACGGATATGTTCAAAAATATGGGCTATGATGTCCGTCCAGACAATCCGGAGGAATTGATTTTTAAACCAGTCGATGTCAGAGCCAATTATACATATATCCGGGTGATTGAGCTGGATACGGGTGAGGAAGTCTACCAGGAAGATAGGGATTTGCGCGCGATTTTGGAAAATTTGCTGAATAAACGCTAAACGTTAAAGATCAGGAGAACTAATCGATGGAATGAGATAAAGCGATCCTGTCGCCATTCATAGGAACGGAGAACCAATGATGAGATTGTATATTATCCGACACGCAGACCCCGATTACCCCAACAACACCATCACGCCGGAGGGGCATTTGGAAGCCCAGGCACTGGCCAAGCGGCTTTCCAGTCACGGACTGGATCGAATTTATGCCTCTCCTTTGGGGCGGGCTTTGGATACGATGCGCTACACCGCCGACTCTCTGGGTATGACTCATGAAGTGGAACACTGGACGCAGGAGCTGGCCCTAAAGCTGGAGGAAACTCCATACGGCCGTCTTTCCCATTGGGATTTGCCTGGTGAAGTGATCCGTTCCGAATTGCCCCTGCCGACTCATGACTCTTGGCAGGAGATTTCTTATTATCAGGGAACGCAAAGTCCCGAAACCTTCGAGCGGCTGAAGCTTCATTCTGATGAATTCCTGAAACGGCAAGGCTTCGAGCGGGTGGAGGGCAGGTACCGGATTCTGAAGCACACCGAAGATCAGGTGGCCGTATTTTGTCATGGCGGCTTCGGGCTGACCTGGCTTGCTCATCTGTTGGAGCTGCCATTGGCCTTGGTCTGGTCCGGTTTTTGGATGCCGCCTAGCTCTGTAACCACGATTTTGTTTGATGAGCGCTCCCAGGAATGGGCAGTTCCCCGTTGCATCGGCTTCGGTGATGTTTCCCATCTGTATGCTGAGGGTTTGCCCGTCAGACCCCGTGGCATTATCACCAATTTCAACTAATCAGATCTCCTACACCATACCAAAACGGCTTAAGACGGTATACCGTCTTAAGCCGTTTGTTGTAGTCATATATAGGTGTGGGTTGAGTCAGCGTGCTTCGACGTACCCCTCCAGCTTGGAGGTGCAATGTGCGCAACGGGTAGCAGCTACAGGAATTTCGGATAGGCAATGTGGACATTCCTTGATCGTTTTTTCCTGAGGAGGTTTTTCTTCCTCTTTGCGTTTCAGCATGTTAATTCCCTTGACCAGCATGAACACACAGAAGGCCACGATCAGGAAGTCCAGCAGGACGTTAATGAACTGACCATAGGCGAGGACCGCAATCCCTGCTTCTTTGGCCTGTGCCAAAGTCATGCGTGTACCGTCAGCATTTAAAGGATCGGCATTTTGTAAAGCTACATACAAGTCTGGAAAATTCATGCCGCCCAGAAGTTTACCAATCGGAGGCATGATAATATCGTTTACCACAGAAGTGACAATCTTGCCAAACGCTCCACCGATGATAACACCGACCGCGAGGTCAATCACGTTACCCCGTACAGCGAATTCTTTAAATTCTTTTATAATACCTTTTCCGCTCATGTGAGTGCTCACCTTCTTTACATAAAATCATTTATCTATAATACATGCTATGTCAATTGAGGGCAATTCCAAATTGATGATTACACATTGTCACAAAATCACATGTTCATTTGTCTTCTATATGTAAACCAATAATGGAGGCGATGTATCGTGAGTTTAAGATTCAATCACAGAGCAGTGAGTCCTAGTACGTTCAAAGCGATGCTGGAGATGGAAAAATATATTTCCGGTCGTTTTACAGACAAAGTATTGTATGAACTACTGAAAATTAGAGTATCCCAAATCAATGGATGTTCCTATTGTCTGGATATGCATGCGAAGGATTTGCTCAAGCTGGGGGATTATGCTGACCACATTTTGCAGCTAGCCTTATGGCGGGAGGTTCCTTTGTTCACGGAAAAAGAACGTGTTATGCTTGAATTAGCTGAAGCGGTCACTCGCATCTCTGAACAAGGGGTACCTACGGATTTGTACAATAGGGTCAGAGAACATTTTACAGAGGAAGAATACGTAGATTTGATAACCGCGGTTAACGTGATTAACAGTTGGAACCGGATTGCGATTGCAACGGGAATGTATCCGGGCATTCTTTAATGAACAGGGGGCTATGCTTTGTCTGGCAAAGAACATAGGATTGAACAAGAATCGGTGGATTTAAATCTGGAGGAGCTGTATCAAAGATATCGCAAATATTCTTTTGCCATTGCTTATCGCATGCTTGGAACGGTTACGGATGCCGAGGATGTAGTTCAAGACTGCTTTGTCGAGCTGAAGAATAAGCCCCTGGATGATATACACAATCCCAAAGCCTATGTAGCCAAAATGACGATGAATCGGTGTCTAAATCTGTTGAACTCTGCGCGCAAGCAAAGAGAGACATATGTAGGACAGTGGCTGCCGGAGCCGTTGGGTGAAAGCGCAGATCTCCCTGCGGATTGGTTAGAGCGTAAAGACATGATATCTTACGCTTTTCTGGTTTTGCTGGAGCAGCTAAAGCCGATAGAGCGGGCTGTTTTTGTGCTGAGGGAAGCTTTTCAATATGATTACAAAGATATTGCGGAATTGCTGGGGAAGACTGAGAGCAACTGTCGTCAGTTGTTCAGTCGCTCCCGTCGTATTCTGTCTTCGGGAGAATCTGCTCTTGAGGCTCAGTCCAGTTGCAATGTGAATAACTCTTCCCGAATAAAACTACTAGAACGTTTTACAACCGCCTTTCTTGCCTACGATGTGACTGCTATGCTGGAACTACTGGCTGAACAACCTGTATTCCTGTCAGATGGCGGAGGTAATGTGCATACGGTAATGAGACCGATGGTTGTACGAAAAGGTGTTCTTGCCCTGTTGACTTCTCGTCGGGTATTAACCGTTTTACGAGAAAGAGATGTGTTCCACACCGTCATCAATGGCGAGGTTCAGCTGGCATTTCTGGAAGACGGAAAAGTGAGAGAAACCTTATGTCTCAGACTTACACCGGACGGGGAGCATATTCAGAGTTTTTATTTAATGGTCAACCCAGATAAGCTGGGATACATTCATATAGGACAGAAGAAGTGAACATGCGATAAAAAGTAATCATCAAAACAGCAAAAACCTTGAATCCTGCTAAGGATCAAGGTTTTTTGTTGTCTTCACAACTGCCGGGCTTGATGAAGAGCTAGATCGCCTACCCAGGGAAGCTTGAGCCACTTGCCTTGTCCCGCGCGAATTAACAGGATGACCCACAATACAAGGCCTGCCAGCGTTAACAGGGAAGCGAGCAGAGGACCGAGCAGCGGAATGAATCCAACAAGCACATGCCCGATCATGAGGGTGACAAACAAAAATATGGATTGCAGCGCGTGAAATAATACGAATCGACTTTTCTTTTCCAGCATGACAAAGGCCAGTGCGCCAATACATGCGAACAGATAGCACAGGACAGCTGCTATATTTTCATCCAATCCCGTGGAAGACTTATAGACTGACATGTCAGGCAAATCCCCCTTTATAAGTTATCCGTACTATACAAGCTATGAGGACAGGATTGAAGGATATGCCCGATCTCGGTAAAAAAGTTGACTCTACACCAAGGATAAGCGGTCAAGCGAATGGATATACTCGAATTTGGCGATAACCTTTTTTACTTTTTTGGTTTGCAAATGATCGATAAAGTGCCACGTTCCGTGGTTGAAGGGCCTCCCATTTGGACTGCGCTTCTGTCGCATCGCCCACAAGCTTCGCAGATTCGATGTTCGACTGCAGGCAGACGAGCTTGCAGACTCATTGAACCACTTCCACCTTACGAATTGCCTGATAGTCTTTCCCGAGAATCCGTTTCGGTTCCCGCCAAACGTTTTAGAAACGTATTTCTCCAGTTTACGGACAATTCTTCCACTTCGAGAATTTGTTTAATACCCTCGATATGATCCTTCTCTTGATGCATAATTCGATTGGCAAATGAAACCGTAATTGCTTTCGGATGGCGATGAAGGAGAGATAGTCCGTCGGCTTTAGAGGCAACTCCCTCTTCCAGAACGCGGAAGTAGAATCCCGTGTAGCCTGTTTGCTGTACCTTCAAGGGCATGTCCGATACGCCGTACTTGATGGACAACTTGTAGCAAGGCTGTCTCGGCTGGCTAACTTGAACGATAGCTTTGCCAAGCTTAAAGACGTCTCCAATGCAAACGTCGGATTCTAGCAAGCCCTTTATCGTTAAATTTTCCCCGAACGAGCCGTAATCGAGCCGTCTCCGCAATTCATTTTCCCAGAACGGATAGTGCTCGTAGGGATAGACGCATACAGCTTTCTCTTTACCCCCGTGATGAACTAGATCGCCCTGCCCATCCCCTTCGAAGTTTAGATAAGATAAATACAAATATTCATCTGTGGCCGACTTGAATATCCCCGTAGAAACGTCCTTCTGATTAAACTGGATCTGCTTGGGCATGCCGACATTAAGTGAAAGGATTTTAATAGATGCCATTCGGATCACTCCACTCCAAATTTTGGTCAACGAGTTTTTCTAGATGCTTCTATATACCGCGTTCCTGCATTCGTTCGCCTGCCTGAAGCGAGATTTCTATGATGACTACGCCTTTTTACATTTCGGTAATTTCTCTTTTGACTCTGTTCGTCCCCGTTTCCATTTTACACTCCTCTATGCGCTATTTGTGAATTTTCGATTAGTCTCCGTTAATGTTATAGAGTCCTTTTTGGGCAACTCATCATTCCGTTGTTCGAACATACCCGATCTCGGTAAAAAAAATGAATTAGAGAATGTGTATAAAAATACGAAAAAGGCTGAACGAAAGGGATTCGTTCAGCCATTCACACGGTTATGCACAGGTTTTGCACATCTTGTACGCACTTTATCCACCGCACATTACTATTTATCCACAAAAACAGCATGCTTTATGCACAATTTGTGCACAAACTGTAGACAATATAACGATATCTCACACTTTGCACACAGATTGTCCACAAACTATCAACATATTGGGAGTAACTGTGGATATACTTCCGTAATTATCGGTCGCCAGTTTTTAAATGGCGGCGTGGATGTGTGATTTTACCCATTTTATTCTTGTCATCCTTTTTGGGGATAAGTCGTTCATCAGTACGTCCTTCATGATGATTATCAAAGGCATATTCGGTCATTTTCCACTCGGAAGTACCCAAAACAACATCAGCGGGAAAATGCTGGCCTCTGTGCAAATGCTGCTCATGTCCATCCTCATCAATATAAACACCGTCCACTTCTACCTTTTCACCCGTTAGCGGGAGTAAATCCTTTCCTTTGCGTTCCATTGGTATCCCCTCCGTCTGGCTTATTCTTCGTTAATTTGTCCGTACGGAAGGTCTTTTATCCACAAGCTGATGCAAAATATCCTCGGCAATCTGGTCTGCAGGATGAGGCTTGCGGAGCAACTCAATCGCCTGCGTCATTTCTTCGGCAAGAGAGGGGGTGGAAATCAGGTCGAGACAATGCTGAATCAGCTCCTCCGTCGTGCGAGCAATACGGGCAGCTCCTTTTTGCTGCAAATACAGAGCATTATTTAGCTCCTGACCGGGTACGGGCTTGAACACAAGAATAGGCAAACCGGATGCAATGCTTTCCGAGAGTGTAATGCCGCCGGGCTTCGTAATCACCAAATTGCTCGCACGCATAAGTGCTGGAACAAAGTCCACGAATCCATAGGTGTAAATGTCCGGGTGGTCTGCATACAGCCCATCCACTTCTGCTTTCAGTTGCTGGTTACGTCCGCAGACGATGAGTAGCCGCAACTGAGGAAGCTTGCTTAATTGCCGACAGATATCCAGTATGCCGGATAGCACACCATAGGCGCCTGCCATAATGAGTACCGTAGTAGTCTCAGACTGTAGTGATGGAATTACCTGTTCCTGAACAGGAACTTCGTTAGCAGACATGTTATAAAAAGAAGCGTGAATCGGAATACCCGTAGCGATAATGCGTTCGATAGGTATTCCCCGCTGGGCGGCTTCCTGCTGGATATCCTCAGTGGCTACATAGTAGCGGTCAATATCGGGATGCAGCCAGCGCCCATGCAGATCGAAATCTGTAACTACGTTGACAATAGGCAAATTCATTTCCATTTTGCGGCGTAACGCCGGGAGCGCGAGCTGCGGGAACGTATGTATCACGAGATCCGGCAACTCCTTTTTCAGTGTGAGCGTAAGTTGACGCATTCCGAATGAATGCAACACATGGCCGAAGGCCGATTTAGCCTTCATACCGCGGGTGATGTTATAGACCCAGCCGTAAAGCTGAGGAATGGTTTTGAAGCTTTGCATATATACAAATTTGGTCAGACCGTTCAACCAGGGATGAGATTCAGCCATCAGGTCGAGAAGTTGTACCTCGCAGCGTCCGAGTCTTCGCAAACTGTCCATAATCGCCCGAGCGGCCTGCACATGGCCTTCCCCGTAACTGGCATATAATATTAGAATTTTTGGTGCTGAGACTTCCATGATTGTTTAGCCTCCTATATTCAATAAGCACATTAAAGCTCATTTCAGGAACGTTCCAAGTTGAGGGAGGATACGGCTGGCAAAACGTAGCGCTCCAGCAGTGTTCGCGGATTTTTCCAACGGCTCACCTTGCTATCTGCTGTAAATACTGCGACTGCGTTCGCTTCTGGCACAAGATAAATTTGCTGTCCTCCATGTCCGTGCGCACACGCATAGTTGATGCCGTGGAGTCGTCCTGTCCACCATTGGAATCCGTAATCCCCGAATTCTGGATAGCCTTCAACCTGTCGTTGTGTCGCCTGATGTAGCCAATCGGCCGGAATCAATTCTTTTCCGTTCCAGCTGCCTTGATGAAGGCAGCAGTCGCCGAATTTAGCCATGTCACGCGATGTCAGATATAGCCCGATGTGTCCCATAGTGTAGCCCTCTGGATCTTGTGCCCAACCACTTCTCCCGAAACCTAAGGGTTCGAACAGATGCTGGAGAGCGTACGTATAGGCGTCAATCCCACAACAATGGGTCAGCAGCACGGACAACAGGTGCGAATCAACACTACGATATTGGAATACACCGAGTTGATCCTCCTGTACAGGTAAGCGCAGGGCAAAGGACGGCCAGCTTTTGCTGCGATGAAAACGGTGGATAAAAGCTTCTCCGAGCTTTTTGCCCGTCTGCCAATACAAGCCGGATGTCATGGTCAACAGATGGCGAATCGTAATCTGCTCTAGCAGTGTTTCCTTCCGTCTAGGTAAATACTCAGGCAACAGCATATGCACAGCCGTCTCTGGCCCGGGCATATCACCGCGAGCCATAGCTATGCCGATGAGCGTGGAAGTGAAGCTTTTGGTCGCGGATCGCAAATCGTTCAGAGAGCTTACTTCATGACCATTGTAATAGCGTTCCCAGATCAGCTTGCCGTGGCGCAACAGTAGGAAGCTGTGCATTTTAGGAAACTTGGCTTGGATTTCACGGTCTGCCTGATCAAGTAGGGAGACATTGATGCCCTCCTCTTCACAAGTTCCTATGTTCAGGGCAGACATGCGGGCAACAGGTGCAGTGAACAACGGAACATAGCGGCTCATCCTTTTCCCTCCTTGTTATGTTTATTTATTTTACCCCAAACACATACACTCCAAAAACCGATAAATAAGGTATATCCTCTGTGCAACAGCTGATTGAGTACCCCAAATGACATGATGCGTAAAAGATAGGTAAAATCAATGTAAATTTACTGGAAAGCTGAAAGCTGTATCTGAATATGTTATAATGGGGTAGTGATTCAGCCAAAAGAAAATCGGTTAATAATAGTGTCAGGTACATGCCTTGTATAAGGTGTTCCCGACCTAAGCTGCAATTAGACATACTACTTCACTGCATAAGGACATCAATACTTTTCGGCATTCTCTTCAACGGAGCACTTATTTTCAACGTTTTGGGAGGGAGTTACATGGCAACGAAAGGTCACAATGAAGTTAAGGAAAGTCTGCGGGAAATGACTCGAATTTTCCGGCCTAAGGATCCCAAAAAATTTGTAAAGGAATATGTGCGAAAATACCGGATTACAGGAGGGTATGAGGAAGAGTTGACCATGGTGGTGGAAAACGAACTCGGTCGCATAAATTCTTCAGTATCTTAAAGGGTTCGATTACCCGAAAAACTAGAAATACGACTTTTATAAACCGTCTATCCACAGAGGAGACGGTTTTTTTGTGTCCGCCTTGCATACAATGGGATAGGTTTAGTGAATTTGTATGCTCAAAGGAGGCGGATTCCAATAGAGATAGCGATACGAACACCGGAGGAAATCGGCTACATGAGGGAGGCCGGACGTATTTTGGCAGATTGCCATCGTGCGCTGGAAAGTCGTATTCTTCCGGGAATCACAACGCTTGAAATCGATGCTTGGGTGGAGCAGTTTTTAAGCAAGCGCGGAGCTACGCCTGAACAAAAGGGCTATAAAGGTTTTCCTTATGCCACCTGCGCTTCGGTCAACGAGGTGGTATGTCACGGTTTTCCCTCGGAGCGGGTGCTTCATGATGGGGATATTGTGACCATCGACATTGTGGTTAACAAGGACGGTTGGCTGGCTGACCGAGGATGGACCTATGCGGTAGGTAACATTAGCCGCCCGGTAGCACGACTGTTGCGGCAGACCCATAAGGCACTGGTGCGCGGTATCGAGGTTGCCCGCCCGGGGAAGACGTTGGGGGATATCGGGCATGCTGTGGAAAAAATGGCAGGCTGGCGGCGGTTCGGCAACGTCAAGCCTCTGATCGGGCATGGCATTGGTCGCCAAATGCATGAGCCGCCAGAGGTTCTGCACTACGGTCGTCCCAAAACGGGATTACCGCTGCGCGAAGGGATGGTGATTACCATTGAGCCGGTATTTACCCTCGGAACCGAGGGCGCGGTGCTCTGGGGAGACGATGGCTGGACCATCAGCACAGCAGACGGCAGTTGGGGAGCTCAATACGAGCACACGATTGCGATTACAAAGAACGGTCCTTATATTTTGACCTCGTAAAAGAGAGTTGTGCCATAGGGAGTCAATGTGCGGGTCGTTTGCATAAGGCTCTCTAGGTAAGTTTTTTCAGGATGACACATTCATCGTGCTTGTAGAGATTTTTCGATAAAGCAACAGATAAATCCCCAGCTCGACAGGGGAGGAAACAGCCATCACAATTCCCGCCACTTTGCCATCCAGTCCTGGAAAAAAGCAGATACACAGAATAAGCGCGAGAATCGCAAAGCTTACAGAAAACAGCCTACCGATAAAGATAGGTTTGGTATTGCCGATTAATATCGACCGTCCAATAAAATATTCCACCCAAGGATAAAATGCAACATAGACAGCCAGTATACGAAGCAGTCCTCTGATTTCTAGCAACAGTTCTCCTTCCAATCCCAATACATTCCGTAACACAGGATCGCCAGCAAATCCGAAGGAAAGTAACAGTAGTAGCAACGGCGACAGGGTGGACAAAAAGCTCAAAAATATCAGCACTTCCCTGCGCTTGGACGTATAAAATTGAATCACAATTTGATGCAAAGAGCTGCAAAACCAGACAAATAAATTCAGGATTTGCAGTGCTACAGAAAAGGATGCCACGGCCAACAGTGGATCAGTTGTATTGTTCAGCGCTGCTTGGATGGAAGGATTCAAGATAACCAGCACCAGCGCCGAATATAGCAAAGGAAGGTAAAAAGGTAGGAGATGCTTCGCGTGATGGATGGTTTGCTCCCCGTTGTCAGGAGGCAGCATTCTTTTGAGAACCCGGCCTTCTAAAAAAGTAACGACCAGCTCTATGAGAATACCTGCAATAAAAATGGCGGCACCGACTCGTCCGTCATTCGTCCAGCCAGCACGGATCAAAAACAAGGAAGCAATTAGCATCACGATAATACGTATGGACGAGCTGAATGTCATCCATGCCGTTCGGTGCTTGTTAATAATAAGTCCCTGATATATGTTACGGACAGCTACCAATATGTATAGTAAAGTAAGAACCTGAAATACGTTCTTGGTGGGTTCGATCAATACTGGGGACACACCAAATACATATTGAAAGACCAGATTGCCTACGGGCGTCAATCCGATACTCCAGCCGATGATCAATACAGCCACCGCCACGAACGTACATAAAATACCAATAGAATGAACGGACTTGCGATCATAACCGAATTTCGTGGTCATCTGCCGTACAGCGGTTAACGGAGTTTCCAACAGCAGGCACAGGCTGACGGCAACCGCATAGCTGCTTAATGTAAACGAAGGATGCTCCGAACGAGCAAGCACAGCATTGACGATGACATGCGTTAGTGCAGCAATTAATGACGAAATGCCAAGCGGCACATAAAATGAAACAATTTTATTCAAGTCGAATCCTCCAGTAATGAATGAGTAGCATTGAATATTCTTATTATAGAACAAGATTTGGATCATCGGTATTATAGAAAGCATAATATTGGAAACTAGGAGTGGAACTTACATGAACATCAGGGAAGCAACGATTTCAGATGCCGAAGGCATCGCCAAGGTGCACGTAGATTGCTGGAGGACGACGTACAAAGATATAATGCCTGCCCAGGTTTTGAAACAGCTTTCCTATGAGCAAAGAACAGAACTGTGGAATGCGAATCTATCCAGTGAAGACGGCCATCGGGTATATGTTGCTGAAAATGAGAAGGGGGAAATCATCGGATTTGTGAGTGGGGGTCCAGAAAAGTCAGGTGAATATCCCCCGTTTGGGGGAGAAATAACGGCTATTTACGTTTTGAGTGAATACCATAGTTTAGGCTTGGGGAAGAGACTATTTTTACGTCTGCTTCAACATTTTAATAGTATGGATATTCACTCTGTAATCGTATGGGTGCTAGCAGATAATCCAGCATGTACTTTTTATGAAAAGCTGGGAGCCAAGCTTATAGTAGAACAACATATTATAAATATGAGTGGCAAAAACCTGAACATGGTGGCTTACGGTTGGATACTATTCGGATAGAATACGCTTTTGTCCTTCCAAGGCACGAATTGGTGCGATATTTTGCGTAAATTCCAACGTTCCCAGATAGCGGCCCTCAGCATCACGGATGGCAAAATAACGGATGTAGACAAATTTGTCCTTGATTGGAATCCAAAAATCTTCAACATCCTTGCGACCTGCCTTAAAATCTTCCAGCAGCTTCTCAACGACATGCACGCTTTGGGGTGGGTGGCAATTCTGTACGGTACGACCAATGACGGCTTTCGTGCGCGCGAAGATTCGTTCCTTACCATGGGAAAAATAGCGAACAACATCGTTTTCATCAATAAATGTCAGGTCAACAGGTAGATGGTTCAACAGCAGTTCCAATTGTTGTACAGATATAATCCCTGTCTCAAATCGCACGAAGCCTTGCGGTGTTCCAGATGTACCTTCCGTTTGCTCAAGGGCTTCTGCGGGTTCCTCTGCCCGTTCAGGTATCCATTCACGTTCGGGAGCAGTCAGGCAGAACCCGATTTCTTCGCTTTCCCGGGCTATTTTCAGCCACTCATCCTCTGTCAGCTTACTGAGTGCCATCGGCAGCAAAATATTCTCTTCCTTGAATATCATTTCATTCACTTCGCTCATGATATGGGCAAGTGCCTTCCCAATCTGTTCACGATCTCCGTTATATTCGGTGAGCAGACTCTTTGCCTCCTTAATCGCGGCACGAATGCTGTCGTCCACACCCCACATGACTTTGGTTGGGCCAAAAATTCCATAGCGTTCTAGATAAGGAAAGACCAGATTTTCTTTGCGGCTATAGTGCTTGTCGAGATCGAGCAGCAGACTTAAATCTTCCAGTAACTTGTAGATGATTTTGGGGCTGTCGTCCTTTTGAAATTGGTCCGCGTGCAATGACAACTTGAAGTTGACCAATCGTTCGATCTCTCGATTTTCCAGCTTGAAGGTATGAACGGGATGTCCCGGTTGTTCCTCTGGTCCTGAAGGACGGTGAATATCCTCAATGGAGCCCTTGAATATCGATGTATGCACGGAACAAAGACGCTGCACTTCCGATACGGGAATTCCCTCCTCAGTCATCAATGCATGCTCCATAGCTGAAATTTCCGCCACGCTTACTCCGCCAACAGCCTCTGCGAAACGGGCCTTGACTTCCTCCACACTTTTCCCGGCATGTAATTCTTTTATAATTTCCTTTAGCGTTTGTTGGCGTTCCGTTAATTCCTGTGCTGTATGTTCACGGTTATTAATTAGCTCGCTCATGATCGTTAGCTCCTTTATTTTTGAATGGTAAAACCATGTTGCAAAAACGTGCGTTCCACGGTTTCCATAGCTAATTTTTTCAATGCAATACCTTTGGACAGTGTCATAAAACGACCTGCGGTTTGTAACATGCCAGGCTTGGCGATATCGTGAAAACCCAGCTCTACCATAATGTCCTTCACTTCGGGGTAACGGTTAACAAGGTTAAATATCGGCTCATCCCAGTGCAGTATCTTATCCATTTATTCATCCCCTTGATTGAGAACGTTTATCATTTACAGAGTAGCATAGGTTCTGACGAGCTTTTGTGATTGTACGCACAATTTACATTCAGGTGTTGACAGTTGTAATTCATGGTTTATATACTGTGTATAAAGATATATACAGTAATAACACTGATTACTGTAATATAACTTCGTATGAAGAGAGAACGAGGTCGTCATTACAGGCAGTGCAGAAGGGATCAGGATAAGAAAATGACAATCATCAAGCAGGCATGGAAGATTACCCGGCAGGATTTTCGCAACAATCCATATGTCATGCTGTGGACATTGCTGTTTATTGCGTATTTGGGATTTACCATGAGTTTTGCTGTAAGTGTGCAATGGGGTGAACGTGGAAACTTGAGTCCAGTAGCCGATTTTATCATGCTGGTGTTGATTCCGTTTCTCGGATTCATTTATAACCGCCGTGCATTTAAATATCTTCAGGAAGATTCCTATACGCATATGCTAGCCTTTTTCCGCACTTTGCCTATACCGATGAATGCGGTGATTATGAGTCGAATTCAACAGGCGCTTTTGGCGTTTGTTATGAATAGTGTAATATTTTTCACTCTCTTTTTTACGTTGTCAGCTACGTTTCGGGTATATGCGAGTACAGGTTTCTTTGTATCGTTTGCACTTACCTGGATAGGCTACGGAATGCTGATTCAAGCCATTTATATTCATTTGGAATTTCTTAAAAAAGGAAAATCCTACTTTTGGATATCTATTGTCATTATGCTCATTTGTGGGATAGTTACGATTATAGTTCGAGTATGTGGGGCCAATCTGGTATTGATAACGGCATTTTATAGTAAGGAATGGCAGCTGTTGTCTCCGGTGATGTGGGGAGCGTTGCTGGCAGGAGTTCTGGGTATGTGGGTGTCCTATAAGGTGACACAGCGTAGGCTTATGAAACGGGACTTAACTTAGCGGTATGTGTACAAAGATAGATAAAAAGGGGGGAGAAGCAGGTGAATATACCAGTGCAAATTGATGAGAATAGCGCGGAACCGCTGTATGCACAAATTGAAAAGCAACTTCGTTCACTCATCGTAACCGGACAGATTGCAGCGGGAACGCTGCTTCCCTCCATTCGGGAGTTTGCAGGGACGCTCCGCTGCAGCGTCATCACCGTCCGGCGGGTCTATCAGGATTTGGAGAACGAGGGCTTGCTTCGTACCCGGCAGGGGACGGGCACCTTCGTAGCTCTGGTCGAGGACGATAAGCGCTCAGGTTACCGCCTTAAAGCAGTGACCGAGGCGTTGGAAACGGCGATTGACACAGGCATTGCTGTGCAGATGACAGAACAGGAATTGTTGGAGCTTTTCGCAGAAATGGTGAAGAGAAGGTATGAAGTCCAAGTGAAGGAGTGAAGCCCGTGAAGAACGATGCAAACCATCATGTGGAAGTTCCTATGGAGATACAGATAAAAACACCGATTATTGAGATGATCCAAGTCTATAAAACCCGAGGTAACCGGGAAATTGGACCGATTAATCTAACCATTGAACCGGGATATGTAGTCGCTTTGGCTGGACATAACGGATCGGGCAAAAGTACATTGATTCACCTGCTGACTCAGCTTATCCATCCGGATTCCGGTGAAATCCGTTGGTTCGGTCAAGCGTATCCGGACGGCATGCCGGCAGATACACGACAATGGGTTGGGTATGTGTCAGAGCAGCCAACCCGTGAGGAAGATCGACTCACAGCAGAAGCAGCAGCGGCTTTTCGAGCCTTGTGGTATCCCGGCTGGGATGAAACACGTTTTCAGCGTCTGATGGAACGATTTCAGGTTCCTCAGCATACGAAATTATCGCGCATGTCCAAGGGAGAGCGCCGTAAGTTTGAGCTGGCTGCAGCCTTGGCACCTCACCCTCGTTTGTTGCTGCTGGATGAGCCTTCGTCAGGTTTAGACCCTTTTGCCTGGAAAATCATGCTGGAAGAACTGCGGGATTGTATGGAGAACGGCAAAACGACGGTCATTATTGCTACTCATATTATAGACGAGATTAAGCGTTTGGCGGATTATATTGTTCTGATGCATGATGGCAGGCTGCTCGGCAAGCTGGAAAAAGACCATTTGCTCGAAAATAGCAAGGAAATGTGGTTTGAGGGCACGCCAGAGGAGGCATCGGAGCTTCCGGGAGTGGTAGAGACGGAGAGCGAAGGCGGATTGCAGCGAATTGTAACGTTGGCAGCCGGAGAGACCAGCGCCATATTGGAACAAGCGGGCATTCGCCCCATCCGTGTGCGGCGTTTGGAGCTGGATGATATTTTAATACATTGGTCTGCTGGACAACTATCAGATGATGCGGAGACATACTTGCAGAAAAAAGGAGCGGAGTAATCATGAGCATGCTGCAATTGAAAGAGGTCGTGAAGCAATATGGGAACCACACGGCGGTGAACGGAATTTCGCTGAATGTGAACGGCGGGGAGATTTACGGACTACTGGGAGGCAATGGAGCAGGCAAAACGACAACGATGCGCATGGTGCTCGGTCTGATTTACCCTGATGGGGGAAGCATTCAATATGAGGGTAAGCCCTATAGTAAGGAGCTTCAGCGGACGATGGGCTATTTGCCCGAGGAGCGTGGACTATACCCCAAGGTGAAGGTGAGCGAGCAAATTAACTATTTGGGCAGGCTGCGCGGCATGTCGGCCAAGGAGGCGGACAAAAGTCTACGTTACTGGCTGGAGCGCTTTGGAGTGCCGGAATATTACGACAAGCGGATAGAGGAGCTATCCAAGGGGAATCAGCAGAAAATGGGTTTTATTGCCGCTGTAGTGCATCGCCCGACGCTGCTCATTTTGGATGAGGCCTTCAGTGGGCTTGATCCTGTGAACGTCGAGCTGCTTAAGGAGACGGTAAAGGAGCTGCGGGACGATGGAGCTGCGATTTTATTCTCGACCCACCGCATGGAGCATGTGGAGGAACTGTGCCGCCATATTACGATTTTGCATCGTTCAAATACCGTTGTGCAGGGAAGTGTGCAGGAGATTAAGGGCCGTTACCCACGCGAAAAAGTTCGTCTCATCACTACAGGTGAAGTGAACGGACTGGAGCAATTGCCCGGCGTGCGCCGTGTAGAGCCTATGGATCGCGGCTGGATGCTGCATATTGAGCAGCCGGATGCGGCAAAGTTGATTTTACAAACGGCGTTAGGGCAAACGGATGTGGAGCATTTTGAGATTAAGGAACCTACGCTGAACGAGATTTTCATAAGAGAGGTGGGTGATTCCCATGAATAGACTGGGTACGGTAATCGGTTTTACGTTTCGTCAAAAGGCGAGAACCAAATCTTTTATCATTACAACGCTGGTACTGGCCTTGCTCATTACGATTGGTATGAATCTGCCGTATTTGATTTCTTTGTTTAAAGGAGATGGGGCAGGAGGTTCGGGCACAACGGCAGCCGAGCATCATCGTTTGGGTCTAATCGCCGGGAGCCGGACAGAAGTGGCGAATCAGCTGGAACAATTCACCAAGGAGCAATCCAACCCGGCAGCCATCTGGGTGCGTTATGACAACGTACAAACGCCGGCCATGCAGCAAGCCTTGAAAAACGGGGAGCTGCAAGGTTACGTGCAGTTCACGGAGCCTGCCGCCAAGGGAGACACGTTTCCTAAAGTGGAGTACGTCTCTGTAGAAAAAGAGCCATCTCCTGCTGTAATTACATTGTTGCAGACGGGACTTCAGGAAGCTAAGGTCAAAGCCATTATGGGCGGCAATGCATTAACCAGCGATCAAATTCGCGAAATTAGCACACCTGTATTGGTGGATAGCAGGGAAGTAGACGGTCCGTCTGAGGCAGGGGGAGCCGTGGGGACAGAGAAAAAAGAGACCTCTATGATTAACTATGGTTTGGTCTATGTACTGATGATTTTATTCTTCACCTCCTCCATGATGACGGGGAATATGATTGCTGCAGAGGTGACATCGGAAAAAAGCTCACGTATCATGGAGATTCTCATCACAAGCGTATCGCCGTTGACCCAGATGTTCGGAAAAATTATCGGCATTTTCCTGGTCGGTCTACTGCAAATTGCTGTCTTTGCAGCCGTTGTATGTGCCAACCTTATGCTGCCGCATAATAATGTCATTCTTAGCTCAGCCGGGCTGGATCTGTCGCAACTAAATATCGCGGTGTTGGGTTATGGTCTGGTATTCTACATCCTCGGCTACTTTCTCTACGCAGTATTGTTCGCCGCGGTGGGCTCCATCGTTAGCCGTACCGAGGAGTTGGGACAGGCGATCATGCCGATTACCGTGCTGTCACTAGCAGCCTTTTATATCGGTATCTTCAATATCGCCGCACCTGATACGATTTTCGTAAAGGTGGCTGGGTACATTCCGTTCTTTTCTCCGACCGTCATGCTGTTGCGGATTGGTCTGGAACGGGCGAGCTTGCTGGAAATCTGGCTGTCACTTGCCATTCTGGTCGCCTCCATTTTGCTGTTCGGTTGGTTGGCCGCCAAGATCTACCGTACGGGCGTCTTAATGTATGGCAAACGTCCTTCGTTCAAAGAGCTAAGAAAAGCTATGAAGGCTTACAAGATTTAAATTTTTTAAGAGCCAGTAAGTGTGTGGAATTATTCATTGTTATACATTAAATAATATTTAGTTTCTCCGAGTGGGTGGGTTCGATTGTGAACCCACCCATTTTCCATTGAACACAGTTATGGTTCTTTCTGTAAACAAAATCACTAATTTGTCCGATACATACATAAGGATGATTTACTGTTAAATATACCCTTGAAAATTATGATTTCACATATCATTAAAATTAGACTTCGGTTTAAGATAACCAACTACTTGAGACGTGCAGCCTATGTAAATGTGACGACTAGAAAGGAGATAGAGCGTGAATCGTGAAGAGGTTTTTCGACATTTTAAAAATGAAATCTATGAACCCCTAAAGCATCGAATGTTATTCGCATTGGAAGTCTATTTCCAAAATCATAAGCATGCCTTGGCTAAGGCATTTCGAAATTCACTGGAGCAGATATTTGAGAAAGCCAAGTTGATGCAGCAAGAAGGTAACAAACAGGCGTTGGGATATATATCCTATTCCATGCTTCGTACCGAATTAGCAAACGGAAGGGCGACCTATTTAGTGGAGGCGATGGATAAGAGATGGTTTATGGATCGACATACTTGTCGAGATACCTATAATGCAGATTGGGCATTTCGCTACTTGGACGAGTGGGAGATGGAATTAAGTAAGCATGCTAAGAAATATGGTGGAAGAATCGGACCAGATGATATTCAGAGGATGAAATTGCATGCGGCAGTATATGTTCATCAATATATCATTGCCTTGGCGCGTTTTAGTATCACAGAAGAATGGTTCGATGATATTCAGTTTGCTCATGAAATACAGTTGGAAGATGTGTTCGAACTAAGAGTCGGAGAGTATTTAGACCAAAGTGAAGTCGTTTATAAACGAGATATGCGTGTCAAAGATTCGACGGTGATTAAAGAATGGCTTGAAGAAAAAAAGACATATGACTACATACATGAAGTTTTTCGGGGAATTGACGGGTCTCAAGGAAACTATGAGGGAATACGTCTACAATATGCTGATTTGAGTGAAAGTTCCTTTAACAATAGTGATTTTACGGGAGGCAATTTGATTGGTTCCTGTTGGTATAAAGCATATTTACAAGAGGCTGATTTTAGCGATTGTTTGATTCAAGAAGCTCGTTTTGAAAAAGCCAACTTAAGAGGAACGTCTTTTCGAGATGCAGTAGCTGTACCTGGAATATACCAGTCTGAACGATGGGAAAGACCTGGTTTTCAACCCGTAAGTTTTGTAGGAGCAGATCTTACAGGAGCCACATTTCAGGGCGCTTACTTACAGAATGCAGATTTCACCGGGGCTATATTGCAGGGGGCCGACTTCATTGGTGCAGCTATAGAGGGGGCCTGTTTCAAAGGGGCGGTGCTGGATGGAAGCCGGTTTAGTTTAGGTATGCATCCATCCGTTCAGAGTATAACTTAATTTGAATAACCCAATGTGGGGCAGACGGAATGGAAGGGATGTGGCATAGTGGAGTATTTCCTTTGTCAGCAGGATGATCGGATGTTGAATTCTGCTGTTCCCGTATGGGACGAAGAAGCCAATGCAGAGATGATGGACCTAAATGACTGGACGAATTGGCCCCCGTCTTATGCTGCGCAGTTTAAGTTCAAGGGTCACGAAAATACAATTTACCCTGATATTCTAATGGGTTCCAGGACGATGGTATCTGATGCTGTGCATGAATTGTTACAGGTCTATGTGCCAAGCTTGTTCAGCCGCATGGCTTTGCTTCGGGATATGGAACGTTCGCAGCAAAAGTTGTATTGGATGATTCAACCCCCTTTAGTGGATTGTTTGGGTGAGAAAAGTCAATTTCATCCCGGAGGAACATTGATGAAGCTAGTCGTAGAGCGAGAGCGCACCGAGGGAAGACCTTTATTGCAAATCCAAGGGTTGCGTGAAACCTGCACGTTGGTCAATCTGGCCTTGGCGGAAAGTCTGCTGCGGAGAGGGACAAGTGGCCTCACCTTTCAGGAAGTCGCCATGCAGTAATAAAGATGGGAGTGGATGATGTATGGAACATCTGGATAAGGAAATTGTCTCGATGCTACACACAGTAACAGCAGAAAATGCCGAAAATGATCAATCTTTAATTGAGCATGAAGGAGTGAATCACGCTCACGGGAATGAGCCGTTTGGACAGCCGCTACAAACACTTATGCAAATTGGCGGGGAAAGACTGGTTTTTGCTCAGCGGTATTTAGTGGATGAACGCATCAGTATAACAATGCCAAAGAGCTTTCGGGATATGCCAATTGATGAGCAACTATTAAAATATCCTTCTCATCATCGCCCAGATTTTATTTTCACTAATGAGGCAGGCACGATTAACTTAACCTTCAAGCATACCGAAAGCCCGTTGCAAACAGCAGAGTTGGAGGACTTTACGGATGAGATGGCTATGGTGGTAAAACAAACCCAGAAGTTGACCGAATGGTTTGGCCATGAAGTGTTGGAGGTAGGAGAGAATCGAATAGGATACTGCGAATTTATGACGCCTGTATGGAATGCACGTATGTATAATTTATCCTTTTTCACAGTATTGGAAGGACGGGCGCTAATGTGTGCGTTTAACTGTACGGAAGAAGAAATGGTGACTTGGAAGCCCGTTGCCCGCAGTATGCTGCTAACATTGAAAATCGAACCCGAGCGAAAGGAAAGTAAACCTTTATGACATTAACTAACATTACATATGATCGGCTGCAAATTACACCATTTGAATTGGTGAGTATTCAGGAATTGCGTATGACCAAGCGGTTGAATGAGCATACCCGGCTCTCTTTTACAGCTATTTTACCTGAAGAATTACAGGACAGTTATGTTCAATTGATCGAAGCCGATTCCCCGGTTTGTGTATCACAATTGGATGAGGCAGGAACACCAACACCGCTATTTAACGGAACGATACTTCATATGGAAGTCAAAGCTGTCCGAGATGTGTATTACCTGGAGGTCGAGGCTATATCACACACGTATAAACTGGATATTCGCAAAAAAGACAGGTCCTTTCAGGATAAAAATATGAAGGTAGAGGAATTGCTGCGGGATGTAGGTAGGGATTATCCCGGTTTTGACATTATTGATTCGGCTACAGGGGGAGCAGATTTAGGTCGCATAGCGGTCCAATATCGTGAAACCGATTGGGAGTTCCTCAAGCGGATCGCTTCGCGTTATCATACTTCACTCACGCCTGCCTCGGTGTTTGATGTGCCGAAGTGTTATTTTGGTGTTGAGGAGACCCAGTCAGGACTTGATGTAACGAATTATCATTATACCGTCAGTAAACGAGTTGCGGATTATCGTTATTTTAACGGCAATGATACAGCACATGTAAACGAGCATGATTTTATTGATTATCTGGTTGAGGCGGAGCAAGTCTTGGAGTTAGGCAGCACCGTTACCTTTAAAGGTAAAAGCTTGTATGTGTACAAGGTAGACACTCACATGCAAAAGGGTGTACTGCAGCACGTGTATACCTTAACTTCTCACAAGGGGTTGAGGCACAAGGAAGTCTTTAACGAACAGCTTATTGGTCTGTCTTTACCAGGTAAAGTCATTCAGGTAGAGCGAGATCGTATCAAATTACATTTGAATATAGATGCCGTTCAAGACCCTGCGAAGGCCCACTGGTTCACGTATGTTTCTCCTTATACTGCAGAAGGACATAGCGGATGGTACGTGATGCCTGAGTTGGGAGATACCGTGCTACTCTATTTCCCTGCCCATCGGGAAGAAGAAGGCATGGCAAGTACATCTTTGCGCCAAAAGAATCAGAGTGTAGAGCAGCATGCGCTTGCTAATCCCGACATCAAATTATTTCGTACGGCCCACGGTAAGGAAATCAAATTAACTCCTGATGAAATTGTAATCACCAGTAAGGAGGGAGCTGTGTATATACAGTTAAATGAGAAGGATGGTATTCATATTGTAAGCGACAAACAAATTCATTTCTCAGCAGGAGGAAATATCTCCATACATTCCGGCAGTAAAGTGAAAATCACGGCAGGGAATGAAATTCAAATGACTAGCAAAGGCAGCACCGTATCACTGGGTGGAATGACAAATGTTCTTGGCAGTGAAGTGAAGACGAACTAAGAAAGGAATGAAGGGGGGATAGAAGAATGGCAAATAAGTCTCATTCCGATAAGGAACCTATTCAAGCTGGACGGGGAAGTAAACAAGGATATGTTGTTGCTGGGGCGATCTTAAGCTGCAGCTTTGGTACGCAACCGACACGTCTCAAACGTCCGTTCAGTCACGGAGTATATGTAAAAGAGAAAGCGCAAATGAACGTTGGGGATTACTTGCCAGGAACCAATATCAGCAATTTCGGTCGTTGCTCCTGCCCAGCTAACCCAGCGGTCAAAAGCAGTGACATGGTGGATATCTACGGGGTG
The DNA here is from genome assembly GCF_002894905.1 of Paenibacillus sp. F4. Classification (NCBI taxonomy): domain Bacteria; kingdom Bacillati; phylum Bacillota; class Bacilli; order Caryophanales; family Paenibacillaceae; genus Paenibacillus; species Paenibacillus sp. F4. The sequence continues at coordinate 133,242 of NZ_POVS01000004.1, forward strand.
AAAAAAGCGAACTGTGTTCCGGTGATTACCGGACCCTGGATCGGCGGCAAAAGCGATGTGCTCGTGGAAGGAGAACCAGCCTTGCTGGATCAATGCTCGAATGCGTGCCTATACGGGGGAATGATTCGGATTACAGACGATGGCCAGACGCTGGAGTAAGGAGGTACAAGTTGAATCACACACAAACGATGTTAACGTATACGGAGTTGGAATGTACAGGTCCATATCCTCTTCAGACGATCCATGAACTGCGTATTGAACGGAAATTGAACGATCATGCCCGGTTAAGGATCAGTGGATGGATAGGTGAAGAGCAGAGAGACCATTACATAGAACAGGATCAGGATAACGAGCCTGTCATCATCCGAACCAAAACAGACAATGGTCAACCTGAACGGATTTTGTTCCATGGTTTACTCGTCCATGCAGAAACACGGATGGTGCGTGGCATCTATTATGTGGAGCTTGAAGCCGTTTCTCATACGATTCAGTTGGATATCACACCTGTCACCCGTTCTTATCAGCATTCCTTAATGCCCTACGGAAATTTGATCAAGCAAATCATTCAGAAGTACAGTCAGGCCGATGTTATTGATAACGCAACAAACGGTACTATCTTGCATGAATTTACTTTACAATATCGAGAGACGGATTGGGCCTTTCTCAAACGGATGGCTTCCCGGTTTGGAACAGTGTTGATCCCAGAGATCTCACTAAATGGACCTAAATTCTGGTTTGGTATGCCTGAGGGGCAGTACGTTGAGATGAGGCATCCGGTTTACCGTACTCGACGTAGTTTTGATCCGAAAAGGATAGCGGAATTCAGCTATATGATGGAGAGTGAAACGCTTGCCCGGCCCGGAGACCTCACGAATTGGAATGGTGAGCAATGGATGGTGGCAGAAGTCACTTCTGAATTGCGAAAAGGATTGCTGCTACACGAATATGAACTGGTTCGCGAACAGGGAGTTCAGCAAACAGAGATTTTGTGCCCCCACCTCACAGGAGCTTCACTCGAAGGACGTGTATTAGAAGCCAAATCAGGCCGAATCCGTGTTCATCTTACAGTGGATGAAAAACAAGATCGGGATAAGGCATGGTGGTTTCCATATGCCAGCAGTTATACCGCCGAAGGACATAGCGGTTGGTACGTCATGCCGGAACGAGGAGATAAAGTATCTGTCCGCTTCCCTACAGAGCAGGAGGCGGATGGATATGCGGCAAGTTCCATACGACAAGGGCGAAGCTCGTCCCCCAAGCTCGCTGACCCAGCCACCAAGTATTGGGGGACACCTCATGATAAGGACATCAAGCTGAGTGCCAGTGAATTAAAGGTGACGGCTAAATCGGAACAGGTTCACATTTCAATGAATGGTTCAGGAATTCAGGTCGTCAGTGAACATGAATTGTCATTGTCGGCAGGCAAGACGCTCTCCTTGCATGCGGACGGGGAGCTGAATATTCAAGCTGCCGAGGCTATTTATTTCAAAGCGGGCAGCAGTAGCTTGGTGTTGGATGGAGAAACGGATATACGGTCCGCTAAAGTACAGCTGGAAGGCACGGTTAAAAGGCCGGTTTTTGTAGTAGATTTAGCACCGATTTGGGAACCCCCATTAATGTCTGTGAAAGCTTATGCAGAGGCGCAGGCGGCGAAAAGTGCAGCAAACAGCAGTACAGGACGAAGCTCCAATTCAAGCGTTACATCGAAAGATGGGGGAGCCGTTAAGTCAGCCGTAAACACTCCGAATTCACCGAAGGCTAGTCTACTCGATGGCGTATTAGGATTAGCTCAGAAAGTATGTGATGTGGCTGCGTCTATTCCTGTATTGGGAGCTATACCGAAAGCAGCAAGTAAAAAAATAGCTTCGATTCGTTCCGAAGTGGCTTCCTCTGGACCGTCATCCATAGTTAAATATGCGGCAGCAGGATTGTCCATGATTGCCGGCGTACCTTCCCATGGTTGGGGAGTGGTGCTGGGGAAGACCGCCAAGGTTGCTGCTCAAACCTTACATGCGCACGCGGAGGAACAGAGGGCTCGTGAACGGCATGCGACAATGGATTTTCTTGGTAAGGTATGGACGAGTGCCAGAGGGTATGGAGAAATACAATCCATACATGACTTCATCAACTATGTAAAGGGAGTCAATCAAGCTTCCGTCCAAGCCTATAGCGAAGTACCTTCTGATATACGGGAACGCTGGTATCAAAGAAATGTGGATCAACAGTTTGAAAAGGCGCTGGATGCTTATTATAATAATCAGGATCTCTCCACAGATATAGTCGCATTAATGGAACATCAACGGCAGACAGACAATCATTTTCGATATAGTGACAGAGCTTTGATGAGTTCCAAGTATCGGGATGATATGAAAGGGTACACGACAGAACAGAAGAAATATCTAATTGATTTTCTGAATTCAATTGACGAATATAGGAAAGAGTATGGGCCGTATAGGGAAAGCCCTTTTATGAAAGACCTGGATGAGACTGAGCGGATTGTGTTTAATGAAATCAAAAACTTTGCCTATGAGAGTGTAGAGGACATGGCAGAGAGGCTCCGGAATTTCCCTAATATAGATATTCACCAAATGGTGATCGATAACATCGAAGGAAAACAAGACGTAGCAGATAAAATTGTTAAAGTCATAACGGATCCAGATGCTGCTTATGAAAAAACGATAAACAGCTCCAAACAAGAAAATGCCCGTCTGTTAGTAGAAGCAGCATTTTTATTTGCCGTTGGAAGGAAAGGAAAGAAGCATTCTAAAGATGACGGTGCTTCACCAGGAGGATCGCATAATGATCATTCTTCTGAGGAGACGAATAATGGTGGTTCGGGCGGTAGTAGGACTAGAATAATTTCAAGTGCTGATGATTTATCAGACGGGGCAAGATCAAAAATAACGACTAGCCAACAAGCTACTTTAAATCTACACGACAGGGTCTATACTCATGTAACACCAGATGATTTATTAGGAGCTGAAAAGGAATTAAAGGGAATACCGCTCTTAAGAGAGGATGGTTCACTAGTATTGAGGGAAGATGGATTGCCATTTAACCATATGCAAGAAGTTTCAGACTCATATAGAGGATTGGAAAAGCTTGAAAAAAGCTATGAAGGAATTCTTAAAAATCCTAATTTAGATAGTGAATTGAGACAATTGTATACTAGTAAAATTAATGAGGTAAATGCTTCTATGAATAAAATAGAAGATATTTTTGCTCCATTTGGAGGAATATTACCTCCAAAATAATTATCAATAAGGCGGTGTTGAATGTGTTTGATAGAACTAAAAAACTTAGTTTGTTTATAACTAAAGAAGCATATGAAGAAGCAGTCCAAAATGCAATAGATAATCCTAATAGTCCTTTAGTCAAATGGTATCTAGATATTCTTGATAAAACGCTTGAAAACTTAGAAAATTTTGATCTTATACGATGTATAAGACAAAATATTTTTGTGGAAATGGTCGTTTTTGAAATTATTCAAAGGATTTTAAAGGATAATAACCCTTTTTTTGCAGAGATTGATACAGTAGAATTAACGGAAAAGTTATCATCTGTTGATCATAAAATCTTAGAAGCAAATAAAGAATCTTTAATTAAAATAATTAGTTTAATCATAGACAATGATCTAATTAATAAATCAGACATTTGGTTATACGAAGATGAGAAGGATGAGTATAGGACATATATAAATAAAATTAATAGAAAATTAAAAGTGGGCTATTGATAGTTTTTTGAACTGAATAATAGCTTCGGTAGGTATTGGCACAGACCGAATACAAGGCGGTGAGCCAAGCCTGGATTATAAAATGGGTGGTAACTGGTAAATAGTTGCCACCTTCTTTATGTCTATGTTTAAGATTACAACTTAGGGGACGGGTAATGATGGCTCGAAACCTAGTGGGGCTGAGCCGAATTTTAGGCCCGAATTTCGATAAAAAATTAAAAAAACATGCTCAAGATATCTATGAAACTTCAAGGGATTTAGGTGTTCCAGTTAAAAAAGGGGATAAAGAAGGGATGAAAGAGATGTTTCCTCAATTGTAAATGACTCAAAAAATCTCGCTAATTCGAAACCTTTTGAATGGAATACAATCGAGTCTGTAGATGCTTTTGTTAAGGGCGATGCAGTTGTTTTAGTTAATCGACAAACAAACGAAATATTGACTTTCTTAAATAAAAAAGGAGATCGTTTATCAAGTAAGTTAAAATCTGAATTAGATTTGATTGGAGAGTGAGGACGACTATGAATAACTATATAATATCTTTTACAAAAAAGTTTGATTATTTTTTCGAGCAAAAAGAAATCTCAAATATTATTTATTTACATGATGAGGATGATAATGAGAGATTAGACCATGTCCTTTTCCTTGAGAAAGATGATGGTAATGTTATAGGCTTATATATAAGAGGCATGAATCCGTTAATCTCAGTGAATAGAATTTACGATTTGGATGATTTTAATTTATTTGCAAGTTATGAAGGATTGGTTGAATCTAAGGAAAATATTAAACTCAGAATAGAGTATATATGTTTGTTTTTTAGCTCTGAATATAACGAACTATTAGGTTTTTATTTATCGAATAACGATGTATCCAGTTCCCTATTTGTATTATTTTTACAAGATGAGATTGATGTGAAAAAGAATTATAGTAAGTCAGACGCTAGTAAGGTACTTAAAAATAAGTATTCGACTGAAGGTTATATAACTTACGAAAAAAAGAGTGAGACGGACTGGAAAAAAATAAACTTCTAACCGGAAAAAATAATTATAATGAAGGTTATAATTGGACAAATTTTCATGTATATGACCCTAAAGCTTCGTCCTACTCAGAAATAATACTTTAGAGTTCTATTCATTTGTCAGTTAACATGAATGATGCTATATGGAAAGGTGTCCAATATTGCACTGCGTTACTCTCACAAAATTATGTATCGCTTTGAATGCCGCTGAGTGGTGTATGATAGTAGAAGATCACCTTTTTAAATGGGATGAGAAATACTCGGAATATGATCTATCTAAGTAATGTTAGCCAATAAATTCAACTTGTTTACAACTACTACAAAATGGTTGTGTAGTACAACCAACAAGCCACAATACGAGATTGCCGTCCGATTGTGGTCTTTTTTTTTGTTATTGTTCCTATCTCGGATGTTGATGAATAAACCCTTACCCAGTGCCGAATGAGTCGGGCGACCGAGTCCAAGTAGACTTAACTCTTACATTGAACAGGTCGATCATGGTCAGATACCACCATGATTGACCTGTTTTTTTGCTATCTTCGCTTTCTCGCATTTTTAAGATTAATTGCAGCAATGTACATGCATAGGACGATAGTTAAGATGGACTACTGTCAATAAGTGGACGCTCTGAAACGAGAATCATTATGCTGCATTTGCATACTGGTTCGGTGGTGACGGATTGTAATATTTAAAATATTGTATGGATTTTGACCATTCCATTTAAGCTTGTTACAATAGGTTAAACTAAGTGGAGATACTTCAATATAGAATGGTGTGGTCTAAACTTGCAACATGAAAACGAACTTTTGGATGTATGGTTGTCTTTGTCTCACATCCATTCCACTTTAAATGATAAGTTAGAACAAGCTCTACTACAAAATTATGATTTATCCTTGAAGGAGTTTTATGTTTTGGGTTTTATATCCAATTCCGAGGAAAAAAAATTACGACTGCAGCAACTTCAAGAATTGGTGGGATTAAGTCAAAGTGCGACATCGAGACTCGTAGTGAGAATGGAAGCCAAAAACTGCGGGGCTTTACAAAGACATACATGCGAGGATGATCGGCGAGGTGTGTATACTCGGATTACGGAATTTGGTGAAAATAAATTCCAGCGTGCACTTCAAACCTTTAATCAGGTTTTACAATCAGAACTTCAGAAAGATGGAGTGAAGTCACAATTTCAAAATCTTACGCAAAAGCTGTTTTAGACTTTGCGACCTGTGTATATCGTTCTTATTTTCTTAGGGTAATATGTGGCTTGAACGTTGTGCCACGAAAGGCTCTTTACAGGGACTTAGTTTATTACCCTACACAATTCAATAGAAATGTTATGAAGTGGAAAGTAACCATTTGCATGATTGCGCATGCATGTTTTAATTAAACTTCCAACCATGTACGTATAGAAACGCCCTTCCGAAACTCCTCCTCATAAGGAGGAGTTTTATCCTCTGGAACCAACGCGAGCCCTCTTTGCTTAAGAAACAGAGGCCGTATTGCGCTTTTCCTTGGCGTTGCCGCGGTCACGACGACTCAGCAGAAACCCGACCAGAGATGCCGTGGATTGCTGGAAAATCATCCCGAGTACAACGGGCAGTGCTACCGGGGCCGGGAAATAGGTGATGGCAAGCACGGCTCCCGCGCTGATATTGCGCATGCCGCCGTTAAAGACAAGCGCCGTACGGTCTGCATTATTCCACCGCATCAGTCCTGATATCAGATAGCCGATCGCATATCCAGTGGAAGCAAGGACGATTATGGATAGGCATACCCCGACAAGCTTAAGATTAAAATCGACCAGATAAGGCGCGATGACAGATCCGTTAATCATTACGACAAGAGCCATAGCCAGCTTGGAGAATGGGCCCAGCCGAGGTCCCCATACCTGCTTGATCTTCCCTTTAGTCCACTCGTTCAACACCATGCCGATTAGCGAAGGGACGACAATCATCCAGAACAGGCTCTGCATCATCGCCCAGGTATCAAGCTGCACATCCGCTCCGATCAGTAGGGACATGATGCCCGGAACGGCAAATGGGGCCAAAATCGTATCAATTAAAATAATCGCCAATGTCAGCGCCGTATTGCCTTTATAGATGTTGACCCACACGAAGCTGGAAATGCCCGTAGGGATAGCTGCACCAAGAATAAGTCCAGTGATCGTATAAGGATCATTACTGAAGGCCAGATGCCCCAGCATCATAGCGAGAAGCGGCATGGCCAGATGAAGAATAAACAGACAGGCGATCAGCGGACCAGGATGCTTTATCACATGGACAAAATCCTTAAACCCCATACTGATGCTGCCCGCGAAGGTCATGAATGCAAACAGCCAGGGAGAGAGTTCGGTATATTCTGACAACGGCGTACCGATTAGGACGCCAATTAGAATGCTGATTGGTGTAATTAGCGGCATAGCTGCATTTAGTCTTCGATTCAACGTGAGGAGCATACAAAACTTCCTTTTTTAACCTTAAGTATAGACCTTGCACCCCCGATTCGTAAATGATCTGTGACCTTGCGGTAGCCCGATAGAAGCAAATTTGAACGCTCCTGATGGACATAGATCAACCCTTCAAATTATTTCGGTATTCCAAAGGAGAGCAGCCCATTATTTTTTTGAATAGTCTGGAGAAGTAGTAAGGGTCCCTAAAACCGAGTTGTATGCTAATTTCTTTAATAGAAGCATTCGTTAAATCCAAAAGCTGACTGGCCCTCTGTATCTTCATTCTTAAATAGTAATCGACAGGAGAGTAGCCAGTGGATTGCTTGAATATCAAGTTCAGATGCTGCTTGGATACCTGAACATGCCGACTAAGCTCCTCAAGCGAAAGAGTGGATTCGAGCAATTGGATGGGAACACGATCATTAAGGTTGCTGAAGAGGAGGATGGTCTCATCCATCTGGTATCTGAAGGCGATCTAAGGCTGGAATCAACGGGCCAAGAAATGGTAACTCTGAGTGTATTCCCGGATTTTGACGCCTCATTCACATCTATTTCCGGTGGAGAGTTGCTTGAAATAACAGAAAACAATGTATTCAAAACGTATCGTTTAAAAGCTGCTAAGAAAGAAATTCATTTCAATTTGAAAAGGATAAATAACGATAAATTTACTATTGATTTCGAATTAGATGCCTTTCACGGAATCAAGGAAGCTCTGCTGCGTATCCATTATACTGGAGATATCGGTTATGCTTTTATGGATGGCGAACTGATCAACGATAATTTCTGCAACCATACGACCTGGGAAATAGGTTTGAAAGCATTTGAACATCGGCTCATCGAGCAAGGGTTGTGCGTATATGTTTCTCCCATTCGAAAAGGTAAGGTTCTCAACAGCAACACGACTATGGCTGGCTGGAAAGAGACGACAAAGGAACGTATTGTAGATATCGGTTCGGTCAGCCTTGTGCCTGTATATGAAATCAAAATCACCATGTAACCCAGAAGGTTATATGGTGATTCTTTTCCAGATTCATTTCACATAAGGTAAGGAGCCAGTGAATACATGAGTCTTTTTTATTTTCTTAATGTGTTTTTAGTAGATACCGGCTTTTTTCGATGTTTGTTTGATCCCGTTGCTTCCGTTAACTACAGTTTTTCCCCAATCCGTCAGATTGCCATTAGGTCCTGTTACAAGATCAAGGTAGGAAAGGTTGGAACTATTACCACACCAGGACCAGGCTAACCAGCCTATCCCTTTGGATTGTCCGTATCTCATGATTTCTGTCTCGTCGACATCTGCTCCTTGATGGTAACCGCCAAATTCACCAATAATCAGCTGCAAATACAGATTTACCAAAGTCATTGATAGACTGAGGATATTGTCCCCATCCGGCACAATCGACGATGAGCGTATTTTTGATACCTGCGTTTCTCAACTTGGGAATCGCTTGCTTGTATCCATCAGCCCAACCACTCCCATTCCAAGAACCATACCATTCGTTCGCAATGTTTACAATAACCCGCTCTTCCTTGCCGATCAGAGCATCTTTTATGCTAATCCAGTAGTTCACAGCTGCATCCAAAGACGCGTAGTCGTCTTTGCCCGTAGCGTCATGAACTTCAAGCACAGCAATCATTTTGTAACTCGTGACGAGAGAGATAATATTTTTCACAGAATTAATGTCATCCTTGGTGTACTGGTTTCCGTTAGAAAGGACAATTCGGACGGTATTAGCACCTGTCTGGGCAATTACCGGGATAGCCGTATAAAGATCGCTTTTGTACCAAGTGTGAGCATGATTGACGCCTCTCATAACAAACGGCTTGCCTGTAGAATCATACAATTTGGTACCGCTTACATAAAATCCTGAAGCAGCTTGTGCCTTGGAGAAGAATCCCCCCAAACATTTTTTGCTTTTGAAATGGAGACACATAGTTTACTTATTTATGTGTGAGTTTTCTATGATTTTATTGTGCTTATTGTTTCTATTAAGGTGTATACCTTCGATATTTAGATGAACCTAACGTTCTACTTGGCTGATTATCTTGAACAAAGGTGAGATCTATCGTACAGCAATACCTTAGCTTCACCGCGATATTAAATTATAGTATGATATTCTTATGAAAAATTTTACCAGAGTGAATAGGGGCAAGCTGATGAGAAAACCAATCATTGCAGTCGATATGGACGATACCATCTGTCATCTCGTCAAACGAGCCATATACCATAACAATAGTGAATTTCCCACTCATCCGCTGCGGTATGAAGAAATGTTAGATTGGAATACTGATCATCTACGTCATCCGAAGAGCACGCTTGATGTATTTTATGGACGACCGGGTTTGTTTGAGGAACTTGAACTGTTTGACGAGTATGTTGTAGAAGAAATGGAGAAGCTTTGCAATGCTTTTGATGTCATTATTGTGACAGCGGCAGAACCCAAGACCGTCGTAGAGAAATGGAACTGGCTTCAAAGACATATGCCATTCATTCCGATTGAGAACTTTTTCCCATGTAAACGAAAGAACCTGATTAACTATGATCTCCTGATTGATGATGGTCCTCATAATTTAGTGCCTGCGCTAGAGGAGGGGAAAAAGGTGCTTTGCATTCCTCATCCATGGAATCTGAGAGCAAGAGAGCAATATGAGTTCCCCGTCATGACATCCTGGCAAGGGGCAAAAGAACGAATCGACTCCATTTTAGGAGTTCTGTACAAATAATAGAACCATTCGTAAAACAGCTGGCTCCTTTGGAACTGGCTGTTTTGCTAGAAAGAATAGCACCTATGATTGAAATAAAATGGTACAATTGATATGCTTTATCCATGAGGAGGGAACGTGTATGACCATGACTATGGGTCAGATTGTGAATCATCTGACCAAGGGAATAAGCATACCCAACACCACCGTAGATCTGCTGGACCCAGGATATATAGATACTGAGGTGCAAGGAATTGTAACCGCTTTCTCAGCTTCGCAGTATGTGATAGAACAAGCTATTTCTCTAGGTGCAAATTTTATCATTACGCATGAAGGCATCTTTTATAGTCATCAGAGAATGCATGAATGTTTACTACATGATCCTGTTTTTTTGCAAAAATCTCGCCTCATTGCCGATGCAGGTATAGGCATTTATCGGTTTCATGACGCCATACATCGTTATCAACCGGATGGAGTGATGGTTGGGCTTCTTCAGGCGCTTGGCTGGCACAATTACATTGTGAAGCAGCAGCCGACGGCCGCCATTTTGACTATTCCGGTTATGGAAGTTAAGGAGATCGCTGAATATATCAAAGCCAAACTACATATTCGTTATGTACGGGTGGCTGGCGAGGTTTCCATGCCGTGTGAACGAGTGGGAATCTCAGTAGGATACAGGGGAGGCGGTGAACTAGCCATTCCATTATTTCTAAATGAAAATGTAGATTTAGTCATTGCCGGTGAAGGCCCAGAATGGGAAACACCAGAATATGTTAAAGATGCTGTCTATCAAGGTCAAAGTAAAGCACTTATCATGCTGGGACATGCTGAAAGTGAAGCACCTGGGATGAAGTATCTCGCAGATGTACTTTCCGCCCAATTTCCAATGCTCCCCGTACACTTTATTGAAGATCGCCCGGTGTTTCAAATATTGTAATGAGAACATGTCTTTTGTGATGGTCATCCAGCACTGCTGTTATATCCGTTCATCCACTTTATGAAATGGAGGCAAGATGATGGGAAGCAGAGTGATTATGCCGTTCAAAACAGACTGGAAGTTTATGGAAGGTAATTACGCAGGTGCTGAGAAAATGGACTACAACGATGAGCATTGGCGACTCCTTCAAGTCCCTCATGATTGGAGCATTGAAAAGTCCTTTGATCCACATATGCTGTATGGGGGCAATCAAGCTTATTTGCCGAGATGGTCTGTCGGATGGTACAGAAAGCATTTTAATGTGAAGCCCTCCTCTCCAAAACAGCGCGTATACATACAATTTGATGGCATTCACAGTAACAGTGAGGTTTGGATCAATGGGCATTTTGTGGGCAAGCGGCCCTATGGATATGTTAGCTTTCAATATGATTTGACTCCATATATTCGGTGGGATGAGGAGAATGTGATTGCCGTCAAAGTGGACAATACGATTCTTTCACCTGACAGATGGTATTCGGGGGCCGGTATTTATCGTAATGTCTGGCTGATTTGTACGGATTATATTCATATAACCGAATGGGGGACTTACATTACCACACCTGAAATTTCGCCAGATGAAGCCAAGGTGACTGCCAGAATCCAGGTCACTAATCATCACGCTCATGCCGTAGAGTGTACGATTATGACTGAAATGCTGGACCCACAGGGACAGACCAAAGGAAAAGTGGAAAACCGAGTAACCCTTTCGGGCTGTGAAACGGGGGAAATAGAGCAAAAAACGCGAGTTATAGAGCCAGAACTATGGTCACCGGACAACCCAGTGCTCTACGAAGCCCAGACGACGATCTATTGCGACAATACAGAGGTGGATCGTTATTGTACTCCTTTTGGCATAAGAGAAGTGAAGCTGGATACACAAAAAGGTTTATTGCTGAATGGGGACAGCTTAAAGCTAAAGGGAGTGTGCATTCACCATGATTTAGGCTGTCTGGGGGCTGCTTACCATGATACAGCCATGAAGAGAAGGCTGCAGAGACTGAAAGAAATGGGCTGTAACTCGATTCGTTTTGCTCATAACCCGATGGCGCCCGAATTATTAGATTTATGTGATCAGATGGGGTTCTTGGTGGTTGATGAAGCTTTTGACAAATGGAAGTCTCTTTTCTATGAGCATTTGTATGATGAGTGGTGGGAAAAAGATCTGGAAGCAATGTTGCTCAGGGACAGGAACCATCCCAGTGTTTTCATGTGGAGCGTTGGGAATGAAGTGGAGAATCAAGGTCAGCCATCCATGCTCAAAATGTTGGAGCAACTTGTGGGTTTCTGCCATGAAAAAGACCCGACTCGACCAGTTACATGTGCACTTGAGCCGCATAATACACCAATCAGCTTGCGTGAGGGTTCGATTGAGGCCAAAGTGGAGCATACCAAACAGCTGGCACAACGAGTGGATGTTCTGGGGTTAAACTATCAGGAGCAGTGGTATGAGCACTATAGAGCGGTCATGCCGGATACGCTTATCCTTGGAACCGAGACGTTCCCGTACTATCGGGGTAAGGATAACCGTGTTAAAGGTTATTTGCCCCTAAATCCCTGGTTTGATGTCGCTAATCATGATTATGTGATCGGTCAATTTGTTTGGAGTGGAATTGACTATTTGGGAGAAACGAGTTATCCCTCCAAAGGGTGGTCCTCAGGCCTGATTGATACTTGCGGATTCCGCAAACCAGTATCTTATCTTCAACAAAGTTTATGGTCTAATCAGCCTGTTGTGCACATAGCCGCATTTAACGAACATATGAAATCGGAATTTAATCCGACATGGACGATGCACTGGAAATCTCCGGCCATGGAAGATCACTGGACATTTCCTGAATACGGTGGAAAATTGATAAGGTTGGTTACCTTCACCAATTGTGAGAGCGTGGAATTGATCGTGAATGATGAATCATATGGTGAGAGGAAGCTAGTGGATTACCCTAATCATTTAATCCTATGGGAGCTTCCCTATACACCGGGCAAAATCCGGGCTGTAGGTCGTAATGGAAACGAGAAGGTTTGTGAGCATGAATTGACTACTGCCGGGCTTCCTTATGCTCTAAAGTTGGAGGCTGATCGGGTAATTCTACCTGCCGATGGGCATGAGATATCTCATGTGGAAGTAACCGTCATAGACCCAAACGGGATCATTGTACCTAACCAGGATTTTGAATTAACCTTTAAACTGCATGGTGATGGTCGTATCCTTGGAATAGACAATGGGGATCTCACCAGCGATGAATCCTTTAAGGGGAATGAGAGACGTACACACAGAGGAAGGTGTCTCGTTGTTGTACAATCCGGTTATGTAGCTGGTGAGTTGTTGCTTCAAGCGTCAGCAGAGGGAGAGTTGCAGGGAGAAACTAGACTGAAAATAGAAGAAGAACCCAAATGATAATTCAAGGCTGATTCAGTATAGAGCATGTATAGTTTAATTAAAAGGTCTGAATAGGTGGTGAGTGCTCATGCCTTACCTGTTCAGACCTTTTTTTATGTTTACAACTGACGGTCAACTAAGTATACGTTCCAAAATCAGAACGATAACCTATAATAATTTTTTTAGCTGAGATATTCGGGCTTGCGATACGCCAAACCACTCGGCATATTCGCCTTGTTTGGCTCCTGGATGTTCAAGCATTAGTCTGCGTAAACTTTTAAGCAAATGTAACGTGGACCGATGAGCTTTTTTTTCTTTATTCGCAGTTTCCTTCTTAATAGGCATGGAAGTAACACCTACGTTCCTCTTCAGGTCGAGTATACATTGCTTACATAAAAGAGAGCTTTTGAAATAGCCTAAATCCTGAATCGAATTGCACAGTTTACAGGAAGTCCCGTCACTATACTTTCCTATGCTCATAAAGCCTTTTTCAACGTCTATATAAAATTCTAAAAATTCGTTAATTTCAATCCCCATGCTGGTTCGGATTTGTATAGGGATAACAATCCGGCCTAACCAATCTAAAGGACGTGTCATCCATTTAAGACCCATCTTACTTGGATTATCCTTTATAGTGTGATTGGGTTCTTCCTTTTAGCTTACGTAGCAAAGTCAAAGCAGATACAGAAATGCGACTGGCAGAATATTTAGGCGTAGATATCAGCTCATTAAATGTCTGAAGCTTATTCAAAGAGGGGGGATTTGTTCGGACTCAAAGAGTCCGTCCGGATCCCCTTTGTTCAGGGAGCTTCGGACAGGAAAATCAACTGAATACATAAATGAATGTGTTACAGAGCGATATAAATCGCTCTTTTTGTCGTGCCCAGGTATTCTGCCGGAGTAAAGTAATTCAGCTTCCACATGAATTCATCTTCTTTTGAAAAATCTATCGTAAATCACTAAAGCGACGACAATAGTAAACACCTGGATAAAAAACTGTGGTACCAAGATTAAAAAATCCATTTAATTTCCTCCTTAGTGTAACTTTTTTCCTAAATTTCGAACTTAACAAAAATAGTATTATATAATCAATTAATAGTTATTTACTATAAAATGATTGAAAGCGCTAGAATATTTAATAAATTATCACTATAATAGATATGAGTCTACCAAATATTATTAAAAATGAGGACTTGATTCCAAGTCGAATTTGGTAAATGTACATCAAAAGATTTTACTTACATAGATCAAAAAAATAATGGGAAGAGGGAATTTTGAATGAAGAAAAAATGGTTTACGCTACTTGCTACACTTACAATGGTGGCTGCATTAGGTACTTCTGTATCCGCTGCACCTGTTGTTCCGTCGGCTGATACTTCAGTTTCGGTTTCTGCTTCTGAAGCTTTAACAAAAGATCAAGCTACATCCGAAGCTGCTGTCGATCAATCCGAGCAAGAGGCTCAAAAAGTTGTCACAAAATACTTAACTGCTATGCACGAAAAGAATTTTTCGGATGCAGTAAGTCTGGTCAAAGATTCGCGGTATCTAAGTGAAGAAAAACAAATTCAGAAGTATGAGGAATACAGTAATAGAACTGATTTTGACAAAATTGAAGTTGTCGGTGCCCAAAAAGAGTCCAATTCGAGTGTAGCAGTTGCAATCAAAGAGGATGGGGAAAAACAAAATTTGAAAGTAATCAAAGATGGTGAAGAGTGGAAGTTAGTTCTTGGTGATGGCAATCCTGCAACCGTTAAAGCACTGAATCCATCTGAAATTTCTACAAATGCGGCAGTAGACTATTATAGACTTAGTGGGGTTCAATATGGAACTGTACTAATTGGGGGCGACGCCTTTTCTGTTGGTTCATCCCATTCGGCCACAATCAAAGGATGGCAAGACACAGGTATTAGTGACGTAAAAGCAGTTAATAGATATGAGATTGTGCAAGATGTATGGAATGGATGGAAAGAATGGAGTGTTCCACAGAAAGTATCTGGAAACAGTTCTGAAAAAGATTCTAGTAGCTGGTACAGTAAATCTTTTGATGGTATCCCAACAGGTAGTGGATATCATATCAGAATTACTGGACTGACCACACCAGACGGTTACGGTGCAAGCGGCGCAGGGAATGTTTACGTGAATTAAAAGTTGAATAAAAAAACAGGTTCCAGTAAAAAGGAACCTGTTTTTTCTTTTTTTCACTAGCTTTTACAGTTATACTATCTTATAGAGGGAGGTGAGTGAAATTTGAAAAAAGCAATAGTATTTTTTGTTATGTTAATTGCTGGTCTAATTGTAACCGAGCAGGCGGTTGATATTCTTACGACTCGTGGACGTGGCGAAGCAATTTACAAGATGGGTATGTTAATCCCTGCCCAAGATTTTTATCTATACTTATATGGGTCCATTTTTTTGTTGATAGGGGTCTTGCTTATCTTTTCTCCTTTACTATTCAGAAAGTTTTTTATGACCAGAGAAAAGAGAGTATCAACTAACTCTAAAGTAAAGTGGAATTTGAAAAGAGCGGTAGTGTTTTTTATTATGTTAATCGCAGGTCTAATTGTAACCGAGCAGGCGATTGATATCCTTACGACTCGTGGACGTGGTGAAGCAATTTACAAAATGGGTATGTTAATCCCTGCCCAAGATTTATATCTATATTTGTATGGGTCCATTTTCTTGTTGTTAGGGATTTTGCTTATCTTGTCCCCTTTTCTATTTAGAAAGTCTTTTATAGCCAAGAAGAGTGTCTAGGACTTGGAAATGATAGGAGTTGGTAAGCATGTCTACTGCTCTGATTGCAACAATAATCGGTATTATTTTCTTCTTAGCTTTGTTTACTTATTTGTTTATCGTTATCAGAAGATGGAAAAGAAATCGGAATAAAATGAATTAATCGGAACATTTGGATTTCGTACCAGTTCCTTCAGCTGAAGCTGTATCGCTTATTGATTGAGAAGTAGGGTGTTTCTGGATAAATCCAGGATCACCCTTTTTTTCATGAGTAGGTTGAAAACCTGAAGATTGGTTAAAACCAGTCTGGTATCTGTAGCAAGGAGGTTGGATTCCAGATCGGTGAGTAAAAGAGCAGGCAGGGCAAGAGCAGGGGGAAGCAGGCTTATGCGTACCTGGCTCTAAGGCGGCAAGAACGTTCGCCTAAAAGACAGTACGCTCCGCTGGGCCGCTACTCACGCCGATAACTAGAGCGCCTTGGCCGGGAGAAAGCGCCCGGCCAAGGCGCTCTACATTCCTGGTGTTCGCTTAACGTACCCACGGATCGTTAGGGCTTTGAAAGTAGACCAGGGAGGGCAGAAAACACCATGAACGCTGCATTTCGCCGCTTCCTCGTTCGCTCCATCACTTCATTTCGCTAATCATCGCGTTTTCTGCAAAGGCAGCACCACGAATGGTAGTAACGTCGGGTGCTTGGAAATTACAACAGAAGATGAAAGGATTTCGGCATAACATGCCACACTGGAACCGTTGGGGGCGACTTGGGGGATGGAGATAAGGCTTGTAATGATGAAGCTCTAAAAACGGAAGGTACCTGCTCTCAGCTTATCATACCGTCCAGTTTTTTTTGACAAATAGTTTGGATACGAATAGAATGACTAATTATAATATAACTTATTAAAAGATTAATAAAAAGTGGTGATAAGGAGATAAGTGAATGCCAGTAGAATCATCCATGAATCCCAGGGTAATTCGTAATATTTTATTTTTGTTATTCGCTTTACCGGGTGTAGCTTTTGCTTCCTGGGTGTCTCGAACGCCTATTATACGGGATATTTTACATGTCTCGACTGCCGAAATGGGGATTATAATTTTTGGATTAGCCGCAGGTTCTTTACTGGGACTACTCAGTGCAGGCAATATGATTTCTCGTATAGGTGGACGGGCGGTCATTTTGGGAAGTGCGATTTTGATTGTGATCGGTTTTGTAATTGTAGGGTTGGGAACTGCATTTTCGCTCACGAGCATCGTGTTTGCTGGTTTGGTCATCTTTGGAGGTGGCTATGGGACAGCAGAAGTAGCTCTTAATGTCGAAGGTTCTGCGGTAGAAAATCAATTGCAAAAAACGCTTTTGCCCGCTTTTCACGGTTCATTTAGTATGGGGACACTTGTAGGTGCGGTCATTGGCTCTGGAGCAGCGGCACTACACATACCTGTTGTGGTCCATTTTGGAGCTATGGCTGTCATGATTGCAGCGGTAACCTTCTATTATTATCGTTTTCTGCCTCACAATACAGGTATAGAGAAAGAAGTTCCTACTCAAAAGGTCGGAACTAATCTCAAGGCGCAGCTTGTTGTATGGAAAGAAAGACGGATTTTATTGATCGGTATCATCGTGTTAGGTATGGCATTTGCAGAAGGGTCTGCGAATGACTGGCTACCGCTAACGATGGTAGATGGTTATGGCGTGGATTCTTTAACAGGTTCCTATATGTATGGACTATTTGTGGCAGCGATGACCATTGGACGTTTTACTGGCGGATTCATACTGGATAAATACGGCCGTGTCCCTGTGTTGAAAGGGAGTGCTGTCCTGGCTGCTATCGGTATCATTCTAGTGATCTGGGGACAGCATTACCTCATAGCCGGATTGGGCGTCGTATTATGGGGGCTTGGAGCCTCACTTGGTTTTCCTGTGGGCTTATCTGCTGCCGGAGATGACCCTCGTGGTGCAGCTATCCGGGTTGGAGCCGTAGCCACGATCGGTTACATTGCCTTTTTAGTAGGTCCCCCAGGATTAGGGTTTTTAGGTGAACATATTGGACTTCTGCATGCCTTGATTGTAGTGCTTGTTGGCGTTATTGTTGCTGGTTGGATATCCGGTGCAGCCCAACCTATTGAGGTGAAAGAAAAGAAATCAGATTAAAATATAAAGGGGATTGTTCAATGACTATGAAAACGGAAAAACAAAAGATGATGGATGGGGAACTGTATGTAGCTGCTGATCCTCAATTAACGCAAGAAAGAGAGTATGCGAGAAAATGTGTACGTCTCTTTAATCAGACGGCAGAGACGGATCGTGAGTACCGTGAAAAGTTACTTAAGGAGCTTTTCGGATCAACTGGTGAAAATATAGGCATGGAACCCAACATACGTTGTGACTACGGATACAACATCCATGTTGGAAATAACTTCTATGCCAACTTTGACTGTACCATTTTGGATGTTTGCGAAGTGCGCATTGGAGATAATTGTTTCCTGGCTCCAGGAGTCCATATTTACACAGCAACTCACCCCATAGATCCGTTTGAACGAATCGCTGGCCCAGAGTATGGAAAGCCTGTTAAGATTGGCAACAATGTATGGATCGGCGGTAGAGCAGTTATTAATCCCGGTGTTACGATAGGTAATAATGTCGTAGTGGCATCAGGAGCAGTAGTAACCAAGGATGTTCCAGATCGTGTGGTTGTAGCTGGAAATCCAGCACGAGTGATAAAGCAAATTAAAATCTCCTAAACAGCATACAGGCAAATCATTTAATGTACCGATGATCCTATTAAAAGAGCTCCTTATTTTAATAGGATCATTTAATTTAAAGACTTGAACACTTAGGATCTCATGGTGGACTATATAGAGTAATAAATAATCATATTCATCCGGACTAGTGTTTCTCCTGGATTATAGTAAATATGTGGGCGGTCTGCTTTAAAGCGGATCGAATCTCCGGCTTTCACCGTGTACATTTCCTCACTGACTTTTACCACCATTTCACCCTCAAATACCGTAATAAATTCTTCAGTACCCTCACGGTGTGGGGCTGAACTTAGTTCCCCGCCTGCTTCAATCTCTACGGTGTAGACCTCGAAATTTCTGTTTCCTTCATAGGGGAAAAACGGATACAAGCGATAGTGATTGCTTTCTTCAAGCACGTGTACTTTGCTTTTAGGAACGACTACCGCATCTACAGGTGGTTCGTTAATCAGAGCAGTGAAAGAGATTTTCAAGCCGTTCGCAATTTTCCATACGGTTGTAATCGAGGGATTAGATTCTCCCCGCTCAATCTGACCGAGCATCGTTTTACTGATCCCCGTCAGATCAGCTAATTTATCTAAACTCAATTTTCTTTCATTTCTTAGATGTTTTAGATTTTTACTTAAAATTAGATTAATATTCTCCATAATTCTTCGCTCCCTATTGTGCTATATAAAGAACATAATGTACAATCATGAAGTACAAACGTGCGTTTCAACGTACATTTTATTCAATTATAACACACTGGAGTTGATTATTGTATGCCGTTTATTCCGTTCCTTTCTTATGCACTTGTTACCAGCTTTACGCCAGGTCCCAATAATATCATGTCTTTAGACAGTGCCAGGCGGTTGGGCTTGAAAAAAGCATTTCCATTCTTGCTGGGAGTAACAACTGGCTGTTTCGCCATTATGCTGTTAGCCTGCTATTTTAATCTTGCTTTGTATCATTTTTTGCCGCGAGTTAAAGTCTGGATGAATGTTCTCGGCAGTCTGTACATGCTTTATCTGGCGGTGAAAATGGTGAAGAGCAAATCCTCTACGGAGGATAATGATCACAATGAGGGATATTCCTTCAAATCAGGACTGCTGCTGCAATTTATCAATTTAAAAATCATTTTGTATGGTATTACGGTCATTTCAACGTTTGTAATGCCTTATGATGTATCGTATATAGAGCTTATTACGATTTCATTACTCCTGACCTGTATTGGTTTTGTAGCTGTAGTATGCTGGGCGATTTTTGGCGCTGTGTTTCAACATTTCTTGAATAAGCATGAGCGTTCCTTCAATATCATAATGTCCTTATTGCTCCTTTATAGTGCACTATCGATATGGATGTAAATGAGCACCTTATTCATCATAGAAAAGAAGGGTTCCTGACTATAGGCAGGAGCCTTTTTTTCGTGTGAATTGAGCTTATTCTACGAGTCATAACATACAATCGAACAGAATGGATGAGTCTCCTGATCATTTAGCTGCAAAACGGGTATTACCTTAATAGATAAAGCTGTTGACAACTTGTATATACATGACTTAATCTTGTATATACAAGATGTTGAAAGCGTTATATTATTTTTACGCTACTTCATTTCGCAAGAAAGGAATGAGCATGAATGGAAGCAATGAACAAGACTTTAATTCCTCAAGATAAAGATTGGTGGCGTAAATCAGTAGTCTATCAGGTTTATCCCAAAAGTTTTAACGATACGACGGGCAAAGGAACCGGTGATATAAGAGGACTGACGCAAAAGCTGGATTATTTAAAAAAACTGGGTGTTGATATTGTCTGGTTGCAGCCTGTATATGTCTCACCACAACGTGATAACGGGTATGATGTAGCCGATTATTGCCAGATTAATCCTGATTATGGAACAATGCAGGATTTTGAAGAATTGAGCGAGGGAATCCGGGCACGTGGGATGTACTTAATGATCGACATCGTGGTTAACCATTCTTCCACAGAACATGCCTGGTTTCAGGAGGCACGGCTTTCTAAGGATAGTGAGTATAGGGACTACTATATCTGGCGTGATCCAGCACCCGATGATGGACCACCAAACAATTGGGTTTCCAAATTTGGTGGACCTGCTTGGCAATATGACGAGGCAACAGGCCAATATTTCCTGACACTATTTGATAAGACTCAGGCGGATCTAAACTGGGAAAATCCCAAAGTCCGTCAGGAAGTTGTCAATCTGCTGGAATTTTGGGCTGAGAAGGGAGTCAGTGGTTTCCGGCTCGATGTCATTAATTTGATTTCCAAGGATCAGCAATTCTCGAACGATGATGGGAGCACGGCTCCTGGCGACGGACGTAAATATTATACGGACGGTCCACATGTGCATGAATACATTCATGAGTTACATGAGAAAGTATTTGCTAAACAGAATAGCGTCACTGTGGGTGAGATGTCCTCTACCTCCCTAGAGCACTGCATCCGTTATTCCAATCCAGAGAGAAAAGAATTGTCCATGACCTTTAATTTTCATCATTTGAAGGTAGATTATCCAAATGGACAAAAATGGGAACTCATGCCATATGATTTTGAAATGCTGAAAAAGCTATTCTCGGATTGGCAAACGGGCATGCAACAAGGTGGCGGCTGGAGTGCATTGTTTTTTAATAATCATGATCAGCCAAGGGCGATCTCTCGCTTTTTGGATGATGGCCAATACCATGCGGAAAGCGCCAAGCTGCTGGCAACCACGCTACATGGTCTTCAAGGAACACCTTATATATTTCAAGGTGAAGAAATTGGGATGGCCAACCCGCAGTGGGCAGACATTGAAGAGTTTCGGGATGTTGAATCTCTGAATATGTATCGTATCTTACAGGAGCAAGGCAAAAGTGCAGAAGAAGCATTGAATATCATTCGAGAGCGGTCTCGCGATAATTCGAGGACACCGATGCAGTGGGATAGCACTCGCAATGCGGGCTTCACTACAGGCACTCCTTGGATTAAAGTAGATGAACGATATCCACAGATTAATGCTCAGGATCAGTTAGAGGACCCGAACTCTATCTACCACCATTACCGTAAGCTAATTCATCTGCGTAAGACGGTGCAAGTTATTACCGATGGGAATTATCAACGCTTGGACGAAGCTCATCCTCAGGTCTACGCCTATCAACGCAGCAATGAAGAGGAGACTTTGATCGTCATCTCTAATTTTAGCGGACAGGATGCGCAATTCCGTATACCGGATTCATTTTATTCACGATTAATAAATCAAGCGTTGGATGCGGCTGAGCTCTTAATTGGTAATACCCAGCACGCCCCAGAGCTAAAACAAGTGATCTCTTTAACCCCATATGCTTCATATATGTGGATTGTTCGTAGACTTAGTGAATAGTATGGAGACATCTAGTAGCGCCCCGGGCACGTTATTTTGATAACCGGGGTTGCTACTTTAAAATGAGCAAACGTTAAGGGAGTGGGCTAAATGGCGATTGAAAGATCACAGGTAGAAGACATTATAAAAGCCGTTGGTGGCAAAGACAACATAGAGGCCTCTACGCATTGCGTAACTCGTCTGCGATTTGCCCTTTATGATGATAAGCTGGTTGATAAAGATGCACTTGAACAAAATGATCTGGTTAAAGGCCAATTTTCTTCACAAGGACAATATCAGGTCGTGATTGGCCCAGGTCTGGTGGATAAAGTATATGACGAAATGATCTCCATTACAGGAGGTAGTCGGGCTTCTAAAGATGATGTCAAAAATGCGGCAAGCAAAAAACAAAATCCAATTCAGCGTGCCATCAAGACGCTGGCAGATATTTTTATCCCCATCTTGCCCGCAATCGTGACTGCAGGCTTATTGCTTGGAATAAATAATATTTTGACTGGCAAGGGAATCTTCTTCGAAGGTATGGCTCTGGTTCAAGTCTATCCTCAATGGACCGACTTTGCTGCTATCATTAACACCATTGCCAGCACCGCCTTTACATTTCTACCTGCCTTAATTGGATGGTCGGCTGTTGTCCGGTTTGGCGGCAGTCCTTTACTCGGGATCGTACTGGGTTTGATTCTGGTTCATCCGGATCTGCTAAGTGCATACGGTTATGCAGATGCTGTTACCAAAGGAACCGTTCCAGTTTGGAATTTGTTTGGGTGGGAAGTGAACAAGATTGGTTATCAAGGACAGGTTTTACCCGTTTTAGTATCCGCTTACGTGCTCGCGCACATTGAGAAATTCCTAAATAAGAAGATAGCAGATTCATTTAAACTGTTACTTGTAGCACCGATTACATTATTAATAACGGGATTTCTGGCATTTACAGTGATCGGTCCGGTTACTTTTATGATTGGTAATGCTATTACGTCTGGTCTTGTATACGTTTTCGATTTGGCTCCTGCGCTGGGAGGCCTGATTTATGGAGGCTTGTACTCCTTGCTCGTGATTACGGGAATGCACCATACTTTCCTGGCGGTGGACGTGCAATTAATTGGTACGCAGGGTGGAACATTCCTTTGGCCGATGCTGGCGCTGTCCAATATCGCTCAGGGTGCCGGAGCACTGGCAATGATGCTGGTATTGAAGGAGCAAAAGGGAAAAGGATTGGCTCTTACCTCTTCAGTGTCTGCATTTCTGGGTGTAACCGAGCCTGCCATATTCGGGGTGAATATCCGATATAAATATCCGTTTGTATTCGCAATGATCGGTTCCGGTATTGCAGGTATACTGCTCACCGTAAATCATGTGATGGCTTCTTCCATTGGTGTGGGCGGGATTCCAGGCTTCTTGTCTATTTTCCCAAACAACTGGGGTGTATTCTTCATTGGGATGGCGATCGTGTTAATTGTGCCGTTTGCTTTAACTTTAATGTATGGCAAGTTGTTAACTAAGCGCCGTCAGGCTGCACCAGCCAATGATTCCGTACGGAAAGACTCGCTTCCGCAAAGTACCGCACTAGATGTGCTTGAAGTGAGGACTCCCGTACGAGGACGTGTTGTACCGTTGGAACAGGTCCCTGACCCGGCTTTTGCCGAACGGCAGATGGGGCAAGGTATTGCAGTGGAACCGAAGGATGGCAAGATTCTTGCCCCATTCAGGGGGAAAGTTATTCATATCATGATGAAAAGCAAGCATGCCTTGATTTTGGAGCATTCGACAGGTGTACAGATTCTGGTACATGTGGGGATCAATACGGTGTCACTGAAGGGTGAGGGATTCACCATGCATGTGGAGACCAATCAAACCGTGGAGCAAGGACAACTACTGATGGAATTTGACCGTGATCTGATTCAGAAATCCGGATATCCCGTCATTACACCAGTCATTGTCCCGGATGGTCAGAGTATGATTGAATCGGTTGAGGAACTGCCAGGTGAGGCAGACGATTTGCAGTATACCTTAATGAGAATTCATTTGAATTCTTCATCAGGTCATAGGAATTAATTCAGATTCAATTCGCACAGTCTATTATAGTGAACAGGGAAGTGAAAGAATGCTACAATGAACGTGGTGATGAAAATTGACAAAGAATATATTTTTGCAAATTTATCAGGATTATTCGGGACAGATCCAGACAGGCGAATTGGCTCCAGGCACGAAAATGCCATCTGAAAATGAACTGGCCAGAGAGTATAACACTTCTCGTGAAACCGTACGTAAAGCACTTCACTTGCTTGCACAAAATGGGTATATCCATAAAATAAAAGCTAAGGGATCTTTTGTTCTGGATATTGGACGGATGGATTTTCCTATAGGAGGACTGGTAAGTTTCAAGGAAATGTCTGAACGAATTGGGCGTACATCACGAACCATTGTACATGAAAATCAGCTAATTCCAGTTCCAGATGACATAGCCAATCATCTTGAGATTGACAAAGACAAGTATTTGGTCTGGAAAGTTATTCGTGCGCGTGAGATTGAAGGTGAATGCGTCATACTGGATAAAGATTACTTTCGATCAGACATTGTACCTGTGCTTACCGAGGAAATTAGTCGTGGGTCCATCTACGAATATTTGGAGAGAGAGCTCCATCTTCAAATTAGTTATGCCAAAAAAGTGGTTTCTGTAGAAAATGCAGACGAAGAAGACCATAGGCTGATGGACCTTCAGAACTACACTCATGTGGTCGTAGTACGTAACTATGTTTATCTGGAAGATACCACGTTGTTCCAGTATACCGAGTCAAGGCATCGGCTAGACAAATTCCAATTTATCGACTTTGCCAGACGTTCCCACGGTGAAGACAAGAGAGCAGATTTTTTAAAATAACGATCAATAAAATAGTTAAGAAACCCCGTCTTTTAAGACGAGGGTTTCTTTTTTACCTTGGATGCAACTGCTGAGCAGCTTGTATACTGGCATTTGAGGGATTTGAATTTGCGTTTTATCCAAAAGCTGTTTATAGAATATTAAAAGGTTATATACTGTTTAGAATACAATTCCATGATCAATGCAATGGGAACGAGGTGTATGTTATTTATGTATAGAGTGGCTATCTGCGATGATGAGCACAAGCAGAGAGAACTTGTTAAAAATATGCTGATTACTTTGTCGATAAAGACCAGTATAGAATTTAAAGTTGAATTATTCGACTCCGGAGAACAGCTGGTATCTCATTATCAAAACCATGAGTCTCCATTCCATATCTTAATATTGGATGTTGAAATGAATGGCATGAACGGAATTCAAACCGCCCAAAAAATAAGGAGTTTAAATCACCTGGATGAACAGATTGTTTTTTTAACGAGCTACCCTGAATATATGGTGGAAAGTTTTGACGTAGTCACATTTCAGTATTTAATAAAACCGATTGCTCCCCATATCTTTGAGGAAAAAATGATAAAGCTGTGTCAATATTTTCAATCTCTCGATAAAAAATTCGTTATCATCAAGTCAGCTTATGAGGAAGTGCTTTTAAAATATGATGATATCATTAGTATTGAAGTGGTCAAAAGCTTAACCATAAAAAACAAACTGCATTTTGTAACCTCTACTCAAACCTATGATAGCAAAGGGATTCTTTCGGACTATGCTTCAGCATTAAAAGAACATAATTTTCTACAAATTCATCGTTCGATTATTATAAACTTAATTCATGTGAAAAAATTTGCTGGCGGTGATGTTTTGATGTCAAATGATGTGAAGTTACCTATTGGGCGTTCTAAAATAAAAGAAGTTAAAGATCTATATACCAAATTTATGATCATGAAGTTGCATTAATATGATGGAATATAACTCCCTGCTTCTTAATCTTTGCGTTGTCCTTGTTATGTGCTTCCAAGTGAATTTTTACTTTAACTCGGTTTTTGATAAGTCCAATCGAAAGCCGAACAGATTCGTGTACTTCATTATTTTTGGGTTGCTGGATTCCTTATATTTAAGTGTTTATTTGACTCCTACGATATCTTCAATTTTAGCATTACTTGTCATATTTAGTTTAGCGCAATCGTATACAGTGGAAATAAAGACAAAGATCATTTTTTCTATTCTTTATGCTGTATTGATAACCATCGTTAATTTTATATCTCTTTATATTTTATATGCTGTAGGCTCCGTTAAAATTAGCAACTTTATCCATTTGAGTGGACAAGATCACTTGATATTCTCTAAGGTTATGTTACTCAGCTGCATTATCATGTTTGCTGTCATTCAGATTATACGGCTATTTGCCAAACGCAGAACCTTCCCTTTGCAGCATCGTTACTATATTTTATTTCTAATCGTTCCCATCATAAGTTTATACCAGGTCAATGTTTTATCTGTTTATAGTGAAAAGAATATGTATTATTTTGGTTCTATTATTGGCTTTATTTCCTTAAATGTTTTTATCATATATATTTTTGATAATGTCATTGAAAAATTTCAATTAATGCATGAAAATGCTCAATTACAACATCAGATGGACTACCAAGATGCTAACTACGAAAAAACGGTTCACAGCTTCAAAAATATAAAAAGAATCATTCATGATACACACCAACAGTTTTTGTATATTGAAGAATGTATCAAGAGAAATGAATTGGCAGAGGCGAGTGAACATATTAAGGTTACCTTAAATAAAATCGAAGGAGCGTATCAAAGGGTTAATACCGGTAATCTGGTTATAGATGCCCTTGTCACGAACAGCCTTAATATTGCTCTGGCCAATGGCATCAAGGTAGATACCCAGCTTAACTTGTATTCACAGAAAGTAAATATTGAACGTTATGACTTATGTGTCGCTCTGGGCAATATGCTGGATAATGCCATAGAAGCATCTAAAAGGGTCAGGATTGCGGATGATAGGTACATTCTTATTAAAATACATTCCAATGAGTCCGCGCTGTTCATTCACATCCTTAATCATGTGGAGAATGAAGTTGCCCATTTGCATAGTCAAAAATCAAACCCGGATGTTCATGGCATTGGCTTAACCAATATATCTAGAATATGTGACAAATATGGTGGGAATATGACCATTGAAACGAAAAATAAAGTATTCAATAATATGGTTTTATTGCCATTTTATAAGGACATTCCTTAGACATTATGTTGTTTAGGGATTGTTTTTTACATTTAAGGGTGTTTTTTTATATAGAATCCTCGTTCATTGTATGATCAGGTCAGTAATAAAGCCTGGTGAAGCTATAAGAGGAGGAAATATGGAATGAAGAAAATAATAGCTGTGTTCGTTTCTGCTATGCTTTTTGTACTGCCGATGACGAATACTTTTGCTCAAGACACTGCTGAACCCATCAAGGAAAAGGCTCGCAGTCTAGCCTCGGAGCTGGTATCCAAATACGGTGCTAGCGGTGTGCAGTATGCCATTATGGACCAAGGAAACATTGTATTATCGGATAGCGTGGGTGTAAAGAATAAAGCAACCAACGAGCCGATCACCAAAGATACGATGTTCGGTATAGGCTCTACAAGCAAAATGTATGTATCTGCTGCAACGATGATGCTGGTCGATGCCCATAAGGTAGATATTGATCAGCCGCTAACAACATACATTAAGGACTTTAAAATGTCTGATGAAAGATA
The DNA here is from genome assembly GCF_002894905.1 of Paenibacillus sp. F4. Lineage (NCBI taxonomy): Bacteria > Bacillati > Bacillota > Bacilli > Caryophanales > Paenibacillaceae > Paenibacillus > Paenibacillus sp. F4. The sequence goes on from NZ_POVS01000004.1 coordinate 160,961, forward strand.
CAAACAAATTACACCCCGTATGCTGTTAAATCATTCGTCAGGTCTTTACGGTGCTCACTATAAAAATAGTATGTTATTTAATGACAATGATACAGAAAATCATGATGAGCTCTTGCTAAGGTTGCAATCAGAAACTTTAAAATCAAACCCTGGCGAATATTCCGTATATACCAATGATGGATTTCAATTGCTTGAAATATTGGTTGAGCGGGTGAGCGGTCTAAGTTACACCGATTTCCTGGCAAAGCATATTAGTACACCTTTAGGTTTGAAATCTACCAAAACACCTCTCGATCAATTTGATAGACAAAAGCTGTCCAAAACTTATTTTCCTGCGGTTGAGGGGGCTTTACCGGTTGAAAATGCCAATGTCATCGGGACAGGGGGCTTATACTCCACCGCAGAAGAGGTGGCTATGTTTTCAGAAGTATTAACGGGGAACAGACCCGATATTCTATCTGCACAATCGGCGAAGTCCATGAAAAGTCATGAATATCGAAATGGAATATGGGTACCTGAAGAGACAAACAGCTTTAATTATGGACTTGGTTGGGATGCGGTTCAGTTGGCACCGTTTAGTGATTACGGAATAACTGCGTTATCCAAGGGTGGGGATACTGTTTTGTATCACTCTACTTTGATCACCATACCAGAGCATCATATTTCTATGGCTGTGCTTTCATCTGGAGGGTCTTCCATCTTAGATAGTATTTTTGCTTCTAACATTTTATTGGAAGTTTTAAAAGATAAGGGCATCATTAAAGACATCATACCGGAGAAAACATTTGAGCCTCCTGTAAAAGTGGAAATGCCATCTGATTTACTTTTTTATTCGGGATTATACGGTTCTGTGGGTACAACCATAAATGTAGAGATTAAAAACGGTGAGTTTGATTTACCTGCTTTCTTGGATGGATTCGTCCCGGCGCAAAAATATGTGTATACAGGCAATGGACAATTCAAAAGCAGTGATGGCAGTGTAGCCATAAGCTTTGACAAACAAAAAAACGGGAAAACGTATATTAAGGCGAACCTATATTTAAACTTTCCGGGATTAGGTCAAATGGTTATGGTGACTTATGAATATCAAAAGCTAGATGCCAATCCTGTAAATCCCATAGTTAAAAAGGCATGGGAAAACAGAAACGGGAAAAATTATTATGCTTTGGATGAAAAGATATCTTCCATATTTTATCTGGCCCCCTCATTTATAACGAAAAAAATATCCTTTGATCATGATGGATACGCAAGTGGTACTAAAATTGTGGATGAGAATAAAGCAGTAAATGCCGTTGAGATTCCTGTTATGAGTGGAAGAGATGCATTTGATCTGAATTTTTATACCAAGGATGGTTCGGAGTATTTAACCATAGATGGACAATCCTATATCAGTGAAGATGCTGTTAAACCTATCTTGGGAGGAAAATCAGTGTACACCATACCATCTAATGGCCAAGCCACATGGTATAAAATAGATAAAAACTCAGCCGATAAAACGATGACCATTGATTTTCCAACAAGCGGAGGGTTCGCTGTCTATGATGAAAACGGAGCGGTTGTACAATTTTCAACTGCCAGCAATAACAATTCGGTTGTACTTCCCAAAGGTGGCTTGATCGTTTTGGGTGGCAATGCAGGGGATGTATTTAAAATCAATTTGAATTAAGCGTGTAGCCGCTTCTGGAAATTCAGGAGCGACCGTTGCAGCGTTGGAAGGTTAAGTAGATAACCGCGAATCTTAAGTCGAATTGGCCTTTATATAAGGCCAATTCGACTTTTTCATTCAGCAGATGAGCCTAAATCCGTAATGGATAATTTTATATCGAAGGTTACGGGGATTTTGCTGAATTTATAATCCCAATCATCCTTTACTTTTTTCCACACCTGAGGTTTCTCAATATGCAAATGATCACCAAAACCGGCAACATCGACTTTATATTCTGACTGTAATTTGTGCATAACAGACTTAATCCTGCGAGTCACTTGTTCTTCAAACTCTTTCTCAGCCTCTTTCATGTTTCGTGTCTCAGTTGGGTCCGCTTTATCATCCCAGTTTTCGATTAGACGTCCTTTGGATTCAATTTTTACGTGGAATGAGATATCGTTGCCCTCGGTCACCTTCGTTGTTATTTTGCTTTTTACCGATTTGATTTCGTAAGTTATGGCTTCATTCCGCTTGTTATACGTTTTGACAGCCCCACCTTTAACATCACCTGTAATCCATCCAATACTCTCCACGTCTTGTTGTCCCAAACTACCGATCCAGTGACCGGTATCTCCTTTAATAATGCCAGCCCCTGAAAATTCTAATTCTCCATCGGATTCAGTAATGTTTTGCAATATATAGCTTTTTTTAGAATGCATCAACCCATCCAATTCAGACAAATTGACTCCCTTCATTACCTTGCTGGTTCTGAAATGGTTACGAAGCATATATAGAATATGAATGGAGGGGACCTCGTCCTCATATTTGGTAACTAAAGTGCTAGCTGCTCGATCCTTGCTTAAGAAGACCAAACAACTCGGGCGAATATCATTATCACGTAGCACAAAATCCATTAATTGCTGCATCGTCTGTTCTTTCGCCAAATCGGTGGCAACCACCATGACCTTAAGATGGTGACCAATAACCGGGCGATCCAAACGGAGAGAGAGTTGCCGGAAGATTTCAAGCAAAGAATCCCCGGTGGCTGCTATATTGACATAGTTTGGCCCTTGTCCGCCACCGCTTTGCTGCTCTGTGCTTCCAGATGATTTTTTGGGGACGATTTGTAGGCTGGCGGTAATTTTATTTTTCTTGAAGTAACGGCTGCCTTTCTTCTCCAGTTCCTTCTCCAATGGAGTGAGCTCCCCCTTATCCAGGGCCAGTCCTGTATATATGCTTAGTTCCTCTACTTCTTTGCTGCTCCAACAGCCAACTTGAGTCACCAGAAGAATGAAGGCAAGCAGCAAAGATAGGATAGCTCGTCTACACATTTTGCTTCATTCCCTTCTTCCTGATCATGAAAACGATGGAGAGAAGTACCGGGACCAGAAAAAATAAAATGATTCCCATGTATCCGATCGCATCGCCTAGGCTAAACACTTCCATCATACGAACAGGAGTCATTGTGGAGATAAAGATAATTGGGATTAAGCCAAAAATCGCATAACGATATTTAAGGCCAAACACCTGTGAGACACCTAAGGATGCATTGAAGAAAAAACTGCAGAAATTACAAAACATTTGCATCATCCAGATCACCAGCAGCGGAAACTCAAGCCGTTCAAAAAGAAAACCGGGGATTTCAAAACTGCGCATCAAATTAATGGTGGGCCAAGTACTTGTCACAGTGGAGTCCATCGATAGCCCGCCGATCACCATAACTACGGTCAGAAAGTACAAAACCAAAGGGATACTGATCCCCACTACCATGGCCTTAAATGCTTTTTCGGGGTGCTGTAAAAAAGCGACCAGTGTCATGATGACTTCACATCCACTGAAAACAAGAACAGTCGATTTAAGACCCTTGATGACAGGGAGAATCCCGTCACTCAATACAGGACGAAGATGATCAATTTCAAAAATCCTTAAGCTAAAGACAAAACAGAGCAGCAGAAAGAAGAGACTGATCGGAAGTATGATTTGGTATAGCCGAGCGATGGGATTAATGCCTCCAAAAACCAAATAACTTCCTACCCAGATGAACGGAATCACAATCGCCCAGATGGGTGTGCCTTCGAGCAGAAAAAACATCGTCACTTCAGCCAAAACCCGAATCTCAAAGCCAGCGATAATTAAAAAATATATAATTAATAACACGCTTAAAAATCCTCCCGGAATCGTGCCCACGATTTTTCTGGAGTATTGATACACGGTGTTTCCGGGGAACTGTTGACTTAATTTCACCATGACCCAGACGACTAATATGACAATGCATCCACCGATGAGGACAGAAAGCCATGCATCAGGAGTCTGTACCTTTTCAGTTACACCTCTCGGCAGTGTCAAAATCCCTGCCCCCAATACGGTATTGGTCAGGAATACAGCCGCCTGCTTCGTTGTGATCTTATCATCAGAGCGTCTAAACACCATAGCTCCTCCTTCGTCTTGGCATCATGATCTGCGCTTTTTTTGCTGAGTTTTCATCATAACAGGTCTTCGTTTCATCATAGATATAGGAGCACGAATGTACACATCCTTCCAGTCGCTTAGACGCATGGGCGAAAAGGGAGTTACGTACGGTACGCCGAAGCTTTTCAATTTCGTCAGATGGATACAAATTAACAGAAAGAACAATATGGTTCCGAACATGCCCAGGATGGCTGCAAATACCATGCCGGCAAAACGCAAAATTCGCAAGGTAATGCCCGCACTGTATGTTGGTATCGAAAACGAAGAAATCGCAGTAACCGAAACCACAATCACCAGGAATGGGCTAACGATACCCGCATTTACAGCAGCGTCGCCAATGACCAAGCCTCCCACAATGCCCATTGCAGGACCGATGGGTTTGGGCAAGCGAATGCCTGCTTCCCGTAGGATTTCAATAGAGATTTCCAAAATCATGACCTCTATGACAGATGGGAAAGGGACGCCTTGACGGGTTTCGATGATGCTAATGACCAGCTTGGTCGGAATCAAACCGGGATGAAACGATATAAAAGAGATGTACAAAGCAGGCCCCATGAGCGCTATAAACGCCCCGCTAAATCGCAGCAGGCGTAAAAGTGTTCCTGGAATCCAGCGCTCATAATAGTCCTCGGGTGATTGAAGCAGCATACTGAAGGTCACCGGAACAATAAGTGCAAAGGGAGTCCCATCCAGCAAAATGGCTATTCTTCCTTCCAACAAAGCATTAATGACACGGTCGGGGCGCTCTGTATTGTGAGCCTGCTGGAACGGACTTAAATAATTGTCTTCAATAAGTTGTTCCACATAACCGGATTCAGCCAAAAAATCCATGTCTATCTTTGAAATTCTGCGGTTTACTTCTTCGAGGAGATCTGGATTCACAATATCCTTTATATACGCGACAACCAGATCTTTTTTGATTCGGCTTCCCACTTGGAATTTCTTCATCTCCAAACTTTTGTTTAAGCCCTGGCGTCGAAGCATCGAAGTATTTTCACTTAATACCTCCGTAAAACCAATTCGGGGCCCCCGAAGCAATGCTTCAGAGGTTGGTTCATTGACGGAGCGAATGGCGCCATTGGGCGAGCCCACCAGCAGTGCTCCCTTCATTCCTTCAATTAATAAGGCAGTATGGCCTAAAAGTATAGACTCCTGCAGGTCCTCCATATCAGCAACTTCACTAATTTGCGTAAGTGGCATCAAGTTTTCTTTTATAAAGGTGTTACTTATACTTTCCTGCTGTTCCTGTGGGCGCTGTGGGTCCTGCTGGCCCTCGTACATCAAGACCTCCAATACCTGCTTGCTCATAAGCTTTTCATCCTGCATACCTTCTATGAAGACTAACACGGACCGAACATGATATTTCTTTACTACAAACTCACGAAAATGCACATCACTATTTTCGCCTATAGCCTCTCGGATCGACTTTAAGTCGGAATCATAATTCCCTGTAATTTTGGAGCTTGGTTCATGCTGCTGATCAGCATCGCCTTCGTTATGTTCGTCGGAAAGCGGACGATCAGAAGAATGTTTGGATTTTGCCCCCTTACTACCAACAAACGAATAAATCGATGTGTTTATATAATAAATTCCTAAAGGAATAATCAACGCGAGGCCTGCTTGAAAGAGTGTAATCCAGCTTGGAATATAAGAAATTATTTTAGACCACATGATGATCACCTCCATACGATTCAATTCATGTTTCCTTAAGATACAAGTTGTTCCTAAAGTATTCCTTATAAAGGTTGTATTTACACATGAAATGGAAAGATTCGTTCGATGAATTGAGCAGTGATGTATTTAATATTTATGAAGTTTGATTTCTGGCCTTAGCTTTATCCCTTGAAACGGAATAGGGAAATCCCTAAATATTCTTAATTTGAACTACATTGTGATTCTAGTCACATATAGCTCTATCTGCTGTATTAGAATAGAAGCATAAGCAATATTCATAGGAACGTAGGAGATGTCATCGGATAGGAAGTATCGTCGAATGAATGGAGGAACCGGTATATGATAAACAGTAAACAGAAACTTGTGGTTATAGGGAACGGGATGGCTGGTATCAATACGGTCGAACAAATTTTGAAATTAACGGATAAGTATGAAATTACGGTCCTGGGAAATGAACCGCATCCGAACTATAACAGGATCATGCTCTCTTATGTGTTGGAAGGCAGTAAAACGATTGATGATATCATACTGAACGATTTGCAATGGTACGCGGATCAAGGGATTACTTTATATACAGGAAAAATGGTGAAAAGCATCGACGGTGAGAACAAGAAGATTCACACCGAAGACGGACTGGAAATTGATTACGATGTAGCTTTGGTAGCTACTGGCTCACAATCGTTTATTCTGCCTATTCCGGGTAAAGAATTACCGGGTGTCATCGGTTTCCGAGATATCGCCGATTGCTCGGCAATGCTTGAGGCGGCGAAGACCTTTAAAAAGGCAGCTGTCATTGGCGGAGGTCTGTTAGGGCTGGAAGCAGCTAAAGGCTTGGTCAACCTGGGAATGGATGTTACGGTCGTCCATTTAATGGAGGATTTGATGGAACGCCAGCTGGACCGGGAAGCCTCTGCGATGCTAAAAGCAGAACTAGAACGCCAGGGAATCAAGTTTGCTATGCAAATGCAAACTGCGGAGGTGTATGGTCAAGATCGGGTACAAGGACTGCGGTTTTCAGACGGAAGCGTGCTGGAAGCGGATTTGGTCGTTATGGCCGTCGGGATCAAACCTAATATTCAGGTGGCTGTGCAAAGTGGTATGGAAACGAACCGTGGTATTGTAGTCGATGATTTGATGAGAACCTCCGTGCCGGATGTATATGCTGTAGGGGAATGTGTTGAACACCGCGGAACCTGTTACGGCTTGGTAGCTCCGCTGTTTGAACAGGGGAGTGTAATTGCCAAACATTTGGCAGGTGCGGATACTGAAGGTTATATGGGATCGGTGGTTTCCACCAAGCTCAAAATTTCAGGGGTGGATGTTTTCTCAGCTGGCGAATTCATAACCCAGCCTGAACATACGGTGATTGTTGCAAAGGATGAGTGGAAGCGCACATACAAAAAAGTGCTGCTTCGTGAAAATAAGATTGTTGGAACTGTACTGTTTGGCGATGTGAGCGAATCTGCTACTCTTCAAAAATATGTGCGTCAGCAAACATTGATGACAGATGAGATATATGGACAGATCATGGGTACTGGATGCAGTAATCACGGGGCGAAAACATCATCCGCTGAAACGATGGCCGATGATGAAATTGTGTGTGGCTGTAACGGTGTAACTAAAAAGGCCATTGTGGATGCAATTAATGAAAATGGACTGACTACAGTCGATGAAATTAAAGCATGTACCGGAGCAACGCGCTCCTGTGGAGGATGTAAGCCGGTCGTGGAGCAGATTCTACAATATGTTCTTGGAGACAGCTTCAAGACGTCAGCCAAACAAGGAATATGTGGCTGCACAACATTGAGTCGGGACGAGATTGTGGAAGCGATCAAAACCAAAGGGCTGACAACAACGCGTGAAGTTATGAATGTACTGGGTTGGCATAATGATGAAGGATGCTCCAAATGCCGCCCGGCGCTGAATTACTATTTGGGAATGATTAACCCGGATACCTATGAAAATGAGGGAGATTCTCGTTTTGTAAATGAGCGATTGCACGCAAACATTCAAAAGGATGGAACGTTTACGGTTGTTCCTAGAATGTACGGCGGTGTAACGACCCCAGAAGATTTGAAGAAGATAGCAGATGTTTCTCTTAAATACAACGTTAAGGTCGTTAAAGTAACAGGAGGGCAGCGGCTTGATTTGATCGGTGTCCGTAAAGAGGATCTGCCTAAAGTATGGGAAGAACTCGATATGCCGTCAGGATATGCTTACGCGAAGTCACTTCGTACGGTTAAAACCTGTGTTGGATCGCAATTCTGCCGGTTTGGCACACAAGACTCGATGGGAATGGGAGAAGTGTTGGAACGAAAATTCGAACGACTGGATTTCCCAGCAAAATTCAAATTAGCGGTTAATGGATGTCCACGCAACTGTGCGGAATCATGTACCAAAGATATCGGAATCGTAGGTAATGATGGGGGCTGGGAGATCTTTATCGGTGGTAATGGCGGTATTAAAGCACGGTTGGCTGATTCACTCTGTAAAGTGAAAACCGACGCCGAGTTGATTGATATTGTAGGCAGCGTAATGCAACTTTACCGGGAAACAGGACAATACCTGGAGCGCACGTCGGAGTGGGTGGAACGGATCGGTCTGGAAGAGATTCAGAAGGCTGTCGTTCAGGATACAGATAATCGACAAGCTTTAGTAGAACGCATCGAATTTGCACTACAACAGGTCGAAGACCCGTGGAAAAAGATCATCAATGATGAGGATACACGCAAAAATCTATTTGAGGTTGTCACTCCGTCTATTGTGTAATTGTATCTAAAATGCCTGAGGAAGGGAGCGATCAAGCAAATGATCAAAAATGCCGAATGGCTTGTCGTCGGTCACAGTAAGGATTTTCCGATCAGAATAGGACGTACCATCCACATCAAAGGTGCCGAAATTGCTGTTTTCCGCACTTCGGAGAATGAGCTTTATGCCGTTGAAAATGTCAGTCCTCATCCCAAAAGAGGTCCTCTTACAGAGGCGATAGTATCTGGTCATTATATCTATGATCCTTTATATGACTGGAAAATTGATTTAAAGACGGGCATCGTTCAAGAGCCTGATCACGGACAAATTAAAACGTTCGCCGTTTGTGAAGAGGGAGAAGAAGTGAAAATTTCGCTCGAAACGGTTTAGTTCGTCTGAGGGAATACAAATAAAAAAGGGCTCGACAGGAACAATCCTGTGGGGCCCTTTTTTCGTCTTGGATCAGGTAATGGTAACGCCTGCACTTGCATAACCTACGATAGTGTTTACGAGGGAAAGTCCCGTAGCTGTTGCAGAGAAGACAAGGAGCAGACGAGTCTGTGCGGTTACCGGTATAGCCAGCCCGGTAGTAATACCGCTAGAGATCGTTCCCAAAGCAATAATGCCAGCCAGTGGAGGGGCCAATGTAACGATAGCTCCGGGAACTGCTGTGAAGGTATTATTAGGTGTTGGGGAACTAAACAACTGGGCCGTAATCGTCGCAGTTGAACCCACGAGAGTTAACGCAGCTGTTGTACTGAAGTAACCAGCAATAGATGTAATTACGCCATCCCGTGGTACGGAAAAAGCAAAGTTGATCAGAGGTCCTACAAGTGTACCTGTGAGGTCAATGGTATCGCCTACAAGGCCAATACCTGTAGCTGAGCTTCCAAAGCCGATCAAACTTGTGGTTCCTACCACCCCGCCAAGAACGGTTGTCAGGATAGCAGGTCCGCCCGAAGCAAACGGAATGATGGCTCCCGAACCGGTGGCTCCAGTAACACCAGCCGTGCCCGTGGCTCCGGTAGCGCCAACTGCGCCTGGCAAACCATCCGCCCCGGTAGGCCCTGTGGCTCCGGCTGGCCCGACCAATCCATCCGCGCCCGTAGCGCCCGTGGCGCCTGTCACACCCCCGGCAGGGCCCGCAGCACCCGTAGCGCCGACAGGTCCAGCGGCCCCGATAGGCCCTGCTGGGCCAACAGGTCCGGCCGCTCCGATAGGTCCGGGAGGCCCTTGTGGCCCTGGTCCACCTGCGGGTCCAGGCGCACCGCCGGGTCCCACGGGTCCAGGAGGTCCTTGTGGACCAGGCGCCCCTGACGAGGACGTGGTACCCAACGCAATACTGATAGCCGTTCCGGCGGTTCTGATTGCACTGATCAAACTGTCTTTAAGAGCTGGATCGAGGGGTTCCTGTAAAACGATGGACAATAGGACATCCAGTAACTGTTGCAGTGTAGTTCCTACGCTGATTGGGGAGAAAGGCGTGGCTTCTATCGCTACAATAGCAAGTTCCAGCGCTGCCAGTAAGTCTGCCTTAATCCCGCCTCTAAGTCTTAAGCTTTTCGCCAGAGACAACAAACGTCTTAAAATCTGTTGCAAGGAAGATACATTAGCCGCAGAGGGGCTTGCGAATACAAGTGGGATGATCACAGTCAATTCATTAATAAGCTTGAGAAGCTCTTCTATATTTCTATTTACTCTTGCTGGCTTACAGTCTTCGTCTCTTTTTGAAGCACCACTGAACCTGAACGGTTTTCTGTGTTTCATATTCAAATATCTCCTCCTCACCATTCTTCCTACTGTAGAGGTGACAGGTAGTTCATCGCCCCGCTTCGAAGATATTCATAATATATTTACTGAAGCGAAAAGGGTGAATAAACAAGCAAAAATGATTGTTGAAGGCTTGTACATAAAATATACATAAAAAAATACGGCCCCCGAAAAGCTTGGAGGCCGCGTTGTATTTGCTTATGCTCATCTGATCTATGAAGCTTAAAAAGTCTTATTTAAGAATACGTACCAGCAGTTCAGCCATCTCACCTCTGCTGATGGCCGCTTTTGGCTTGAGCGTTCCATCTGGATAACCGCTGATCCAACCGGAGGATACTGCATTTTGAAATGCTGCCGAGGCCCATGCTGAAATCTGCTGCTCATCCTTGTAGGATTGCAGTGCAGTAGTGCTGGAAATGGATGTCTGATTTTGCATCGCCTGTGACAGGATCACCATCGCCTGTTCACGGGTAAGACTCTCATCAGGTCCGAAAGTTTGAGCGGTTAGCCCTTGAATCCATCCCTGACGGTGAGCAGAATCCACGGCTGATCCAGCCCAGTGTCCCTGCATATCTGTAAATGAGGTAGAAGGGCTCACATCTCCAGCAGTTCCCAATGCTCTGGTCAGTATGGCTACAAATTCTGCACGGCTTACAGCGCGCTCAGGGCGTATGTTGCCGTCTTTATAGCCTTGTATCCAGCCTTTGTCTGCAAGAGATTGCAGGGACTTCGCTGCCCAATGGCCTTGTACATCCGGCCATACCTGAGCTAGCTCTTGCGAATCTGACGAATTGATGGGGTTATTTTGCACACTGGCATTATTGGTTTGAGTCTTTGCGTCTGTGGCGACGGCAAAGGTACCTAACCCGGTCGTATTCAGACTCACACCCGACAAAATCCCTTTTGAATCCATTACAGCAGTCCCTTTTAGAATCTCACGCTCACCATTCTCATGAATAACAAGAATGGAGAACTGGGGCTCTGCATTGTGTAACTCACCTAAGGATTCGTTATCCAGCGGTAGAATGATCGACGAGGTCCCTGTCACATTAGCTTTGATGTCTGTAACCGGACCCATCAGCGTCAGGCTGGATTGTTGCTCGGCCCAATCACGGATCTGCTGCGCACGTTGTACATCTACCTGCTGGAATGATAATGTAACGTCCTGCTGTCCTGAGGCCATGCTGGTTAAGGTGTCACTGGATATCATCAGTGTTCCATATCGAGATATTACCGATGCACCAATCTTATCCCATTTATTCAGTAAAGAATGAGAAAGGATAACACGACTCAGTTGCTTCTCCTGCTCCAAACGAATGTCTGCGTATGCCTTGCCTTCGCGAAGTGCTTGCTGTATCTGCTCATCCAGGAATGCTGGCGAAGGAACAAAGAGGGAGAACTCTTTCCCTTGTTCGGAAAATCCGCTCTGTGGTACGAAAGCAAATAGATCCTCATTCTTATCTTTGTTAGATTTACCTGTGCTCGCCATTACCTTGGCAGGGACGGTGACTTCTATGGCTTGCGTCAAAGCATGAGAACCATCGCTTACCCTCATAACATCCAGCATGATAGTTACAACGGAAGGAGTATCTGCTTGAACAATAGTTCCGTCTGTACGCACGATGTCTGGCTGGCTACTGCTGCTGATGGTCACACGGAAACCATCAGGTACAACAGGCAACCTGAGCAGTGTGTCACTTGTTGTAGGAGCTGCTATGCTTGTGATGGAATCCGCAACGCGCTGCGCGGTTAACCCTTGCGCATACACTAGCCCTGACGGAGCGCTCTTCATACCATTTACGTTCTGCAGCACATAGTAGCTGGCTCCTTCAGGAACAGGTGTAAATGTATATCTTCCCTCTCCCGAAGCAATTCCTTCCGCTATAAGCTCCTGCTGGGCATTGTACAGCTCAAGCCGTGCGCTCGGTAAGGCGCCTGTAACGATCACAGAGGCTATATCCTCATTGCCTGCTGCGGCTGTAACAGCACGAGGCAGCACGTTTATACGGCGTTCTGCCGGCTCTGCCGTCCAACCACCGTTGTCGCTATAAGCATAGTTCAATACATATACACCAGGTACATTTGTATCGACATTCCCGCTACCTGAAAGCTCAGGGATCAGGATATTGCCGTATACGCTGTCCAGTACACTGGCTCCCGGATCAGTGAAGCTGTCGCCGGCTTCTAGAACAATTGGATTGTTGCCGTTCAATCGTACATAAGGTGTATTCGGCAATGCCTTCAGCACTGTGATCGTGAATGTTCTTTGTACAGAAGCTGCACCTTTAGAAATAATGGCAATTAATTGTACATTCACATCACCGTCTGTATATTTAGGCCGATTTACCTGACCACTGTTGCTGAGGATATCTGGTTGATCCGAAGACCAGTCGATCTGGGTGTCAAATGCTCCTGTAAGAGGTAGAGCAATGGAATCCTTAATCCCTTGCGGATAATCTAAATTCAGTGTATTTGCTGCCAAATTTACGGCTTCATCAGCACTTACGGGCAGTGCAGGCACGAGCAGGCTGAATGTTTTTCGCAGCTCAACCCCGCCTCGTGACACAACTGCTTCCAGCGTGATCGTTTGATCGCCCTGCACATAGCTTGGGAATGTTACATGCCCAGTTTGATCCAGGAACTGGGGCTGAGTCGATGACCATGACACCTGAACACCATTCAAAACGTCTTTTGGCAAATATACGTCTCCGGTTACTGTAGTCATTGGCAACTCAAGCGCCCTGTATGCCGCGTCAACGGCTTCAGTGTCGCTCATGGGCAGACGGAGTACGTGTGCAGTAAAATCCTTTGTTTTCGTTAAGCCTGCAAGTTGCAGGGTAGCCGTTAGGGTAACATCCGTATCTCCACTATTATAAGGGGGTCTGGTGAGTGTTCCATCTACTGCAATAATAAGTGGTTTGGCTGAGGACCATTCGATCTGCGCTCCACCATAACCGGATAAAGGGAGAGAAATATTTTCTGTTAGCGCAGATAAATCGCCAAGCGAGAGGGTGTCTGCTGCTTGATTCAATGTATCTTGAGCAGTGATCTTCGATACGGTAACCTCAAAAGTTTGGGTATCTGAGGCGCTTCCCTTCGCAATCGTTGCTGTCAGTTTTACTTTTCGGTCACCCAGATCATACTGCGGGCGTGTGACAGCCCCCTCGTTCGTAATGATGTTAGGAGTATCCGAACTCCAGCTCACCGTCGTATCATTCAACCCAGCGAGTGGCAGCGTCAGCTTTTGGGATACCGAATCAGCTGTATCTCCAGGTGCGAAGCCTAATGCAAGAGCAGCTTTTGCCTGTGCAACTCTCTCGGCATCGGTAAGTATGTTCACTTTAACCTCTGAGGGAGTGCTCTCCCCCTTAGCATTCACGGCCTGAACCGTGTAAATTGCTTCACCTGGTGGCAATGCTGAAGTGTCTATGAATTGAGTTAAGTTACCTGAATAAAGCGTTACACTATCTCGTATGACTTTGTATGAAGTTGCATAAGGAACAGCATCCCAGCTTAACTCCACTGTATTTCCATTTTTGGTTCCTGTAAAATGACCCGGAGCCTGTGGAACGGGCAATTGCTCCCCATAAGCTGCGAATTCCATGATGGAAGCCCATTGATTGTTTCTTGCATTTCCTTGATCAATATATAATCGCAAGTATCGTGTAGTTACAGGAGTAATGCTCTTTTCAACATTAGAGCTCCCATTATTCTGGACGGTATCAATAGTCACCCAATTACTTCCGTTGCTGCTTGTTTGCAATCGGAAACTGTATGGATCACGTTGATCCCGCCACCCGTTATGGACTCCCATACCTGTAACAACGTATCGATCTACGATATACCAATCTCTCAAGTCTACCTGGATCCATTTCTCACCGTTGCTGGCTTGATACCAGCGGCTTGTCGGCCCGATTGACCCATCCACAGCTCTGGAGGGATCATAGGGCTGGCTATAGCCACTGGATGTGGCTGGTTTATTAAGTACGACATTTTCCCAACCGGCAGCATGTGCCTCATTCGTCCCTATGAGCAGGAACGCACCGCCGATGAATGGCAGCAATGGAACCAGCAAGCGATACAGTTTCAAATTGTTGCGTGTGAAGTTATTGCCTTCGAGCACGCCATCACCTCTTCTTCATTAAATAGCACACCATTGAACATTTCATTATGGACGGGACGGGAATCCCCCTACGGTTGAAATGTAGTAATCTACATTCGGCACCGGAGAGGCTCCACGCAAATCAGGCAATGCAAATGTGGTCGTTCCATTCCCCCCGAAATTAGTACCCAGTAGACTGAACAGTGCTGTATTTTGCGAAATAGATAAGAGCTGACCTTCACATTTTAGCCATCCATTGGGAGCGAACATGTAAGGATACATCGTAATTTCCCCAAGATAAGGTTCGGGCGATGCTTGAGCCTGCTTGGGACTGATCGCTGTTCCCCCTAACAAAATGCCCGCTAACAAACTCAACACAGCGGCTTTCTTCCAAAAATGCTTCTTCATACCTACAACTCCTTTTTTAGATTCGAATAATGGCCCACGAATTCAACAAATTTGTGACATTAGTCATAGAATGAATAGATATTATCATGGAAATCCACTTTTGGCACTACAGTTCACCTATCAAATTCACCTTTTTATTCCTTTTGTGAGTAAAGAAATTTATTCCATTGCCGATGCATCTTTTTTCTAATCCAGGTAAATCTATATACAAATCATCTGGAAGTGAAGGAGGAAAGAGTGTGTGGCAGGTCATCGGAACTCATATGCCCAAATGGAACGTATGGATGGAAGCTTTCTTTTTGTTCATCATCCCTTTGATTATTTTTCTGACGGTACGACAAATTAGAGCGATGGATGGTCGAGAAAGCAGACGTATGGAACGATTAAAGCTTTTAGAAGAAGAAGACCGTTCGCAGCATACAGATCGTAATCCGTCTGTAAGTGAGGCTGAGAATGTAAAGGAGACCTTTACCGAAGATTATGAAGCCAATGTAGCAAAAATCAGACAAGCCGTCACGGATATGTCGGACGTGAACGAACGATCCATTTTTCTGGAAAAACTGAACGCTGTAGGCACACTTTTTTTTGTGGATGGATTAACAGACAAGGTTGGCATGGATCAGAACATACTAAAGCCGCTGATGGATTGGGGCAGCTCCGGGCAAGAGGGGGAAGATCTCCCGAGAGGAGAAGAGCTTCGGGATATGATTACTCGCCAGGTCATGCTGGTATCGGAGACAGAGTATACGGTAGAGGTGAAGTTCTCCTTGCAAAAGGTGCTGTTCGGTTCAGTCATACTCATGATTCAGGGCATACCAGGTGCCTTTGTGCTGGGTACACCCAAAGGGAGTACACGAGGGGTGGAAGACCCCATATCGGAATCGGTGCTGCGGGGACCGCGAGTCGGTTTTACCGAGACCCTCAGCGATAATACAGCAATGCTGCGCAGACATGGAGAAAGTACGGAGCTGGCCATGTCGTCCTTCAAAGTGGGCAAAAGAGTGGAAAAGCAGCTGATGGTGGTGTATTTCAGAGACATTGCCGACCCGGAGCTTGTAGATGAGGTGAAACGGCGGGTCAAAACCATTGATATGGATGAGGTGCTGGAGTCGGGCTATGTGGAGCAGCTTATTGAGGATAATTTTCTTAGCCCCTTTCTGCAAATTCAAAATACGGAGAGACCAGATCGTGTCATGGCTGCATTGCTGGAGGGACGTGTGGCGATTCTGCTGGACGGTACACCTTTTGCCCTCCTTATGCCTGTGACGTACGGGATGATGCTCCAGTCTCCCGAAGATTACTATGAACGATGGATACCGGGGTCGCTTATTCGATTTCTTCGTTTTATGGCAACTACGATATCTCTGTTCGCCCCGGCGCTCTATATCTCCTTTATCTCGTTTCATCCCGGATTGATTCCAACCAAGCTGGTCATTTCCATTATCAGTGCGAGACAGGGTGTTCCGTTTTCGACGCTGATTGAGGCCCTGATTATGGAAATTTCCATCGAAATTTTACGCGAGGCAGGGCTTCGGCTCCCCAAACCTATCGGTCCAGCGATGGGCATTGTCGGCGGTTTGATTATTGGACAGGCCGCTGTTAACGCTGGGATTGTGAGTCCGATTCTCGTTATTGTGGTAGCAGTCACGGCGATTTCTTCCTTTGCCTCACCTGTATACAGCGCCGGGATCTCTATGCGCGTTCTTCGTTTTGGGGCCATGTTCACGGCGGCTATCTTCGGTTTGTATGGAGTGATCATGTTTTTCCTGATGCTGAGCATTCATATGGCTAAATTACACAGCTTCGGCGTGCCGTATCTTAGTTTAACGGCTCCCCGTTCATTGAAGGACTGGAAAGATTACTTTTTGCGAGCACCGTTACAATTTATGAAAAATAGACCCATTCTATTGAAGCATAAAGACCCTAAGCGACAAGGATGAGTTCAACAATACAGGAGGGAGCAAGATGGCCCGTGGGAAAAAAACGGATAAAATTACAACCTTACAGACGACGACAATTGTGCTTTGCTTTATGCTGGCTGCCGGGTTGCTTACCCTTCCCAGAGTAGCCGTTGAAGCTGCCAAAACACCGGATGTATGGATGTCTGTCATTTTAGCAGGGGCTGCCACTTTCCTGTTCGGATGGATTATAGTCAAACTAAGTTCACGGTTTCCAGAAAGCACCTTTTACCAGTATGTTCAGCGGATAACCGGCAAAGCCATCGGCAAAGTGTTGGGCATCTTGTTCGTCATCTATTTTATTTGTATAGCTGCATACGAAATCCGATCTGTGGAGGAAGTAACGTCGTTCTTTTTGCTTGAAGGAACTCCAGTGTGGGCTATTTCAGCACCTTTTATATGGATCTCTCTGTACCTGTGCTTAGGGGGCATAGGTACATTAGGTAAAATATGTCAAGTTATATTCCCGATTACGGCAGCTATTTTTGTATTGATATGCTTGCTGAGTTTGAATATTTTCGAATTGAATAATTTGCGTCCTGTTTTGTCCGAGGGTGTAATGCCAGTGCTTAAAACGCTCAAGACTACAACCCTGACCTTAACGGGGACAGAGTGTCTGCTGTTTATTCTTTGTCGGATGGAAAAACCGAAGAAAGCAACCAAGGCGATTGGACTGGCGATCGGGATCTCGGTCGTTTTTTATACAGCTGCGCTGATTTTATGCATTGGCGCCTTTTCGGTGGAAGGGGTTATGACCAGAACCTGGCCTTTTTTAGACTTGGCCCGCTCCTTTGAAGTGGAGTATCTGTTATTGGAACGGTTCGAATCCCTGTTGTTGTCCATTTGGATCATGCAAATTTTTGCTACATTCAGTATTGCTTTTTATTGCGCTTCGCTCGGAGTTTCTCAAATTTTGAATAGCTCTTATTCCAAGGTGCTGTTCATTTTGCTCCCGTTCATTTACGTCCTGTCCCAAATTCCTAAAAACCTGAATGAGTTATTTTCTTTTGGAACGATCATCGGGAATGCAGCTTTCGTTTTATTCGCGCTGCTTCCACTGCCACTGCTTCTTATTTCTCACTTGAGGGGGTTGCGGTCATGAAGAGAGTCCAGTCAGGATTACTCGGAATGGTGGCTTTCCTGATATGCTGTACACTTTCAGGTTGCTGGAGCAGCTCTCCAGTGGAGGATCTAAATCTGGAGACAGGCATTGCTATGGATGTAGCGTCAGAATCTTCACAAGAAGAACAAATCAATCGGAAAGGAGGAGACTATCCGAAAAAAGAGTTAATCACCGGAACCTTTCAATTTATCATCCCAGAGGAAAGCGGCGGCTCCAACAGTTCCTCCCCACAAGCTAAAAAGTTTTTTAATATTACGGAAACGGGGGATTCCGTTTTTGAAATGTTAAGAGAAATTTCATTGCGAACCAACCGACCGCCCATCGGACAACATTTGAAAACGATTATTATCAGCTCCAGTCTGCTTCGCAAGATTCCGTTGTATGAGCTGCTGGACTTTTTCTTGGCGGATAATGACATTCGACCCAGCGTCCAGCTGCTGATTAGTACAGACAAGGCGGGCAATGCGCTTCAGGAGAGAATTCCTGGTCAAATTCCTGCCTATATCTTAAAGGATATTTTCGAAAATCGTAAACGGAATGCCCGGTTGATAAAACCCGTGGCTTTGGTTAAAGTGGTCGGGCCCATGAAGGGTAAAAGAAGCTTTATATTACCCAATGTCATTACGGCGGAGAATGAAATCAAGCTCGCAGGTGCGGGAGTCATCAAGGGAAAGACGCAAACCTACGCTGGTTTTCTGAATGAGTCAGAGGTCGAGGGTCTCATGTGGATCAAAGGCCAATTGGTTGGAGGCGTGCTGAAAAGTAGTGATCCCCAGACCGGTAAAAATATAGCTTATGAGATCAAAGCGGTGAAAAGCAGGATCAAGGCCAACGTTCAGGGGGACGACATTTCCTTCCAAGTAAAAATGACTTCAGAGGGACGTGTTTCCGAGGTTTTTAACAAGAAAGAAAATTTGCGTAGCAATGATGTGCTCGGACAAGAAGAGAGTATCTTTCAGGAGAAAGTGAATTCATTAGCTGAACAAACTGTAGCCAAAATGCAAAAGCTGCAGGCTGATGTTGGAGGTTTCGGAGAAGCGTTGAGGATTCAACATCCTAAAGTTTGGCATAAGGTCAAAGAGGATTGGGATACCACGTTTAGTACCATTCCTGTACGTTTTAGCACAGATATCCATATTGAAGATTACGGCTCTTCGATTACGACGGCAGACTAGTTTGCACCTATTTAGAAAAACCTTCAATACCACGAATCTACGTGGCGTTGAAGGTTTTTTAGGCTATTCAAACAGGGACAGTGTTTCTTCCAGCCACATAATATAGCTTTCTTCCCGATTAATGGCACGGCTCAGCACCAGATAATGCCCAAATTGATTAGAACCGGGGGCTTGGAGGTTTTCGTCCAGCTGTTGGAGGGATTTCTTACTTTCGTACAGATACTCCAGCTTCTCTTTACGTTTGGTTATCTGGTCCTCGAACAATCGCTTGTTCTCTTCCTTGGGGATGGCCGCTGAGAAATACAGCATGAGCATAAACTCATCCTTTTCCGTTTCCGGTAACTCTTTGGGGCTCAGGAGCCATTCGGTCAGTTCTTGGGTTCCTTTGGGGGTAATGCAGTACAGCTTTTTTTCCAGCTTGGCTCCTGTAATGGAGGTGCGATATTCAATAAGCTCCTCTTCGGTCAGCCTTCTTAACTCAGGATAAATCTGACTGTGTTTGGCGCTCCAAAATTGTCCGATTTCCTTCTTGAATTGACTCGTAATATCGTAGCCGCTCATTTCCTCTTTATGAACCAGGCCCAAAATAGCGTATTTTAATGTGCGTTTCAACGTAGCTCTCCTTGTCAAACGTTATTTGACACTAGTATACCATAGTGCTACAATTTATATGTATTTAAAAACATGTTTAATATTACATGTTTTGAATTGAATATTAATTATCTTTGGTCTCCTATTCAATTCATAAAAACTTATAATTTAGGAAAGAAGGATGCAAGATGGACAAGTTTATCGGCAGCCACATGATCTACACTTATGAGAATGGTTGGGAGTACGAAATATATATTAAAAATGAAGATACGATCGATTATCGCATTCATAGTGGTATGGTAGGCGGCCGCTGGGTACGTGATCAGAAGGTCAATCTGGTGAAGCTGGTGGAAAATGTGTATAAAGTATCGTGGACCGAACCGACTGGCACTGACGTTTCTCTGAACTTTATGCCTGAGGAAAAACGTATGCACGGCATTATTTTCTTCCCTAAATGGGTTCATGAGCATCCGGAAATCACTGTGCGCTATCAAAACGATTTTATTCCACTGATGGAGGAATCGCGTGAAAAGTATGAAACGTATCCGAAGTATGTGGTTCCTGAATTTGCAGATATTACATTCATCGAAAATGCGGGTGTGAACAACGAACAATTAATTTCCCAAGCACCTTATGCAGGAATGACAGACGATATTCGTGCAGGTAAATTGCAAGTGTAATCAGCTCTGTGCTGAAAGTGTAAAAGCCTGGCCTGTGATAAACAGTCTCAGGCTTTTTTACGTTAACTGGAAAGTAGATTGCTAATGGAGTGGTGGACGATATTTAGAATGAATAGTAGACCAGGCCATGCTCGATGAGATAAGAACGACTAATCCGAGGGGGGAGAATGGTCGCTGTTGGGGAGAGAATGTGCAGGTACGCATGGGCAGTCAGATCGGATAAGGCAGATAGAGCCAGCTCTGTTTTATCAGGTCCCCAGTGATCAGCGTGGTGCTGAATATATTGCTCAGCCTCGGTTAAGGACAGACCCTTGAGCGAGGTAAACACGGAAGCCCAGCGGACGAGGTCAAAAGCGCCTTTAATTTCAGGCAGCTCATATTCCGCCAGACCTTGAGCGCCGTTACACGACATAGTAAGCAAGCCACAGCAATGGTGTTGATAAGGTTTTGAGTCAGGAAATTGACGATAGTCGTATTGAATCATTTCCATGGAACCAATGCGTAATTGGGTCGCTTGGGACGTTGTGGGCTGGGCAAGCGTCATGCTCATGCTAGAACGGCCTCCTTCTTGGATTCACTGTAAATAGGGATGGAAGAATCATACGTCACAGAGGATGTAATGTAAATCACGGATACAAGTGTAAAATGAGGATATGTAGCGAAAAACGAGCTTTAATGCCAATGGAAACGGATACTTGCCTCCATTTCTTTTGTTATCTTGGGGAACGTCTTTATATCATAAAAAAACAACCCCAGATCTCCCCAGGGTCGTCTCTACTAAAAATATAGTTCAGCATTTCGCAAAATGCTTGTTTTGCTGATCACACGGGTGTGACGTCCTGAATTTCCTCTTCTTCTTTCCAAATCACATTCTCTCGATAGTTTGATCCCCAATCGTACATTGCTCTCAGTACCGGAATCAGGCTTTCGCCATGCTCTGTCAGTGAATATTCCACATGTGGAGGAACGACAGGATAGACTTTACGCAGAATGAGTTTATCTTCCTCTAGTTCGCGCAATTGGTTGGTCAGCATTTTTTGCGTAATGTGGGGGATTAGCTTCTTCAATTCACCAAACCGCTTGGTGCCTTCCATACCGAGATGCCACAAAATAATCAGCTTCCATTTTCCACCGATGACCGCGAGAGTCAATTCCTTATCACAATTAATCAGCTTCAAATCAATCCGGTCTTTTACAGTAGTGATATTCATCGACCTCCTGTCCGTAGTTATTCCAAGTATACTATCTATAGCTACTATACGCAAAAGGATATACATCCATTTTGGAAACTATGCCTACGCTTGGGTACAGAGACCGGACAGTGAAGCATGATGATTACGCAAGACCGGAAAACAGGACTGTAACATTCCTAATATGCATAATTCCAGAAAACTGAGGCGCTAAGAAGGAATCACAATAGTATTAAAGGACTCCGGCTCCAGCTCCAAGCGGTGTGTTGTTTCACCGAGGGACAGATTCAGCACACGCGATTCCTTGAACGGATTGGCGATGACTACCACCCTTTGCCCGTCTATATTTTGAAAAGCAACTGCATTTCCAGTCCATGAGCCACGAAGTCCGATGCGTCGGGCACCCGGTAATACAAAATGAGAAAAATGCTTCATGACATAATACTCTGGATTCAGGATAGGTTTTCGATCCGCTAGATCAACCGTAATCATCGAATTTTGCTCCCAGCCCCATGTGCTCTTACCTTTTGGTTCCAAAACCATATTCCAGTAAATATAAGCATTCACACCATTGGTGAAGTAGTGCTGGTACAGATTATATACATATTTGGCGTAGTCCCATGAGTTTTCTCCGTTACCGCATTCATTTTCTGTTTGCATGTAACGAAGCTCAGGATAGCTGGCAACGGTGCGCTGAATGGCATTTTTGCCTGCCCACTGGTAGCCTACGCCTTTAATATATTTGTAGGCTTCGGGGTCACTCAACACGGTATGGGCATACTCATCGAATCCGGTCGAAGTCTTTTTCATTAATTCCTCCCACGGATCGGGTGCGTTAATGGTGCCCAGCCAAATTTCCGTATCCAGTCCGTGTTCCTCAAAAGCAGGGCCCAAATAATCACGAATAAATTCACGCAGTTGCTCTCCGGTCCATACACAGGAAGGGAACTTCTGATCGGCAATGACTTCATTTTGAACATGAATCTGATGAATTGTAATACCTGCCTCTCGATAAGCCTGAACAAATTTGACAAAGTACAATGCATACGCTTTCAAAATATCCTTTTCCCAGCGCAGCGTGCCGTAATTGTAGGCTTTCGGTGATTTCATCCATGTTGGCGGGCTCCAGGGTGAGGCGAACAGCTTCAAGTCCGGATTGAGTTGCAACGCTTCCCGAATAAAAGGAATGAGATATTGCTGATCACGCTCAATGGAAAAGTGCTTCATCTCCACGTCGCCGTCTGTTTCATTGTGGCTGTACCACTCCAGCGCGTAGTCACTCGCTCCAATAGGAAGTCGGCAAATCGCAAATTTGTGCTCGCCCTCTGGATGAAAGAGAGAATGAAGCACCCGATCTCGTTCGTCCTTTTCCAAATGGTTCAGGGCCACATAACCTAATTCATTAAAACAGCCACCAAAGCCTTCGACAAGCTGATGTGTTTCTCCCGTAAAGATTAGATTGGCACTCTCTTGAGTATCGGTCAAATGATGAGCTTGGGATTGCCAAGCTTTAGCTTTGGAAGTGGAAAACCACTGCATGGTTTGATTACTCATGTATTACCCTCCTGTTCAGGCTTTTTGTATCTCTTCTTATTATAGGGTAGGATCATAGGAGATGAGATGGTCTGAGCCACGACAAATTTGCCCTAATCCAAGGTTGAATTTGCGGATGAGAACTTCTGCTGATAAGAAGTGTCAAGAACACATAAAGTACACATATCTTTGATATGCTGGTGTCCTAGAATGACCGAAAGAGGGAAGTCGATTGAAGAAAAGAGTTCTTCTCGTGGAGGATGAAATACGTATTCGTGAAGTGATTGCGGATTATTTTAAACAGAATAATTGGGAAGTCTATGAAGCGGGCAATGGAAAAGATGCACTGATCTGGTTTGATTCGGTGCAGCCGGACCTGATTATACTCGATATTATGATGCCGGAGCTGGATGGTTGGGAGGTGTGCCGCCAGGTGCGCAGCCGCTCAGGTGTGCCTATCATTTTGTTGACAGCCAAATCCGGTGATGATGATAAAATATTAGGCTTTGAACTGGGAGCCGATGATTACGTTACCAAACCTTTCAGCCCCAAGGTGCTGATCGCCCGCGCCAACGCGCTGATGAAACGGGTGGAGGGACATGTACAGCCGGAGTCGCATATTTTGCGGTTCGGTAGTGCCATTCTCAACACGATGGCTCATCGGCTTGAGGTGGATCAGGCGGAAGTCGAGCTGACGCCCAAGGAGTATGAGCTGCTGCGGCTGCTTATACATAATAAAGGCATAGTTATTTCACGGGATGCGATACTGAACCGAGTGTGGGGCATCGACTTTGAAGGAGATACACGAGTTGTCGATACGCATATCAAAAAGCTGAGAAGTAAGCTAGGCCGTGAATCACGCCATATCCGTACGGTTTTTGGTACAGGCTATAGGTTTGAGGAGGAAGAATGAACAAACGGGGAGTTACCTTTAAGTTGTTCATTATGACGGTTGTGTTTTTCCTGTGTTTTTACGGTATGGTGATCTTAAGTCAATTGCTGTTTTTTGAAAATTTTTATCAGCAACAGAAGATTGGTCGTGTGGAAAACCGCTTGCAAAGCTTCGGTCAAAGTTATGTCCAGGAGGCTTGGGGATCGGGTAGGGTTTCGCGTGAGGCAGCTCGCTTTATGCTTCAGAATAAAAACCAGCTGGCGATTGTAACGCTGGACGGCAAAGTAAAGCTGGATGATGCGTTTCATATCAATCTAAGAAAAGCAGATGGTAAAATCGTTAAAATATCGCTGTCTCTGTTTATGAGCGAGTACGGAGATGAACTGAGAGCTGCTCGGATTCAGCCCGGTGATACGGTAACGGTTGAAGGTGAGGGATTGGGAACGGACGGCATCTCTACCGCCAATTTAATTTATCCAACCGGCATACAGAAGCTTGGTTTCAAAAATATAGGATCGACTTCGGAAGAGGCAAGCACAGATGGCAGTGTAAGGTTTTCCGGTACGGTGACAGAGATTGTACTGCCGGATCTGAAAACATGGAGTCAGCGACAAGGCTTACTGTTTAGTGCGCTGGAGGAATGGTTCCCTTTATCACAGGCGCATCTGGAGAAACTTAAGAATTTCGAAGTGTTGGAGGAAGAGTGGACGGAACCTTGGACAGGGGTACGCAATGCAGTCATAGTCCATCCTGTTCGTCAGGACACAGGCGAGATCGACCTCCTGTTCACAGTGACATCGTTGCAGGAAATTAGTGAGACGAATGAAGCTCTGCGCTGGTTTTATCTGTACCTGGGGATCGGGGGATTTGCACTCATTCTGATTTTGTCCCTGTTCTATTCCCGGATGGTGACCCGTCCGCTCATTGCTTTGAATAATACCGCCAAGCGGATGGCTAAGCTCGATTTTACAGCCCATACACCAATCCGGCAGAATGATGAACTGGGCAGCCTGTCCTACAGCATGTATACCCTGTCCCAGAACCTGGACACAGCTTTGCGCGAGCTTCAGGAGGCCAATCAGCAATTGGTAGAGGACATGGAACAGAAGCAGAGGATGGAGGCTGTGCAACAAGACTTTTTTGCCAACGCTTCTCATGAGCTGAAAACCCCGCTGAGTATCATTAAAGGCTTCGCAGAAGGATTACAAGATGGGGTTAGCGCCGGGAAGCAGGATCATTATATGAAAGTCATTGTAGAGGAAGCGGACAAAATGGAGCGATTGGTCAAAGATATGCTGGACCTCGCCAAATTGGAATCGGGTACCCTCAAGCTTCGCAAGACGACCTTCATCTTGAGTGAGCTGGTGGAGGAGGTCGTGGACAAGTTATTCCATTTGTTGAAGAAGAAAAAGCTGGAAGTGGTCATTATCCCCGCCAATGAGATGCCGATCCGTGCCGATGTAGGATGGCTGGAACAGGTGATTATCAACTTTGTTGTCAATGCCATACGACATGCTGAGGAAGGAAGCTCAATCACGATTCGTGTCGAAGGTGCTGGGGAAATCAGTTTTTTTTCCATTGAAAATAAAGGTGAGACCATTCCTGACGATCAACTGGAGCAGATATGGGATCGGTTTTACCGGGCTGAGCTGTCTCGAAACCGCCAGACAGGTGGGACAGGGCTCGGGCTGTCGATCGTCAAACGAATTTTGGATTTGCACGAATTCCGCTATAAGGTGGAGAATACCAAGGACGGCGTCCGTTTTGTTGTTATATTCGGAGGCTAAGCTACGGCAAAGGAGTTAAGAGTATGAAATGGAATTGGTTGCCCTCACTATGCACGATTGCAAACCTGGGGGCAGGGGTCTTATCCCTGTATTTCACGATTCATGAGCAATACATGACCGCTTTTATTCTCGTGGTGGTGGCTGCTTTATGGGATGTATTAGACGGTTTGCTGGCAAGGCTGTTGCATTGTTCCAGTGATTTTGGCAAACAGCTCGATTCGCTGGCGGATGTTGTCTCATTTGGGGTTGCCCCTGCTTTCTTGATCTTGTTATACAAGCTGGGAGATACCCATTGGATAGGACCGCTTGTGGCTGTTTTGTTTGTCATATGCGGTGCGGTAAGATTGGCAAGATTCAACCTAATGGCTTTTAGCAAAGGCTTTGTAGGTATGCCGATTACGGCGGCGGGTGTGATTTTGTCCTTTATGTTTTTATGGAGTGAGCATTTGAAGCCGGGGTTGTTGCTTGCATTAATGGTAGTGCTGTCGTTCCTGATGGTTAGCCGTATTCCCTTTCCGTCCTTCAAAAAATAATCGGTCAGGAGGTGGCTCCCCTATGGAATGGGTCATCAGCATGATTACACAATACGGATATATCGCTATTTTTGCTCTTCTTGCTCTTGGGATTATCGGTTTACCGGTTCCAGATGAAATTATTATGGTGTTTGTCGGCTATTTATCTTCTATTATGGTACTGAATTATTCGGTGTCTATATTAGTCAGCTTCATCGGTGCAATGACAGGGATGATGATCAGCTACACGCTAGGCAAAAAGCTGGGTCAGCCCTTGGTGGATAAGCACGGCAAGTGGGTTGGATTGACACCGAAGCGATTTGCAAGAGTTAAGGGGTGGTTTGCGCGCTTTGGGTTATGGACCATTTTGTTTGGTTATTTTATCCCAGGAGTCAGACATGCGACAAGCTATTTGTCGGGCATTAGTGCGATGCCTGTCCGAAAATATATGCTGGTGGCAAGCGCAGGTTCTCTGATATGGACGCTTATTTTTATCTCCATTGGTTATATTGCAGGGGCGAATATAAACCTTCATTAAGGTGACCTCAAAAGTAATGTAGCATTTTTCACGTATACCACCGATAATATAAATAAAGATACTGTACAACCAGTGAGGGGATCTGTATTGAATGCATTAATGAAGTATATTGAGAAGTTACCTAGTTTTCTGCAAATGATCTTGAATATCTCGCTGTTTCTGGTCGGGCTGATTTTAAGCTTCTTACTTCTAAAAGAAACATGGTCCATTTTTTCTTATGTTTTTTTGTACACAGAGGCCGACAAAAATTACTATGAATTCACGGAAGAGTTGCTTGTGTTTTTCTTGTATTTTGAATTCATAGCATTAATAGTTAAGTACTTTAAAACCAATTTTCATTTTCCATTACGTTATTTTATCTATATTGGGATCACGGCTGTCATCAGGCTCATTATTGTAGATCATGATGATGCTAAAAATACATTCTGGTGGTCTATTGCTATCCTAGTCATGGTAGGTTCTCTATTGATCGCTAACAGTAAATTGATAAAAAGAGAAAATTGATACTCAGGAAGATTGCAAAGTTGACAGTCAAGTGGGAAAGAGGGAATAAAGACGAATGGTAAGAAACTGGATGAATCATGCGGGCGTCAGGCGGGTAGCCGTCCTTGCGATAATCGTTTTGCTGTTGTTTATGTTAAGAAGCATGATGAACATTATGTTGTTAACACTGCTGCTTACGATCTTGATTGGTAGTATATATAACGGAGTGAATAAGCTGGTCAAGCGGTTCGTCAATGTGCCGTCAATGATTGTGCTGCTACTGGTGTATGGGTTGCTAATTCTGATTATGGTGTGGGGCGTTTACAGAATGGTGCCGCTAATCGTTGTACAGGTCAAGCAGGTGTATCTCATGATTCAGCAAGCGTATATGTATCCTGATCGTAATCAATGGAACGAAACGATTATCGAATTTATGGACACGCTGAATGTTCAGCGGCTATTTGAGCCTGGCCTGAGTGCAGTGATGAAGGTCAGTCAATTGGGAACACAGCTTCTGGTGTCGATTATTTTGAGCTTGTTCTTCCTGATGGAAAAATCCTATATTACACGTTTTACAGCTACGTTTGTAGATAGCAAGCTGGGTTGGTTTTTCAAGGAAGTGGGTCATTTTGGCCGTATGTTTCTGGGTACGTTCGGGAAGGTATTGGAGGCTCAACTGCTGATTTCACTTATTAACTGTATATTGACCACGATTGCGCTCTGGATTATGGGCTTCCCTAATCTGCTCGGTCTTGCGCTCATCATTTTCGTACTGGGATTGGTTCCTGTGGCAGGCGTGTTTATCTCACTGGCACCGCTCGGCCTGATCGCTTTCAGTGTCGGTGGCATTCAATATGTGATTTATCTAGTTATTCTGATCGTGGTGATTCATGCGATTGAGGCCTATTTCTTAAATCCGAAGCTGATGTCATCCAAAACGAATTTACCGATCTTCTTTACCTTTGTCGTACTTATTTTCTCTGAGCATCTGATTGGAATTTGGGGCTTGATTGTAGGTATTCCGTTGTTTGTTTTCTTCCTTGATCTGATTGGGATAAAACGCAAGCAAGAGAAGGATACTTGATTCAGCACTACAGATTCCACCCTTGTATAGTGACTATTGATCCACTACGAATGCCTGCGAAGCCGCAGGCATTTTTTATTGCCCTTTTGTTCATAGGAAGAATTGCTGACGTTCATCATCATGCAGGAAGTGTCCAACGGCATTATCTAATGCATTCTCACCTACTTTTTAATTCTCTTGTTAGCTATAGTACACTGAATATGCAAGATTAGATCAAGTGAAAAGAAATGAGATGATACAGTTGGAACAGAAAATTAAAGTATTGGCTATATCAGGTAGTCTTCGTCAAAAGTCCTCCAATACAGCGCTTATGAAGGCTACTATTGGGCTGGCTTCTGAAAATATGATATTCACAGTGTATGATGGATTGGGGCATCTCCCGCATTTTAACCCTGACTTGGATGTAGATGAAGGGTCAGCTTCCGTAAGAGAGCTACGGGAACAATTGAAACAAGTGGATGGAGTGCTGATCTGTACACCAGAATATGGAAATGGTGTGCCGGGTGCTTTGAAAAATGCCTTGGATTGGCTCGTATCTTCAGGTGAATTTGTAAATAAACCTACAGCGGTCATTAGCGCGTCACCATCTCCTATGGGCGGCCATCTGGCGCATGCCTCGCTGCTGCTCACATTGCAAATGATCAATGCAGAGATTGTGGAGAATGGAAAGGTCATTATTCCGCATATCACCTTGAAGCTAAATCAGGAAGGTGATATTACAAACGCTGAAACTAGGCAGGAGCTAGAAGCATTACTTCAAGGGCTTGAGCAAGCTTGCTTAAGCACAGGAACTCTTTAGATTTTTGAAGTTTAATATTTGAAGTTTAATAAAGGAAAAGCAGCGGCAGTCTAAGATTTCATTTTCACCTTCGAAGCTGCCGCTTCCTCTTTTAATTGATTTTAAAGTTTAAATGTTAGACAGTGTCCAATAAGCTCTCGTATACCTTTAATCGGGCATATACCGTTCCGAGTATGGGGTAAACAGTATTACTGGTTGAAGCCAATGCAAGCAGTGAACCATGTAGATGACTGGCTTCAATCGGAAGCTTTTTATGCATATCGCGTTGCATGGATGACATCATCTCAGGTCGTAAGGATTTCATCGTTTTCAGTGTATGAGCTTCCATCTCTGAATCAATCGGCATCCCCGCGTTGCGAGCAAGTGTGACAATCTCATGCAGCAGCTTTTCGTATATAGCTCGTGACTCTGCCGTGGCAAGTATAGTCCCAACCGAGGCATCCATCAATGTTGTAATTGCACTCAAGCTGGCAACGAATATATATTTCTGCCAAACTTCACGCTGGATATCGTGACTTCGTGCCACTGTGAAGCCTGCATGATCAAGATGATTCAGCAGCAGTTGTGTACGCTCTGAGTGCACTCCGTTCCATTCACCGAAGACGATACGGTGGAACGGACTTGTCTGAACAACAGAACCATCATGATCCAGCGTAGTTTCAATATAACAAAGTCCGCCCAGTACTTTTTCAGAACCGAATTGCTTGCGCAAAAAGTCAAAATGTTCGTAACCATTAAGTAACGGAAGAATCATGGTATGATCACCGACATAAGGCTCAAGATCGAATTGCAATTGGGGAAGATGATACGCTTTGACCGAAATGATAATACAGTCGAACGGATCGGCAGCTTCACCATTTGTAATAGCACGCACTGGTGTCTGAAAATCCCCATGAACACTTTTAACAATTAGACCGTCTTCTGCCAACTGAGATTTTTTTGAAGGGCGTACGAGGAAGGTCACGTCTTCTCCTTTTTGAACAAGAAGTCCCCCAAAATAGCCTCCAATCGCCCCTGCACCTACAATCAGAAATCGCATTATAGGGTTCCTGCCTTTACTTTTGCATTCCCGTATAATCCTTCTACTACGTTCTCATCTGCCTTAAAAACATGCTCCTCGCCTGGGAAAGAACGATTCTTCACGTCTTCAACATATTGCCCGATGCTGTTACGAATCAAAGCACCTATATCCGAATAGGTTTTAACGAACTTTTTCTCCCGGTAAGGAGCCGAGTATTGTAACATGTCATGATACACCAAAACCTGGCCATCACAGTATCTCCCCGCACCGATGCCTATGACCGGAATAGATATCTCTCGGGTGATGCTCTTCGCTACTTCCTCTGTCACCAGCTCTAACACGATGGCAAAAGCTCCCGCTTGCTCCAGGGCCCGGGCATCATTTAGAAGGCGCTCAGCGGCCTGTGAGTTTTTACCTTGAATGAAGTATCCGCCGATTTGATGCACAGACTGTGGTGTAAGTCCGATATGCCCCAGTAGTGGGACGCCGGATTGAACAATTCGCTTCACGGTGTCGCAAATTTCCATGCCCCCTTCTAATTTCACGGCATGGGCATGTCCCTCTTGCATGAGCCTGCGCACATTAGTAAGGGCTTTTTCACTACTCCCGTGGTACGTCATAAATGGCATATCCGCGACAATAAAAGTATGTTCCGCACCGCGCACGACAGACCGTGTATGATAGACCATATCATCCATAGTGACGGGCAGTGTGGAGTTATAATTAGATAACACATTACCTACGGAATCACCGACAAGGATGATATCGATCCCGGCTTCCTCAGCCAAACGAGCAGATGGATAGTCATACGCCGTAATCATACTTATAGGTGAACCTTCTTGTTTCATTTTCTTCAATTGCAAAATATGAAGTGCTTTCGAGGTTGCCATGGTTGCATTCAAATCCTTTCCTACCTTTATTTTAGATCACAAAAAAACCTTTCAGCACATGGCTGAAAAGGTCCGAAAGGCAAAAAAAGAGTCAATTTGCGACCGTTCTTTTGTCTCGGTCCTTGCGGATCAGAGCAAAATCCAACGAGTTCACCTCCATAGGCTCACACATCTATATATTGATTACACTAACTAGAGTACCGTTCGAATGTATCGATACAGCCTCTCACGGAAGTATACCAAAATATAGGGCTGTTGCATAACATTCTCTACTATATGAACAAAACAAGCCCCTCTAACTTCCTGTTCGGAAGTGAAGGGCTGTCAGCTTGCAGATACAGTATGTAAAATATCGCTAAATCTTTAGGACGTGTATGAAGTCATGGACGGTCGATAAATTTCATATAGAAAGGATTGACCCTCCCGATAGAATTCTAATTGTAGCATGAAACTATTGTATGTGGAGAGCGTGATATAATAGGGCACAAATCGTTTCATAGATGATGACTCAAGCAGAGGAGTGAAGGCTGGTGTATGAACAAATTGTAGCGTATGGTCTGAGCCAAAAAGAAGCTGTTAAGGATTATCCATTCGGAGCTGATCCCCTGGTACTAAAAGTAGGGGGCAAGATGTTTGCACTTCTAACTGAAAAGGATGACATTTGCCACGTATCCTTGAAATGTGATCCAGTCATTGCGGTAAATCTGCGTGAACAAAACAAGGCGATTAAGCCAGGCTATCATTTGAATAAAAAGCATTGGAATACGATTGAGGTTGATGCTACCTTCCCACTGGAGGATTTGTACAGCATGATCGACCATTCGTATGAGCTGGTCTTCAAGAGCTTAACCAAAGCGCAACGCGAAGCGATTACGATGAGAATACGGGCAACGGATCTGTAAAGGGCTGATGAAGCCCTTAGTTTGTATCCAAAAATACTTATTAACATTATTATAGTTTTACTTGACAGAAATCACGAATGGATATATTCTTAATTTAAAGATAATTCATTTGAAAATAATATTAAGGAGTGGAACTTAACATGAGCGAACTGGTGAATATTATTCAAGAGAGAAGATCAGCTTCTAAATTTATTCCTGATGTTACTATAGATGCAAAAGAACTAGAAGAAATATTTCAGCTGGTGAAGTTTGCTCCATCGGCTTTTAATTTACAGCATGCACGTTATATCGTAGTGCAGGATGCTGATACCAAACAAAGACTGCATGATGAGGCAAGTAAGCAGTATAAAATATTAACGGCTTCAGCGACCATTGTAGTGCTGGGGGATACAGAAGCTTATACCAAGGTAGCTGACCTCAACGAAGGATTCCTGAATTTAGGTGTCCTGAGCAAGCAGGAATATGATAGTACAGTGGAATCGGTAACTCAGTTTTATCGCGAGCGGGGACCTGTCTTCCAGAGAGAAGAAGCGATCCGTAATGCCAGCCTGTCGGCTATGCAATTTATGTTGATTGCCAAGGACAAAGGCTGGGATACATGCCCGATGATCGGTTTTGATCCGGCGAAGGTGCAGGAAGTACTGAATATTCCAGAGCAATTTGTACCGGTGATGATGATTACCTTGGGTAAAGAGGACGAATCGGGTCAGCGGGCACGGGGATACCGCAAGCCGGTTGGACAATTTGTCAGCTACAATGGATTTTGAAATTTGTAAATCATTTGTGTAAATAAATCAACATGTTAATGAAGGAGTGATAAAGATGTCATTGAAAACCGCTGGAATTCACCATATCACGTCCTTTGCAGGCGATCCGCAGGGCAACGTTGATTTTTACGCAGGCGTACTTGGTCTGCGATTGATTAAAAAGACGATCAACTTTGATGCTCCAGAAGTATACCATTTGTACTTTGGTAATGAAGAGGGCAGCCCGGGAACGATCATTACCTTTTTTCCAGCTCCGGGTACACGCAAGGGTAAGATTGGAGGCGGACAGGTCGGGATTACGACGTATGTCGTGCCGTCCGGTGCTTTGGAATACTGGGAAAACCGTCTGCACAGCTTGAAGGTATCTTTCACGAAGGCTACTCGTTTTGGCGAGTCATTCATCCAGTTCCGAGACAACGAGGGCTTGCATCTGGAGTTGGTGGAGCGGGAAGCTGGCCCGTTGAACACGTGGACAGCCGGCGGCGTGCCTACGGATAAAGCTATCAAGGGCTTTGGCGGGGCGGTACTGTACAGTGCGGATTCCAAGCATACGCAAGAGGTGTTGGAGAACCTATTGGGAATGACTCCCATCGGAGAAGACGCAAATGCAGGCTACATCCGCTATCAGGCTACAGGTGATTTGGGCAACCTGATCGACATTCCGGTCAAAGATGTCCCGTGGGGGAATGGCGGCGCCGGTACGGTTCACCATATTGCCTGGCGCGCGCAGGATGATACGGAGCATCAGGCGTGGAACGAATGGGTTCATCAGCATGGTTTTGGGACCAGTGGTATTGTAGATCGCCAATACTTCAATGC
The DNA here is from genome assembly GCF_002894905.1 of Paenibacillus sp. F4. Taxonomy (NCBI): domain Bacteria; kingdom Bacillati; phylum Bacillota; class Bacilli; order Caryophanales; family Paenibacillaceae; genus Paenibacillus; species Paenibacillus sp. F4. Next base: position 194,521 of record NZ_POVS01000004.1, read on the forward strand.
CGTATACTTCCGCGAGCGGGGCGGTATTTTATTCGAGATCGCAACCGATCCACCCGGATTTACCGTGGATGAGGAATTGAATGAGTTAGGGCACAAGCTGATGCTGCCTGAATGGTATGAGCCTCAGCGCACCCAGATTGAGTCTAACCTGGTTCCCATTGAACCTAGAGTATTAAAACAGGATTAATCTGCTCGATCCAAACAATCATATTAGAACGAAAAAGGTCCAATGCGGGAAAATTTCTACCGTAATTGGACCTTTTTTGCATGTGGAGTTGGCTAGATCATGAGCAGTTCACGAATCTCCAGCTCGGTCAGTGCCGAAAGGGTTTCTTGCCCCGGCTGAATGACCTGGTCGATCATGTTTTTCTTTTTTTGTTGTAGCTCATACATTTTATCCTCTACCGTGCCTTGGGCGACGAGACGAATAACCTGTACGACTTTTTTCTGGCCCATTCGGTGTGCGCGGTTGGTAGCCTGCTCCTCTACAGCGGGATTCCACCACAGGTCATACAGAATGACCGTATCTGCACCAGTGAGATTCAGGCCAGTGCCTCCTGCCTTTAGGGAAATCAGGAACAGCTCGCGTTCTCCTTCGTTGAAGCGACTGCACAGCTCGACTCGTTCCAGAGCGGGAGTCTGCCCATCCAGGTAAAAGTAGGACACCCCTTCTCGAGCAAGCTCGCGTCCGATCATTTGAAGCATTGTGGTGAACTGTGAAAAAATGAGTATCCGTTTCCCGGAGCTGAGACATTCCGTAATGATCTCCAAGAGCTGTTCAAATTTGGCAGAGCTACCCGTATATCCTTCGATGAACAAGCCCGGATGACAACAGAGCTGACGAAGTCGAGTCAGACCGGCGAGAATTTTGATCCGATTTTTCTGAAATCCTTCCTCGTTGAGATGCTTCAACGTTTCATGCTGGAGCTTGGCCAGATAGGCTGTATACAGCTTTTTTTGATCTGGCAGAAGCCGGGATACCTGCACGGATTCGATTTTCTCCGGCAGCTCCTTGAGGACATCGCTCTTAAGACGGCGCAGCAGAAACGGACGAACCCGCTTAGCGATCACATTTCGAGGCAGGTTGTGAAACGCTCTTTTCCCGCCGGGAAATAGCGCAGGAAATACAACGTCAAAGATGGACCACAGCTCTTCCAACGTATTTTCTACTGGCGTTCCTGTCAGGGCAAAACGGTAACGGGCTTTTACATCCTTAACAGCCTGCGCCGTCTGGGTGGCATGGTTCTTGAAAGCCTGCGCCTCGTCCAGAATAAGCGTATGAAACGATGGCTTGCTGTACACATCTGCATCGCGCCGTAGCAGCGGATAGGACGTAATGACGATGTCATAACTGGCGGCATCCCGTATGATTCGGCCGCGTTCTTCCGGGCTGCCATCTGCGATAGTGACGCGGACGTGTGGAGCGAATTTCTCCAGCTCATTCCGCCAGTTGTACACCAGTGATGCAGGGGACACGATCATGGCTGGAAGCTGCTGGCTGCGAATCTCCGGCAATACTGAGACGAGAAAGGCGATACTTTGCAGCGTTTTACCCAGCCCCATATCATCTGCCAAAATGCCCCCAAAACGGTAATGCGCCAATGTCTTAAGCCATTGAAAGCCGTAAACCTGATAATCTCTCAAGATTGGAGCAAGCATGTCTGGAACTGGAAAGTCGAGATGGTCTGGGTTACGTATATTTTCCAGCAGCTGGCGAAAGGTTTTACCCAAAGTCAGGTTTTTCCCATGATCGTGAGGATCAATTAAGTACAGTCCTTGCGTGACGGGAACACGAATTTGCGTTGCATCCAGATCGCTTTTGCGGATACCTGTTTCATTCATGAACCGAATCAATTCCTTGTACTCCTTTGTTTCCAACGGCAGCAAGGCACCATTTGGAAGACGGTGATATTTCTGTTTTTCCTCTAACGATTTGAGCAGCTTGCGAATTTCCGGTTCCGGTATGCCCTCCATATCAAATTTAAATTCAAGCCAATCCGTACGTTCATCCCACTCCGCCCGTATCCTTGGGGTAGGCAAAGTATTGTTTATTTTCGCTTTGACTGCACCTGTAGCATAGACATCCAGCAGCTTTTCCAGTTGCGGAACAGTATGGTACAAAAAATCATACTCTGCATCTTCATCTTCCATAAAATATCCGCTGTCTGTTCTGGCAAAAGAGCTATGCTCCATCAGCTCCAAAATCCGCTGCTCCTGTTCCCCATCACGTATCAGAATTCGGTCGTTACCAGGAGTTCGTGCATCTGTTTCCAGCGGGTTGATGATGATATCCCCATATTGGAACTCCAGCCCTGCCAGCAGCTTGTCTCTTACCCGGTCCAGATATAGCTTTGCCTTCAATGGCTGCTGTGTGACCCGATCTGAGACGGACCGAGTCATATGAACACGTCCGAGCTTCATTAACCCGGGTACAACCTTGTCCATAAAAGATTCCATCTGCTCTGGCGCAATCAGAACTTTTCGCCTGTGGTGTACCTCTACCATCCGTTTTAGCTCGGACAAACGCCGTAAGGGATCGGCCTTCTGTTTGACAAGCTTGCCATCGGCAATGACGACACCGTAGTCCTCCATGATGGTCAAGTCATCCAATCCTTGTATGCTTAGCTGGTAGCCTTCGGTTACGGTCCCGGCCTCATCAAATTCAAATTGCAGTGGAAGCATCAGGTCGGACTGGGGAATACCCTCGTTCATGTTTCCGTGAATTTCAAAGTAGACGCCCTGTGCTGTTGTCAGCAAGGGGAGCAGCTTTTCCCAAGCCGCAGGCGGAATGAGGAGCATTCGCTCGCCGCTCATATGACTACTGGAAGATGAATACGTGCCTGAAGTTTCCCGAATCATACGCTCATGGTGGCATACTTGGGATAATTGGTGGAGAATAGCGTCATGTTCAGGTCGGAAGCGGTACAACTCAGGCTCGTACGAGAAGCTTTTCGTGAACATGTAGCTATCCCCACGGTCAATACTATCCAGAAACGGACGAATTTTCTGGACGATATATAATCGTTTGGGGCCAGCCTTCATTTCTACACCAAACATATACTTTTGGTAACCGTAGGCAAAAGGCCGGATCACGAACTGAAAATCCAAGACCGCACGAGTATCCAGCAGGGTAGGCGTGCTGCGAAGCGGTCGCTTGCGGTCAAATAGTTTTAACATACTGTCGGTCAGCTGGAGATCCCCTTGTGTGATGTCAGAGGATCGTGCTGTTCTAGCAGTGTGATCATACGGAGCATCTGTAGATGTGTACATCCCGTCTGAATCCATGTTTCCTGCTGTATCTGGGGCAGTACCGGGATGAAGCCTGGAGGCGTAGGAGCGCACAGACAGACTTTTTCCACGGCGTATATCATGGGCGTTAAGGAGAACAGCAGCGATATGTTTGCAATATCGTCCGGTGTTCTGAAATGTGCTACAGGTGCACTCTGCTCGGATACTTCCATTGGATCGGATCATCGCCGCAACAGCATAAAAGCTGCTTCCTTTGACCGTAGCTTCGTATACCCCTTCATCATGATCTATTTGTGTAAAGGCCACTCTTTTGGCCCGGTAATAGGCATCCCCGTCGTCATAAGCAGCTTGACTGCATAGTTGTCTGATGGCTCGCCGGGTAAGTTCAAAACTCATGATTCGTAATCCTTTCCTGGGTTATTCCGTTTTCTTACATGATAACAGAACAGACAGGAGGATGGACACTTGGGTGCGAAACGTAACTTTACAAAAAAAGGAGTGCAGAAAAAAACAGGCCTTGGTCCGTCATTGAACCAAAGCCTGCCAGGTGGCTACAGCTATATTATATGTCGGGCACTCCTTCTTCTTGCTCATGGACACCCAGCGCGTTGCGTGCCATCTCCATATATTCATCTAGTCCGGATTTAAGGGCGAATTCGGCGATAAGCACAGGGTAAGCCGCGGTCAGTTCAACGATATGTTCGCTCATACGCGGCCATACACGTCCGCCTGCTGCCTCGTAAAGCTTCAATAAACGAGTAAGCTCTACTTCTCCGAACAAAGTATAGTAACTCGTAAAATCAATCGCCGGATCAGCTACTTCGGCCTCGGTCCAGTCCAGCATTCCAGTAACCTCTGTATTCGAAGAGACTAGAATATGGCCTGGGTGCAAATCGCCGTGTACAAGTGCGGAATATTCCGGCCAGTAGCTATCGTCTGCCAGCCAGGTTTGCCATCGTTGCCACAGCTCACCAGATACACCAAAGACGCGCCTTATTTCCTTCATCCGCTGGGCCATCAATTGCCGAACTTCGTCGTGCTGCTTTACGCGGACACCGAAATCTGCTGCCTGTTGGTGATCCGTCCGGTGCAACGCGGCTAAGGCTTTAGCGAGCGAAGCAACGAATCTTTCCGTCAGAGCCTCAGGATTGATGAACCATACGTAGCTTTTGGTTTCCATATCAATGGTAGCGGCAGGAGTGCCCTTCAGTTGAGGGTAGGCGATGAACTCTGGACTATACACTTGCCAATCCGGTACCGCTACAGGAAGAGTATCCCGAATCAACTGAAGCACTTTGTGCTCGTAAGCGGCTGATTGGACCACATCTGTTCGTCGCGGTGTACGTAGAACCCAAGGGGTACCCTGAATGTCTTTGGCGAATAGTGCACGGAAATCTAGCCCGGACTCGTTGAGCTCCAATCCTTCATGTAGTATGTGAAGCCCGTTGCTTTTGGCAAGGGCCAATATATCGCTAACGTCTTTTGAGTTAGTCAAGGAACGCTTTTCAGTCATATGAAACACACCTCATTGTTCAGATTTAGTTAAAAAAAAGGTAACTTAAACAAGCCTCAACCTTCCATTTAAAAAAACGGATTGAGCTTCATTGAAAAGCCTATCCTTTTATCTGAGACGCATGTAGTGAGTACACATGAAAGAGCAAACCTCCTTTACAAAATAGGGCATCTAACCCAGCACCAATATAACATCCTACATTGGAGGATGTCTACAATACGAGGAATAATATAAATGGCTACCCCGGTTCGCTTATCTGTGGGTTAGAGAAGTTTTTACAAGCTGCACATAGCAGGATACAATGGAAGTGTTAAAGAAAGGAGACGGATACTTTTGCAAAATGAAGAGAAAAAGACCGATTCCAAATCCGGCTCATCCAAATGGTACCTTGGTAGTGCAGCAGCATTGCTTCTTCTGAAAGGTAAGTCGTTACTCGCCCTATTAAAATTCAGTAAATTTGGCGGTGCGCTGATATCTATGGCGATAACGATTGGCACGTATGCGATCATTTACCCGTGGGGATTTGCGGTCGGGTTCGTGTTGCTGTTGTTTGTGCATGAGCTGGGGCATGTATTGGCCGCCAAGCGCAAAGGGCTTCCCGTGTCAGCGCCGTTATTTATTCCTTTTCTCGGTGCGCTGATTTCGATGAAACGGCATCCTTTGGATGCGCAAACAGAGGCGTATGTGGCGATGGGCGGCCCGTTACTGGGCACGGTTGGAGCCATGGCGGTATACGCAGGAGCCTATGCAATGGACAGTCCGCTATTGTATGCGCTGGCGTATGTCGGATTTTTCCTGAACCTGATCAATCTGCTGCCGATTCACCCGCTTGACGGAGGACGGATTGCTACGGCGGTGACACGCTGGCTGTGGTTGGTGGGTCTGTTGGGTGGAATCGTCGTCATTGTATATTTAAAATCCTTTTTGTTTTTCTTTATTTGGGCGCTCTTCGCCTATGATTTATACAGAAAATATGTCAAACGCAATAAAGAAGACGTCAAGGTCCAATCCCTATTGCAAAAGCCGCTGGTTAACGTACAGCATCTGTATGAGCAAGGATATCCGCTGCCCGGACCGGAGCATACGCGTAGATTATCCTTTAATACCTACTCGGATCTGGAGGGGCAGCAATATGTGACGGTGTATATGGAAAGTTTGGATGTGGAACAGACACTTCTGCTGCCACAGCAGTGTCTTGTCCAGCATGTATGGCTGAACGGTGTGGAACATATACCGACGCCGGATGCGTACCAGCTCAGATTGCTGTGTGGGATTGATTACATTCCGTTTGAAAATGATAAATATTACGAAGTGCCCGCATCATCGCGCTGGAAATTTGGCATCAGTTACTTAGCTTTGGCCGTATTCCTGATGGGGATGATGTATGTGGTGCACCAGCATATAGGGGATATTAGGCTGTGATCTGAATAATGAGTGCTTGGTCAAGATTTTAGATCATTAAGGCAACGGTACAGCTTATAGAAAATAGAGACAAAAGAGCGCGACAACCGCGATATTCGGTGTCACGCTCTTTTTTTGATTGAATAACACAGTGGAGCTTTTGCTATCCGTTCTTATATCTTAATTCTTTGTTCATCAGTAATGGGTTTTAACGTCTGGCGGTATTTAAGTGGGCTGGTGCCTGTCCAGCGCTTGAACTGTCTGCTGAAATGAGCCAGACTGGAGTATCCCAGCAGGGAAGCTACCTTGTTGAGTGGCAGATTGGGCTGTTGGATCAGCACCTTAGCCTCATGCAGCTTGGTCTCCGATAGATAGTGACGTGGAGAATAGCCGTATACCTTGCGGAACACTTCCTGGGCATAGCCAGAACTGATCCCGAGGGAAGCCGCCACATCTTCAAGACGGAACGCTTGCTCGCCAGATTCATCTTCCCGATAAGGCTTAAACCTTGATTGAATGGCTTCCATGATGGCCTTGGCATATTGAACGGATGAAGGCGCAATTCTGGGCTCCAAACCGGTAGATATCATTTGCGAGAATATCCCGAATAGCTCAAATAAGGCAATTTGCATACGAAAACGGTCTGCTGTCGTATATTCTCCGCTTTCTTGCACCATGCCAATCCAGCTATGGACGACCTTTTGCAGCTTGGTATTCGTTTCAGTACCCGCTGGAAAAAAGAGCTGATTGCTCTTAATCATTTCCTGACGGAACAATGGATCATCGACATTAAAATGAGAGCTAAAATAGTACATGCCGTTTGGGGATACACATTGACTCACATGCTTGAAACCCGGCGGAATAATTAAAATATCACCTTCCCCAACCGAATATACGTTATTTTCCATAATCGTTTCCTGACGACCTTCTAAAATGAGTACAATTTCAAAACCGATATGAGACTCCTCTGGCATGCACCAATCCGCTTTGACCCGGTGAATATGGGCGCCAAAAAATTTCACATTCCAGTCAATAATGGGCAGCCATTGGCAATCATGAAATAGAGCTGGATCAACATCAGGATTTAATATCATCAGATCACCTTCGATTAGGGCAAATTTTACACCGCTTAGACAATCTCATTGTATCTAACATTTAACTATAATAAAAGAGCGTTTACAAATGCTATAGTATAAGCTTTTATATAAAAGAAAGCGCTTGCGTTGCTATTTTATACGGATTATGTCGGCATTTCTATTATCGGTACTTTATTCGTACTAGCCCGTATATGGGATGCACTTAGCGCTCCGATCTTCGGCGTGATCATTGACCGGGCCAATCTAAAGGGCGGCTTGGTTCGTCTATATCTTGCACTTCGGAGCGATTGGAATCGGATTTTGCAAAATCCTGATAAACCTAATTGGAGGACGACTTGATGAAAAAGCTACTGTACGGTGTTGCTTATTATGATGAATATATGCCATATGACCGTTTGGACCAGGATATCCAAATGATGAAGGATGCGGGCATCAACGTGGTGCGGATTGCCGAATCCACTTGGAGTACGCATGAACCGCAAAATGGCGTGTTTGATTTTACCTCTGTGGATCGGGTGCTGGACGCCATGCATAAGGCGGGCATCGAAGTCATTGTGGGGACGCCCACCTATGCCGTGCCCACATGGCTGGTGAAGGAGCATCCCGATGTATTGGCGACAACGCCTCAAGGCCCGGGCAAATATGGGGCTCGCCAGATTATGGACATTACGAACCCGGTCTACCTGTTCCATGCCGAGCGAATCATACGCAAGCTGATTGGACGGGTGAGTCAGCATCCGGCGGTCATTGGCTTTCAGACGGATAACGAGACGAAGCATTACAACACAAGCGGGCCCAATGTGCAATTGCAATTTGTAAAGTATTTGCGGGAGCGGTTCGAATCGCTGGAGGAGCTAAACCGCAAATTTGGTCTGGACTACTGGAGTAATCGCATCAATAGCTGGGAGGACTTTCCTTCGGTGGTCGGAACGATTAATGGAAGTTTGGGCGCAGCCTTTTCCCAATTCCAGCGCAAGCTTGTGACGGACTTTCTGGCATGGCAGGTCGCGCTGGTGAAGGAATATAAGCGGGAGGACCAATTTGTTACGCAAAACTTTGATTTTGAATGGAGAGGTCATTCCTTTGGTGTTCAGCCAGACGTGGATCACTTTGCGGCATCGCAAGCCTTTGATGTGACTGGGGTGGATATTTACCATCCATCACAGGATGACCTGACTGGCATTGAAATTTCCTTCGGTGGCGATGTAGCGCGTTCGACGAAAAATAACAACTATCTAGTGCTAGAAACGGAAGCGCAGGCCTTTACCCACTGGGTTCCCTATCCGGGGCAATTGCGTCTACAAGCGTTCAGCCATCTGGCTTCCGGGGCCAATATGGTGGCATACTGGCACTGGCATTCCATCCATAATTCCTTCGAAACCTACTGGAAGGGTCTGCTGAGCCATGATTTTGAGCCGAATCCGGTGTATGAGGAAGCACAGACCATAGGGAAGGATTTTGCAAGATTGTCTCCGCATCTGGTCAACCTGAAAAAGAAAAATAAAACGGCGATTCTGGTCAGCAACGAAGCATTGACGTCGATTGACTGGTTTAAATTTAATATGAGCAGCCCGTTGAATTACAATGACATCGTACGTCGTTTGTATGACGAGTTGTATAAACTGAATATCGGGACGGATATCGTTCATCCAGGTACAGAATCGTTTGACGACTATGATCTCTTGATCGTCCCGGTCCTCTATTCTGCCCCAGACGCACTACTGGAGAAGCTGAACCGATATGTGGAAAAAGGTGGTCATGTCGTATACACATTCCGAAGCGGATTTACCGACGAGCATGTGCAGGTAAGAACGTCCCGGCAGCCGGGCGTGATTAGCGAAGCCTGCGGCATTCATTACAGCTTGTTCGTGGAGCCAAAGAAGGTGACGCTTAAGAATAATCCTTTTGAGGTGGCACCAGAGGACAATCAGGTAGATACGTGGATGGAGCTGATTACCCCGACGACCGCCGAAGTGTTGGCCTATTACGATCACCCGCATTGGGGAAAATATGCCGCGATTACGCAAAACCGCTATGGTCAAGGAACAGCGACCTACATCGGCTGTATCGTCAGCCCGGCGGTCATCCGCGAACTATTCAGCTCTGTAGCCAAAAAGGCGGGAGTATGGGGAGTGGATCAGGAAACGTCTTATCCGATCATTGTTAAATCCGGCACGAATGAGCTGGGACGGACAATCCGGTACTATTTTAACTATTCCGAACAAGCAGGCTCGGTGGTATATCCGCATGGAGACGGCAAGGAACTGATTGGGGAGCATGTAGTTACCCAAGGACAAACGCTTACATTAGAGCCTTGGGGTGTTATAATTATCGAAGAAGCGTAAATGATGAATAGTGAGCCACAACCGACTCACGAATAATATCATATAGGTATTCCCCGGGAGTATCCGGTACATGAAGCGCCCCTGCGAATTGCGGGGCGTTTTCGCATATGGCTGAATAGAGGAGTGCATCGCTATGACAACCCGAGCAGTCCGCTGGTTCCGGGCGCTGACGGCCCCGTATCGACGCAGCATTCAGCTCAAGCTGATCTTGACGATGATTGTTCTATCTGTGCTGCCGGTCATTGCTGTCACGGTGCTGGCTGCGGAAAAAAGTAGAGCTTCCATGGAAGCTGAAGTAGTAGAGACGAATATGTCCAATATGAAATGGACGGGGATCTATATCAGCGACCAGCTAGATCGTCTGAATCATCTGATTTACAGCATTCAGATCAGCCCTGATCTGAGCGATTATTTGAATGAGCGCGAGCCTGACAATCTTTCAAGCCAATTTAATGCCCAGCGAAAAATGCTGAATACGATGGCGAATGTGTATTATTCGGCCGGAAGTCATGTGATCGGCATCCAGCTTTATTTGAAGCAATCGCAAACCTTGTTTACCTTCAATAGTATGCAAAATGAAATTACGACAGTGAGCGGTATTCCCCCACAGTATGCCGAGATGTGGCAAGCGAATAAGGATTATTCGATTCGTCCAAGCTCTGCTGACCCGGAACGCTTTACTTTGACGCGCAGTATTCGGCGTTTTGAAGACCAGAAGCAGACGGGGGCTATTTCTTTGGATGTATTGTGGTCGCAATTCGATCAGACGCTGGGCCTCCTGGGACGAGGGGATCAGCATCAGGTGCTTATTACAGATGCAGATGGCAGGGTTATGTATCCAGCACAGGCTCGGCAGTCGCCTCCTCCTGCAAGTGTGCTGTCAGCTCTTCGTGACGTTAAGCCGGGCGCAGGGATGATTCAAACTGCTGAACATTATGTGTTCTATAATGATCTGGATGTAGTTGGGCTGAAGCTGGTCAAAATCGTACCCACTTCCTCCATTAACCACAGCGCTTTTTCAACGATGCTGTATGGTATTATCGTCGGCGTGATTTCAATCCTGGTTTCCATTTGCATTGCCGTTTTCATCGCATGGCGGACTGCACGTCCGATTGTTCATTTGGCGCGTTCCGTACAGGAGCTGGATATGATCAAAGGACCGATTGGACAGCCAAGTACACGCCCGGATGAGATAGGGCTGCTGGAAAGAAGTCTGCATGGGATGGCAGGCCGAATTCGCGAACATATTCAGGCGGAATACAGTATAAATTTGCAAAAAAAGACGGCTGAATTGAAAGCGCTCCAAGCGCAGATTCATCCACATTTTCTACAAAATACGCTGCAAATGATCGGAAGTATGGTGTTTTCGCAAAAGCCGGAGGACACCTATGAAGTCATTCGGTCGCTGAGTGAGATGTTCCGTTACGTGGTACGGGAACCTCAGGATTTGGCCTCTTTACGCGCAGAGCTCGACCATGTGGGACACTATATGCGCATCCAGCAACGGCGATTTCCACAAAGATTGGTGTTTCAGGTGGAGACGGAAGAACAGGCGATGGATATTCGTCTGCCTAAGCTATCACTTCAGCCATTGTTGGAAAACGCGTTTCAGCACGGTCTTGACCGAAAGGCGGGGGCATGGAGAATGGGGATTCGGGTGGAGATTATGAAAGAAGATGTGTGTATTACGGTTTGTGATAATGGAAACGGCATGGCCCCGGACAAGCTGGAAAAAGTACGGGCAAAGCTGGAAAACGCGTCGGAGGAACCGATCTGGGCGCAGGGTAGTCATATCGGATTGAGCAATGTGTCTTCACGCATACGGATGAATTTTGGAGTGCGCTACGGAGTGACGATAGATAGTGAGCAGGGAGTCGGTACACGTGTCACCGTCCGCATTCCATTTAGCTCAGCAGAGGAGGGAAAAGTATGATCAGAGTATTAATTGTGGACGATGAGCCGTGGAACCGCGATATTCTAAAGACATTTGGCACATGGGAGAAACTTGGAATGTTGGTAGTGGGTGAGGCTGAAGACGGAGACGAGGCGTTCAGGCTGGTCGGGGAGTTAGCTCCCCATATTGTGATTACTGATATGCACATGCCGGGTGCGGACGGAGTGGAGTTGCTGCAAGCGCTAAATAACCATTGTCCTGATGTAAAAATCATTGTCGTGAGCGGATATGATGACTTTGCGTATGCCAAACATGCCATCCGTTACAAGGCCGTCGATTATTTGTTAAAGCCAGTCAATCCTGCAGAGCTGAATGCAGTGTTGCTCAAATGCAAAAACGATCTGGAGGTCAAGGCTGCTGAACAGCAGCAAGAAGCGACGGAGCTGGATTATGAGTTTTTTCACAAGCTGACCCGGTATAAGCAACTGCTGCGTCTTTATTTTAATGAGTTGAACCGTGACGGGGTGAACATAACTTGTAGGCAGGTTATGCAGGAGCTGGAGAGTTATGGAGCACCAAGTCCACCTATGCTGGGCAGGCTGGTGCAGGAGCTTCTTTCCCTGCTAAAAGAGCTCACAGCGGATAACGGGCTAGATACTTCTACGGCAAAGGCAGGATTCCCACTGTCGCAGGATGCCGTATCCTCTGTAGAACATGCGCTGGAATTCGTATCGTCGTGCTATGTTCAGGAACTGGATCAGCTCATTCGGCAGCGGAAATACAAAAACAAACTGAATTTAGAAGAGGTACGGCGATATATCGACAGTCACTTTGCTGGGCCGATTACACTGGAGCAGTTGGCAAAAAACTTTTTTGTGAGTAAAGAGTATATGAGTAAGGTATTTAAGCAGGAGTATGGTCAAAATGTAACGGACTACATCGTAGAGCGAAGAATGGAAAACGCGCGGGAATGGCTGGTCAATAAACAGATTTCAATTAAAGCAGTCGCGGAGATGGCAGGATATGAGGATGTGTCTTATTTCTATCGGGTATTTAAAAAGCATTTTGGCATGGCACCCGGTGAAATGAGGAAGGAAGTTTAAAAAAGTCCAATCCAACAAGCTAAGGGCGTCCAATGGCAGAAGTGACCTCCCGCCTTATAATGAAAGCGTATACAAAACGAGCAGTACAAAGGAATTTGTCCTTTATGAAGTTCGCCCAGAGCTGAATAGAGGTTGAAGACCGGCGGCATAGCTGCTTTGAATAACAACTGATTTGCCGATGGGTAACAGTTATTTTCAAAATAGGGGAGGTCATTTTGAATGAAAGTGTGGAAAGGTGTATTGAGCACGATGCTGGTTGGCACGTTATTGGCCGGGTGTGGAGCGAATTCTTCAGGCAGTGACAGCAGCGGTTCCGGTGGAGACGGCAAAACGGTGAATCTCAAAATGTTTATTGCTCAGCCCCGTTTGAAGGAGCACTACGATAAATACATTAATGCTTTCGTAGCGAAAGAGAAGAAAGATAAAAATATCGACGTTACGGTGCAACTGGAGATGCCACCTGCTGACAACGCCGCACAAATTTTGAAGACAAGACTCGCATCCAACGATGCGCCGGACGTATTTGCATTACACGCGGTGAATGAAATTCCTCCGTTTTATAAAGCGGGCTATTTGGAGGATTTGTCCGGTCAGCCTTTTGTTAACAAATTGATGGATAGTGTGAAGCCTTCGGTGACAACCAAAGACGGAAAGGTCGTAGCGGTTCCTTTGGAGACGATCTCATGGGGCTACTTGTACAATAAAAAGATATTTAAGGATTTGGATTTGCAGCCGCCGGGAACGTTGACCGAAATGAAGGCTGTGGTCGAGAAGCTGAAAGCGAATAATGTGAAACCGTTCCTGTTGTCCTACAAGGAATCCTGGATTCCACAGCTGTTTGTGCCTTTGACAGCAGGTGCGATGATGAACACACAGAATAAAGATTTTATCGAACGGATGAATCAGGACCAAGGCTCCTTTTCCGAAATGAAGAGCATGTTCGATATTATTGATCTGGTGAATAGCAACGGTACTGACAAGGCGCTGGAAATCGGCGGGGATGATGGATCGGCTGCGTTTGCCTCGGGTAAAGCGGCGATGTGGATTCAGGGACCGTGGTTTGCAGAAACGATTTTAAAATCGGATCCGAAGATGGATTTTGGGGTAGCACCGCTGCCGATTAATGACGATCCCAATGCGACATTGATCAATTTGTCCACTTCGACTTCGCTGGCTGTATCCTCCACAAGCAAGAACAAGGAGGTTGCGCTCGATTTTGTTAACTATGTGCTGGATGACAAGGATTCTAGCGCGTTCTATGAAGCATTGAAATTTAACCCGATCTCCAAAGTGCATACGTTTAAAAGCTATCCTTGGGTTAATGACGCTACCGAATACGTGAAAGCAGGCAAGTCGTACCAAGATCCATCTATCCCGCAAGCGGTCAAGGACGAGGCAGGCAAATCGCTACAATCCTATTATGCTGGTCAGCTCTCGCAGGATGACGTCATTAAGGCGCTGGATAAGGCATGGAAATCGTATAACAAAGTGAACAAGTAACGGTAACCTATAGAATTACACCAGGAGGGAGAGACTCCATGCCTTTTAAAATCTATAAAAAATACGTCATGCTACTGGCGTTTACGGCCCCGGCGCTGATCTTTTATGCTATCTTCCTGCTCATTCCAACGATCAGCGGCATGTACTACAGCTTTACAGACTGGAACGGATTGAATCCCAATTACAGCTTTATCGGCTTGGGGAACTTTGTGGAATCGTTGAAGGAAGACCCCGATTTTCTCAATTCCCTTTGGTTCACCCTTAAATACGTATTGGTCATGATTGTGCTGCAAAATGTGCTGGCGCTGGCACTGGCAGTGTTGATTGAGTCGCGTACGCGTACCAAAGGATTTTTCCGGACAATATTTTTCATGCCCAATATGATCAGTACCATTATTAGCGCATTTATGTGGACATTCGTTTTTTCTTCCGTGCTGCCACAGATCGCCGAAAAGACGGCTATCGCTTTTCTGGGCCAATCGTGGCTGGGCGACCCGAAAGTATCTTTCTTCTCTATCATTATTGTATCGCTCTGGAATGGTGTCGGTTATATGATGATCATCTATCTGGCTGCGCTTCAAGGTGTACCACAAAGCTTGAAGGAGGCTGCTATTATTGACGGGGCGAACGCATTTCAGACATTGCGAAGCGTAACGATGCCGATGATTACTCATGCGATTACGATCTGTTTCTTCCTGACGCTGAATGGTGCCTTCAAGGTGTATGAGGTCGTATACGGATTGACTGGCGGGGGGCCGGGGCGCAGTACACAGGTGATTACGATGAACATTTATGAGGAGGCCTTCTCCAACAACTTCCGTTATGGTTATGCGAGTGCCAAATCCGTTATTTTGTTCGCGATCGTTCTAATCTTCACCCTGATTCAGCTGCGTGTCATGAAGAAGAGGGAGGTGGAGGCATGAGGCTGAAGAAAGCCAATTCCTTGCTGATTACGCTGATTCTGTGCGTGGGCGCTGTCGTGTCCTTCTTCCCAATCTACATGGCGGTAATTAATTCGTTCAAAACACAGGGCGAGATGTTTGCATCCTTTACGGCGCTGCCGACGAAGCTTCACTTTGAAAATTACAGTCAGGCTTTTCATCAGACTCATTTGCTGAACAGCGCCCTTAATTCCACGATTATTTCTTTTATCGGCATTGGTGGCATTGTGATCTGTTCGGCACTGGCAGGCTACAAGCTGTCTCGTACACAGGGAAAACTGAGCAGTTCGATTTTCTTCCTGTTTGTCGCATCGATGCTGGTGCCGTTCCACTCTATCATGATACCGCTTACACGAATGGCGAAAGATTTGTCCGTTCAAGGCAGTACGTACGGCTTGGCCCTGATCTATATCGGCTTGGGTGTGAATATGGCGATCTTTTTGTATCATGGATTCGTCAAATCCATCCCGCGTGAGCTGGAAGAATCCGCACAAATGGATGGCTGTAATGAGTTTCAAACGTTCTTTCGCATTATATTTCCTTTGCTGCTGCCGATCACAGTTACCATCGCGATTTTGGATTTTCTGTGGATTTGGAACGACTTTTTGCTTCCATTGTTGATGCTGACGGATGTGAACCATTACACCCTGATTCTCTCGACCAATATGCTGTTTGGAGAGTACAACAAGGATTGGTCGCTTATTCTGGCCGCACTCGTGCTGACCTCCATCCCGGTTATCCTGATCTATGCCTTCTTTCAGAAATTCATTATGGAGGGCATCGCAGAGGGAGCGGTTAAGGGATAAGGTGGAAAGCCTTCCTATCAACAGGGAAGGCTTTTTCTCTGATTCAGCTTTTTTCGCGCCAACGTTTCAATAAAAAGATAGGAAGGGTTATAAACAAAATTGCAAAGGCTACAATGATCCACCACTGAGGGTCAATGATATACAAACGACTCCGATCAGCAGAACTGTTGTTATTATGGAAATTCTCACTTTCAACATTGTTTTCTTACTCACCCTAGCTTCTAATTTTGACAGCGTTATGAGGGTGATTGCAGTTAACGCAGCAAAAAATATGGAGGTAAATGAATTATAGATAATACCAACTCCTTGATCTAATTACTCACCCCGGATTTGTTTGGATTTAATGTATAAAACAACAATCCTCCATTAAGACAACTTTCACTTCGAGAAATTAGCTGATAATAAAAAATAAAAGCGAAATGATGATCAAAAATAGATATATACTGGAAATCCGTTTTCCGATCGTAGCTCCAAACTCTTTAGGATTTTTATATCCAATGATTAAACTGGGAATAAAAAAAATACTGGATAGAAAAACGGTGTAGTGAAACCTAGTATTATCAACACTGTTAGACCAGGCGGGCAATCCTAAAAAGGAAAGCAGCTGGTCTCCCAATATGTAATTGCCAAACTCGAAAGAAAAAACCATGCCAAGAAGAGATAAAAGCAGTGAAAGTGATCCCCAACCTATTTTTTTTCTGTTTTTTCTCAACAATTCAAAGATAATTAGTAAAATTACAATTGCTTGTATGCTGTATGTCAACATGATTGAAAACATAAAGTACCTCCTCGAACATTAGAATCCAATGATAAGATGTCAATTTCGGAAATGAGTATACCATTTTTTGGAATGTTTTTATATGCTTTTCAATACAGCGATCGTAAGATCAAATGGAACGCGAAGCGTCTCTAGCCATACAATATTTCATCTGAATGTAAAAGGAGATGATTATGTTGGCTACCTTCTCGGCCGCGCTTCAAGTGAAAAAGCGGATGGCCAAGCGAGTCTTAAAAATGTCCGGTGTCCACGGCATTGGCGTAGGATACAGGGACCCGGCCCATCCCAAAAAGGGAGCCGCTGTCATTGTGTATACGGACCGTCTAGCGTCGGCCTCTACTGGACTCCTGTCGGCCACCGCCTTAGGAAAGAAAACGAACGTTCCAGTCCGAATTGTAAAAACTGGAAAGATCAGAGCCAATGCCACGGACTACAAAGTGCGCATACGCCCGGTCATCGCCGGCTACAGTGTCGGGACGATTGAAGGCTCCGGTTCAACCGGACTCATCGTCGCCCCAACTGGAGCGCCGGCGACGCGTTATCTTTTTAGCAATAACCATGTCCTCAATCCCTCCAATACAGACAATCGGGAGGCTACAATACAGCCAGGCGGAGCCGATGGGGGGACGGTTACTCAGGATCGTATAGGAAGGCTGTATCGTTACGTACGCTTGAATCCCACCGGTACAAACCTGATTGATGCGGCGCTTTCGCTTCCGACCCGTAACAACCTGCTCAATCCGCGTTATGCTACGGTAGGAGCGATTCCAGGTCATGTTACCGCATATCGCATAGGAGAAAGATTGAAGAAGGTTGGGCGTACGACCGGACGGGTCAATGGCACGGTAGAGTCCGTCTATACGGACCTGCAAATCAATTATGGCAGAGAGTTGGGCTTACTGACCTTCGAGGATCAGACGGTTATTAGAGGTACGACTCCCGTATCACTACCTGGGGATTCTGGCTCTGTATGGCTCAGACAGTCAGATAATTATGCAGCTGCGGTCAACTATGCAGGCACGGCAGATGGTCGCTTATCCATAGCCTTTCCGGTGCAGTGGGCGATGCAGGTATTCAACACACGGATAGCCCGCCCCAACGGGGCAGGCAGTGTGCTCAGGGTAGATACAGGTTCTTCCCCTCGCTCCTATACTAGGCAACTTACCAGTGAGGAACTGGTTCGCTTAAGACCAAGAACGACACGCATTAGACGAAGCTAAACGCCCTCCAGATGGAAAAGCTGCCGCTGATCGTCCCAATAAAGCGGTCGCTTTAAAAGCTTTCCGAAGGACTGCTTGCTTCGGAAGCATCATCTCCCCGGATTTCTCCCCTGATTATAGACTTAACTTAAGTAATCCGGGGGTGGAGCTAATATAGGAAGAATCATTCACGATACCAATCATTTACGACGATAATGATTCACGACGCAAATCATTCACGGTACAAATCATTCATAATCTAAAACGTTAACGGCATGAATGAATACATTCTAATCTGCTCCTTCAGCATATGAATGGGCTCCCACATCATGGGCTGTAATGATGCTGCTTGCTGAGGCCAAGCCCCGGATTTCCTGAGCGGTTAGGGCTCTGTTGTAAATAATCAGTTCATCCACTGCACCGTTCAGGTAGGGATCATCAAACTGGGATTTCCCAATGTAGTTCCGGTCTGTCAGTCCAAGGCTGGAAGGCTTGAGCGTCATGTTCGTGTTACGCGTCGCCTCTACACCGTCCAGATACATCATTCCAGTATTGCCTGACAAAGTCACGGCGACATGCTTCCAAACCCCTGTTGCCAGCTCTGGCGCATTCAACTGTTGTTCCTCTCCGTTCCCCGAGACAGTGATAGCAAAGCGCATACCGGTTCCCTCGGCTTTGGGTGTCAAAAACATATACCGATTCGTGCCTGCTCCAAAATCAAACAGGCGTGCCCAGCCGTTATGCGTGTTCACCCGTACCCACGCGGCAATCGTAAAGTCATTTAGGCTGCTAACGATACCACCGGGCAGGCTAGCATAGGCGTCTGTACCGTTAAAGTGCAGGGCATTGCCTTTCCGTCCGGCTCCCCACGCACCTCCATTTACACTGGCCTGCTGTCCATAACCTGACGAATCGGCAGCGGTAGATCCGGCCGTTTCGTCAAATTCATAACGGGCTACAATGTCTCCGGCGGGAGACGGGTTGTCTGTACTCGACTGGATACGGATATCATAGTTGGCTGCCGTACCGATATTCAGTCTGACCGTGGTCGTAGAGCTGTTAGCAGCCGTGACTGATCCGTTTTTTGTGCCGTCTACGAGCACGTCATACGTACCTGCCGCAAGTCCGGTCAAGCTCATAATGGTGGTGTGAGTCGTGCCTGGAGTCGTGTTTTTCAGCGTCAGGCGGATGCTGTTCTTGGACTTAGTCACGATGGCCGAGCTATATTGGTCCCGATTCAGCTCCAAACTCAGCTTTTGGGTGATCAGATGCAGTCGCTGGAATACACCGTCTTTTGGAGTGATCGCGTAGCTGTTACTGCTTTCTGTAACGTCACAGCCATAGCCGAACAAGCCGAATATTGGATCTACAGCAACATCCGAGCTTAGGATTTTAATGGCTCCAAACAGCCCCAGATCGGCTTCCCCGGACATCCCGCGCCATCCGTTAAAGAGGGGGCCGCCGTCCAGACCGAGTGCGCCATAATTGCCCTTGCCCGCCTGATATGTCCACGACACCGCCCCGATATTGGCAGGATCAGAGCTGATCTGTCCCGAGTTAATCGCCCCGATGTTCGCCAGCTTGGCGGCATAGGACAGACGCTGATCCACTTCGGGCTTGGACGAATGCCGACGTGTCCAGTCATCCATCGCATAGCCGGCCAGTGAAGTGGTGTACTGGAAGTTCCACCAATTCTCTCCGGTGATGGTGACCGGATCGGCGTAATAGTACCAGACAGGCATATGACCGCGTGCAGCACGCGTTTTGGCGTTGATTTTGCTCATCATTGTCGTGTTGTTGTTCATTTTGGCGAGTGTATATACGGCTTCTTCACCTGTATTGTCATAGTTATACTCAGAGCCATAAGGATAGGTGGTGTTTTTGAAATTGTTGTACTTGGTAGCCATTTTGGCAATCAGGTCGTTAGCCTCGGTGGTCAAGCCTTCTTCCTGAAGCGCTTTAATAATATCAGGTGTAGTTAGCTCACCCATGAGTCCCGTGTTCCAGTTATAAGCAACAGGGCCTTCATACAACGCTTTAAAAATACGATAAGCACGTAGCAAATATGTGTTTTTGCTATTGCGATAGCTGATCAGGTTGGGATACAGATTGGCAAGTTTATACATGTTAAAAAATGTATTATAAATGTGCGGATAGGCATAGCCCCGGTACGTTGGTGTTGTATTAGGCTGCGGCATCAGGAAATCAGGAACCAGATAATCGGTATGATGGCCTTCCATCAAATTCGTCCAGATGGCCACCTCCAAATAATCATCGACTGCCTTGATTTCAGATGCTACAGGCTTCTGAACGTTTTTCTCCGCCAGAAACTGGCCGTGAGTTAGTCCCCAATCATCACCCCAGCCCCAGTAGCCAGCAAAGCTGTTGCGTTTGGCCTTGTATTGCATCATCCAGTCATCAAAGACCTTGTCCCTCAGGTCGCCCGGCACGTTCCATTGGGTGCTGTTGACCATGAAGGTAGAGTGACGCTGAAGTGCAGCTTCGACTGGCTCGATGGCATAGAACTGGAGAACGGTTTTTTCGCCGTTACCATAGTTTACCGTAATATTGTTATGTCCCAGTCGTCCCAGTGTAAGTTCATATATTTTATGGTTTGTAGGGGCAGTTTCCAGATAGCTGATGGTCGTTTCAGAGGGATATTGCGCTGTGACAGAGGTAATGGATTTGCTGGTATGCAGATCAAATTTGGCCTTGAGATTCGTCGGGAAAATCATACCCGGAACCACGGTCACGTCCACATGTCCCTCACTGTACAGCCTGTCCTTTACAGCCTGCTCGTCCGCTACCTTATAAAATTTAAAGGCATACGTTTTGCTTTCACCAGGAGCCAGCGACAGACTGGTGCTTCCGAGATAGCCACGGTTGGTGCTCTTGATGACATTGGAGTGGATATAGAACACATTCAGTCCTTCGGACCAGCCACCTTGCTCCATAGCCCAAGTGCTGCCGGGATGCTCCTCAGTTCTCCAATGGTCCTGATATTCGAGACCAGCACCCGTTGAGGCATCAGGGATTAGCAGTACATACGGTCCGATGCCGCTAGGTCGTCCAGCGGTAATAAAGGAGCTGTTATGGCCTACAAAGGAGTGTGAGAGTACTCTGGTTTCATAAATTTGTTCATTATTGCCACCGGACCAGTACTCGTTAAACGGAAGCGGCAGTCCCCAATCTCCGATCTCCAGCGTTTGATTAGAGGTGTTTGTTACTTTCATTTGCCAATGCAAATAATCGTTAACCAACGAATAAGTTTCATGTAAAATGAAATTACGTATTCCCTGATTGTTTGATGAATTCTGATAGGCTACCTGGACACTGTTTCCAGAAGAGGTGATCTGGCGCGCATCAGCAGAATTACTTGTCCATGCCCGAGTCCACGCTCCGTTGCCGAGACGATAGGTGAACATGAGTTCACCCAGCCACTGATGATCCGACGTATTCTGTTTAGGTGCGTTGGAGCTGTTCATGACATAGTTGGTATTAAAAGTGTCCCCTACCAGCCGTAAGGAAGAGAGATCGCCGTAATCTCCGACAGAGATGGAGAACACTTGATTAGATAGTTGTACTGCCATGCTATCAACCTCCTAACAAAGGTTCGTGAGCGTGCTCACTACGTTAATATATGTGTGAGAAATACTTTTGCTACCCTATGTATGAGAATTGATAGAAAATAGATTCATATAGATGTCCTAGAGGGCTCTCAATCGTGGAGGTAGAGGTATTATGAAAATTAAAATGGAGTTGCCAAAGATTCCTGTCGACTTGCCCGTATTAAATGAAGAAATGTATTCCTTACGATCCAAAGGCGAATATCGTATGGGTTCTGTAGAGGATATGATTTTGGATAATGTGGAAGCGGTTAAGGTTTCATTAGAGAAGATGACTTTTAAAAATGTAACGATCATGGAATCGTCATTGCCGGAAAGTGAATGGACAGACGTCATTTTTGATAAATGCGATCTGTCTAATGTTCATTTTTCCGGTTCCTTTATCCATCGGGTAGAGTTCAGGAACTGTAAACTGCTTGGAACAGACTTTTCCAGAAGCAGGCTCCAAAACGTTCGTTTTTCGGATTGCTTAGGGGATTATTCGATGTTCCGTTTTGCTAATTTTAAGCAAGTTGGTTTTGAGGATTGTTCTTTAATAAGTGCCGATCTGTATCATTTAACACTACAAAAAACCTTTTTTAACCGTTGCAATCTGGATCAAGCGGTGCTATCCGGGTCCAAGCTCAAAGGGATTGATCTGAGCGATTGCGAATTTGATGGGTTACAGGTGGATATAGAAGATTTGAATGGCTGCATCATTTCACCGCATCAGGCTTCATCATTTGTAGGGCTGTTGGGGCTAGTGATTAAATAAGGGAACTCCTCACTGATTTTTAATATGGTCCCAAGCCTGGCGCAGACGGTTAAACCCTTCAATAATTTGTTGCTCCGTTAAATGGGCAAAGATAAAGCAGGCAGATGGAGGCCCCGGTGTCAGTCGGTAATCGGCGGCATCACGCCATGTGACTCCGTAAAATCGTGCTGTCTGCATCAAATGATGATACTGGTCAGACTCATGCTTCCAGATGGCATAGGCATGTAGTCCGCAATCGTTCTGATGCCAGTGAAACAGTTCACTTAACTGCTGTATTTCACGCTGAAACACGTCGTAGCGTGATCTGTATATTCGAGTCATCCGACGCACATGACGAGCGTAGTCGCCACGCATCATAAAACGTGCCAGTGCTCGCTGTTCTAATCGGGCAGGCGGCAGGGGATCGTATAGTCGTTTGGCAGCTGTCAGCGCTTGGGCTAATTCAACGGGCAGGATTGCAAAGCCGAGTCGAAGGCTGCTGAACATGCTTTTGGAAAAGGAGCCGACATAGATGACACATTCTGTGTGATCCAGTGCTTTTAATGGTTCAATGGGTCGTCCTGCCCAGCGGAATTCACTGTCATAATCGTCCTCAATGATCCACGCTCCCTTGGATGCTGCCCATTGCAAAATGTGTTGACGGCGTGTTAATGGCAACACTGCACCGGTTGGAAACTGACGCCCCGGCGTAACAAATAGGAGCTTGGAATCCCAATCCTGTGGGACAATTCCATATTGATCCATTTCAGCAGCATGTATCTGTCCGCCTGAAGCAGTAACTGCACGGTAGATGCCGGTATAACAGGGATTCTCCAATACAATTCGATCTTGTTCATGAATAAGCAACTGACTTAATAACGTGATCACTTCCATGGAACCACTGCATAATACGACTTGATCCGGCGTGGCCGTAATTCCGCGTGTTCTGCCAACATGATGGCAAATCGCTTCACGCAGCCATTCATCACCGCTCACTGGTGCAGTCGTCGCGTCAGCCGAGGGCTTTTGCAGATCTTTTCCAGCGGCAGTCATTGCGCTTTTCCATGCGATCTGTGAATTGCCCTCCAATACAACTTCTCCTGCCTGAAAAGAAATCAAAGGCTGTTGCGCACTGTCTCTATCTGTAGCAGAAGCAGGAGTCGATTGTAAGTTTCGTTCCCTTTCGATCTGCATGATTCGTTGTCCCCATGCTGACAGAGCAGGGGCTTTTTGTTTTGCAACAGGTGAATTTTGGTTCTGCTGGTTGATTAGAGATTTGTCGGGCAGCGTCGCTGTCTGTTGCATAACAAAGGTTCCTCTGCCTACTGCCGAGTCTACATATCCTTCTGCCAACAGCATATCGTATGCCTCTTTAACGCTCCCTCGCGAAATTCTATACATCACAGCCAGATCACGAGTGGAAGGCAGACGCATACCACTGGCTAGGGAACCATTGAGGATTCCCTCACGAAGAGCATGATACAATGCCAAATATTTTAAATGATATTTTTGAAGCGCACGCTGATAAGCAATCGTAATATCCATACTCTTCTCCTTCGATTGGACCACTCATTTTCGTTCATATTGGATCTTTTTATGAATCCATTTTCAACATAATCTGAAATGTATCATTGGTCAATAGATGGAAGGAGAGTTCCCTGTGAGAAGAAAAGAATTTACGGTGGCAGAACAAGAGGAAATAGAGCAGTTTCTGAGCGAGGTCAGTTTCGGATTTTTAGGCTTGAACAGCGAGGATGGTTTTCCGCGTGTGGTTCCCTTGAATTTCGCTTATGGAAACGGCGTTTTTTATATTCATGGCAGCCGTGCTGGAGAAAAGATGGAGCGGATGAAAGAGGATAATCGGGTTACTTTTTCAGCCGCCAAAGAATATGCGCTCATTCCGTCTTATTTTACGGATGAACATATGGCATGTCCTGCGACATCATTTTTTAAAAGTATTACCGTGCGTGGTCATGCGGAGCATGTAGTGGATTTGGAAGAAAAAGCATCGGCCTTTTCCATTTTTATGAGTAAGCTGCAACCGGAAGGCGGGTATGACACGATTGATGCCAGCGACTCTCGGTATGCTTCACGCTTGAAAGGGGTCGCTCTGATCAAAATTGTACCAGAGGAATGGACTGCCAAGTTTAAATTCGGTCAAAATGTCAAAGATCAGGAACGTCAGCAGATTATCGACGGCTTGCAACAACGGGGGCTGGATGATGATCTGACAACGATTGAGATGATGCGCAAATATTGTCCTCATCACTGAGCGTAATAAATTCCTGCTCGCTCACCGTCAGATTGGTTAATTATACCTTGTAGGGAGATGCCCTTGATTTTCCAAAACTTTCAGTCCTTCTGTATTAGGACTTTTGAAGGACAGGTATATATCATCCTCAAGCCCGTTGTTCTTACTGCAAAGGAACTTTATAATACGATAGATTTGTGGCGTAAGGGGGCAAGACCGTGATGAGAGCAGGAGTCAGAAGTCGGGAAAGTCGAAGGTTGTTACTGGAAGCGGGGGCTGAAGAGTTCGCTCAGACGGGGTTTTATCAGACTAAGGTAAGTTCGATCGCGGCACGTGCAGGATTGACACAGCCGGATTTTTATATTCATTTTGAAAGCAAGGAACAAATGTATGAGGAGCTTGTGGAGAGCTTTCGTACTTTGGTGAATGAAACGGTACAAAGCATGAAGATTGGCCCAGACCTAAGCGAGGCTGAAATTTTGAGACGGGGACAATTGTTTCTGGAAGCTATTTTTCGCGTGTTGTCTAACAATCCGGCGATCACTCGTGTCGGATTTTACCAGGCGGCAGACTCGGTGCGCATTAAGGCGGAAATGGCCGAGCATATCAAAAAGCATCTGCTGGCGGCGCAACGATGGGGCTCCTGCCGTGAGGAACTGGACCCTGAACTGACAGCAGAATGCGTGATCGGCTTGATTGAACGGCTGACGTTAACTAAATTGCTACCTGGACGTGAAAGTCCGTCTGTGCTTGCCAAGCAGGCACGAAATCTCCTGTATCACGGCATGCTCGGTTCCGAAGAATAACAGGACTATACAATCCCAACCTAGATTTGGGCGGCAGGTGCGGCATTTGTCCCTATCATGAATGATGGCATAAGCATAAGATGCTCTTGTAAACCATGAAGGGAGGAATCACCATGTCTGGAGTAGGCGCTGGTTATGGAGCTTTTACATCTACAGGAGCGATTCTGGTACTTTTCATTCTGCTCGTTATTATTTCCAAAGCATTTATCATCTAATTCGTAGCTTAAGAATTTAAATTCGGGCGAATTGCTGTAATCAATAGGGAGGAGGAACTTAAGATGGGTGAAGTAGATAGAGGTTGTGGCGGTTGTAACATGTTTACCTCCACTGGTGTTATTCTGGTTCTCTTCATTTTACTGGTTATCATCACTCGTACTTGTTTCATCTAAAGCTATATTCATGGGCTTGAGCACCGATGCTTCGGGTCTATGACCGTGTAGGTCAAACCAGAAACCGTCTCTAACAGAGGCGGTTTCTTTATATATTAAAGTTAACGTTGACGTTAACGTTATATAGGCGTAGTATTTATATATAATCTTTTTCATAAGGTGGGTGTCATGGTTACGTATAAAATTGATGAGGTCGCCAAACAGAGTGGTCTGACGAAGCGAACCATTCGTTATTATGAGGAAATTGGCTTATTGCCCTCCCCGCAGCGTAGTGAAGGAAATATGCGGCTGTATACGCAGGAGGATGTAGATTTATTAAAAAAAATAGTGAGTGCCAAGGAAGTACTTGGATTCTCCTTGCAAGAGCTTCAGCGTTACATGTCCGCAGCGGAAATGCTCAAAGGTCAGCGGGAGGAATATCGCGAGCGAACAGAGCATTTGCAACCGAACGAACGACGGGCCATGTTGGAGGATATGGAAGGTACACTGAACGAACAGTTGGAATTAATGGAGGGGAAAATCAACAGTATCCGTATGATCCAGACTGAGCTGGAGGGGTTGCGGGTCAGGGTGCGTGAACGCAAGGTTCTTCTGGATGAGGAACTTGATCACGACCCATCATAACAAGAACATTTACATTCAGATGTGGAGGTAACATCATAATATGAGTTCACAACATGCATTACCTGAAGAGTTAAAAGAACGCTCAGGCTTGCTGTCTCAACCTAAAGCCGTATGGGCGGTCGCCTTTGCTTGTGTTATTTCATTTATGGGTCTGGGATTAGTCGATCCGATTCTTCCGGCCATTGCCGATCAGCTTCATGCTACGAAAAGCCAAGTGTCATTGCTGTTTACCAGCTATAATCTGGTGACAGGCGTTGCGATGCTGATTACGGGCGTCGTATCAAGTCGATTGGGTGTCAAATGGACGCTATTAACCGGGATTTTATTTATTATTGTGTTTGCCGGATTGGGCGGCACGGCCAATACAGTTGGCGGAATTGTAGGCTACCGAGCAGGCTGGGGTTTGGGGAACGCTTTGTTTATCGCAACAGCGTTATCTGCGATTGTAGGTCTGTCTACTTCTGGAACAGCTAAAGCAATTATTTTGTATGAAGCGGCCTTGGGCCTCGGGATTTCAGTGGGTCCGCTACTGGGCGGTGAGTTAGGCTCCATTTCCTGGCGTGGTCCGTTTTTCGGTGTAGCCGGACTGATGGTAGTGGGATTTTTGTTCATTACGTTTATGCTGCCTTCGATTCCAAAGCCCAAAAAACGCGGTTCCATTGCCGATCCGTTCAAAGCGCTTAGTTATCCAGCTTTACTCACGCTCGGCATTGTAGCGTTGTTATATAACTTTGGATTTTTTACGTTGATGGCGTATTCTCCATATGTAATGCATCTGGACGAGCATGGTTTAGGTTATGTATTTTTTGGCTGGGGAATTATGCTGGCCTTTACCTCGGTGTTTGTAGCACCGAAGATTCAAGCACGCTTGAGCGTGGTATCTTCCATTAGTATCATGCTGACGCTATTTGCCATTGATTTAGGTGTTATGGCGATTGGGACGGTAGCTGGCTCGCCAACGACTGTCATTGTCGCCGTCATTGTAGCTGGTATTTTTCTGGGGATTAACAATACATTGATTACAACTGCTGTTATGCAGGCTGCTCCAGTGGAGCGCTCGACAGCATCTGCGGCCTACAGCTTCATGCGTTTTTTGGGCGGGGCAATTTCGCCGTGGCTTGCAGGGAAGCTGTCAGAGTGGTACTCAGCAGAAACCCCGTTTTATTTTGGAGCATTGATGGTACTGATTGGTGTAGCTGTGCTGATCGTACGTCGTCGACATATGCAGGATATTCAAGTGGATGCACACTAAGATTGAACTTCTGAGGAGGAAAAGAGTATGAGCGAGTACAAACATATTCTGGTCGCGATTGATGGTTCGGAACACGCTATGAAGGCGCTGGAGACAGCCAAAACGTTGTCTAAACAGCTTCAGGGGAATCCGCATCTGACTGTATTGCATGTAAACCCAGCTCTATCCATGAATGAGCCCCCGATTGGGGTGGATGTGGATGAACGGATCGAAGAGGAGGGGCGTCATATCTTAGAACCTGCATCTGACTATTTAAAGGACGCGGACATCCCTTGCCGTATGCTAGCGGGTCATGGTAATCCAGCGAGTATCATTTGTGAAATTGCAGATCAGGAAAAGGTGGATCTGATCATTATGGGAACACGGGGAAAAGGACTTGTTTCCGAAATGATACTGGGCAGCGTGAGCCATCATGTGATTCAGCATGCACCTTGTCCGGTGTTGACGGTAAAATAGATGGTAAAAGGAACGTTGATATCAAGAGAAGGAGGGAAAAGCATGCAGCAACATTTATTTATTGGTGGAGAATGGAAAGCTGCTTCATCGTACACGACGTTGAAATCACCGTATTCCGGGGAAATCATTGCTGAGGTGGCAGAGGCCACGTCAGAGGATGCCAAGGCTGCTATTCAAGCGGCCTCTGATGCACGCTCGGAGATGCGGGCCATGCCAGCGCACCAGCGGTCAGCCATTTTGGAGAAGCTGGCTAACCTGCTGGAAGAGCGGCGTGAGGATGCAGCGCGCATCATTGCACGTGAAGCGTCCAAACCATGGAAGGCTGCGCTGGCGGAGGTTGATCGGACGGTGCAAACCTACAAGTTCGCAGCTGAAGAAGCCAAACGGATTCACGGGGAAACCATTCCGCTGGATGCCGCACCGGGCGGCGAGGGTCGTATGGCCTACACGCTCAAAGAACCAGTAGGGGTAGTCGGAGCTATTACACCATTTAACTTCCCGATGAATCTGGTCGCTCATAAGGTGGGTCCCGCGCTGGCAGCAGGCAATACGATCGTATTAAAGCCTGCGGAGCAGACACCGTTGTCGGCTTACCTGATCGCAGAGCTGCTGGAGCAGGCTGGATTGCCTGCGGGCGCTCTTAACGTGATCAGCGGCGATGGTAAAACCATTGGCGACGTACTTGTCACTGATCCGCGCGTCAGCTATATCACTTTTACCGGTAGCCCGGCGGTCGGTACAGAAATTCGCTCCAAGGCTGGCTTGAAGCGGGTCACGCTGGAGCTGGGTTCCAACGCGGCCGTTATTATCGACCGTGATACGGATGTGGACGCGGTCATCGACCGTTGTGTGAGTGGAGCCTTTGCCAATCAGGGGCAGGTATGTATCTCAGTTCAGCGTATTTACGTTGCTGATGAATTATATGATACCTTTGTATCCCGATTTATAGAAGCAACTCAACGTTTAAAAATTGGAGATCCGCTAGAGCCGGACACGGATGTATCCGCGCTTATTTCAGCCAAGGATGTCGAACGTGTCCGTGAGTGGCTGGAAGAAGCGGTTCAAGCAGGTGCGAGGATCGCTCTGGGTGGCCAAGCCAAGGAAGGTATTTTGGAGCCGACGGTTTTGCTCAATGTGGACCCGAGTTCCAAGGTGTCCTGTCGTGAAGTGTTTGCCCCACTTGTGCTGATTCATTCTGTTGGCTCTATAGATGAAGCTGTAAACCATGTGAATGATTCGATCTATGGCCTACAGGCGGGAATTTACACACGTAATATCACGACTGCGCTGGATGCAGCGGACAAGCTTGAGGTTGGCGGCGTGGTGATCAATGACATTCCAAGCTTCCGTGTCGACCATATGCCGTATGGCGGTGTGAAGCAAAGCGGCACCGGACGCGAAGGCGTAAAGTACGCCATGGAAGAAATGCTGGAGACAAAGCTGATCGTAATTAAACGGTAGTAGTTATATAAAAGCCTATCTGATGAACATAGATAGTACGTTTTGCGTATGTCTGCTCATTAGATGGGCTTTTTTTCACCTTTTGCGCGATTGTCAGATGAAAATAAAGTGTTTTCTTAGTGCTTTGATTAAGATAGGGTTCCTTTTAAGCATTACATGCTACCCGCATACGTTCTTTAGTTAGATATTGGAGATGGAATGTAGGGAGGAGGAAGTAGCCCAAGCGAAGGCGTGGGAGCGTCCTTTTATTGAACTAACGGGCAGGTTAGTTCAATAAATTATGCTAGAATTACATACACGCATAAGAAGTCGCTATATTGGCGGCTTTTTTAGTTCTGTGGATGACAAATTGAACCGATTATAGTATGTCGTCGTTGAACTCAAATTTTAATTAGCTAACCGATTTGTTCCCTACTTGCTCCATTTCGGTTTGGGAAGAAACGTAAAATGCTCAATTAACCGATTTTCAAACAAATATCAGTATAGGGTTCCCAGTGCTTCAACTGTAAAAGGTTTCAGTTCGCCGAACCGTCCTTTCCGGATTTTTATCGCCCATTCTGGGTCTACTAACAACGAGCGCGCCCAACGGCCACCAGATCAAATTCATCTAGCTCAAGTCTTTTGATCAAACCATCAAGACAGGTAACCTGGGTTACTTGGCCAGAAGCTTAGGAACGCAGGAATTCTTCGTTCAACCCTACTGATCCGACTGTAATGGTCGGTCGTCCAGTCAACGATTTGACCCATCCTGCCAAGTTTAAGTCAGAGCCTTCAAATTCCGGTTCCCAGAATCGCCGGGTCGAACAATGGTAAATATCGACACCCGCAGTTGTCAGCGGCTCAAGGAATGACGACAATTGCTCCGGAGTTTCCGCCAGCTTGGCCGAATAGTTTGAGTTTTTCCATTGAGATATACGTAGAACAATCGGAAAATCGGGACCAACTGCATTCCGAATAGCACGAATGATTTCTACAGCAAAACGCGTTCTCCCCTCGATACTGTCGCTGCCGTATCAGAAGCGGGACGATAGATCATCAAGAATGACTGGCTAATCTAACATGATGGTTCAACTGAACATAAAAAGAGATGACCCCGATAAATTTAGGGTCATCTCTTGCTAAAAAACAATTGAATGAAAAAAAACGCTATGATATAATCGATAACGTCATTGACAAATCAAAAAAACTGTACACATTATTATCCTTATCTTCATTGTACATCTTGGACTTTGATTTGTCAATGCTCTTTTTATCCCCAAAAAAAACGGGAAAAGGAGCGTGCTCAGGGGAAAATAGGAACGAAAGATTGGCGTCTGGAACAGGAGCGGCTGAAATAGGTCAAAAACAAACTGCAAGCAAGAATTGATGACTGGAGCCGGAGGTTGGTGGAATGTGCGATCAGGCTGCGTACATCTCAAGCGGTTTTGAGAAGAAGTACGCGGCGACTGACGTCGGCGGTGACTAGGCATGATCATGTTTGTTCGTTTTTTTCTCAATTTAATTGTTAGGGGAGATGTTGAATGAATTCACTGGTTCTCGATTTTCAAGAAATGGATAACACTCAGCTTTTGCTTGTTGGCGGAAAAGGGCTGCACTTAGGGGCATTATCCAAAATGGAAGGAATACACGTGCCAGAAGGGTTTTGTGTTACAACGGTGGGATACCAAAAAGCCATCGAACAAAATGAAATGGTTCATGCTTTGTTGGACCGGTTATCTGTGCTTAAAGTAGAAGATCGAGAACAAACTAATGAAATCAGCAAGAAGATTCGACAGGCCATTTTGGAAGCAGCCGTTCCTTCCGATGTTGTGAAAGCAGTTGCTCACTATCTCTCCCAGTTTGGCGATGAATATGCTTATGCCGTGCGTTCAAGTGCGACTGCTGAGGATTTGCCGCATGCTTCTTTTGCTGGTCAACAAGACACCTATTTAAATATTATCGGCAAAGAATCCATCTTGGAGCATATCCGCAAATGTTGGGCTTCTCTATTTACGGAACGCGCAGTAACTTACCGAATGCAGAATGGATTTGATCACAGCCAAGTTTATTTATCCGTTATCGTTCAAAGAATGGTGTTCCCACGGGCTTCAGGGATTTTATTTACCGCTGATCCCATCTCTTGCAATCGAAAGCTGCTTTCTATCGATGCCAGTTTCGGACTTGGAGAAGCGCTGGTCTCCGGCTTGGTATCTGCCGATTGTTATCAAGTTAAGGATGGGGAAATCGTCAGCAAGAGAATAGAAACCAAAAAAATGGCGATTTATGGACGAAAGGAAGGCGGAACAGAGACCAAGCAACTCAATCTTGATCAGCAAAAGACGCAAACACTTACTGATCAACAAATTTTACAACTGGCACGCATGGGAAGACAGATCGAAGAATATTTCGGCTGCCCCCAAGACATCGAATGGTGTTTGGATGATGATACATTTTATATTGTCCAGAGCCGGCCGATCACCACTTTATATCCCATTCCTGAAGCAAATGACCAGGAAAATCACGTGTATGTATCTGTCGGTCATCAGCAAATGATGACAGATCCTATTAAACCACTAGGGATATCGGTTTGGATGCTAACAGGTGCCCCGCCCATGTTTAAAACTGGTGGTGGAAGGCTGTTTGTGGATATCACGAAGGGCCTGTCTACATCGGCTGGCAGGCAAAATTTGTTGGATGTTTTAGGGCACTCCGATCCGCTCATAAAAGACGCGCTTATTACCATCATAGAGCGGGGAGATTTTATAAAATTGGACCCAACTGACAAAAGCGAACCGGGGCCCGTAAAAAGCCATAAGGGTATGTCTCCTGTGGATATTCTGGAAGAGGCAGGAAGCGATCCGGCAATTGTTGCTGCTTTGATTAAGAGTAGTGAGACATCGTTATCAGCGTTAAAACATAACATCCAAACGAAATCAGGATTGGATATATTTGGTTGTATCCTGGAAGATATGCAGCAACGGAAGCAGCGTGCGTCAGATACGAAAAATTTGAGTGTGATTATGGCCGCCTTCCATGCTTCAGCATGGATCAATGAAAAAATGAATGACTGGTTAGGTGAAAAAAACGCAGCAGACACACTTTCCTTATCTGTACCTAATAACGTCACTTCAGAAATGGGTATGGAGCTACTGAATGTTGCAGATGTGATTCGTCCCTATCCAGAAATAATTGAGTACCTCCAACAGGTAAAAGATGATAACTTTTTGGATGAACTGGTTCAATTCGAAGGCGGCCAGCAAGTGTGTGATGCTATTGCTGCTTTTCTCGACAAATATGGAATGCGATGTGCCGGGGAGATCGATATTACAAGAACACGCTGGAGTGAAAAGCCAAGTGTACTGGTACCCATGATCCTCAGTAACATCAAAAACCTTGAGCCTGGCGCCAGCAAACGAAAATTTGAGCAAGGGCGACAGGAAGCTTTGATAAAAGAACAGGACTTATTAGCCCTATTGAAACAATTACCGGGTGGTGAACAAAAAGCCGAAGAGACAAAACAAATGATCGACCTGATCCGGAATTTCATCGGTTATCGTGAATATCCGAAATACGACATTGTTAGTCGTTACTTCATTTATAAGCAGGCTTTACTAAAGGAAGCGGAACGACTCGTACAAGCCAACGTTCTTCATGAAAAAGAAGATATTTACTATCTCGCTTTTGAAGAATTGCAGGAAGCCGTGCGCACAAATAAACTGGATTACCAGGTCATCGACAAACGAAAAAATGAGTATAGATTATATGAAAAACTAACTCCGCCACGTGTTATCACGTCTGATGGTGAAATTATTACGGGTCAGTACAAACGGGAAAATATCCCCGCCGAAGCTATTGTAGGCCTAGCTGTTTCTTCGGGCGTTGTAGAGGGACGGGCACGTGTGATCCTGAATATGGAAGAGGCTGATCTGGAAGATGGCGATATACTTGTGACCACCTTTACCGATCCCAGCTGGACTCCATTGTTTTTATCCATAAAAGGCTTGGTTACGGAGGTGGGTGGACTGATGACTCATGGAGCCGTTATCGCACGTGAGTATGGCTTGCCAGCCGTTGTGGGAGTGGAGAATGCGACCAAACTGATAAAAGATGGGCAACGAATTCGCTTGCATGGAACAGAAGGGTATATCGAATTATTGTAATGGATAAACACGGCAGTTGAATTATGTGTGTTACTGATGCCGTATCCTAGCCCGAAATTGACGGAATCTATTGACCGAGGATTAAGAAACAGGAAGGCCCATGTGCTAGGGTTAGGGTCACGACAGGGGAATTCTCGATGGGATCATCGGGGTAACACACCTCCGGTGTGATACTCTCGCCAGTCTCGACGTTCACCAGTGTCCCGCATGCTCTGAGGTCGGCTGATTCAAGCTTCGGTTGCCTAAGGAATCTCATTTAAGTCCGATTGCGGAGGATTGTACTTTAACTCGGTTCTTTCAAGAGACGGATGCTCTTGAGCATACGAGCTATTATAGCTTCCTGTATATACAAATCCATATAAATTGAAAGAGGTAGGGGAGCGAAATGAAGTGACAATAAAAAGACCGTTTGGTACTGGGTCATTCGCAATAGTTGTTCTAACTTTAGGGTTTTTATTTAATTTTAAATTTCAAAACGACTTCATGTTGAGCCATTATCTTTTTAAGTTATTCAATTGGGATATATATACGAATGAAACCGAGGGGTATCACATTCCATTTATGGCTGCTATTGTATTTTGGTTACCAGCAGTGATAATTTCGAAAAAATATCCAAATAATTTTGGAACTTCTTTGTGTTATAGGGTGGGAGGAGTTATGTTGATTCTTAGTATTATAGTGTTTGCAGTTTACTTGTTTGGAACTCTTGTATAGAAACAAGCGATGATTAAGGTTCGTCGTTTGGTTAAACTAACGGGATACGTTATTTCAATAAAGATAAAAAGGTAGCCGGTCATATCAATCGGTTGCCTTTTTTAAACTAACGGGCAGGACAATGGGGAGCATACTTGTGCTCGCTTTAGTTTGTCTTAAAAATAGGCTGAATGTAACCCAGTTGAATTCCTTTTGAAACGGCTTCCAGCGAGGAGGAGACTTTCAGCTTTTCAAATGTATGCTGCAGATGGTTTGAGACTGTTCGTTCACTGATATAGAGCATGCTAGCTATTTCCTTGCGTTTAAATCCATCGCTTAACAGCTGAAGAATCTGCTTCTCACTGTCTGTCAGCGTCTCGATAAATTCGATGGAAGTGGGGAAATGAAGCAGCCCGTTCTGGATATCCAGCAGCGCTTGAACAACCTCTTCGGGGTCCATATGTTTATTCAGAAAACCTTTGGCCCCTATTTTTTGCGCCTCATACCGGTACACCGGCAGATCATAGCCGGTCAGCATCACGATGTTGGCCTCCGGAACTTCATGCAGAATTTGCTTGGCAAGCAGAATCCCGTCCTCACTGCCGGAGGAACTTAAGTGGATGTCCATCAATATAATGTCGGGCCGCTCCCTCTTGATGACGGAAACCGCTTCGGACACGTTCGATACGGATTGAAATCTCTCGATTTCCGGAGTGCCTTCCAAAGCGATTTCCAGACTTTTGGCAAACAGGGCATGATCATCGATCAAAATAATGCGCATAAGATCCTTCTCCTTTCATTGGAAAGTATACCTTCACTGACAGACCTCCACCAGGGGCCGAGTCCAGGATGATTGAACCGTCGATCAGAGCGAGCTGTTCTCGAATCGACTGCATACCTTTCGGCATTCCCGTCCTGTTAGGATCAGATGGCTTTAAGCCTATGCCGTTATCTTGTACCATTAACTCCACATGGCCCGTGTTCAGAGAGAGCTTGATGTAGAGAGCGGTTCCTTTCGAGTGTTTTAAGGCATTGGTGGTAAGCTCTTTAAGCACTCGATACACGATATAGTTGTAAGGCTCAACCAAGAAAAAAGTATCGTCGCAATCAAATGAAATGTTAAATCTTCTCGTTGGATACGTCTGCTGAACCATGCTCAAAAGATTGCTCAGATTTTCCTTAAAAGTCAAAGTATTAAGCAGGGTGGGATGGTATTCCTGCATCTGTTGCCGGATCGACAGGTTCAGACGGTCCAGCGCTTCCATGATCAAGCTGCGGACATCCGGCCGATCCGATTTGTTCATCATATTCCGAACAGACAGCAAGTCCTGAAGGATGTCGTCATGCAGATAATGCGAAAAATCTCTTTTGATCGATTCCTCCCGCTCGATTTGATGCAGAGACCTTGCATAATAGCTGTCCATACTCCCCATCGAATTTTCGCTGGCCTCGTCTGACCGTTTCTTGGCGTGAAGATACAACAATAGAGCATATACTTGTATGCATACGAGCAGGCCGTGAGCGATGATAAAATATTCGCTTGGCTGAAGCCGCAGCAGCAGGGAAATCACGCTAAACCAACCCACCGTCCCGAATAAAAGGGCCAGCGCCGTTTTCCCTCGAAACAGCATGACAGGCAGGTCCCCGGCATATGTAAATGCAATTCGGTGGATGCTGAACAAGGGCAGGATAAGAAACGGGTAGATTCCAAGTCCCTCGACATATTCCGGCTGTGTTCCAAAGCACAGCACATAGCCGACAAATATCGCAGCTGCCGCCAAGGCCCAAGCGCCAAACTGCTTCCATTCGCTCCGAAGAACAAACAGGATTCGTTTTCGATGCACATAACACAGGAAGACGCCTGCTCCAAAGCTAAGCAATAGCTGAACCAAAAAAAGTAAATGAAACCATGAATCCCGGATCATGCCTGCCAGCAGCGTTATGACGCATGTCGCTTTTAATAAGAGGTCCGTCTGCATTTGATACATGTAAGCCGAATCTTGAAAGAAAAAAGCGAATACAAACCGGTAGGAGACGTATAAAAGTACTGAAGACGATCTTGCAGACTCCCGTGGTTCACTTCGACGAAACTGGACTCCAAGTGGAGGGGAGAAAGCATTGGCTCCATGTGGCCGGCACTACCAGCCACACCCATTACACGATCCATGCTCGTCGCGGGCTGAAAGGTCTCGAGGCCGCAGGAATACTTCCTAATTATGAGGGAATCGCCATCCATGATGCATGGAAGCCCTATTTCGCCTACGACCAGTGTCAACATGCGCTGTGCAACGCTCACCACCTTCGAGAGCTCACCTATATTCTGGAGCAGGAGAAGCAGCTATGGGCAGGCCGCATGATCGAACTGCTCGTTGACATGAAACACGCAGTGGATGACAGGAGGACTCGTGCAGAGTCGTTCACAGTGGCAGAATTAGCTGGTTTTGCCGAACGGTACGATCTCATTTTAGCGCATGGTCGATTGGAGGAATCGATGAAAAGTGCTCCCATTGAGCAAAAACGAAAAGGGCGGCTGAAGCAAAGTAAAGCCAAGAACTTGTTGGACCGTTTGGAATTTCATCGCTTGGACGTACTCTCATTTTTGTGTGAATTCCACATTCCTTTCGATAATAACCAAGCGGAGCGGGACGTTCGCATGATGAAAGTCCAGCAAAAGGTCTCCGGAACGTTCCGTAGTGAACAAGGGGCGAAAACCTTTTGCCGTATACGAGGCTTCCTATCCACCTTGAAAAAACATTCCCTTCCAGTGTTCGAAAGTATTCAGTCCGTGCTTAAAGGGAATGTTGCTCTTCCCATTTAATTTTTCCCTAAGGGGTGCGCCGCACCCCTTATTTGCGTTGGCTATAAGATCGGTACCTGAATAGTTACCTTTCACGATAGCAAAAAATCGATTTAAATCAACAAGCTTCGCTACTTCGCTTTAAACCGGGTTAACTTGTCTGCCGATTTCCGATACGGCCGCAATTCATCTCTCCCTTTGCATATTTAGAATGCAGCCCTACATGGTCCATTCCGATGTGCCAGTTCACCTGTTTAACCGGTCTTTAAGCAGCATTGCTGCAAATAGGACGAGAAAATTTTTATATTCATTAACATGTGCTTGTTATCCCCATCCAACTTGCTGAGCAAAATCCCTCCCTCCAACAAGGAAAATGCAAATGATGCTAGCGCATCAACATCCAGATCCTCTCTAAACTCCCCAGCTTGAATACCGTCACGAATAATACTTTTCATCATATCCAAGAACGTATGCAACCCTTGCCTTGCCCGACCACAAAGCTCCGGATGAGTATCGTCACTCTCTACAGCCGTATTCTGCATGGGACACCCTCCAATAAATGGCGGATCGTTGATAACATCCTCATAAACACGAAAAAAAGCAATCAACCTTCCTGACGCAGACTGCTCATGATCGGCCGCCTCTAAAATTTTTCTGGTGACTATGCTAGCAGCATAATTATAGGCTTCCAGCGCTATCTCGTCTTTACTGGCGAAATGTCGATAGATGCCCCCCTTCTTGATTCCTGTGTCGGCAATAATATCGTTCAGCGATGTACCGGCATATCCTTTCTGGTTAAAAACTTCAGCCGATTTTATAATGATGTGCTCCCGTGTTCTATCCCCTTTTTTCATGAGCTCCTCCGTATGAACTTATTCTATTTCATTTGTTTTAAACAAATTATACAATTCTGGCCTTGTCATTTACTAGAATCATGATAAAATAAAAGATACCATTCGGTCTCTTTTTTTATTGTACAGCAAGCCATTCCAAAATGAAATAGCCCTGGGCTGGGCCATTCACCAAGGGGACGCAGGGTACTCTGATCATGGAAGAACTGATTTCTTTTGATTTCATGACAGGCATCCGCCTGTTTGGAATAAATAAAACATTTAGGGGGATTTTTCAATGACTGTAAAAGTAGGCATTAACGGTTTTGGACGGATCGGACGACTCGCTTTTCGCCGAATACAAGATGTGGAAGGTGTCGAAGTTGTAGCGATTAACGACCTTACGAATGCTAAAATGTTAGCTCATCTGCTCAAATATGATACTACGCAAGGCACTTTTCACAGTGATATTGAAGTCCATGAAGGAGCTTTTAAAGTAAACGGCAAAGAGATTAAGGTTCTGGCTAAGCGGAATCCTGAAGAACTCCCTTGGGAAGAGCTGGGCGTTGACATTGTTCTCGAATGTACAGGATTCTTCACCACGAAAGAAAAAGCCGAGCTTCACCTGAAAGGTGGAGCGAAGAAAGTCGTCATTTCTGCCCCTGCTACAGGCGATATGAAAACGATCGTATACAACGTGAACCATGACACGCTGGACGGAACTGAAACGGTTATTTCCGGCGCTTCCTGCACAACGAACTGCCTGGCCCCTATGGCTAAAGCTTTGCACGACAAGTTTGGTATCCAATCAGGGCTAATGACGACAGTTCACGCTTACACGGGCAACCAAAACACGCTTGACGCTCCAGATCCAAAAGGCGACTTCCGTGCCGCGCGCGCCTCTGCGGTGAACATCGTTCCCTACTCAACCGGTGCCGCAAAAGCCATTGGCCTGGTTCTTCCGGAACTGATGGGAAAACTGGATGGAGCATCCCAACGTGTACCTGTACCAACAGGTTCCGTGACTGAACTCGTTGCCATATTGAATACGACGGTAACGGTTGAGCATGTTAACGCTGCTATGAAAGAAGCTTCCGATCCAGAAACTTACGGCTACACGGAAGACGAAATTGTATCTTCCGATATCAAAGGTATCACATTCGGTTCGCTCTTCGACGCCACGCAGACGAAAGTTCTGACAGTCGGAGACCAGCAACTGGTGAAAACCGTAGCTTGGTACGATAACGAAATGTCTTATACAGCCCAACTGGTTCGCACTTTGGAGCATTTCGCTAAGGTCGCTAGATAAATAACCTCCCCAAATCAAAAGATGGAAGAAGGAAAATCCCATGGAGGATGCTCTCCACAATACTATGGTCGAGAAAAACGAAGTGCTCCTTCTTCCCCGTGAAGGCGTTATTATTACGTTGCTTTGCATTACCGTTGTGTTGGTCACTATGAATACGGCCATGTTTAATTTGGCGTTAAACGATTTAAGCCATTATTTTAACTTGCCGGTATCTATCGTTTCATTGACGGTCACCAGTTATTCTATCATGTTCGCCATCTCCTCGATAACCTACAGCCGGTTGTCTGATTTTGTTCCGTTGAACCGGTTGTTCGCCATTAGTCTGGTTTTGACGGGAGGCGCGTCGGTTGGGGCGATGCTGAGCAACCATTTCTGGATACTGCTTGCGGCACGCGTTTTGCAAGCTGCCGGTGCCGGTGCGGCGCTCTCCCTGTCTATCGTTTTTCTGACCCGTTACGTACCGCTGGTGCGCCGGGGAAAATCGATGACGTTCATCATGTCCTCCGTGTCACTGGGGTTTGGGCTAGGTCCGGTGATCGGCGGCTTTGTGGTGCAATATCTCGGTTGGAAGTATCTCTTTGCAATTACATCCTTGTTGATGTGCATTGCCCCGCTGCTTATGCGTTATATTCCAAAAGAGTCGCTGTCCAAACGGTCTTTCGATTTACTGGGGGCAGTGGCACTGAGCGCAGGTACAGCAGGTCTGTTGCTATTTTTCACCAACTTTCATCCCGTCGCCTTGTTGATCGGAATCTCGGGGCTGCTCGTCTTTGCTCTGCGTATCCGCCGAGCGAAGCACCCGTTTGTGCTGCCGTCATTATTAGCTAACAGAACCTATCTTGTGCTTGCCTTACTCGGGGTCTTATCCTATTTATGCAACTTTGCAACGCTTTTTTTGTTGCCACAAATGCTATTGAACCATTTTGGTTTGAGCGTAAGTCATGCCGGTTTTGTTATTTTTCCGGGGGCTATTTTGTCCATATTGCTATCGAGAATGATCGGGGCGATGATCGACAAGCGGGGAAACAGCAGGATGTTGCGTACGACTCCCATGCTAATACTTTTGGCGGCCGTATTGTTCGCAGGAGTGGGTACCCAATTTTGGATAGCGGATGTTTTCGTGTACATGCTGATGAACTTAAGCTTTGCTATCATCAGCAGTAGCGTTTCAAACGAAATTTCGTGCATATTGCCCTCTTCTCAAATTGGCTCAGGCACGGGATTGTTTCAACTGATGCAATTTATCAGCGGGGCATTCAGCATTGCCGTGATGTCTAGCGCAATGGATTGGCAAAAGCATCTTCCGACTAGCCATGCGTATGCAAACCTATTCTGGGGACTGGCCATGGTAGCGGTTTTGGCCAATTTGTGTGCTTTTCTGTACGTAAGACGACTAGCCCAAAATGCGGCGTTGTCGAGAATAAGTTGATGGGCATCTTCAAAGGTGGGGCTTCGTTTAATTAAATGCGAATATTTGTTTTTTATCTATTCCCCATCCCCTTCCTCCAAATTATAGATAGGGAATGTTGCTCTTCCCATTTAATTTTTCCCTAAGGGGTGCGCTGCACCCCTTATTTGCGTTGGCTATAAGATCGGTACCTGAATAGTTACTTCGCGTTTACTATAAACGATTAGTTGATCGAGGAATGGCCAAGAGAAAAGCAATAGGTCATGTATGCGGTAAGATTGCACAAGTTCTGTACTCATGCCTTAAAAACAACGAACCGTATGATCCGTTCAAACATGCGAGCAAAATGGGAGTAATCCTTGATGGCGATAAAGTAAGATTAAAGATCCCAGCTAATGTAGAAGATTATGAACGCCAGGCAGATGAGTTAGCGGACGATGATGTTTTGTAGTCACAAATACCTTACACTGCCTTACTTAATGCCAAAGAGAGCCTATCCCTTTATTAATTGGAAATGATTTAACCTCCAAATCAAAGTGATGGGCTTATTTTCTTTCTCCTAAGCACTACACTACATTAGACTGGTAAATACTTGGATAAATGTAATTAGCTTGAGTTTTAGACCGTTGGAACTGTTCCACCGTCAATATTATATTCACTTCCTGTAATTGAAGCGGCCCGGTCGGATACCAGAAAAGCAACAAGCTCAGCGACTTCTTCTGGTAGTCCTGGACGACCAATTGGAATTCCTCCCAACGAGTCCATCAGTTGCTTTAATGCACTTTCTCGGTCACCTGTCGTCTCAGCAATCCGATCAATCAAACTTTGTGCTGCCTTCGTTTCGATAAAGCCTGGCGCAACTGTATTAATACGAATGCCTTGAGGCGAAAACTGCTTGGATAAACCTTTGCTGTAAGTAGTTAAAGCTGCTTTGGCTGCAGCATAAGCCAATGTTGCATCATATAGCGGCAAGCGACGTTGAATAGATGAAATATGAATAATAACACCGGAACCCTTTTCCACCATAGCCGGCAGCAGTCCACGGTCTAAACGGACGGCAGCAAACAGATTGGCGTTAAAAGTTTGCTGCCAATGCTCGTCTGTCAAGATAAGAGCTCCCCCGGATGGGGCTGACGAGCCTCCAACATTGTTGACAAGAATATCTACACCGCCTAGGCGCTCAAGAACACTGTTTACTACTTGATCTACACCTTCAGGCGTACTAATATCGGCTGGAATAAACAGGTCTGGATTTTCTAAATTAACTGGAGTAGTTCGAGCCGTAGTTATTACGGTAGCACCTGCAGCCGTAAGTCTCTTAGCAATAGCCTCTCCCATTCCTTTGGTACCACCTGTGACCAAGGCCCTTTTGCCTTTAAACTCACTTAAAATGCTTTCTAATTGAAAACTCATGCGAATAATTCCTCCTAAATTTTACAATGTGGTTGAGAAATACCTCTAGGTATCTCCACTCCGAGTTTACTTGTCTTACGAACCTTACAAACTATCGACAATGACACCCCGGTACCGCCCTCCGCGCAGTCGATGCTTTAGGGCTTTTTGATAGGCTGGACTAAAGTACCAAGCTTGTGCTTCCTCAAAAGTGGGGAATTCCAAGATGGCCAGCCCTTCAATAGCGGGTCCTTCGAGGACTTGGTATGCGCCATACATTGCTAGGGGGGTGACGGAATGTCCCGCCAAACCTGCCGGTGCCAACTCAGAATAGAGTTGGAGTTCAGTTTGATCGGTACTCTGTTCACGTATAAAAACAACATAAGCGGGCATATTCGTTTTCCCTTTCTTATTTTTTAATTTCTTTATGGAAGTGTAATAATCAGTTCTTTAATTTTATTGTTGTTTACTATAAATTGATGTTTAAGTAGGAGTGGATCGGGAAGATTCGATTTATCAAAGTCTCCGTCTACTTTCGCAATTACGACGATGGTATTATTACTGTCATCCATATCCACGATCTCAAAGGTGACATTCGGCCCCAATATTTCTGCTTCACACCATGATTTTATGGCTTCCATACCTTTGATTTCGCGATGATTATCCAAGATCAACGCATCTTTATCGAAAGCGGAAGTAAGTACTTCAAGCTGGGATTTGTTCGCTGATGTAAAGTAAGTTTCTACTGCCGATGGCAGGGTTCTATGTGGATTCATTGATCCTTCAACCTCCTAGGGTGAGTATGTTGTGAGCGATAACTTCAAACTCATCATAGCAGTAATAATATGACTACATGGTGTCATATTATAGAGGATCATTTAAATTTCTTTTCATCGTTTCTAAATGAGACAATATTCTTGTACGTACTTGTTCGGGGCTAACCCCTATAAGGAGGGGACCAAAGGACAGCAGATAACTGTCCAGCCAATTGCCTACAGGAAATTGTGCCGTGACGGAATAAGAGCCGTCTTCCTTCTGAGTAATTGTTTTCTCGGCAAATTCATCGTATACGCGGTAAGCTCCTTGAGCAGAAATGTGAAGAGTTACTTCAATGGTATGAAGCAAGTCGTTCATCTTTGTATCTGTAGATGCTACGACCGTTCTTGGCTCATAACTAATTTCGGTAACTGCAATCTCTTTCATTCGGCTAATCTTAAATACACGATGACTTTCGGTATTTAAACAGTAACCTTCCATATACCAGGATTTATCTTTAAACAAGAGCTTGGCAGGTTCGACGCTACGATAACTCTGTTCTCCGGCGACGTTATAATAGCGGAACTTTATAACACGGTTTGTGATTATTGCGTTGCGTATAAGAGTGAATAGCTGTCTCTGGCTGTTTTGGCTTCCCCATGGCGAAAAATCTACTTCGATCCAGTTTCCCATGTCTTTTTTAAAAAGCCTACTCAACTTGTTTAACACTTCTTCTACCTGTGGGATGGTAGCTGTAGCCACACTCTGAAGGGCCATTAAGATATCATCTTGTTCCTGCTCAGACAGTAAAGAGGTGTTAAAGACATAACCCTCCATCAATGATATTCCGCCACCCTTGCCTCTACTGCTGTAGATGGGAATCCCAGCTGCGCTTAAGGCATCTATGTCCCGATAAATCGTTCGTGTGGAAACCTCAAAATGCTCTGCCAATTCATCAGCAGTCACTTTTTTCTTATGGAGTAACATATAAACGATTTCAAAATGTCTGCTTAACGGCATACGCTTCACCTCTCTCGGTAGCATACACCTTATAACATGACATTATAAAGTCATATTAAGTGATTGCTCTACATCACACCCTAATGGGCATCAACTGGGGGACTTTATTTTCTTTGAACAGCGATAATAACACTGCCTTTGGATCAGATGTTTAAATAATCTTTTTGACAAGTTGAACAAAAGCACTTGCAAAGTAAAAAGGAATAAACTATACTGAGGCCAATCATTAGTAATTGATCAATCACTAACTGGATTAACAAGCAACGGAGGTGATATTCATGAGCAGGATACCGCTCAAGTTTACTGAACGTATCTTTATCGGAACTATGGATTGAGCATATTCAGTTAATTGAAGGAGTACGAAGTTAAGTAATTGATCAATCACTTATTTTAAAGTAAATGGAGGAGAGAACATGAAGCATCTTATTATTTACGCACATCCATCCGAGGGAAGCTTTAATCATGCAATTTTGACCACAGCAATCGAGGGGCTAAAGCAAAAAGGACATGATGTGGTTGTTCGTGATCTATATGCAATCAACTTTCAACCTGTGATTAGCAGCAGCGAGGTCATTGGAGGAATCGGAGAAGATGTTGTACGGGAACAGGAATTTTTGCAATGGGCAGAGGTAATCACCCTAATTTATCCGATTTGGTGGACCGGGATGCCAGCCATTATGAAAGGGTATATAGACCGCGTATTCTCTTACGGATTTGCTTATAAATATGTAAATGGAG
Organism: Paenibacillus sp. F4; assembly: GCF_002894905.1. Classification (NCBI taxonomy): domain Bacteria; kingdom Bacillati; phylum Bacillota; class Bacilli; order Caryophanales; family Paenibacillaceae; genus Paenibacillus; species Paenibacillus sp. F4. The sequence continues at coordinate 239,027 of NZ_POVS01000004.1, forward strand.
TGCAAATGGGATTACTCAAGGGAAAGAAAGCCATTATCCTCAATACACAAGGAAAATCACATGCGGAATATGCCAGCAATGGTATGGATCAAGCACTTCGCTTGACGTCCGACAAAGGCATATTTGAATACTGTGGACTTGACGTCATGTATCATCTATTTTTCGAGTCGGTACCTCAATCTGATGAAGATACGCGTAAGAAGTGGCTTCGCCAGATTGCAGACATGGCCAGCAAAGCCTAATATTTATGTTCAGAGCCAGAGGATTAAGCATTAGGGGAATCGAAGTAGCCAGTGGCTAACCCAAAAGGCATCGCGTGCATTTGCAGGCGATGCCTCTTTGGTTGGTTCAATATTGAATGTGTTCCAATCGACACTCGCTCATGGCAAGCGCCAATTTGTTACAATAAGGGTTGGGTATTAGTTTTTCCGATTTTTCCGATTGGCGCTACGAGATCCACCGGAAGGCCACTGTGATCCACCGCCTTGATGACCGCCGCCTTGATTATGAGGAGGCCACCACTGTGAGCCACTACCCTGATGACCACCGCCTTGATTATGAGGAGGCCAATGCGATCCACCGCCTTGACCGCCGCCCTGACCACTGCTTTGTCCTGCAATAGATGGCATGCTTGGATAAGGGCCCTGAGCCTGACTGATTTGAGTAACATCAATATAAGACTGTGTCCCATTAGGATATAGCACTAACATTGATTTATTAGTGGGATCTACGCTTTTTACGAAAGCAACGATCTGTTGACCATTCACAGTAAATATTCCCCATAGATTAACAAAATTGCTCACTTCAGTAGTGGTCGCGAAATGTGGTTGTAACGGCCCCATCGAACGATGAGAAGACTGTTTAGACAAGGTGTGTATCTCTCCTTTAAATTGAATTTTGTGACATCATATGTGCAAACGTACTTGTTGGAATGGGCAATGTTCCTACAAGATATTTTCTTGAAAAATTCATTGTCCCCAAAAAGTACAAAAAGCAGCATTTTTGCAACGATCCCTATTGTCAGCCCGTTAATTAAAAACGGCAGCCAATCCTTTCTGGACGGCTGCCTTTTTATTTTTGAAGTTGACTTCAATAAAATGAGAGATTACTCATTTTTAGTTCTGTAAGGACATTTTATTTTTAGGCTTACTTCACTAATAAATGTTGACCCCAATAGCAGGATAGCGCCGAATATTTGAAATAACGTCATACTTTCGCCTATCACAAGTGCTGAAATCAATAATGATGTTAGGGGATCTACATAACTTAATATAGCGATGCTTTGACCACCTATACCTTTCATTCCGGAAAAGAATAAGTAGAACCCCACGCCTGCATGCAGGATACCTAATATCAAAATGAGGATAACGGAATTGCCTGATAACTGATATATTCCTAATTTCTCTTGAGTAATAAAAAGAACAGGAATCAAGAATATGGATGATAATAATAGTTGTACAATCGTGATTTCCAGTCCATTCATATTCCTAATAAATTTGTTGGTCAAAGTCAGGATTGCATAAAAAGTTGCCGCAATAAGTCCATATACGATACCAATCAAATGATTGCCGTCTTCTCCGTTACTCGCGCTCTGTAAAATTAATATCAACCCGAAAAGGGCAGCACAGGCGCATAAACATTTTTTTAGGGAGAGCTTTTCTTTAAGCATAATAGGTGACATCCCTATTACCAAAACAGGAGCGAAATAGTAACTTAAAGCGGCATTAGCGATTGTTGTTTCCTTGTAAGACTGAAAGAGAAAGACCCAATTTAAGCTCAAGGCGATGCTTGCAAGTAATAATGCAAGAGCATTCTTTTTTATGTTAGGCCAAGATACTTTATTCTTGGTTATGATGGAGATTCCGAACAATAACAAACCGCCAATCAGACTCATGAATAAAGCTATTTCAATTGAACTCAAATCGATATACTTTGCAAAAACGCCAACTGCACCGAAAATCACCATAGACAAAACAAAATATACTTTTTCTTTCATTTTTTTCCCGCTTTCTACTAATATGATGGTTAGACCGACAAGATATAGTCTGCCCTTGCATACAGTAGAATCTATGGAAAAGGAACATCAAACTTCATGTAGATACCTTCACAGTAGATCCTACTGTTGTGGTTCTACTGGGGGGGCTATAAAATTATACATTTTTATCCTCCTTCAACAGTGGATTCATTCTTATAAGTCCTAGCATGTTTTTTTAGTATAACACACGAAATTTAACTTGATTACGCTATAAAATACCATATATCAATTCCGTTAATCCCTCCGATAATTTAATGAGTTGCAGCCAAAATTTTTGCACATACCCGGAGATGGATCGTTACAGAATTATTCATTCTTCGATGTCATCATCGTTAATGAAATACGAGGACAGACATACTTATCGCATCAAGATCATCATCCGGCTTTAACATGTGCAATCACTGAGGATTGCGCATAGTCTAAATATTCAGCAGCTTTTTTAAATCCTCTTATTAAAGGTTATAAGGTGACGAAGCTCAATGTAACAACCGCATTTAGACAACAGCGATTATTTTATAGATGAAAAAGCCATTAAATAGCGGCTTCTAGGGGTATCAATTTATATCATCTAAAGCCAGACCCATGAAGAGAAGAGGGTATCCTTAACCGGATATCCTCTTCCGTCCTATTTACTATTTCCAGTAAATTCTATTCATTTGGGTATACAACGACCTTCAAACATTCGCTTTTATAGTTTAGTGCACGCTCCATTGCTTCATAGGTTTGCTCCAATGGATATTTATCAGTGATTAGTACCTTAGCGTCAATACTACCTGACGAAAGGAATTCAATCCCCTTCGGATAGGTGTTGGCATAGCGGAAAATACCGTAAATATCTATCTCGTTATCCGCTATGAAAGGAACATTGAAAGGAATATCCGCCTGTGCAGGAAGGCCGACAATTGCCATCTTGCCTCCGCGTGCCAAACTACCAAGTGCAGATTGGAGTGCTTTAGGATTACCTGCAGTTTCCCAAGCTGTATCTACACCATGACCGTTAGTGATTTGTTTGATTTCTTTCTCCGCATCCTGCTCCAACACATTGATGGTATGTGTAGCTCCCATCTTCTTGGCAGCTTCAAGGCGGAGAGGCTCAAGATCGGTTACAATGATTGTCGAAGCACCATAAGACTTAGCAGCGGCTACAGCCATCAAACCGACAGGTCCCATACCCATAATTGCAATAGAAGATCCAGGCTGCAATTGGGAGCGGGCAGCCGCATGGATGCCTACCGAGAATGGTTCAACCAGAGCCGCCTCCTCGTAGGTCAGGTTATCAGGGATCTGGAATACAAAATCCTCTCGCATTTTAAGATATTGAACAAAGGCCCCATCAAACGGAGGGGTTGCCAGAAACTCTACCTTAGGACACAAATTATATCTGCCAGACTTGCAGGCCTCACATTTGCCACAGCTCACGCCCGGTTCAATCGCCACACGGTCTCCGACCTTGAAGCGACTTTCATTGGATCCAACAGCCACGATATCCCCAGAACATTCATGTCCGAGAATGAATGGTTTCTCTACGACATAGTTACCGATTCGTCCATGCGTATAATAGTGCAGATCAGAGCCGCAGATGCCAACGGCTATTACTTTTATCAGAACTTCATCTGGACTGATCTCTGGTACAGGAACTTCTTCTATCTTGATTTCGCGAGTATTATGCATAACAGCAGCCTTCATTGTTTGGGGTACTTGATAGTTTGTCATAGATTACAACCCTTTCTGTTTATAATTGAGATTTTGATTCTTTTTGGTATAAGTCTGATACAATCCGGTTAAAAAGTCTGGAATCGAGCTTGTAAAATAATGCTGCAACGATACCCATAATGCTTAACAATGCAGGAACCAGACAGAGTAGAAGTGCTATTCCAGTGAGTGCCGATGAAGTTTGTACGGCATCCGGAACATATCCTGAAATCTCAAGGATGTAACCAGATAGTGCTCCTGACACCGCAATTGACAGCTTTTGTCCAAAACTGAATATGCCATAGATGAGCCCTTCGGTACGGTACCCTGTCTTCCATTCGGAGTATTCTACAGTATCGGGAAGCGCCCCCCATATCACTGCCGCAGGCATCCCACCTATTAAGCTGCTTAACAGTGTCCATACTATAACCATAGGTAGATTGCTATAGTCTGTATAAAACAGGGCAACACCGCAGATCATCGTGCCGGATAGACCCAGAATGATAGCGTTTTTCTTTTCCAGCCATTTGGTTAGAAGCGGTGCAGCCAGAGTACCAATTAGATTACCGCCAAAGGTAAGCAACATGAATAACGACAGTAAATCCGTACGGTCCAGGTTGTAATTTACGTAGTAAATAGAAATCGATGAACGGATACCTGCCGCAGCTTGGAATACCAGATAAATAAACGATATCAACAGCAGGGGTTTATTCAGCAGTAAAACCTTAAGGGCTTTCTTAAACGGAAGAGACACGGCTTTCTTGGCCGAAACCCGTTCCCGGGTGCCTGCAAAACAGATCATGTAGAACACTAATGCGAATACAGAGTAGATCATCAACGTGTTACGATAGCCGACCTGGTCGTTATGGGGCCAGAAATGTTCGATAATCATCGGCGTCATGACGGAGACAATGATACTGCCTATCATGGAACCAACAATACGGTAAGATGACAGGCTGACACGTTCCAGAGGATTTTGTGTCATCGCTGATGTGAGCGCACCATAGGGTGTTCCGATGAAGGACATCATGGCCATAATTGCAATGTACGTGATGTATGCGTATACAACTTTACCGGTCATACTAAATTCAGGTGCAGAGAAACACAATATACCTACGATAGCCATTGGAACCGCACCAAACAAAATGAAAGGCCGCAGCTTTCCCCATCGTGTCTGGGTTCGGTCGATAATAAAGCCCATACCTAGATCTATAAATCCGTCCAGGATTCGTACAAGAAGAAACATTGTTCCTACAATGGCAGCCGGCAGTCTGACAACATCCGTATAAAAGAACAGCATATATGTCAGCACCATCGACCAGTAGAAGTTGATGGCCAGATCGCCGCTTCCGTAAGATAGCTTTTCTAAAATACTCAGCTTATGTGGTTCCTCTGAGTGTACGGTGGTATGCTCCGCCCTTGCCAAAGTGTTGTCCATTAGCGATCCTTCTTTCCAGTTGATTAGATACCTTGCTTGTTTTCAATAAGATTGTATATAGTTATGGAATTGCTATCTATCTTTTTGAACTGTCCATTTCGTACAGCGCGGCTGTACATTTATTGTGAAAGAAGTAAGGAGTGTGGGGATATTGGCAGAATTGGATAAAAGGGTAGAGTTCGCTGAGTTGCTTGCTGATGGCATTTCAACCCTCAGGGAGCATCCCGAATACCGAACCCGCCGTAAGAAAAGAGAATCGGTTCCCTCAGGTAGATCCTTTTCCGAATCTTATATGGACCGTATTGCAGCCCGGATCGGTGTATCTTCTAATACTATTAAAAGTTGGATGGGTCAAATGGGCCCTAAATATATCCCCAGCCGAGTGGAAGACGGCAAACTTTTGGGTCTTCTGTGGATCATTATGGAAAAAGAAGTAATGAATACTCGTTGGTTCAACGACCTATTGCTGACCACTTCCATTCCGGTTATTGATCCTCCAACTGCGGATTGGCTGATCTCCTGCTTTCGCAAAGCTAAAGTTTTGCTGGATAACGGATCGTACGGTACTCCGGCAGATCAAGAGATCAAAAATCTGGTAAAGACGTTCTTCACTGATTCGCAATCCATTGAAGCTGAAGAGGAACACTCCTATCTCCTTGAGCATAATCTTCCCGGCCGCTGGACAAGCTCCTTTATTGGGCGCCTGCATGATCTCGAATATATATCTTTATGGCTACGCTCTCCTTCCCCCATCTGTCTTCTGACTGGCTGGGGAGGCATGGGTAAAACGACGATTGCGCTGGAAATCGCATATGCTTGTATTGGTGATCCACATGGCGAAGCCAGCTCCCCGGCTTTAGTTTGGCCTGACCTTTCCCATGTTATCTGGGTGAGTGCCGAACTACGAAATTTGACCTTAAACGATTTTTTAGACACCATTGCATATCAGCTAGGCCGCAGCGAATTGCTGGAAAAATTACTGAATGAGAAACGTTTAGTTGTGCGGAACGTACTTGCTTCGGCCGCTCTACAGAAACCGTTGCTGCTGATAATCGATAGTATAGATATGGCCAATAATGAAATTCATGAATTTGTGGCTACAGTTCCACCCGGCGTGAAAATCCTATTAACTGCACGTGAGAATCACAGCCTGCTACATGCTCTCTCACAGAAAGAAATATACACAATTACACTGAATGGACTTGAGCCCATGGAGGCTCTAACCTACTTTAAAGAGGAAGTAAATTACCAAATACAAATGAGTTATCAGCCTGCCAAGAAAGAGCGCCTTAATAAGCTTCTGACAGATGATGAAGAAGCATTACAGCGGCTCATCATGGCTACGGCAGGCAACCCAAAGGCAATCTCCCTGATTGTCGCTGACCTTGCTGACGATGATATTCAAGTCAGTGAGCTGATCAATGAAATTGCTCGTTCCGGGCACAATCTCTCCTCTCTGTTTAGTTTTCTGTTCGGTCGAAGTTGGGAGCGCTGTACGGAAGAAGCACGACGGTTATGGCAGACATTCGGCTTTTTTAGTGATTCGACCGTTGAAGACAGCTGGGCCAATACGGCGGGACTTAATCAGAAGAACTTTTATGAGGCCCTTCGTTTGCTGAGAAGCTTCTCCTTGGTCGAAACGGAGCGAAGCAACGGCCGTCTCCACTATCAGGCACATCAAACAGTCCTCACCTATGGAGAACAGCACCTTAACGACAACCCTGAGTTGGAAAAGGAACTTCGGAGGAATTGGAGTTCGTATTACCTTTCTTATCTAGATACTCATCTCAAGAGGGAGCAGCCCACTGAGGCGTATTGGAGCTTTTTGTTAGGAAGAGATCTGGCTCCGGTAAAATCCGAGTGGCCAAACATCCTTAAATTGCTCAAGTGGGCAGATAATCATGATTCCAATACTCTAATTCAAATCATGTTAAGAATAACCCATTTTTTAAGTCGGATTAATCTAGAGACAAGGACAGAATACTGCATTAAAGCTGCAAAATATGCAAGCTCTGCAGGGAACCCGATGTTGGCAGCTATGTTTTATATTGATGGTGCTGGTTGGTCACTCATTGAGACCGGTGAAAATGAGAATGGACTTCACTACCTTGGAGAAGGGCTGAATGAATTAGCCATAATGGATCAAAGTGACCCTGACGCTACGGATTTGAAGATTCTTGGTGAGGTATTAAAGGCAAGATGCTACTTAAAAACCGGCCAACTGGATGTTGCTCAGGCAATAATTAGGGGAATAATCTTTGAGCCATACTCCCCTCTTATTCTTCACCGTCTGCTTTTGGTTAAGGGTGAGATCAGTTCAATGAAGGGCAATTTCGAAGAAGCGACTGCACAGTACGAACAAGCTAATGAAATAAGCCGAACTTATGGCGGGGAGAAGACAATTGAGGCATATTTTAACCTAGGAGTAGCTTATGTAAAGCAGGCACAGTACGAGAAAGCTGAATCAGCCTTTGAGCTTTTGCTATATGATAAAAACCATCCTAATCAAATCGAGTTAATCTATTACCAGTACGGAACGGCCCAGCTTCTAGCTGGCAGAGGACTCTATAACCAAGCAGTGATGCTTATCCTGAACGTACTTACAAATATTGAATCCTGGGGCCGTTTAATTGACTTGAAGCAAGAGGTCGATTCTTTCTATAAATATCTAAGAAGTAAACTAAGGGGCGATACCGGTTAACTGCTAAGAATGGATAGGCTTACGAATGAAAAGCATTTGGTTTATAGCATCAAAAATGGAAGAGTGTGGGGTGGTTTACCGTAGAAAAATGAATAAATAAATGAAATGACCTTCTCAGATTAAGGAAGGTCATTTTTTAATTCAGGAACCATTATTAAATGTAGCACAGCCTTCTGCTTATAGGCGTTCTCGCTTGCAAGTCATTCACTGGTTCTTTATACCTAGTGTGGAATTTTCGCATGGACGTTCATGCGTTTTGTCGGTTAGCTATGATGCTGCGTATCACGGTTCAAAAGTAGCTACACATGATGAAATCTCTGGTGTATATCTATGTAGGGTATCAAGCTGTAGTTAGAGCATTTTTTTGAGCTGGGATATACGGGCTTGGGAAACCTCAAGTATTTTGGCATATTCGTGCTGTGCTGCATTGGGGTGTTTTTGCATTAATTCTTTTAGACTTTCGATCATCTGTTGTGTCGATCGTCGCAGACGTTTGGGCTCTTTAATAGATCGTTGTGAGTTGGATAAAGCTGATTTGGCTGGTCTTAGGATAGGGCTAAAATGTATTCCCTTTTTTAAACTTTCAATACATTCCCCGCAAATAAAGCTGTCTCTAAAATAAGTTAATTGTTCTGTTGAACCACACATTTTACACGTCACCCCAGTATATTTTCGAAAGGCAAGAATACCAGTTTCCTCATCTGCAAAAATCTCAACAGGATCACCCACATTATAATCCATGGAAATTCGCATTTCTTTGGGGATAACGATACGGCCTAACGCATCTAGGGGACGTGTCATACCTGTACTTTTCAAATGATAACCTCCTTTTTTTATATCCTTATAATACTAAATAGTTATGATAAAAAAGAATAGGCTTAGAGAAGCAATCGCATATATTTAGTAAACTGTTGAAAAGTATACAAGTAATTTCCAAAATATGTTTTGTTATTGGGGGAAACGTGTTGAGGAGATTATAAAGAATTTCCGATATATATTCATAAAGAATATTCTAGTTGGCAAGAAATTGTTAGTAACACGGGATAAGGAGCTGTGAATTACACTATTACAGAAACAACTTAATTTTGCACTCTTTACTATGAAAACTTATACTTATCGTTAAAGCTGACTTGAAGAGAAAATAAAAGAACGAGGAGGGGAATAACTATGTACTCCATTAAAGAAGTTCAAATGAAGAGCGGATTGCCCGCATCTACTCTTCGTTATTATGAAAAAGAAGGCATATTACCTGATGTGGGTCGGGATGAAGGTGGAAGAAGGGTATATACCGAAAAACAAATCGATTGGATTAGGTTCCTTATGGCTATGAAAGATACAGGGATGACCATTGAAGAAATTAAGGCATACCTTGAGCTAAATGTAAAAGGAGAAGCCACAATCCAAGAGAGAAGAGATTTCCTTGTAGCCCACAAAAAGAAAGTGGAAGAACATGTGGCACGAACACAGTACAATTTGGAGAAAATTATTCAAAAGATAGCCTTTTATGATCATGTGGTTATGGGGAAAAGCCTCTCTTAGGTATCGTTTGATCTGTAAATAGTGGTAAAGTCAAATCGAATAGATGGAGCCCCCGGCATATTTGAGAATACGTGCTGGAGGGCTTTTTTGCATAGATATCTAAAGATGCAGATTCTAGGTCGTAAGTATGGAAAATGGTTGGCAAATGGGCGGTTCACAACGCGCTTATAGGGTAAAAGTGTAGTACCAAGGTGGGCGAGTGGGGGGCGTTGACTCTCACGCCACGTGAGACTGTAGACTGTCAAGCAAGGGAGGTGAAGCGGAATGGCTTATACGGTGAAGGAAGTATCTAATCTGTCGGGAATCAGCGTACGAACTTTGCATTATTATGATGAAATAGGATTGCTGAAACCGCATCATATTGGGAATAATGGATATCGCTATTACGAACAGGAACAACTGTTGAGGCTTCAGCAAATCATGGTGTACAGGGAACTGGATTTGCCTTTATCTGAAATTGGAAATGTGCTGGAGCAAACCAAGGAACAAAAAGCCGAGGTTTTGCAGGAGCATCGAGCCAAGGTTGAGGCCAAAGTCTTCCGCTTGCATACTCTCCTACAGACCATCGACGAAACGGTGGCTCATTTGAAAGGGGAGCAAGCAATGAAACCAGAGGACATGTACCAAGGGTTTAATCCGGAAAAGCAGGAAATGTATGAACGTGATTTGACAGAACGTTATGGTCAAGAGGCTCAGGAAACAATTCAGGAGAGCAAGACGGCGACGAAGAACTGGAGCAAAGAGGATTATTTGGATTCGCAGGCAGAGGCTGATCAGATTCATCGGCGGCTGGCAGAAGCCATGAATAAAGGATTGAAGCATAACAGTGAAGAAGTACAGGCGCTAATCCGCCGTCATCTTCAATGGGTAAGCCGATTCTATACCCCTACAGCAGAAATTTATAGCGGGCTGGGAGATTTGTATGTGGAGCATGAGGATTTCAATAAGATGTATGAAGGCTATCGCCCCGGACTGGCTGAGTATTTGCGAGACGGGATGAAGGTTCTAGCCGAACGGGAATTAAATTAACAAAGGGTGAACAACAAGCCAATTCCGATGGCTTGTTGTTTACCCTTTTTGTGTGTAAAGCAGCTTACATGCTGCTTTGTGCTGTTCTCATGCCTTGCTGGCTGCTGTTTCCGTAATGTTGCATGCCACTGCTTGCGAAATGCTGTCCAGTCGTTCCCATATGTTGCGGAAAGCTGTGATTCATGTGGCTTCCTGTATTAAAGGAGGTTGGTTGCATACTGCGGGAAGCAAAGCTATCGCCAAATCCGGGCTGAGTCATTTGACTGCTGGAACGGATGGAGTTTTCCAACTGACTACACAGTTGAATAACTTGCTGGTATTGCTGCATAGCCTGCTGGTGATGCTGAATTGCAGTTTGGATCATTTGAGCTGCGCTTCGTTCACGTTGCACCAGGCTTTCAAGACTGGATGCATTTTGTTGTTCTTGTTGCAGCAACTGCTGATACATGGCAGTTCCTTGCTGTGTTTGTTGTACCAATTGTTGCATGATTTGTTCACATTGATGAAGTTGTTGTTGTGGAGCCATGTTGTTGTACATGAATCATCAATCTCCTTCGCCGGATAGTTTTGGGTTTCAGACCCTCCTATATTGTGGCGAAGGAAGACGATATATATGCGCTATTTTTGGTTATAGGCTGGCTACCAGAATAGCCGTAAATTCCTCTAGGAATACACGATCTTCGTGATCAAAGCGACCTTTTAGCGGGCTGTCAATGTCCAGCACTCCAATCAGTTCCCCATTCTTGACAAGGGGAATAACGATTTCACTATTGGAAGCAGCGTCACAGGCAATATGTCCTGGAAACGCATGTACATCATCTATAACAAGTGTTCGTTGTTCTGCTGCTGCGGTACCGCATACGCCACGTCCCAATGGAATCCGTATACATGCAGGTAAGCCCTGGAAAGGACCAAGTACAAGCTCAGTGCCATCATAAAGATAGAAGCCGCTCCAATTAATATCTGGAAGGAAATGACCAAGTAATGCTGAAGCATTTGCCAAATTGGCAATGGTATTGGATTCATCATGAATAAGTGCCCGGAGTTGTCCGAGAACCGATTCGAATTGTTCATGACGTGTGCCTTCGTAAGGTATAGTTTGAAACATGTAGAGTTCACGCTCCTAACATTAAATTTTCACATTAAGTGTTGTATATATCGCCAAAAATAGGTAATTATCCAATTCGCTTTTACCATTGGTTAATTAATTTAAGATATAACGATTGTATATATTCAGTCAAGTGGAAAATCACTCTGTAACCTTTCGGTATTCTCCGTACTCTAACCTCTGTACAGAATCATTTTGGGAAGGGGAAAGCTGCCCTCATCTGTTTCCAGCTTATCCTCTATGGGTAAAAACAGTGTAACATGGTGGCCTAGGCCAGAGAGGAGTTACAATTATGCATGCAGATGTTCAGAACTTGTTTATCCGTATACAGATGCTTTCTTATGCACATCAGAACGATCTCACGGTAAGAGATATTCAACCTGTGTTGGAAGAGCGCGGTTACCGTGTAGGAGAACGTGAGGTCAAGCAGGAGCTTGAAAACCTGACGCAGGAAAACTTTCTGACACCGCATGATGATATGTTCAGCATTACCGGCGCAGGGATCGATGAATTACAGGAAATTCAGTCGATGCTGGGTGTACTGTACAAGGATGTTGTGAAAAAAACCACTCGCACCACAGTTTAATCTCTTAATAATATAGAAGATGCCCTTCTAATTCCTAATCCTAGGAACAGGAGGGCTATTTATATATATAAGCTTCTCAGCTTTAAATAAGGTTGTGTTTGTTGAAGGTGTATGCTTAAATGTAGCGTATATTTAGTCATTTTAATGCTGGAAGGATGATTGAACATGTGTGCATATGCATGTAAGGGGCATGTACCACCGCTGGAAAGTCCGCGTCTTCGGCTGCGAAGGATGGAAAGCGGGGATGCGGCTACGATGTTCGCTTGCTGGTCTGACCCGGAGGTTCACCGTTATATGAATCTTTCTGGTATGTCAGGACGTGAGGACGCAGAGGATATGATTGAGCTGTTGAATGAGCTGGCGAAGACGGAGGATGCGCTGCGCTGGGGAGTAGAGCTGAAGGAGAACGGGAAGTTGATTGGAAGCTGTGGTTTTAATTATTGGCAGACGGAGGGAGCTTATAAAGCCGAGATTGGTTATGAAATAGCCAAGCCTTATTGGCGACAGGGTTACATGACCGAGGCGCTACGCTTGGTGCTGTCATTCGGGTATAACACGATTCGGTTGAATCGGATCGAAGCGCTGGTGGACCCGCGTAATACAGGCTCGCAAGCCCTGCTGTCCTCGATGGGCTGGACACAGGAAGGACTGTTGCGGCAGGTACAGCATACATCTACAGGCTTTAAGGATATGCTGATGTATTCTTTACTGCATGAAGAATGGCTCAGACTGGAGGCACAACGAAATGCTGTTTCAGTATAACGGCGGTTCATCGCCGCTGCACAGGCTAGGGCCGTTAAGTAAGCTAATATGGGTGGGATGCTTTAGCCTCCTGTCGATGGCTTGGGATTCGACGTTGCGGGAAGCAGCACTCTTGGCTGTACTGATTGCTGTGGCTGGCTTGGGCGCAGGTTTGCCCTTAGCACGCCAACTTCGGGCTATGTCGTTCCTGATTGGTTTAGGTATTCCGTATTTTATATTGTCTATCCTAGCGATTCGAGAAGGACATACCGTGGCTGCATGGGGACCCATTGTCATTACAGCAGAGGGGCTGGACATCGCAGGGGCGTTAACGTTGCGGATTTTTGTGTTGTTTTTGGCATCTTATATCTATCTCTCGACGACCGATCCCCGAGATTTTGTGCAGGCATTGAATCTGCGCTTGCGTGTTCCTTATCGGTTTGCGTTCGGTATTTCGGTGGCACTGACGTTTCTCCCCTTATTGGAAGAAGAAGGGAGAACAATTATGGCAGCACGGCGTGTTCGTGGACAGGAACCACCACGAGGGTGGAGCAATCGGTTATCATGGTGGAGCGGGTATGCGGCTGCCGTGTTGGTGAATGCTGTAAGACGGGTTCAGCAGACGGCGCTGGCTATGGAGGGCAAAGGTTTCGGTGCTTATGCAGAACGGACATATCTTCGTACACTGAACAATGGGCGTTTAGGCAACTTATGTGCGGTGACTGCTGTATTAACTACGGCTGTTTTATGGTGGAGCTTATAAAGTGAAGCCTCTTATTTTTGTTCTTATTGTCAACCTGTAAAATATAATTAGGTTGACAATAAGGCTGCAAATGAATACATTTATACAGTAGCAGCTTTTACAAGGATCAGAGCTGTAATCTTATAGATTAGATAGGGAGAGGAGTCAAGAAATACATATGAAGGAATCTCGTATGTTTGCAAAGTTTACAACGCTGGATATCGTACTCATGGCGATGCTGGCCACGTTGAACGGCGTCATGACCGTGTATTTGTCGCTCATTAACAAAACATTAAACAGTCTGGGAGGGCCTATCGCAACTTCCGCTATTGTCGGGCTGTACATGATATACGGCTTGTTGGCTTATTATATTATTCGTAAGCCGGGTACGGCGGTTATTGCTTATGCATTTGGCGCGGTGGTGCAATCCTTTATGGGCTCTGCCTATGGAATTGCTTCTATTATCGCGGCGGCTGTCTGCTATATGATAGCGGCTGAGTTGGTATTTGCCTTGTTGCGGTATCGACGCTGGAACGCAGTTTCGCTGATGCTAGTGGGTGGGGCTATGGTTCCGCTGTGGTTTATTGTCGCAGCCAATATGTTTGGCTATATGCATTGGGGCTGGAAGGTGCTGACGATTGCACTGGTCGTTCGTATCCTGAGCGGCATTGTCCTGTGCGGTCTGCTGACGAAAGTGTTGGGTGATGCTTTAAATCGTACGGGACTGTTAAAACGTTTTGAACTGGGACGCGCTTCACGTGCATAGCCGTGGCTATACATGTGGTTATATCTTCAACAATGGGGATCGAGGATATTTCAGTTATGAATGAACATAGTGATTATAATTCTAGCCGTAAAATAGCCGTATCCTTGAAGAATTTTGGCTATCGGTATGATGATCAGGTAGAGCCAGCGTTACATGGTCTGACACTGGACATTGCGGTGGGTGAGCATGTAGCCATTGTCGGAGCCAGCGGAAGTGGAAAGTCTACGCTATGTCAGCTACTTCATGGCGGGTTGTCCCGTTCCGGTGAAGGCGAACGGACGGGGGAGCTGACCGTGTACGGGATGGACCCCGATACCGCTGATCTGGCTACTGTCGCCACCACTGTCGGCGTGGTGCTTCAGGACCCGGATGCTCAGCTGGTGCAGGGAATCGTCGAAGACGAGATTGCTTTTGGGCCGGAGAACCTGCGCGTGCCTCCGGCAGAAATAGCGCAGCGCATTGCTGCTGCGCTGGAGGCCGTCGGCCTAGCTCCCGAGCGCGACTCCTTCGTGCGGCGCCTCTCGGGAGGCCAGCGCCAACGCACCGCGATTGCTGCGGTACTGGCGTTGGAAGCGCCGCTGGTCGTGTTCGACGACGCAGCTGCGCAGTTGGACCCGCCGGCTGTACGCGACTTCGCCCTGTTATGTCGGCGGCTCCATGCCGAAGGCCGGACGGTGGTCACTGCGTCCGGCCGTATAGACGATGATGCGCGTGCAGCGCAGCGCATCATCGTCCTGAAGGGCGGGACCGTGCAGCTGCAGGGTCCGCCAGAAACGCTGCTGCGCGAACATGGTGCGCAGCTGGCCGCCTTGGGGCTGCTCCCCTCTCCCGCAGGGAGGGGAGACATGCCGCGTGAGCCGGGGGTGAATCCCGGCTCAGCAGCGGACCGCACTGGGCAGCCGTTGTTGGAGGTGAAGGGGTTGACCTTCACCTATCCCGGCAGCCAGCGGGCAGCGCTAAAGGGCGTGAGCCTAGCTCTTGCGCCCGGTGAACGAGCCGTATTGCTGGGTGAGAACGGCTCGGGTAAAACCACGCTCGGTAAGTTGCTCATGGGCCTACTCCCTGCACCGAAGGGGTGCATGCGGTGGGAGGGGCAGGATATGGCGAAGCTGCCAATTTACCAGCTGGCTGCCGGAATCGGTTATGTGTTCCAGCAGCCAGAGCATCAGTTTGCAGCTGCAACGGTGTGGGAGGAGTGCTTGTACAGCGTGCGCGCCAAGCTTGGTTTACGGACCGGGGAGCCGGTTCCCGCTGCATATGTGGAACGGGCGCAGCGCTTGCTGGCCGCTGCCAGGCTGGAGCACAGACTGGATGCCTCCCCGTACCTGCTAAGTGGAGGCGAAAAAAGGCTCTTGAGCGTTGCGGCACAGTTCATCTTGCCCAAAAAGCTATACATTTTGGATGAGCCTACCGCAGGAACGGATTACGAAGGAGCGAATATTCTACTTCGTATGTGCACAGAGCAGTCTGCCGAAGGTGCGGCTTTTCTGGTCATCACCCACGATATGCAGGTAGCTGAAAGCTTTGCCAGCGATGTTCTGTGCATGGAAGAGGGCCATCTCTATAAAATGGAAAATAGTGAGATTAATCATACGATTATAGTTGACAAAAATTAACGATATGTAGACAATAATATATATACATCGTACAAAACAGGCGGCCTATATAGGCCGCCTGTTTACGATTATGCAGTGAGGGTTATAATCCATTCAGGAAAGGTTTGCCGCACAGATACAACACAGTTTTTATAAGGAAAGGATTTGTGATTTGCTTGGGAGACGATAAACCTATGAAGCGCGGACTCGTGCTGACAGGTGTTCTATTGGCCACTTTTCTGGCCGCAATTGAAGGAACGGTTATCGGTCCAGCGGGACCGACGATTGTTAGCGAGCTGGGTAGCGTGAATTTGCTCAGTTGGATTTTCACGGCATATTTGCTGACGATGGCTGTGACCACGCCCATTTTCGGCAAGCTTAGCGATTTGTTTGGCCGAAAACCCATTTTTTTAATCGGCTGTTCGTTGTTTGTACTTGGCTCGTTGCTTTGTATGCTGGCTGGTAGTATGGAGCAGCTTATTATCTACCGGGCTATACAAGGGATTGGTGCGGGTGGTGTCATTCCCGTTACCTTTACCATCATCGGTGATATATACAAAATGGAGGAACGCGGCAAAGTCCAAGGCATGATCAGCTCCGTATGGGGAATTTCTTCCCTGATCGGGCCTCTCTTGGGCGGTTATGTGGTTACCTATTTTGGCTGGGAGTGGATTTTCGGCTTTAACGTCCCCTTTGGATTGCTGGCTATGTTCTTCATCGCCCGTTACTTGCGTGAACAGGTAAGCAAGCGTACCGCACGTATTGACGTGCCGGGAGCGGTTACCTTTACCATCGGGATGACGGCCCTCTTGCTCGTATTGGCACTGGGTGGGCAGTATATCGGCTGGGCTTCTCCTGAATTGCTGGCCTTGGCTGCCGTAGCCATTTTGTTCCTGATTCTGTTTTTGGTTATTGAAAAACGCGCTCAGGAACCGATGGTGCCACTAAAGCTATTTCGGATACGGGATATTGCTTTTTCCTGTGCCGCAGCACTGTTAGTCAGCACTCTATTGATCGGACTGACTAGCTATCTTCCACTATGGATTCAAGGTGTACACGGTGGAGATGCCGCTTCATCTGGTCTCGCGCTGGCTCCAATGTCCGTAGGCTGGCTATTTGGCTCCATGATCGGAGGACGCATTTTGCTGACCCTAGGCTCGCGTCGAACCTCTTTGATTGGGCTGACCCTGATTGTATTGGGGGCTTTCGTCATGACCTTGATGGGCCAAACGGCTCCGATCTGGCTGCTGTTCCTGTCTACATTGTTGTATGGACTGGGATTCGGCTTCTCGATAACTGTGTTTACGATTATTGCCCAGTCCTCGGTCGGATTCCAGCTGCGTGGCGCGTCTACAGCTTTGAATACATTCCTGCGCACGTTGGGGCAAACGATTGGGGTTGCAGCCTTCGGCTCATGGCTGAATTATCGCATTGCTGCCCAGACAGCAGATGGACAGCTTACACAGCAAGGGGTAACGCAGGAGGATATTAACGGTCTGCTTGCACCTCATGCTTCACAGAGTCTAAGTGACAAGGTTGCCGGATTACTTCGTTCTGTACTAGAAAACAGTCTGCATTCCCTGTTCGTTATCATGGTCGTTATTGCAGTTATTAGCTGGTTTGTCGTCCTCGGACTGCGGAACCGTCCGCCGGGAACGGAAGAAGAGGCAGATCAGCGCATAAAGACACCACAAAGAGAACATGCATAAAAAATAATATAAATCTTTCATTATAAAAGAGATAGCTCGGACCTTGAATAAAAGTCCGGGCTATCTCTTTATTCAAAGGTCTCTCCTCCTACTGATTCAACAAAAACCATCTCGTATAGGACCAATAAATTTCCCAGCATACAAAAAGGAAATAAAAATCCCCTTGAGATTGCGATATATTCATAGGGTATAGGTAACAAAATGGTAAAAAAGTCTTAAGAAATTGTAACAAAAAGTTTGTTTCTGAATTGAGCTGTAGGGTACTAGGAACCATTTTTTTGAACCCGCTTACAAATTGGGCTTTGTATGATTTATTTTAGAACGATTTTGCATGTGAATGAAGCAACCAACCTAGCAAAATGGGACACGAAAAAAAATCAAGTAGCAAATTTTTCTGAATGTAATAAAAATGAAAAAAAATAGGAATTTTCAGAAAATTACTAGGAAAATATGAGGATGAAATTCATAGAGGAACCTGTTTTCTTACCTCACATAATAGGGCTTTTCAGTCTATATCAATCGTTTGACATACCATATAAAATGGTCCTACCAACCAAAAAGTTGGGTTTCAAATCTAGAAGCATAATTAGATTAAGGGAGATGGAGTACTTGAAGTTTAACAAATGGTTCAGTAAAGCAGCCACTGCAACAGTAGCAACTACCTTGCTGTTAGGAGGCGGCGTTCAGGCTTTTGCCGAGGAAAATGATGCATCTGATCTCAAAACAGACAATGCATTTACGCAAATTACGCGTAATGACATGCTGAATATTTTCAAACAGCAAGGCAAAGAGAAATATGAGGTTCCGTCCTTCGATGCGTCTACAATTAAGAATATTCCTTCTGCTATTGGTCGCGACAGCTCAGGCAAACTGATTGATTTCGATGTCTGGGACTCTTGGCCGTTACAAAATGCCGATGGCACAGTAGCCAATTACAAAGGGTATAATATCGTTTTTGGATTGGCAGGCGATCCTAAAAGAGGCGAGGATACATTCATATACCTGTTCTATCAAAAAGCGGGCAATACTTCACTGAGCGGCTGGAAAAATGCCGGCAGAGTATTTAAAGACAATGATAAATTGCTTGCGAACGATCCGATTCTAAAAAATCAGTCAGAAGAATGGTCAGGTTCAGCTACCTTAACCTCTGATGGACAAGTACGTTTATTTTATACCAGCAGACAGCCCTATGATCCGAATAACAAATTATACGGCAAGCAAACCTTGAGCACGGCTCAAATTAATGTCTCTCAGCCTGATGATAAGACACTGAAAGTAGATGGAGTCGAGGATTTGAAATCGATCTATGACGGTGGAGATGGGAAAACCTATCAAAATGTGCTGCAAAGCGTCGGAGTGGATATGGATAACCATACGTTTAGAGACCCTCACTATGTCGAGGATCAAGGCCACAAATATATTATATTTGAAGCGAACACAGGGACAGAAACGGGCTACCAGGGCGAAGATTCGATTCAAAACCCAGCTTATTATGGCGGCAATAAGAAATTCTTCACGGAAGAGCAACAAAACCTGCTGCAAAGCCCTAAGAAAAAGGGAGCTGTGCTGGCGAACGGCGCACTGGGTATCGTTGAATTGAATGATGATTATACGTTGAAAAATGTAATGCCTCCTTTGATTGCATCCAATCTGGTAACAGATGAAATTGAACGGGCGAATGTGTTTAAAATGAACGGTTTGTGGTATTTATTTACGAGTACAAGAGGTTCCAAGGTGACTGTAGATGCGATCGGTGACGATGATATTTACATGCTGGGTTATGTTTCTACTTCCTTGACAGGGCCTTATAAACCGCTGAATGGAACCGGTCTCGTTCTTCACCAGGATCTGGATCGTGATGATGTTACCTGGACGTATGCCCATTTTGCTATCCCGCAAGGTAAAGGCAATAACGTAGTCGTGTCGAGTTATATGACCAATCGTGGGCTTTTCCCGGATCACAAATCTACTTTCGCGCCAAGCTTCCTGCTGAATATTAAAGGCTCGAAAACGTCTGTTGTGAAAAATGGTATTTTGGAGCAAGGGCAAATCACGGTTGATCCAACGAATGACAAAAAAGAATCTCCAGATGAGTATGGAAAGAAATAAGTAGGTATATGCAGTATGTCCGAAGGCGGCGGCTTGGTAGCTTACCGATCTGTCGTCCATCGGACGATACATAACGATGCAATGAGAGGTAAGGAGGATCGTCATAATGAGAAAAAAAGCTCCCAAGAGCATTTGGATACGATCCGTTGTAATCATCACAGGCTTAACTATACTCATAGCTATGGGTTGGAATATGTACCAACAGGATGCAGGCAAACCCCAAAAATCTGCTGCAACTCCAAAAAATCAAGCGAATCAAAGTAAGCATACAACACCGACCTATCGGGCAGCCTATCATTTTACCGTCCCGGATAAGTGGAAGAATGATCCTCAACGGCCTATTTATATGGATGGAAAATATCATTATTACTATTTATATAATCGTGATTATCCCAAAAAGAACGGTACAGAATGGCGACATGCCACATCAACCGATCTGGTTCATTGGAAAGATGAAGGGGTGGCGATTCCAAAATATACGAACCCGAATGGAGATCCTTGGTCCGGTTCGGTTGTGATCGATGATAATAATACCGCCGGTTTTGGAAAAGGCACGCTGGTAGCCATTGTGACACAGCCCTCTGCAGATGGCGGAAAGCAGGAACAATTTTTGTGGTACAGTAAGGACAAAGGCAAGACGTTTACTTCTTACCGCAACAAGCCTGTGATGTCCAACCCCGGTACAAAGGACTTTAGAGATCCCAAAATCATCCGAGATACTCAACGTAATCAATGGGTGATGGTCATGGCAGAGGGAACGAAGATTGGTTTTTATGAGTCTGATAATTTAAAGAATTGGCGGTATACGAGCGGCTTTCAAACGGAAAATATCGGGCTCGTGGAATGTCCTGATCTTTACCGGATGCGTGCGGATGATGGAACCTATCAATGGATTCTAGGCGTGAGCGCCAATAGCAAATCAACAGGCGGACCCAACACGTATGCCTATTGGACGGGGGACTTTAATGGAGAAGCATTTCTCCCTAATCACAGTGAACCTGAGTGGCTGGATTATGGGTTTGACTGGTATGGTGCAGTTACGTTCGAGGAAGGAAAAGATAAAGATAAATATAGCCACCGTTATGCTCTGGCCTGGATGAATAATTGGGATTATGCCAATAACACGCCTACCCTAAAGGAAGGCTTTAATGGAATGGATTCGATTGTTCGCCAAATTCGACTGAAACATACGGCAGATGCTGGATATCGTTTGGTTTCACAGCCGGTACCCAATTTGGAGCGATTCCAAACATCCAAAAAATCATTAGGAACGATTAAAGTAGAGGGTGCTCACCGGCTTCCGGTAGCAGGCGATGCCTATCAGTTAGAGGCGGATGTATCTTGGTCCACGATTAAAAATGTAGGATTGAGGCTTCGAGAGTCGACGGATGGCAAGCGTCATGTCGATGTGGGTGTCTCAGTGGACGGTCAATACTCCTACGTAAATAGAGTCAACACCGGGCAGCCGGATCAGAGTGGAAAATATGTAGAGAGCAAGGCGCCTTTTGATGCTAATAAGAAAAAGGTCCACCTGAACATTCTCGTCGATAAAACCAGCATTGAAGTGTTTGTAGATGGTGGAGAAGTAGCTTATTCCTCTTTAATATTTCCGCGGTTAGAGGATCAGAAAATTACTCTTTTTTCCGATGGCGGTCCGGCTGTGTTTAACAATGTAGTGGTCAAACATTTTAGCCGATAGCAAGCAGGTATTTATGCTGTTCGTAAGCTTGGGCATATTTCGCTCTATTCAGGTATATAAAAAGTCCACCCATGAATATAAGGGTGGACTTTTCTGTGTAAATCTAAATTTTCGTTTTAGCACAGCTATAAGATTGTTCGTTTATTCACAAACGATTAGTTGCTAAAATTACTATTCATTCTATTTGTGATAAGGTGACAAGTTATCAGCGCTACGGCCCAATTTTTTGAGCAAGCCGATGAGTTGATCTCTTTCAGTTTCACTGATTCCGCTAAAGGCACGTTCAATTTGACGTGTATAATCAGGATAAATTTCGTCCATGACACGTTGTCCTTCGTCCGTCAATTCTGCATATATAATCCGACGATCTTGGTCGCACGGGTGACGGTGCAAATAACCGCGGCTTTCCAGTTTGTCGATAACATAAGTGACATTTCCGCTTTGCAGAAGCAACTTTGCTCCAATTTGTTGGATTGGCTGTGCGCCCTTGTGATATAAAACTTCCATCACGGCGAAGGCCGTTGGGTTGAAGCCCACCGTTTTGATGCCAGCAACCGCATGCTCGTTTACACTTTTGAATGACTTGGCAAACACGCTATACAAATGCATGGATTGCTGTGTCACCAATGTTCGGTAATCTATCATCTTCATTCCGCCTTTATGTATGGATTTGGGCATCCTTTGACCGCTCGGCTCGGATGACCGGGCAACCATACCCTTGTTACTAGCATAAAGGGATTTACGTAGCGAAAACATGCGATTTGTCACAGTAGCTGCTTTTTTAACTATTTAATTTCAAAGCTTTAAAGTAAATTTTTGAAAAATAAAGGTTTTGAATGTAAAAATACTGTTCCGGTTGGTTATATTAAAAATAACATACCTAGCTTGATGAACCCCAATTAAGCAAATAAGCTACTTCAGAGGAGATGAAACACATGGATACAGGTTCTTTCCGTTTTCAATTTCGTGATCCGCAGCAAGCCGCCCAAGCCTGTGAAACATTAAAGGAAATTGGATACTCCGCCAGCACAAATGGTGACACAGGTCTCAGTGTTCATATTGAGAACCAGGATGTGCTGTCTGCATTGGAAATTTGCCAAGCCTATGAAGGAAGCATGATTGAGGTAGGGACTCTTTTCTCTAAACCGGATGAATATCCCGGTTTGCAAGGAAATATAGGTGTACAACATCCAGGTTATAGCCCGGAAGATTGGATTATCCCGGCACACACAATCAACGAAGACTGGAGCGAAGCTTATAAAAATGGCTCCTCTCAAACGTACACTAATACGATGGAGGAGCACAACGTCAGCTCTGATCAACAACCTGAAGACGAGGTGGATGGATTTTCTGGAAGCATCCATATCTGATTTTGTCCTAAAAGTCATGATTAGAATTTGAGTCTTCACTATTCAGCTCATATTAGGATAAAGCTCCTATAAGACCATTAATTATTGTGGCTTTGAAGGAGCTTTTTTGTGTGAGAAAAACTCAGTTAGAGCTTTCACCAGAATTGAAATTCTGTAGGATATGCATAAATAGCACTACAGCAGGGAATAACAATTTCAGAAAGAAGGTCTTAACCTTGCAAAAATTAGGAGTTCACGAAAAATTGGAATTACATGAGCTACTTACGTTTAAAACAACTTGCCTGACAAAAGCCCAAACCATGATTCCTTTAGTATCAGACACAAATTTAAAAAACATTTTGCAGCAGGATGTTAACGGTGGCACACAAGATATTCAACAGCTTAGAAATCTGCTCGTGTAATTTAAAGGAGGATTAACGTGAATTCTATTGTTCAGAACATGACTGGAATGGGCGGAATGACGGATCAGGTGATCGCTTCAGACCTGTTGATTTCGGCTAAAAGTGGAATTAAAAGCTATGCAATTGCCCTGACAGAGTCAACCAGTTCGGAAGTTCGCAATGTTCTTTGTGACCAATTGAGCAAAGCTGTTAATCTTCATGAACAAATTTTTAATTATATGAAGAACAATGGCTACTATAATGCTTATGATCCAGAGCAGCAAATACAAATGGATATTCAAAATGCAGACAAAGCACTTTCTTTGTCTAAATTTTGATAATTAATTAACGCAATAAAAGAATTATTTATTTAGTCCCAAATGAAGTCTCTGGTTTTATGTAGAAAAAGTATCAGCAAACCTTAAACGAGTTTGCTGGTGCTTTTTTATTATATAAATAGTCACACTTCTAATCCAGAAATCACAAATAACGAAATGAATTGCTGTCCACATGAAATATGGTGAAGAAGGCAAACATAATATCGGAGAACTAGGTCTCAATATCAGGAATAGGGTGATTTTCATTATGGGCAAGTCTTCAGCTGTTAAGCAAAAAGATCAAAAACTAAAATGGTGGCAACTTAGCTTATTAGGCGTTGCAGGTACCATTGGTACAGGATATTTCCTCGGGTCTGGCTTAGCGATCTCCATAGGTGGTCCAGCCGTGCTGATTGCATACTTTTTTGCAGCAGTGGGAACATATGTGGTGTTTGATGCCCTTTCGCGCATGACGGCAGATCATCCTGAACAGGGTTCTTTCCGTTCCTATGCCCAAAAAGCATTTGGAAGTTGGGCAGGATTCGGCAGTGGATGGGTGTATTGGTTCTCAGAATTGCTTATCAATGGGAGCCAACTAACCGCGCTATCTATATTCTCACGCTTTTGGTTTCCTCAGGTACCGATGTGGATCTTTGCGGCAGGCTTCGGGATTTTAGGGCTTGTGATTGTTTTTTTTGGCAATAAGGGTTTTGATCGAGTTGAAAATGTACTGGCCATCATTAAGATGGCAGCTATTGTTATGTTTCTGGTCTTGGCCGTTGCTCTTTTGGCAGGCTGGATTGGAGGAGGAAAATATAATCCGAAGTTCCCCATCAGTTACAAAGAATTTTTTCCGACTGGGGGCATAGGATTGTGGTCATCTTTTATTTTTGCCTTTTATGCATACGGAGGTATTGAAGTGCTCGGAATTATGTCTAATCGGCTTCAAAAACCGGAGGATGCACCTAAAGCAGGCAAGGTAATGCTGATTACACTGGTTACAGTGTATGTTCTTTCGATTGGTCTGGCTGTGTCTATGGTGCCATTAAGTGCCTTTAACCCGAAAGAAAGTCCTTTTGTGCTTGCGCTTAGCAGCGATCATCTGGTTTTTGTACCTCATTTATTTAATGGAGTGCTTATTATTGCAGGGTTCTCAACGATGACAGCCTCTCTATATGCAGAGACATCTATGATGCTTACGCTTGCACAGGAAGGAGATGCGCCCACATTGTTTTCACGGAAGTGGAAGGGCAAATATCCTCTTTATGCACTTAGTTTGATCTCCGTTGGATTAATCTCAGCCATCGTAATGTCGTTGCTGCTACCGGGAAAAGTATATGAATATATCACTACTGCAGCGGGTTTAATGCTGTTGTATAATTGGTGCTTTATTTTGCTGTCTTCAGGTAAGCTACTGGAATCGAGCAAATCAAACAATATTAAACGTTGGATTGGATTATTGTTGATAGCTATGGCCGTGGTCGGATCATTTTTTCATAAACTTAGCCGCCCGGGAGTGTATATCAGCTTACTGCTTGTTTTGTTAATTGCAATATGTGACCTCATTGTACAATGGGTTCGCCGAAAGCACGCCAAGGAATCTCATTAACGTTGTCAGTGAGTTAAGCGTTAGCGTAAAAAAAGTAATTGAAATGCTTGTACGCCAAAATAAAAGCCAAAACCGATAAGAGATAATCCGGACATCCAAGAGATGGTTTTAAGCAAGCCGGTTTTTAGGAACCTCCGGAAAATACTTGAAGCGGCTGCCATGGTCACATCCCAGAGTAACACGCCTAATACAATCGCTCCGCTATAGATCATTAGTTGTTGTACTGGATATGTATTAGCGACGTTTGCGAGTATGGATCCGTAAATCCCAAGCCAAAAAAGGATGGAGAGGGGATTAAATAATGACATTAGAAAACCGGACATAAAAGAGTTACTTAATGTATTACCATTTCCCCTTAATTCAGACTCTGAAATCACACCTGCATTTTTGATGCTTTCAATACCTGTATACACAAGTACGAAAAAACCAAACAGCCATAAAAAAGCTTTGACAAACGGAGCATTAAGAAGGTGAATCATTCCCAAATAAACAAGCAGCATATAGATAATGTCTGCGGTTATTGCACCAAGCCCAATAAACCAGGCGTGCCAAAAACCATTCTTGATACCCCGATCCAACTGTGCGGCATTAATCGGTCCAATGGGGGCCGAAAGTGACAGACCAAGAAAAATATAACTGATAAATGTATTAATGGTGACTCCCTCCTTGATTTTTTATTGGATGTTATGTATTTTGTCTACTTTAGTTTATTCGGACAAACCCATTTGTAAGACCATATTTTTTGTGCGTATATTGTAGGAGTAGCTTCGTTATTGCCAACCACCTATCGATGAATTAAATCTAAAAAAGGAGCTCTAATTCCGTTCACACAAGGATTAGAGCTTTTTTAATACAGGTTATAAAAAAAGTTTATTTGATCGAATAATTGGGGTTGACACTTTTATTGAAAGCGCTTATATTTATCTCGTAAACAATACGTTATATAACGTTATATAAAAAGGAGAGGTAAAAATGAATGTACAACAGACGGTTCAAACGATTTATGAACAAGCGAGTGGGAAGATTTCCGAGGTGTATTTAGTAGCCTGCGGGGGCTCATTAGTCGATATGTATCCCTCAAAATATTTTCTAGATAGTGAAGCAAAGAAGCTGGTAGCAGGGATGTATACGGCAAATGAATTTGTGCACGCGCTGCCAAAACGATTAGGTAAAAACGCTGTAGTCATCGTTTGTTCCCATGGAGGAAACACGCCGGAATCGGTTGCGGCTGCTAAATCAGCCAAAGAGAAAGGCGCTTACACCATCGGCTTAACCCACAATAGTGAAGCGACACTGCTCAATTATTCTGATTATTCATTCCTCTACGAGTGGGGAGATGAGAGCGATGTCAAAAATAACCCGATGGCTATTATTTTGGAGCTTACTGTTGAACTGCTTCAAATCGCTGAAGGTTATGTGCATTATCAAGCTTTCCAGAACGGCTTGGGAGTAATCAATGGAATTATTAACCGAGCAAAAATACAAGTTGAACCGCGTGCCAGTGTATTCGCTGACAAATATCGCAATGAAGATCTCTTCTATATCCTGACCAGCGGAGCTTCTTATGGACATGCGTACGGATTTGCTATCTGTTCTCTGATGGAAATGCAATGGCTTCATGCGGCTTCAATCCATTCCGGTGAATTTTTCCACGGACCGTTTGAAGTAACGGATAAAGAAACTCCATTTATTCTGATGATCAACGAAGGACGCACACGGGCATTGGATGAGCGGGCACAGACTTTCCTGAATCAATATGCCGAGAAAGTGGAAGTGATCGATGCGAAGGAGCTTGGAATCGGAACCATTGCCGACGAGGTCGTCGAGTTTTTTAACCCGGTTTTATTTTACAGCATTGTATGTGTTTATCGTGAAGCACTCGCAAATGTACGCAATCACCCACTGGAAACTCGTCGTTATATGGGCAAAGTAGCTTACTAAGCGCACTTACCAACAGGAGGAAAACCATCATGAAAGTTCTAGGCATTGGTGATAATGTGGTAGATAAATATGTTCATCTGCGCATGATGTATCCTGGCGGCAATGCGCTTAATTTCAGTGTGTTTGCCAAAAAAGCGGGAGTAGATGCAGCCTTTATAGGAGTATTCGGAGATGATAATGAAGCACAGCATGTAGAACACATTCTCCGTGAGCTGGAAATCGACATTTCACGGTGCAGATATCACAGCGGTGAGAACGGCTGCGCACGTGTAACCCTGGAAGACGGAGACAGAGTATTTCTGGGCAGCAATGAGGGAGGAGTTACACGTCTCCATCCGCTGGAGCTGAGTGAAGATGACAAGGCCTATGTTGGCGGGTTCGACCTTATTCACACCGGCTTGTACAGTCATACAGGGCACTTGCTGCCTGAATTGGAGATGCTGGGAATCCCTCTTTCTTTTGACTTTTCGGATGATTTCGTAGATGCACAGGTGGAGAAATATATTGCGTATGCCGATTTCGCTTTCTTCTCTTGCAGCCATATGACGGATGAAGAGACACAGAACTATATCCGCTCCAATCGAAAAAAGGAGGGGCAAATCCTGGTAGCCACACGCGGCGGAGATAGATCTATTGCCTATGATGGTACTAAGTTTTATTTTCAAATGCCTGATTCCGTTGACGCTGTGGATACGATGGGGGCAGGAGACTCTTATATAACCGCCTTTTTACTGAGCTTTTTGAAAAATGGTAACATTCAGGACGCTATGGCAGAGGGATCGAGGGTTGCCGCCCAGAGCTGTCTGGTAGAAGGTTCTTTCGGATACGGCGTCCGTTACTAAAAAATTATGTTCAAATATCTTCACTTGTAAGAATATGTAACATTTGATACTCTAAGTGGGAGTAATATAACGTTATATGACAAGTGAGGGCACATTATGTTGAATTCAGACCAAGCAGAGCCATTATATATTCAGTTACAAAAAGCAGTCAAAACCGCTATTCATAATGGAACATTTACGCAGGGGAGTCGTATACCGACCGAAACTGAGCTAAGCGAGACCTACAATGTAAGTCGAATTACCGTAAGAAAAGCCATTGCCGAATTGGTTCATGAAGGTTATCTGACCAAACGTCAAGGAAAAGGTACCTTTGTCAATGTACCCAAAATTGGGCGGAAGATTGAACATGTCATCAGCTTTACGGCTGCCTGCAAATCCAACGGCCTCTCTTCACACAGTGTGGTTACAGAACGTGAAATCATAGAAGCAGATGAGGAAATTGCACATCAGTTGCAGCTGCCACAAGGAGAAAAAGTGTTATATATTCAGCGTAAAAGATACGCCGGTGATCGACCGCTAATGCTGGAAAATAATTTTTATCCTTATGACCGATTTTCTTTTCTAATGGAAGAGCAGTTGGAGGGCTCTGTATACGAACTGTTGCGTCATAAATACAGCATCGATCCTAACCAACCGGGAGAGACGATATTACAAATCGCTTTGGCGGATGAATACCAGGCAAAGCTGCTGGAGACGACCATCGGACAGGCGTTGTTCTACATGCATACGATTATTTATGATCAGCATGGAAGCCCCGTTCATGTAGGTAAACAGTACATCATTGGAGACCGTTATCAATTCTCAATATAAATCCGTATGCCTGTTATGTAATGTTGTTATTCAGGTACGGCGCAGCTTCTGCTTCCACTCCATGAGAGAAGCAGAAGCGATATTATAACGTTATATTACGTTATGTTATGGGGCGAATAAATAATGAGGGGGTGAAATTGTGCAAGGGAAGAATGACACATTAGCGGACAAAGTTTTACTGTCAAATGCTATTTTTAATGGCTTAGAAAATGAAGCCTCGCCTGGGTTTATTGCACTGCAGGGAGAATGTATTGCAGCAGTGGGGCGTCCCGAGGAGGCACAAGCTTGGATAGGAGCGGGAACGGTTGTCTGTGATTTGGGTGATGCTTTTATCATGCCAGGAGTTCATGACAACCATGTATTTTTTACCGGATATATGTCGATGCATCGGGGCGTGGATTTGACTCATGCAGCCTCGATTGAAGAAGCAATGGAATCCATGCTACAAGCGGCAAACAATCTTCCGCCAGGGAAAGATGTAACCGCTTACGGGTGGAGCGAGGAAGGATGGGGCAAGCTGCCTGAGCAAAGCTTGTTGGACGAGCTGTTCCCTGATCGGGCGGTAATTGCCATTAACCTAAATAAAAGCTACTGCTGGATGAACCGACTGGCTCAGGAGAAATATCAATTTTTGCCGGATCAATGCAGTGCTGAGGCACGCGCTTTGCTGCTCCAAGCTATGATGCAGGAACACAGCCTTGTCAAACAAGAGTTTGTGGAGTTTTGCCGCATACTAGCTGCACGAGGAGTTACTTCCATAAAAGATATTGGCTTTGATCGGCATAGCGAGCTGCTGCCGATTCTAGAAGAATTGAAAGAAACAGGAGAACTGCCGCTCAGATTTCATTTCTCGCTTGAACCCGTTGTTGAATCGCTTGATATTGCCACCGGTATGAAGTATAAAGCACTTTATAATGGAGACCTTATTCGTTTCCAAGGATACAAGCTGATGCTTGACGGCGTCGTAGCAGATCATACGGGGGACATGCTGGAACCTTACGCAGATATGCCCGGAGTAACGACTTTGAGTACGGTTGACTACAAAAAGATTGAAGCCTCTGTGCTGGAAGCAGACAGCCAAGGTATCAAATGCTGCCTAACTGCAGAAGGTGATGCTGCGATTCGCCAAGCGGTATCCATAATTGAAAAATGCCGCGAACAACAAGGTAATAACCTTATCAGACATTCGATCAGTGACCTTGAGTATCCTCATCCGGATGATCTGACAAGAATGGGAGAGAACGAAATTTTTGCCGAAGTCTATGCCCAAATACTGCTGCTGAATCCTTCTTACGAAGATGCTTATATGTCTGCTGTGGTAGGAAAAGACAATGAAAACCGCTTTTATAATTATAAATCCATGCTGGATGCTAACGTGCCGGTCACCATAGGTACTGATCTGCCTTTATTCATCACCAGTGTTCCCGATTCGCTATATGCAGCCTCTCACCGATTATTCCCGGATGGCTCGCCTGCAGGAGGCTGGTATCCTGACCAAGGGATGCCGCCATCCGAAGTTTTAAAGGCATGGACCATTAATGGAGCCAAACATTGTTATATGGAAGAGGTTACAGGTACGCTGGAGGCTGGAAAATATGCTGACATCGCCGTTTTTGATCGCGACCTCCTTAACGCATCCGCTGGTGACATCAGGGACGCCCAAGTGATATTGACCATTATGGGAGGGAAGGTTACGTATAACCATTCTTGGAATGAGGGATAAACATGAACATCAAGAATATGAAATGGAAATTATCCTTGCCCCATAGCTATACTTTAATATTTTTGATTATTATTACAGTCGCCGCATTGACATGGATTGTGCCCAGCGGACAATTTGAGCGTCATGAAGTGACAGTGAACGGTGTGACCAAAACGGCGATCGTTTCGGGAACCTATCACACTGTACCCAAAACTGGTGAGAACGGTGATTTAAGACAAGGACTCCCCCAAATCCTAAGCGCTCCTATTGCGGGGATTATCAATGCCGCCGATGTGGTCTCTTTTGTCCTTATTGTGGGCGGCTCCTTCGGGATTATACTGCAGACGGGAGCCATTGACCGTGCCCTGACAGCTCTTGCCAGGCGGCTGAAGAATAAGGGGATTCTGCTTATTCCAATTGCCATGGTTATATTCAGTCTCGGAGGCTCTACCTTTGGAATGAGCGAAGAAATTATTCCGCTTTATGCGATTTTTATTCCATTAATGTTTGCCCTAGGCTTCGATTCTATGACTGCTATTCTCATTCTATTTCTGGGAACGCAAATTGGCTATGTTGGTTCGACTGTTAATCCATTTTCAGTATTGATCGCCCAGGGGATCGCAGGAGTAGAGGGGAATCCTCAGCTCTGGCTGAGATTTATTGAATGGCTTGTATTTACTATGATTTCTATTGCCTTTACGATGTGGTATGCGCACCGGGTTAAGAGAAATCCGGAGAAATCCATTGTTTTTCAGAGTGATATTATAAATCGCGAGCATTTTATAAAAGAAAATACAGGTGAGGACGTCGTCTTCACGTTTCGGGACAAATTAATTATAGGTGGATTTATTGTAACGCTTGGAGCAATTGTCTGGGGAATTTTGGCCAAAGGCTGGTATATGACTGAAATCGGCGCCCTTTTCTTCGCACTCGGTCTTTTTGTCGGGATAGTTACCAGGATGAGCCAAAAGGAAATAGCTGAAAATTTTGTAAAAGGCTGTGGAGAATTCATCTACGCTGCAGTGATCATAGGTCTCGCCCGCGGAATTCTAATTATCGCCGAGCAGGGTATGATCATCGATACTGTATTGAATGCACTCGCAAGCATTCTGGAAGGATTTCCAAGTTACTTGTTCACTACCATTATGTTGGTTGCACATAATATTATTACTTTCCTGGTTCCATCTTCTTCGGGGGAAGCTGCACTAACAATGCCTGTACTTGCACCGCTTGGCGATCTTGTAGGTATCAATCGTGAAGCAGTAGTCACAGCGTACCAATTCGGTAACGGGTTAACCAACTTAATTTCACCGACAGGTGGAGTGCTACTGGCGGGATTGGCCATTGCCCGGATCAGCTTTGGACAGTGGCTGAAGGTAATCTTCAAGCTATTCCCCATCCTGTGGTTAGTTGCTGCTATTTTTGCTGCGATTTCGGCTGCGGTGGGTATCTAATAAATCAAGTGAGAACCCTTGTCTTTTAAAGACAAGGGTTTCTTTTTGTGCATAAGTTTACGTGATTAATGAATAATATGGATAGCATTTTCCTAAGGAGGAAATAAAATTTGATGCATGCTGATAATAGATTACTCATTGCTGCTCTAGGCGGTGTGAATGAAATCGGGAAAAACATGTATTTCATCCAATACGATCAGGATATTGTCGTTATCGATTGTGGCTCCAAGTTTCCTGATGAAAATTTGCCTGGTATTGACCTCATTGTACCGGATGTCACCTATTTGCTGGAAAATCAGGATAAAGTCAGAGCGCTCATTGTGACTCATGGGCATGAGGATCACATCGGAGGTATTCCCTATTTGCTGAAGCAGATTAATATGCCCGTTTATGGGACAAAGCTCACCATCGAATTAATTAAGATTAAGTTAAGGGAGCACAACCTTTTACGTGATGCTGAGCTTCATCTTATAGATGCGGATTCAACCGTTCAAGCGGGAACGATTCAGGCCTCCTTTTTCACCACGGTCCACAGTATCCCGGATTGCCTGGGTGTCTTTTTTCAGACACCGGAAGGAAATGTGGTCCATACCGGAGATTTCAAATTCGATATGTCTCCCGTCAGTGGACCTTTTCCCGATCTTCATCGAATGGCTGAAATAGGAAAGAAGGGGGTAAAAGTGCTGCTCTCCGAAAGTACAAATGCGGAAAGGCCAGGATTTACTCCTTCAGAACGTTTGGTTGGCGGACATATTTTGGATGCTTTCGCCAGAGCCAAACAGCAAGTATTTATTTCTACATTTGCATCCAATGTGAACCGTGTCCAACAAGTCATTGACGCGGCTGTGGAAACAGGTCGCAAACTGGTTTTACTCGGACGCAGTATGATAAATGTGGTTTCGGTGGCCAAGGAGCTGGGCTTCTTGCACATGCCTGAGGACTTGTTGATTGAGGCGGGGGAAACAGAGCGGTTTCCCGCAGAAGAAATAGCAGTTTTATGTACCGGAAGCCAGGGAGAGCCGATGGCCGCATTGTCACGTTTAGCCAATTCCCTGCATCCCAAAATCGAAATTTTGCCTGGTGATACGGTCATCATTGCTGCGGGAGCCATACCGGGGAATGAGCGAAACCTTTCCCAGGTCATTGATAACTTGTATGTGCTAGGTGCCCAGGTTATTTATGGATCAGGCAGCTCCACGGGGATGCACGTATCCGGTCATGGCAGCCAGGAAGAATTAAAATTAATGATGACCCTGATGAAACCTGAGTATTTGATTCCCATTCACGGTGAATTCAGGATGTTGTATCAGCATCGTCAGCTAGCGGAGTCTGTGGGGATTCCGATGGAGAATGTATTTATCGTCCATAACGGTGACACTGTTCAAATCGAAGAGGGAAGGGCATCCCTAGGGCCCAAAGTAGCAGCCGGCAATAGCTTAGTAGACGGGTTGGTAACAGGGGACGTAGGTAATATTGTACTACGAGACCGTAAAAAGCTTTCTTCAGACGGAATGCTGATTATTGTGATGACGTTGAGCAAAAACGAGAAGCAAATGCTCGCAACGCCAGAGGTCATTTCAAGAGGCTTTGTATATGTTAAGGATTCCGAAGAGCTCATGAGTCAGATCCACGACACGATTATGTCCACAGTGAACGAGTTAACAGAGATCGAAATGAGTCAGTGGGGACTGATTAAGCAGATGTTAAAAGATGATGTTGGCCGGTTTATTTACAGTCAGACAAAGAGAAGACCCATGATTTTACCTATCATTATTGAGGTATAGAATAGCGGCAAATGTCAAAACAAGATAGAGCTTATTCAATACGCGATTACTCAAAAAAAGACTTAAATCAGCAATACAACTGATTTAAGTCTTTTTGATTTCCTTCCTACTTTCCTATAAGAATGCGGATGTAATGGCGGTTGCAGCGCAGCGGAGGATTTGAATCTGGAGAAGCGACAGCGTTCGCCTTTGCCACGGAATTCTTACCCTTAAATGTTTTATATAATCAAGAGAATCCTGTGGCAACAGCGATCGTAAGATCAAAGCCTACGCGCAGCGTCTTAATCGCTTACAGCCGCTTGGGTTCCTGCTGTATGCCCTGTCGTAAACGCCGCTGTAATATTATAACCACCTGTGTAACCGTGAATATCGAGAATCTCACCGCAGAAGAACAATCCAGGCATCAGCTTGGACTCCATTGTTTTCGGATTAATTTCCTTCAAATTCACACCGCCCCCGGTAACAAATGCTTCCTTCAGAGAGAGCGTACCGTTCACACGGATTGGAAACGCCTTAATGCGATGAGCAAGTTCTTGCCACTGCTGCTTGGGAATATGATCATAGGTCAAGTCCTCACGCAGTTCGGCTTGCTGGAGCAACAATGGAATCAAGCGTTCCGGTAAATAAGGCTTAAGCACATTTTTGATCGCTTTTTTAGCATCGACCGATGCCAATTCCAGCGTCTCACGGTAGACTTCATCGGCATGTTTGTGAGGCTGCAAATCGAGAGTCAACAACACCGTGTTTACCTTATCCTTTTTCATTCCCTTGACGACAAACTGACTGCACCGCAAAGCAGTTGGGCCAGATAGACCGAAGTGTGTAAAAATCATATCTCCTTCATGGACGACAACTTTCTTTTGCTTCGCATTCCATACGGTCAGACTGATATCGCGTAAGGATAGTCCCTGAAGCTCTTTCGTCTGGATGAACGTCTCGCCTGAGGTCAACGGCACCTCTGTTGGATACAGTTCCGTAATTGTATGCCCTGCTTGTTCTGCCCATGCATAGCCGTCACCTTCCGAGCCTGTATGCGGGACGGATTTGCCGCCAACGGCTACAATGACATTACGGCTTTGTAGGATTTCACCGGAACGCAGCCGCACCCCAGCCGTATGACCTTCATTGTAAATAACCTCTTGAACAGGACAGCTTGTCCGAATCTCGACTCCTTGAGAGCGTACCTTGTTGATCAAAGCATCGACAACTGTTTTGGCTTTGTCCGTCACTGGAAACATACGCCCATTATCTTCTTCCTTTAAGGCTATACCCAGCTGTTCAAAAAAGGCAATGATATCCCGATTGCCGAAAGCCGCCAGTGCACTGTGCAGAAAACGGCCATTGCCGGGAATGTGCCGAATGAGTTCGTCTAGCTCTTTGGCATTCGTGACATTGCAACGGCCTCCACCAGAGATCCCCAGCTTTCGCCCGAGTTTATTTCCCTTTTCCAGTAAAAGCACCTTAGCGCCCTCACCGCTGGCAGCGGCAGCAGCCATTAATCCGGCTGAGCCGCCTCCGATCACAATAACGTCGTAAGTCATAAACCTCTTCCTTTTCGTCGACAAATTTTCAAAAAATTCAGAATGGTGTAACCGATTTTTCATCATATCGTAATACCGTCGCTTCAGATAGCCTTAGAGCACAGTAAACACGTATATATTTCAATTTGCAGGAATTTAAAACGCGTAAAAACGTTCCTGTTATATACATCTAGTATTTAGCAGATTTTGTCGTTCTACACCGGGATTTTAACACATATATTGTAATATATTGTAGCCTGTGCTTTAATTCAACTAACGGCGTCAAGGAAAGATGATGAGGGGGAGAAGTCCTTGTTAATTGCGTTGAAGGAAAGTGTGCTCCAAGTTCTCCTTGCCGTTATATCGGCGGGTTTTTTCTCTATATTAACGGATTATGGGGATAAGAAAAAGGTTTGGGGCGGCAATCTGCTTCCTGGACCCAATCAAGGAATACTGTATCTGTGTTGCTTGCCAGCCATATTGCTATGTACACTCTTTCAATATCAGTCTCCGTATGGTCTACCTTCCAATCTCGGTATTATTCCCCTTGCTGTTGGCATCATGTACGGTAGACGTCGCACTGCCTTCGTGCTCGCCGCTTCCGCACTGATGGGTGTCCTGATTATAGCCCAGTCGACAGAAATGTCCCCGATGTATGTGGGCACGGGTTTTATTCTTTTTCCTTTTATGCTGCTGCATGGCAAGTTTTTTCAAAGAGGAACCTTGTTGGACAAAAAACTCCTAATCTCCGCATATGTTGTGGCTGATATGCTGTTTAAGGCGATATTTCCGCTATTGTGGGGCAAACAGGATATTTCGGTATACATTCCTGACTTACTTACAACGTTCTGGAATATTGGTGCAGGTGTGCTGGCAAGTTTTACGGTCGTGAGTCTGATGCATAATGCCTTTGAGAAGCTGGCGCTGCGGCGTGATGTGACTGAATTTACGAGCAAATACTTAATTGAAGTGGATAAGCTGCGTCAAGTTATGGATTTGATGCCGTTATCTCTTGTTACTCTGGACAGCGAAGAACGAGTTATACATATGAACAAAACGATGCTGGAACTCTACCAGGACTTCGATCCCTACATTACACTGCCTGAGGTAGTAGGCCGTCCATTGACCTCGTTATATGGTTTTAGCGCTTTGCCTGTGGTTAACGAACGAGTTGCAAAAGCGTTGGAAGGAGAGGCGGGTGCTGATTTTATAAATGTTACTCCCAAAGTATTCTTCTCAAGTTTCCTTCCTATTCGTGATAAACATGTAAACCAAACGACAGGCGTCATTATCGCCTTGCAAGATATTACAGAGCTAGAGACGCTGCGCAGTGAGCTAGGCAATTTCGAGAGGCTCAGTCTGGTCGGACAGATGGCAGCGGGCATTACTCATGAAATACGTAATCCGATGGCGGTTGTGCGTGGTTTTTTACAGCTTATGCGTGAGAAAAGTCCAGAATCTCTCAACCATTACTACCGCATTGTGATGGAGGAACTCGATCGGGCGAACGGGATTATTAACGATTTTCTTTCACTGGCCCAGAATCGGATTGTCGAGAAGGAGCAATGTCATCTGCATGATATTATTCGCGAACTGACGCCTTTATTGTGGGCAGATGCGAATCTGAGGGGGCAGACGATTGAGCTAAAGCTGGAGGAACATGTGACGATGTTGCATTTGAACCCTAAGGAAATGAAGCAGTTGCTGCTTAATTTATCACGTAATGCGATGGAAGCTATGGGGGAAAAGGGGGTGCTGACCATTTCGACTCATGAGGAAGGGGATTTCGTGGAACTGGAAGTAAAGGATACAGGTCCGGGAATTCCACAAAAACAGCTTGAAAAGCTGTTCCAACCTTTTTACACCACCAAAACGAAAGGTACAGGTCTGGGGCTGGCCTTATGTCAAAGTATAGTGGAGCGTCATCACGGTACGATTGCCGTAGATTCGGTGGAGGGAATGGGCACGCAGTTTAAAGTCCGATTGCGCAGAACCGTCCCGACTTACCGGGATCATGCTGAGCCTCCTGTCATGAATTCGATACAGAAATAATCGTGCAAATATATAGCCGGATTTTTGCAAATTACGTGAAAAAGATTGTATAATGAAATTTAGATGTCCATGCCTTTACTACGGCAAAGGATGAAATTAGAAACGTAGTATACATGATTTTTGGAAAAGGAGTGAAAGAATATGTCTATGTCTTTCGATCAATATATGAGAGATTCAGTTCAGCCAATGCGCGATGAACTGACGAATCTTGGGATTCAGGAACTGCGTACTTCTGAAGATGTGGAGGCCAAGCTGCCTAATGCTAAAGGTACAGTGCTGGTTGTTGTGAACTCGGTATGTGGTTGTGCCGCAGGTCAATGCCGCCCGGGTGTGGCTGAAGCACTGAAGCATGATATTACGCCAGATCATCTGTATTCGGTTTTTGCCGGACAGGACAAGGAAGCAACAGCAAAGGCTCGCGAATTTTTCGCACCTTACCCACCGTCATCTCCTTCTATCGCGCTGTTGAAAGACGGCGAGCTGGTTCACTTCATCGAGCGTCATCAGGTGGAGGATCGTTCGGCAGATCAGATCGCTGCTGATTTGACCAGTGCATTTGATCGTTTTTGTCGGTAAGACTGCTCAAGCTATGCCCCGCATTTTTCGCCTGCGAAACTTGCCGGGGCTTTTGCATGTTGGCTTGTGAAGGAAATTCCTAAAAAAGAGGTGCTTATCTGATGAGTTTGCAGGAACAGATTATTGCTGAATTGGGAGTACAGCCTACGATTAACGTAGAGGCGGAGGTCCGTAAGCGTGTGGATTTCCTCAAGTCGTATGTAACGAAAACGGGAAGCAAAGGGCTGTTGATCGCCATCAGTGGCGGGATTGACAGTGCCGTAGCAGCCGCTTTGTGCAAGCGGGCTACAGATGAATTGACGCAGGAACAAGGGGACGAATACAAAACACTGGGTGTATTCCAGCCATACGGCCAACAGGAAGATATCGAGCATAGCTACGCGGTAGCCAAAGCGTTCGACCTGAAATATGCTGGGGAAACGAACATTAAGGAAGCCGTGGATAAGGTTGCCGTGGAAGTAGAGCATACGTTAAAGGATATCGGTCTGGAGCGTTCCATTACTCCGCAAGTGAGAGGGAATGTAAAGGCAAGAACACGTATGGTGGTTCAGTACGCACTCGCGAATGAGCTGAATCTTCTCGTCGTTGGCACAGATCACGCTTCAGAAGCCATCACAGGCTTTTATACCAAATGGGGCGATGGTGCAGTCGATATTACGCCACTTAGTACGCTTAACAAACGTCAGGTGCGCTTGCTGGCCAGCTATCTCGGAGTTCCGCAGGCCATTTTGGACAAAGCGCCTACAGCAGGATTGTGGGAAGGCCAGACGGATGAAAAAGAACTGGGGATCTCCTACGAAGCAAACAGCGACTACCTGGAAGGCAAGGAAATTGACCCGGCGGCACGCGAAAAGCTGGAAAGCTTCTTTACACGTACAGCGCATAAGCGGACAAGCATCCCAGGGGTGTAAGCATTAATCATTATGGAATTGCAAAATCCTGAAGTAAATAAATGCGGCGATCCGCCCGGCGGATCGCCGTTTGTATTGAAGGAGCAATAATTTAATTGGCGATCCACTCAATGAAGCGGCGGGTTTCGGTAATCGCTTGATCCAGTGGAAGGCTACCTCCCTGGAATGGATGAACGGTATTAAAGGTATGATTGCCGCCTTGAATTTGTACCCATTCGATGTCGGGACGAACGGATGTGAGCAGGGCAGAGCCTTCCCGTAGACGTTTGGAATCTTCAGTTCCCTGGATCAGTACAGCTGGGAGCTGGCTGTTGGCAAGTCTGTCTACAATGGCAAAACGCTGTCGATTTTGTTCCAGGTCTTCCAGAATGACAGCATCCAGCGGAAGCTGTTGTCCGGTTCTGGCGTTCTCCACATAGCTGCGCCCCTTGGCGCGCATTTCTTCTTTTTGCGGTAAAGTAAACAAATCAAGATCTGTCACGCCATTCCATGAAATGACGCCAGCAATCTCGCCGGGATGATCTAGAGCATATACAAAGCAGCTTCCCGCGCCTCGGCTATGTCCTAACAGAAACAACGGCAATTCTCTGAACTCATGACGTGCTCTCAGATTGGATAGCAATAGTTCCAAATCCTCTTGTTCGCGGCTATAGGTGTTGCGTGCGAACTTTTCCAGTTCGGTAAAATTCTCTAGATCCTCACCTATGCCATTATGTGAAAAGTTGAAGGTCACAACATGGTTATCCATACTCAATGCTTCTGCTATATAGGGGAACATGCCCCAATCCTTAAATCCTTTGTAGCCGTGAGCGATAATGAGCAGGCTTTTGGCTGTATTTTTAGCGGGAAACCAGGAAGCCCGGATCACCGCATCTGTTCCTGCTTCGGTACCTGCTTCAACAATAATGGTTTCTGACATCCTATCCTTCCTTTCTACGGGAATTTTTTTAAATGGGCATATCAGCTGAATTTCAAAACATTCACCTATAGCCTTTCTTATTTTAACATATTTTGGTGCCGCTTTTACGCCTTTGTGACTCGCCAGGGTGTGGACGCACTGTTACAATAGATCCAGTAAAGTAAAAAGGACGGGGAATACCCAAATGATCTACGGAATTGGACATGATGTGCTGGAAATAAGCCGTATGGCTCATATTTTGGCAGGTAAATATGCAGACGCGTTTTTGAATCGGGTGCTGACCCCGGCAGAACGTGAGCTTGCTGTGGAACGCAAGGGTAGACTAACGGAGTTCGTAGCAGGGCGCTTTGCCGCCAAGGAAGCGATAACGAAAGCCTTCGGTTGCGGAATTGGGCAAATCATCGGGTTCGGCGATATGGATATTTTACCGGAACCTGGGGGGAAGCCAGCAGTTTATTTGTCTTCATCCGCATGGGATAGACTGAGATTGCCGTCTACAGGTGACTCGAATTACAGCATTCACTTGAGTATTACACATCAGCCTAACATTGCCTCTGCTTTTGTGATTGTCGAATATAAGGAGATGTGATGTGATGACTACAAATACATTGGAACAAAAGCGTTATTTCAGCTTTGAACTGTTGAATTGGTATACACGTAACAAGCGCGATTTGCCGTGGCGCCGCCATCGGAATCCTTTTTATATCTGGATCTCGGAAATTATGCTTCAGCAGACGCGTGTGGATACGGTCATTCCGTATTTTAATCGCTTTATTGCACGTTTTCCTACAATTGAAGCGTTGGCGGAAGCACCCGAGGAGGATGTGCTTAAGCTGTGGGAAGGGCTGGGTTATTATTCGCGGGCCCGGAATTTGCAAACTGCGGCAAAACAAGTAGTTGAGCTTCACGGCGGGCAGGTGCCGGATGATACACAAGCTGTCGCTGCACTGAAAGGAGTAGGCCCGTATACGACGGGGGCGATTATGAGTATCGCCTTCAATCGACCAGAGCCTGCTGTGGACGGGAATGTGATGCGTGTGCTGTCGCGTTATTTTCTCATTGAAGAGGATATTATGAAGGGCAGCACGCGGGCGCATATGGAAAGTCTGGTACGGGAGCTGATTCCCGAAGGAAGGGCCTCTGATTTTAATCAGGCTCTGATGGAACTGGGGGCGCTGGTCTGCACGCCGAAGTCGCCTCATTGTCTGACCTGCCCGGTCATGGAGCATTGCTCGGGCAGGTTGGCAGGCCGCGAGGAGACACTGCCAGTCAAGACCAAGGCGAAGCCGCCGCGGCTGGAGCCGCGTTCCGTAGCCCTCATCGAGGGCAGCGGCGCGAACGCAGGCTGCCTGCTCGTACGACAGCGGCCAGCCAAGGGCCTGTTGGCCCGCATGTGGGAGCTGCCGCATGAGCTTGCCGGGCCGGAGGGCTACAACGGCCCGGTGCCGGATGAGCCCGCCATGGACCATCTGGCGGCTCATTTGCTGGCAGAGGGCGTACTTGCGCGCCCGGTGCGGTTTGTACGTGAGGCGGAGCACACGTTCAGCCACATTCACTGGAACCTGCGTGTGTTCCAGTGTGAAGAGGTCGCCGCCCCTGCCGGGGAGGCGGTAGGACATCCGCTGGCTGCCGAGCAGCGGGCCAGCTATAGCACCGGAGCGAAGCCGGGTGCATTGATTACGCTGGCTGAGCAGGCGGAGCACACGCGCAATGTGCTGCCAGCGGGATACCGCTGGATCAGCGAAGCGGATATGGCCACCTTGGCGTTTCCCAAGGTGTTCCTCGATCTGATCACCGAGTATTATACGAAGCAAAAAGGGAACTGATGTTAATTGAATAGCTGTCAGCCAAAAAATAAAGTATTAGACTGAGCCTAGAAAATGGAAACAGCGACAACCAAGGACGAGAAAATAAAGTCCTAGACTGTCGCTGTTTCCATTGAACTAACGTTTCCCGTTAGCTTAATGAGATTACACTTAACCCTTTTTCTTTTTCTCATGACGGATTGTAATATGAAGTGTAACACCTGCTTGAAAGAAAAAAAGAGCCCTGGCCGGATTCGTGTAAAATGAAGGTTCCTACACCAACAGGGGAAAAGTGTCGAGTCATCACGAAGGAACGGAAGGTATCTATCGACGATCTGCTGTGAACTGAAATGCGCTGATTCATTCCATTCCTATCAGGTAGGCCAAGCCCATATCCCTTGATTCTAAGACTCTAGAAGTCTTGACTAAAACACTTTAAGGATCACTCGGATAGAAATCTGGAAATTTTCTCACAGAGGCGGTCAGGTACTTCCAAAGGAGAAAGATGGCCGGTTTGAGAAATAACATGTAGTTCTGCATGAGGTATACGTGGCAATAATTCACTTGTCATACTTTCTAATCGATCCACGGGATCAGATTCTCCTGCTAGAACTAGTGTGGGTACATTGATGTTTTTCACTTCTGCAGATATGTCCTCTTGCATGGCAGTTTTTGGCCATGCTGCACGAGCTAACGGTGCACTGTTTTGCATATCTTCAAGCACCATTTCGCGAATATGTTCTTCTAAAGGCAGTAACGCAAGATTACTAAGAGCAATCTCTGCCCCCTCACGATTATCATAAAAATGCACCATTGCATTCCTTAGTTCTTGTGGCATATTTTGAGGACTTGGAGGAGATGGTGCAACTAAGATTAAGGCTTCTAAACCAGAAGGATTACGCGAGGCCAATAACTGTGCTGCTTTGCCACCCATGGAATGTCCAACAAGCACATAACGTTTCAAACCAAGCTCTTGAATAAGAGCATGTGCATCATCAGCCAGGTCTTCAATCGTATAAGATGTAGCAGACTTATCAGAGCTCCCCCATCCGCGTTGGTCATAAGCTATACAACGGTGTTCTTCTTTTAAAACGTCAATCATTTTACTCCAGGTTCGTGTTGACCCTCCGTAAAAGTGCAAAAACACAAGCGCGGTATCTCCTTGTCCTTGTTCTTCAACATGAAGATCGAGTCCATTTACATGATAGAACATCAAAATCACTCCTTATAGTATCAGTAACAGTTACTGTTACTGATACTTTTTATAAGACATCAGGTCATCAATTAAATGTCAATTTTCTTGTAACATTTTTAGTTTGATTTGGCTCTTGAAAATCAATACACTAAAATAAGCATGAATAAGAAAGAAGGGCCGTGCAAAAATGGGAAATCGAAGCCAACAGTTCTCTGTAGCCGTTCATATCTTATGCTTTCTTGAATTCAATAAAAACGGACGAACCACATCGGAATTACTTGCGATGAGTGTGAACGCGAATTCGGCAGTTATTCGCAGAATTATGAGAAAACTAACTAAAACAGGTCTTATTACATCCACGCTTGGAACCAATGCAGCGATACGGCTTGCAAAAAATGCAAATGACATTACACTATTGGATGTATACCGTGCTACTGTTGAAGATCATCAAGAGTTTTTTATCATTCACCAAAATACAAATCCCACGTGTCCGGTGGGAAGTAAAATGCCTCATTTATTAGATGGAGTATACTCTCAAGTGCAAGCGACCATGGAAAACGAATTGTCAGGCATTACAATAGAACATCTGGTCGAGGATGGAATTTAGAAACGAGGGGAATATCGTCAATAAAGGGGTTAATTCAAGGTGATTCAGTTTGAAATTTTAAAACTGTTGATAAAGAGGTAACCCACTTTGCCCTCCACGCTAGCGACCTAATGTCAGAACGTCTAGCTTGGAGGTGACTTACTCTAAATTTCTAAGAAACAATATGGATGCAAACATGGAGTTAAGTCAACGAACCAAGTTCCGTTTGGAAATGGGGCCAACAAACAGTGCCGAAACTACGCTCATATGATCCCCGTCAAAGTTTCTTTCAGTAATAACATCTTCTATTATTGACCTATAGTTCCTCGTTTATAATTGAAGTACTACACTTTATTCCTCGATAAAAATTCTCTTTACTACAGCTCAAATCGTCGTCGGAAAACATTGAACAAAAGCAGCCGATCGACGTGATCGGCTGCTTTCGTGATTTCATTGGGTTATCGTTTCCTAGTTCAATTCCATCAGTATTTGATTTGCGTAAGAATCCCACTCTACAGTGGGAATAGATGACTGTTTCGCAGTCTCACGGAATTTTTCCTGATCCTCTAAGTACTGTAAACACGCTTCCTTTACCGTGGAATGATTTTTTTAGCACATACGATTTCTACGCTTCGCTTCGACTTTCAATAAATCTGGACTCAACTACATCTGCTGACAAAGGTTAAGAGTATACATTTTCATTCAGTCTTACTAGACGTTTTTTCAGCGTGGTGTGTTTGACTATGTAATCTCTTTGCTGCAGAAAATACTGATGTTTTTCCTGCGCAAGATAACCAATCGATAATTACTCCTCGAACCATAAAGTCGCCTCCTCAAAGTATTATCGCCTGCCCGTTAGCAGAACGACGGCAACCGATTCTATGTTGGCTGCCGTCGTTTTATGATAAGTCCAATAGTAGGACCTTCCAGAGGCTTGACCTCAATATATGTGTCCTAACATTAATATTTCCCAAACCCTTTTTCGCAAGTAATATCCGACGTGAGAATGTCATACAGGTTTTGCTTGGATTCATCTAATTTTTGTTGAACGGCTTCAATCTCCGAAATTTTTTTTTGTATCAGCTTTACATGCTCATCCTTCGATATTCCGTTTTTCGAGATCATGGATTGGATATCCCTAATCGAAAAGCCAACTGCCAAACAATGTTTAACAACGTTCAAATGATGAATGATGTCTGAAGTATATACCCGATAATTATTTTGATCCCTTAATACGTATTCATCCGTGATAATGCCTATTTGCTCATAATAACGGATCGTTGAAATCGGAAGATCAATACTTCTTGCTACTTCACTTATCTTCATAACCATCACCCCGTTTTTATCGCTTGCTATAAAGTATACTTTATAGTTTACCATCTTGCTAGTAATGATGAGTAACATCATTTCCAAACTCAACCGAAAAAGGAG
This sequence comes from Paenibacillus sp. F4, assembly GCF_002894905.1. NCBI lineage: Bacteria > Bacillati > Bacillota > Bacilli > Caryophanales > Paenibacillaceae > Paenibacillus > Paenibacillus sp. F4. The sequence goes on from NZ_POVS01000004.1 coordinate 283,720, forward strand.
AGAAAACTGCATGAGTATCCATACAGGAAACTACCACAAAACAAACGACTTCAACAAAATTGTTTTGGAACGTCGTTCCGTTAAAGTCTACGATCCCGAAGTGAAAATCAGTCGGGAGGAAATGAGCGAAATTTTAGCGGAAGCTTCCCGTGCCCCATCTGCCATAAACATGCAACCCTGGCGTTTCCTTGTGATCGACAGCGACGAAGGAAAAGAAAAACTTGCGCCACTAGCCTCCTTCAACCAGACACAAGTTTTGACATCTTCGGCTATCATTGCGGTATTTTATGACGCTAACAATGTTGCATATATGGACGAGATTTTCTATAAAGCAGTAGAACTTGGCTACATGCCGCAGGACATCAAGGACATGCAATTGCAGCAGACCAGGTCGTATTATGCGAGCCTGACTCCATCTGCTTTGCGCGACATAAACATGCTAGACTCTGGTCTTGTTTCGATGCAGCTGATGCTTGTAGCTCGTGCCCACGGCTATGACACCAATCCAATGGCGGGTTACGACAAGGAACGAATCGCGGAGGTTTTTAACATGAACAAAGAGCGCTTCCAGCCGGTCATGCTGCTTTCGATTGGTAAAGCGAGTAAAGAAGGCCATCCATCCTACCGTTTACCAGTAGATACGATTACCAGTTGGGCTTGAGCGAATTTTTGAGGGATTGGATGTAGAGCGAAAAACAATATCAGTCTAATACTTTATTTTTCAGTCTAGAACTTTATTTTCTTTGACAATAGCGGCAGTATGGACATGAGGTTGATCCATGCTGCCGCTATTTTTCTGTTTTTGGAATGAATATGCCTAATTTAGTTGCGAACGAAGCGTGTTATTTTTGGGGATTTTTTCGGTATTCGGATGGAGTCACCTTGTTGACCGTTTTGAACATTTTGGAGAATAGGAGTACATCCTTATACCCTACAGACCGAGCAATATCCCCGATTTTAAGGGAAGTATTTCTTAATAGGGAGCACGATTTTTCGATCCTCAAATGCAATAAAAATTCCTGCGGTGACTTATTTAGTTGCTGTTTAAATAAACGATGCAAATACGAACGGTCAATTGAAATGTACTTGGCAATGTCACTTACGGTAATGAAGTGTGAATAGTTTTGCTGAATGAAGAGAAGCGCTTCTTTAATATACCGCTGCTGTCTTACCTCAGGGTTGACTTCCTGATTAGGGTAATGTTCAAACATCAGATACAGAAATTCGTACAGCTTGGATGCAAGCAGCAGGTCTTTGTTGGATTTCAGTGTAGAAGAAACGACGATGCTTTCCATACAGCGGGCAAGGCTGCCCTCCGCTTCAAACCAGAAAATGGGATTGTCCCTATTGATACAGGTCCGGCTTAGATATTCTTTTGCTTGCACCCCATTAAAACCAATCCAGATATATTCCCATGGGTCGACTTCATCTGCTTCGTAGTAAATTAAAACCTTCGGCTCAATAAAAAAAGCATCGTTTTTCTCCAAATGATAGATTTTATCGTTGACTTTAAAGATCCCTTTTCCTTTTAAAATATAATGCACCATATACCCGCTTCGAATGGCTGGACCATAAGAGTGTTTGCTGGTACAGCTTTCTTTGCCACATGTGTATAAATTGAGATCCAGGTTGTTATAGGAATGATTGGAAAAGTGTGAACTCATTTGTTTTCACCCCTTAATTCATCTCTGCATATTATCACACCGTTTCATATAGAGTCTACATTATTCCATATAATTATTGAAATAATTCAATTATTATTAGGATGTAAACAATAAGTAAACAACATAATTTATAGTTTTTGGAAATCGTACTATTGGCTCTATAAGGGGGTTGCTATGGCTATACACATCGATAAAGAGAAGCTTTTATTCCATTTACAAGGCAGCAATACGAGTTATGTCATGCAGGTTATACGAGATGGTTATTTAGCCCATCTATATTGGGGAAAGAAAATTCGGAACTATCGGGGAAGCAATAAAATCATCTTTATGGATAGAGGATTTTCACCCAATCCGGATGGCGAGGATCGAGCCTTTTCACTGGATACCATCCCACAAGAATACCCGTCATTTGGAAATAGTGATTTCAGAATTCCTGCGTATCAGCTTCAATTGGAGAATGGTTCTACCGTGACAGATTTTCGGTATAAAGAACATCGGGTTTACCAAGGCAAACCAAAATTGAAAGGGCTTCCTTCTACTTATGCAGAGGATGATGGCGAAGTAGAAACCCTGGAAATCGTCCTTGAAGACCCATTAATTGATGTAAAGATTGTACTATCCTATAGCCTATATCAAAAGCGGGATGTCATTACTCGTTCAGTCCGTTTCGATAATGAAGGTCGGCAGCAGCTAAAACTGCTTAGAGCGTTAAGTGCTAGTGTGGATTTTCGTGATGATGAATACGAACTAATTACCTTGTACGGTGCGCATAATAATGAAAAAAATATAGCAAGGCGAAAAATTTTACCCGGAATTCAAATGGTAGACAGCTGCCGTGGAGCTAGTAGCCCTCAACAGGCACCCTTTATGGCACTTGTAAGAGAAGGGACAGATGAAGAACAGGGTGAAGTGTACGCCTTTAATCTGGTGTACAGCGGGAACTTTACGGCCCAGACTCAGGTAGATTCCTATCGGAACACAAGAGTCACCATGGGGATTAATCCTTTTGATTTTACATGGCTGCTTGAACCGGAGGAATCGTTCCAAACGCCTGAAGTGGTCATGGTATACAGCGAAAATGGCTTGGGCGGCATGTCGAGAATTTATCATGAATTATACAGGAACAGATTATGTCGTGGGCCTTTTCGTGACAAAGAGCGGCCGATCCTGATTAATAACTGGGAAGCCACTTACTTTAACTTTGATGCTGACAAGATTGAGCAGTTGGCGAAGGAAGCTCAAAGTGTAGGAGTGGAGCTGTTTGTATTGGATGATGGGTGGTTTGGAAAACGGGATGATGACAATACTTCATTAGGCGATTGGGTGGTGGATCGTCGCAAACTTCCAGATGGATTGCCGGATCTTGCAAACCGCATACGAAATCTGGGTCTGGAGTTTGGTTTGTGGTTTGAACCTGAAATGGTATCCATAGACAGCGATTTATACAGAAAGCATCCCGATTGGTGTATCCATGTCCCCGATCGTCCGTATACGTTGGGAAGAAATCAGCTGATGTTGGATTTATCAAGGAAGGAAGTGTGTGAGTACATTATTAAGTCGGTTTCCGATATTTTATCGGACGTTCCGATTACTTATGTAAAATGGGACATGAATCGTCACATGACGGATGTGGGTTCGGCAGCCTTGCCACCTGAGAGACAAAGGGAGACTTCGCATCGTTATATCCTGGGACTCTATAATATTATGGAAGAGCTTACATCAAAGTTTCCCCATGTCTTATTTGAGAGCTGTTCTAGTGGAGGAGGCCGTTTTGATGCCGGCATGCTCTATTACATGCCTCAGACCTGGACGAGTGACAATACGGATGCCATTTGCCGACTGAAGATTCAATGGGGAACAAGTCTTGTCTACCCTCCGATTACTATGGGGGCACACGTCTCCACGGTACCCAACCATCAAGTGGGTAGAATAACTCCCTTGGAGACAAGAGGTTATGTCGCCATGGCCGGTAATTTTGGATATGAGCTGGATCTGACGACATTAACCGTTGAGGAAAAAGAAATAGTAAAAAAACAGATAGCTCTATATAAAGAAATTAGATCGCTCATTCAATTTGGGAAGTTTTACAGAATAATTAATCCGTTTGATGAAAATGAAGCCGCATGGAACTTTGTGTCGGAAGATCAAACGGAAATGGCGGCCAGCTATTTCAAGGTTTTATCCCAACCCGCAGCCGCGATTAAAACGTTAAAATTCAAAGGTTTGAATCCAGACTACGTTTATAGAAATGTAGAAACCGGTGAGCTGTTCGGCGGTGATGAATTAATGCATGTCGGCATAACGCTTGCCAGGGTAAAGCAGGACTTTTTAGGCATGTTCTGGAGATTTGTTAAAGAAGACATCTGATTCAGCTAGAGGGGGTTTTACTAGATGGAAGCAAAAGAAAAGCAGTATAAGCAAATTTCTCAAGAAATTTTAAAATATATCGGTGGTGAAGACAACATTATCGGTGTGGCCCATTGTGCCACAAGATTAAGAATTGTACTTGAGGACAATGAAAAAGCGGAATTAAAAAAGATTGAAGATATTGATCTGGTTAAAGGCGTTTTCATAGCGGGGGATCAACTACAGATCATTTTTGGAGCAGGGTTGGTCAATAATATCTATGCCGTATTTTCCAAACTGACCGGAACGGAAGATATGTCATTAAGTGATGTCAAAACGAAGTCCGCACAAAGGCAAAATCCTTTTCAAAAAGCCATTAAATCGCTGTCAGATGTCTTCATTGAGATCATGCCGGGAATTCTTGCCGCCGCATTGTTAATGGGGATAACCGGACTATTAGGTCAGAAGGGGTTATTCGGTCCTAAATCGATTGTGGAGATGTATCCAATTTTTCAAGGGATCAATCGCTTCGTTCAAATCGTTTCTACGGGTATTTTCACCATCCTGCCGCTACTTGTTGTTTATTCTGCAACCAAGAGATATGGCGGTCGTCCGATTCTGGGGCTTGTGCTGGGTGCAATTATGCTTCATCCAGCCCTGGCGGATGCCTTTGAGGTAGCTAAAGGGAGTCAAAACCCGGAATCGATCAGTCTTTTCGGCCTTCCCGTACAGTTGGTTGGATTTCAGGGTGGTATTATTATTGCTCTAATGATGGGATATGTGGTAGCCAAGTTGGATCAGTTTTTTAACAAAAAGGTTCCGGACATGATTAAACTATTTTTGGCACCGTTGCTGACGGTCTTTGTTTCTTCCCTGCTATTGTTTACCATTATCGGCCCTCTTGGGCGAGAGTTAGCTAGTCTGGTGACTGTTTCGCTGCTTTGGATGACGCAAAACCTAGGAATATTCGGTTTTATGTTTTTTGCAGGCATTCAGCAGATCATTGTTATTACAGGCTTACATCATGTTATGGGTGCGGTAGAAGCGCAGCTGTTAACCGATACAGGCAGAAATTTTATCAACCCGTTGGCATCAGTAGCTTTGATGGCTCAAGGGGGCGCCGTTTTGGGGTATATTCTTTTGAATCGCAAAGACACCAAGGTTAAAGAAATGGGTTACTCTGCATTCGGGTCTGTACTTTTTGGAATCTCGGAACCAGCGATCTTCGGGGTCACTTTAAAGTATAAGTTCCCCTTGGTTGCTGGATGCCTTGGAGGAATGATTGCGGGAGCATATGTATATTTAAGCAAGCTGACAGCCATAGGATTCGGAACCACGGCTCTTCCTGGCTTTGCAATTGCAGCGTCAGAGAACCATGGTCATATGAATTATCTTATCGCTCATCTTATTGCCCTGTTATGTGGAGCATTATTTACATTGGCTTACGGTGCTTTCAAGAGCAAGGGGTCAACAGTCTGAACCAAGAGAATATTGATTAGGTTGAAAAAACTTAATCAGTTACAATCAAGATTTTATGAAAACGGTTAAAAAAAGAGAATATTCGTGGAATAGACAAGAGAGTATAGATGAAAAAGTAAAAGAGCCGTCCTTAGTCGTTAAAAATGACAGGGGACGGCTCTGAGTCACATGAATATACTTGTATGTTCGTTAAAGCTAATCGATTCCACCATCGCTTTCAATCAGCCCTTTGCCGATTACATTGGCCGAAACCGGAGGCTTGCCGAGCTCCCGAGACCATATGGACAACTGCCCAATATGGTGGATTTGGTGGGCAATGACATGGCGCATCACCTCGCCCCAGGCATCAATTACAATTCTGCCGTCCGGGAGGTGATCTTCAAACCTTTTCCGTTCCAGACCATCATGCCAGGCGAGCACGAACGGCTCGACATCGAGTCGAAACTTTGCATCCAGCTCACGGACTTTGTCGAGCGTATCATACAGAGAGAAGTCTTCCTGAAAGTCGGGTTTGCCCTGAATCGTTTGAATCCAGCTCCACTCCACATCAACGATATGAAAGAGTGTCTTTAGAATGCCGCCGACTCCGCCGACGCGTTGTTTCAGTAATTCCTCCTGCGTCACCTCTTGACACCAGCGGTACCATTGTTCCCGAATCATCCAGTTGTAACGAAAAAAAGTCTGCATCCATCAACCTCCAGGGACTATATTTAAGAATCATCTCCACCAGTTTACTATGGAATGCCAAAAGGGCTGTCTCATTCGTAGAAAATCTACTTTTGAGACAGCCCTTAACTATTAGGATAGAGATGTTGTTACTGGCTTATTTCTTTGCAGCCGCGTAACGTTTGTTTACTTCATCCCAGTTGATTACATTGTAGAATGCTGCAATGTAGTCTGGGCGTTTGTTTTGATATTTCAGGTAGTAAGCATGCTCCCAAACGTCCAGTCCAAGTACCGGAGTCAGACCTTCGGACAGCGGGCTATCCTGGTTTGGAGTGCTAGTGATCGCCAGTTTGCCGTCTTTGCCAACAACCAACCAAGCCCAGCCGCTACCAAAACGTGTTGTAGCTGCTTTAGTGAAGTCTTCTTTAAATTTGTCGTAGCCGCCCAGCTCGTTGCTGATTGCTTCAGCAATAGCACCTGTCGGTTGTCCGCCGCCGTTAGGGCCGATAACTTCCCAGAACAGGCTGTGGTTGTGGTGTCCACCACCGTTATTGCGAACCGCAGTGCGGATGCTTTCAGGAACGCTGTCCAGATTGGAGATTAGATCTTCCAGACTTTTGCTTTGCAGTTCAGGAGCGCTCTCCAGAGCTGCGTTTAAGTTCGTTACATATGTGTTATGGTGACGATCATGGTGAATTTCTACTGTCAGTGCATCAATGTGCGGTTCCAGTGCGTCTTTTGCGTAAGGAAGTTCTGGTAATTGAAATGCCATAGTAAAATCCCTCCTGGTTATATGGTTGGGTAAGTGTTCCTATGTAATAATACCCTCGATAGTTATATTAAACCGCATTCAGCCTATTTTATCAACATTTTTGTTTGTAAAATAGCAAACTGGGCAATACGGCCTGGTAGCTAGCATGTCCAAAAACCCGATTGGAATACACAATACATAGGTAATAAGAGGTAAATTGTGAACTTTAAAATGTAAACGCTTTATATACAGCGCTTACATGAGAAAAAGGGATGTATTCCATCAAAAAGTATGGTTTAATGGTCAAGGAAGCAGAAATTTCGGCTTTTTTGTCGTCTGCTATAATCTGTCATGTCTATGACATGACGAACTTGAGGGCGTACACCCTTTTCCTGTTCTTCATTTCATATATAGCAGATCGTATGCATTTTTATCATAATGCCTTGTGATTAACACCATGATAAGAAATTTAAGGATTTATGTAAAAATGACGGTGCTGTCTCAATTTTTTTATTATGCTTACGAAAAGGGAGATATTACTTATGCACGTTCGTTCCTTTCAATTAAGTGATGTGAACTCAGTAACGGAACTCATGCAAATTGCCTTGTCAGAGGAGTGCTACAAAGAGACGGTGAGTGCGTTTGCCCGTCAGCTTTCGTGGGATTCCGGTTTGATCATCGTTGCAGAAGAAGAGGGTGAGATCGTTGGTGCTTTGATCGGCACGATCGATCAGAATGATGGTTGTTACTATCGTATCGCTATTCACCCGGATCGTCGTCGGATGGGAATCGGCAAATCGCTTGTGGAGTCCATGGAGCAGCGTTTTCAGCAACGTAAGGTTAGCCGTATTTGGGTAGCAGGGGACAAGCATAACAGTGCGGCCATGCCTTTGTACGAAGCGATGGGCTATGGAGCAAGCCAGATTTTACAGGCTTTTCAGAAGCTGAGTATTTTGGCGCCTCATTAATCGGGAATCGAAATAAAGAGAATTGAATAACATTAAGTATAATATTTACATTTAGAGCATATCTGAGTAACCGTTGCAATCGGGTACGGGATATGCTTTTCTATTTATAACAGGGTTGAGGAGGTTTAATAATGGACGCTTTGGCTCCTTCGTCAGGCCCGCTTCCCTCGCCGGAAACGTCCAAACCATCAGGTCGCTCTGGTTACATACGCGATTGGTTAGTCACCCTGCTGATCGGCATGGTCGTCTTGCTGCTTCTGAACCTGTTCGTATTTAATTTGTCCACGGTCAGAGGACATTCGATGCAGCCGACGCTAATGGAAAGCCAGCATTTGTTCGTTAACAAGCTGGTTTATAATTTTCATGATCCGGGCAGGGGGGACATTGTGATTTTAAAAGATCCCGATTCCAAACTGTCGAGCCCAAGATTTTTAGTGAAAAGAGTCATAGGTATTCCGGGAGATGTAATCCGGGTTGAGCATAATCATTTGTATGTGAACGGTAAGCTGCTAAATGAACCTTACACCAACTCGGACGTGGAGGATGGTGATTATGGTCCTTTTACGGTGGAGCCGGAGCACTTTTTTGTCATGGGAGATAATCGCCATACTGCAGCAAGCAAGGATAGCCGCTATTTTGGCAGCATTAAATCTCAAGATTTACTGGGACGTGCAGAATTTATATTTTGGCCGATATCTGAGTGGAAATGGCTATAGAGCAACTATAGTTTGAAATTAATGCGGAACACGTCCGAACCGATCAGGACCATGACGGAGCAGGCGGTTACCGATGAGGAAAGGAAGAGGATGATGAAAGAAGTGATGGTATATACCGACGGTGCTTGTTCGGGAAATCCGGGTCCTGGGGGCTGGGGAATCGTTTTGCTGTATGGGGAGCATCGTAAGGAGCTGTCAGGTGCCGAGAAAATGACGACAAACAACCGTATGGAGATCAAGTCCGTGATTGAAGCACTGAAGCTGCTCAAGGAGCCTTGCCATGTGAAAGTACACAGTGACTCTGCCTATGTCGTCAATTGCTTCAAACAGGGCTGGATTAAGAATTGGCTTCGTAATGGCTGGCGCAACAGTAAAAATCAGCCGGTGGAGAACAAGGAACTATGGGAAGAACTGTGGGAACTGATGGGTAAGCATGAGGTTGAATATGTGAAGGTTAAGGGGCACAGTGACAACGAACTGAATAATCGCTGTGATTTTCTAGCGACCAGTGCTGTTAAAAATTTACGGTAGCATCTGCTGCTATTTTCTGTTGAAATTTGAGATATGAGGATTTTGCAAAATCCTCATATCAGTAATTATAAAAAAGTGGAAGAGAGGTGAGTATCGGATGCAACGCGGACTGACTCGGGCGGCTGCCGGAACCGCTTCGACTTGGGCTTCGCTCAAGCAGGAAATTATTGAGGCGGCTCCAGGGCTGGGTATCGACTCCATCGGGTTCGCATCCGCCGACCCCTTTCTGTCTCTGAAAGCTATATTGGAAGAGCATCGGGCTAAAGGCTATGAATCTGGTTTTGAGGAGCCGGATATTGATAAGCGGATCTACCCGGAGCTGTATGGCTCACAGCCAGCATCTTTGATTGCCATTGCGGTGGCGTATCCTTCCAAAATGAAGGACCCGCCGAAGTCGGACAAGGGGAAGTACCGTGGTATTTTGGCGCGTTCAGCCTGGGGGAAAGATTATCATCTGGTACTGCGCGAAGCGATGGAAAAGCTTGAGGCTTTTATAAGTGAGCGGGTGCCTGATGCCATATTGAAAAACATGGTGGATACCGGAGAACTGTCGGATCGAGCCGTTGCGGAACGCGCAGGGATTGGTTTTAGCGGCAAAAATACGATGATGATTTCACCGACGCTGGGATCATGGATTTATCTAGGTGAGCTGTTGACGAACATTCCTTTCGAGCCAGATGAACCGGTAACGGATGGTTGCGGCGAGTGTACCAAATGTTTGGATGCCTGTCCTACGGGCGCGCTTGTGGGTCCTGGACAGCTGAATGCCCAGCGGTGTGTGTCCTTTTTGACGCAAACCAAGGGCTTTCTGGATGAGGAGTTTATGCGGAAGATAGGGAATCGGCTGTACGGATGTGATACCTGCCAAATGGTATGCCCCAAAAATCGGGGTCTCAACTGGGATCACCATCCCGAGCTTACACCCGATCCTGAAATTGTGAAGCCGTTGCTGCTGCCGTTATTGGATTTGAGCAACCGTGAATTTAAAGATCGATTCGGTCAAAGTGCGGCGGCTTGGCGGGGGAAGAAGCCGATTCAACGCAATGCGGTCATTGGACTGGGCAATTTCAAGGATATCAGCGCGGTGCCCAAATTAACGGAGGTTTTATTGGATGATCCGCGTCCTGAGCTTAGAGGCACGGCGGCGTGGGCTTTGAGTCGAATAGGAGGGGAAAACGCTATGACAGCGATCAAGCAAGCATCAGAGAAGGAACAACATGAGCAAGTACGCGAAATGATCGCACAAGCGCATTCCAAACTGGAGGAACAAAAGCAGGCAGAACAGCAAAAGGATTCTGAATTATCAAAATCAAAAGTAACGGCCGAGAACTCGCAGGGTCCAACTACGATTTATTATGATGAAATGGAGACACCTGTGGGCACTTTGACGCTGTGCGCTACAGATCGGGGGCTGTGCCGAATAGACTATGGCGTTTTTCATGCAAGGGAAGCACTGCTTCAGCAATGGGCCCGGACATGGATTGGGGAATATGTCTATGTGCAGGAACCTGACAAACTGCGCGAAGCCGCAGATCAACTGCGTGAATATTTTGCGGGAGAACGACGGGAATTTAGTATAGCCTATGATTTGAGAGGGACTCCTTTTCAAGAACAGGTATGGCGTGCACTGCAAAATATTCCGTACGGGCAAAGTGTGTCCTACAAAGATATTGCGGAATCGATCGGCCGAGCCAAGGCGGTACGTGCTGTTGGGGAAGCCAATAACAAAAATCCGTTACCCATCCTGTTTCCATGTCATCGGGTATCGGGTGAAAACGGAAGTTTGGTCGGTTATGCTGGAGGCTTGCCAGTCAAGACGAAGCTGCTGGATTTGGAGAAACAATAAGGACATATGTTTGCAAAAAGTGATTTGCTAGCTGTCCCATGTTTTGCTATGATAGGTTCGTGCAATTCAAGATGTTTCATATAAATATACAGAGGTGACGACTTCGTGGTGTGGAATATTGTCATTCCGATTATTACCCTGATTGCTGGTTTGGTTGGGGGATTTTTCATCGGTGCTTATTATCTTCGTAAACAGCTTGAAAAGATGCAAAACGACCCTGAAACGCTGCAAAAAATGGCCAAACAGATGGGTTACAACCTGAATGGGAAACAAATGCAAAAAGCCCAGCAGATGATGAAGAACCAACAGTTCTCCAAAAATCAGCCTGGTCCGCGTAAAAATCAGGGCCGTCGGAAATAATGAGCAACGTGAGCACGGATGCCGCATGAGGTTGCTGCATAGAGGAGGATTACTGTGGCTGGCGTAAAAGATTATATTAACCGCAAAGCTGCGGATAACCGGGATAAAATCGAGTACCATGTGGAGCAGATTTTACAACTGATCGGTGAGGACCCCAAGCGTGAAGGGTTATTGGAAACACCGGCACGCGTTGCGCGCATGTATGAGGAAATATTTGCGGGTTATGAGGTTGATCCCCGGGATGCGTTGGGTGTGACATTTGACGAGAATCACGAGGAGCTTGTGATCGTGAAGGACATCGTTTATTACAGCCAGTGTGAGCACCATATGGCTCCTTTCTTCGGAAAAGTGCATATCGGCTATGTACCCAGCGGCAAAATTGTAGGATTGAGCAAGCTTGCACGTCTGGTAGAGGCAGTGACCCGCCGATTGCAGGTACAGGAGCGTATTACATCACAGATCGCTGATATTTTAAATGAAGCAGTCTCCGCTCACGGGGTTATGGTGGTCGTGGAAGGCGAGCACCTGTGCATGTGTGCAAGAGGTGTCAAAAAGCCTGGTAGCAAAACAGTAACGTCTGCGGTACGCGGTACGTTTCGTGATGATGCAGCGCAGCGCGCAGAATTTCTGTCGCTGCTCAAGGATTGATCGAACATCGCAAGACGTTTATGTGATGAACAAAAAAAGGGTGGTTTACGCATAGGCGTAGCCACCTTTTTTTGTTAACATCAGAAATAGAGACGACGGGATAGCCGCCTTAAAATAATTAGCCTATGGATAACAGTTATTTTTACAGATAGGGGATAACGTATGGAGAATGTACATAGATCAACAGAAAAAACAACAGCTTTGCCTGAGTTGCAGTGGTTTGAAGCGCCACTCGCGGCCACTCAGGAGGACGTTTTGTCTCCGCTGGCTTGGGAGGAGCTGGCCTGTCGGCAAGTAGGGAAAGGAGCTACACCCATTTTGCATCTATGGCGGCATCCGTCAGCGCTTGTGATCGGTCACCGGGACCGCAGGCTTCCCTACGCCCCACAGGCGATGGAGCGAGTGCGCAGCACGGGAACCTCGGTATGCGTACGCCCCTCGGGTGGAGCAGCTGTCATGCTGGACAGGGGGGTGCTGAACCTGTCCTTGATCCTGCCGAATCCACAGCGGGCCATCAGCCTGCATGAGGATTTCCGGCTCATGGCAGCGCTAATTGCCGATGCGCTGGTTCCGTGGTCTGGCGAGGCGCAGACCGGAGAAATCCCCGGGTCCTTCTGTCCCGGGGATTACGATGTCAGCGTCCGGGGCCACAAGTTTTGCGGCATTGCACAGCGGCGCCAAGCCAAGGCGTATATCATCACAGCCTTCGTGATGATTGAGGGCAGTGGTGCAGAGCGTGCACAGGCGGTGCAGCAGTTTTATACAGAGGCAGCCGGAGATACGCCGGCGGGCGTGCAGCAGCAGGATTACCCCCGGGTGAATCCAGCAACGATGGGTAGCCTGGCAGAGCTGGCTGGCGTGCCGTCTGTTGAGGCGTACACGGCATCTCTGCGCCGTGTCGTTGAGAGCCGGGCAGCCATTTTACCTACCGATGGCTGGCTGGTACACCCGGAAGGATTGACCGAACAAATGGCAGCGCTCAGAGAGCGATACGATTTGCAGGTGTAGTTTGTCTTTAGTTTAGAAGCTTAGAAGGGTTGCCATCTCAGCTTGGAGGCTTGATCGTAGCGTGCTTCCACTTCAGGCCAGTTAACGACATGCCACCAGTCTTCGATATATTTGTTGCGTTCGGCCTGATGCTTTAAGTAATATGCATGTTCCCATACATCTATCGCCAGCAGCGGAATGGACTCCCATTGAGTCAGATTCTGGTGCTTTTCGGCCTGCAAAATTTCAAGCCGTCCCGCGCGCGGACTCCATACCAGGATCGCCCAGCCGCCACCCTCGACCTTTTCGGCTGCCGAACTGAATTGTTTTTTGAATGCATCGTAGCTGCCAAAATCTTTTTTAATCTGTTCAGCCAGCGGTCCGCTTGGGTTTCCACCACCTTGAGGACTCATGATCGTCCAAAAAAGAGTATGCAGGTAATGGCCTGCGCCGTTGAATGCCAGTTCCCGTTCCCAATGTTTTACGAGGTCAAAATCACCTGTTTTTCGGGCTTCCTCCAGCTTCTTTTCCGCTTTATTCAGGTCATTCACATAGCTTAAATGATGCTTGTCATGGTGAATACGCATCGTTTTTTCATCAATGTACGGTTCAAGTGCATTATAAGGGTAAGGAAGCGGCGGTAACCGATGTCCCCCAATAGGAACAGGCCGGCCGATTGAGGTTTTTTCCGTTGCTGAAGGTTGCGCCTGGCTGGACTTGACGCCTTTAGTCGCCCATGTGCCTTCTCCCCTTATGCCTGCCTGCCGTTCTCGAAACGCTTCCTCTGAGTAATTCTCACCCTCTGTAGCTACATGATACAACCTAGCAGCCCTTGCGATGGAGCCAGGTTCTTGAAAGGGGGTTGTCGAGATCAGGAAATATTGGCTTTCATGTGCCGCGTGTAATACAACTCCGGCGGCTTTTGGCTGCTGACGCAATGCATGACTGTGCTCGCTTAGCAGACCGAGCTGCCGTACATACTCCTGTGACTGACGGTTTGCGGTTTGCAGCAAATCGTCCAGTCGACGATTTAATTCTTGTGAGTCAGGCTGAGCGTTTAATGCTGACTCTGACGATGGCATCTTTACAGATGATGATGCGTCTAATCCCCTTGACTGTTTTGAATGTTCAGTGAATTCGTGTGTATGTGCTTGTGGAGCAGCCGACATCTGTTTCCATTCCTGATGCCACGCCTGATCTGCCGGATCGAGTGCGCTCCGTTGCTCTTCAAGCAGCTCTATGGCGGTGCGTTCCGTCTGTTCGAATACAGTCCGCCAATCATCCAGCAGCCGTACATAAGTAGGCTCCAGTCCCTCGGTAGCGGATTTAATCACTTCCACATGCCAACTTTCCTGCTGCTTCCAATGCCGAATTTCCTCCAGCACACGTAAGGGCAGGAAAGACCCATAAGTACTCAGCATCGTTTTTTACCTCCCGTATCCCACTATGGCTATCCGGCCGATCTGGCAGATCTGCCCTGGATGCATACGTACCCAGTATATTCGCTGTCCCATCAGGAATATGTCTATGAACTCCCTTAATCCGGTCACATCTGTTACGTAAAACAATGAATACCCATGGAAAACGAAAAAGAAACCCAGCTATGGCACGGGTTAAGTGTCCATAGACAGGCTTCTTCAAGGGGAAGAATACAATACAGTTCTTCGAAAAATAATACTTTACTTCGTATTCGTTTGTTTGTGGGCATCAGCGACGATTTTCTTATCCTCCAGCTCCTGTACACTGCTTAGAAACGTCGATACCCGTCGCAAATATTCACGAGGGTGTTCTCTGAAAATAAGCTCATGTATCCCGTTTTTGACAATCCATACACTGGAAAGCGGGTTAGTCTGATTGGCAGCGAGCTTTTCCGCAATGGGATAAGGAGCCTTTTCATCCTGTGTACCATGCACAAACATGATCGGGAACGGATAGTTTTCCTTTTTAACCTCCTGATATGGAATCTGATGTAAGCTGGTGCCGTTCAAGACTGGAAACAGCAACTCCAGAATTTCCAAAGACGGATGTCTTGGCAGATTAATTTGATTGTGAATGTTATGGTACAGCGTATCTGGCTCCAGCAGGAAGGTGCTGTCCAAAATCATTGCGTCCACATCCTTGGTTTGCAAGCCCGCCTGAAGAGCGGTTCCTGCCCCCATGGAGAAGCCCCATACGATAATCTCCGACGAGCCGCGTTGCTTCGCAAGCTGAATTGCTCCGAGGAGCTGTTGGGATTCTGCTTTGCCTCCGGTTGCGACTGCTTTGCTGTTTTGTGACGCAAATCCATAATCGAACATGACCACATTAAAGTTCAAACTGTGGGCATAATGCGCCAGATCATACATGGGAATCCAGCTTTCTTCGCGGTTAGCCCCATAACCATGGCTGAAAATAATCGTTTTCCGCGATTGATCCGCCGGGATATACCAGCCTTGTACCATGCGGCTACCATCCTTGGCAGGGAAGCTGACTTCCTCATAAGGCATGCTTTTGGCCTGCATCGGATTAGAGTACAACGGTGCAACGGTGGGATTCGTAAGTACCCAAGCGATGTAAGCATGCAAGGCAATAAAACAAAACAACAGAAAAAAGACGACCGACAGCAGCAGAGCAATCACAACGTGCTTGAACCGCAGCAGACGGGGATTAAAGAGTGGGGTGGACGGCTCCTGAACAGCGGTCTGTAGCTGAGCGTTGCGCTGGGATGTCGAAATCATGTAAGAGCCTCCTTATATAAAATTGATCTTCGTTTCATAGAATTTAGGTATAATTCCACTTGAAAATAGTAGTGTAGATCCGTATAGATACCTATTATCGTATGATGGGGATTATCCAAAGTCAACGCCTGAACCGGAAAAGTAAAAATGATGCAAAGAATTGTCGATGTTTGTTCTCGTTCTGTAATATGGTTGTCACAAAAACATCGGTTTACAGTAGCCGCGACTATTCTATATAATTTATGTAACCATGTTTCATAGTGTGAAACGAATATGGATACAAGAGGAGCGGTTCAAGATGGAAGACCGTAAATTAACCGTTCGCGCTGTAGAGCGTGCACTTGATATACTGCTGTGTTTTACTGCAAATTCGGATCTTGGCCTGACGGAGATTGCCTCCAAAATTGGTCTACATAAAAGCACGGTTCATCGGCTGCTGACTACGTTGGAGGATCGGGGCTTTGTCGTTCGGAATGCCGAAACGGAAAAATATCGACTTGGCTTCCGCATTTGGGAGCTATCCACGCATTTGTCCCAAAGTGACGAGCCGGCAGTGCTGTTACAGCCTGCAATGGAAGGACTACGTGACCGTCTGGGGGAGACGGTCAGCTTGTACTTACGGGACGGCAGTATGCGTATTCGCATACAAGCCGTGCAGAGCAATCAGGCGATCCGCAGGGTCGCGCCTGTAGGTGCGCGTATGCCGCTGGCTGTAGGGGCCTCCAGCAAGGTGCTGGCGGCCTTTATGCCGCCGCAGGAGCTGGAAGCCCTGCTAAGCGGGGATGAATGGCCGCTCTCGGTAGACCCGGAGGTCTATAAAGCCCAGCTACAGGACATTCGCGAGAAGGGCTATGCGACCAGCTATGAAGAACGGGAGCCAGGGGCTGCTGCTGTGGCAGCGCCAATTGTGAACCGGAAGGGACAGGTCACTGCGGCTTTATCTGTATCTGGCCCGGTCAGTCGACTTGCACCCGAGACGCTACATGACTTTGCTCCGATTTTGATCGAAGCGGCGAAGGAAATGGGGCTTATGCTTCCGTAACAAGAATGAACACAGTTGAAGCAAGCAGAGTGATTTGATGGGGAACGTCTCCTTGGTAAAGGGAACCTAAAAGGGTTGCCAAAGCCATAAATTTAAAGTAGTCTGGTAAGGAAGGCGGGATGTCTGTTATATCCGCCTCATGTGAATAGAAGTATCACAGTTACTGGGGGAGCCTGTAATGCCGGGCTGAGATGGAATCGTGCAAGATTCCGGACCCTTTGCACCTGATCTGGATCATACCAGCGTAGGGAAGTAATCGGCCATTGAAATGTATACGCGGCTGCTGTCTACGGTGACGCATTGGAATAGGATTATTCCACATGCGTACTGTCTGGATAGCTGCCTCGTTAGATTAGCCGGTTCCCTGGGGAACCGGCTTTTTTGCATAGATCAGCGCCACCCTGGGAATGGTTCCGGATCGGTGTGTCATTTCATCGAAACGGGAGGAATGGACAATGAAGCCGACAGAAGTAGAAGGAACAAAAGAAGTTGAGGTAGAGAAGACAAACGGGGAGCAAGCCAGTGGGGTAAAACCCTTTCCGGGAAGCCGTAAGGTATATATTCAAGGCTCGCGGCCGGATATTGCCGTGCCAGAGCGCGAAATTGCTCTTCATCCTACACATACGCCGCAGGGCACGGAGCATCATGAGCCATTGCGTGTGTACGATACGAGCGGTCCCATGACCGACGAAGCCTATCAGGTCGATATCCGTCAGGGCCTGCCTCCATTACGGCGAGCTTGGGCACTGGAACGGGGCGATGTGGAGGCTTACGAGGGACGCACCGTCAAGCCGGAGGACAATGGACTGAAACCTGGCTCGAAACGGGAGACAGTTGAATTTCCCGGCGTGACCAACCGTCCGCTTCGTGCTTCGCAAGGTCGTACAGTGACACAAATGCATTATGCGCGGCAAGGGATCATTACGCCCGAAATGGAATTTGCGGCGATCCGCGAAGGGGTGGAGCCTGAGTTTGTACGGCAGGAGTTGGCGGCTGGACGAGCCATTTTGCCTTCGAATATCAATCACCCGGAAAGTGAGCCAATGGTCATTGGGCGTCATTTTCACGTGAAGATCAATGCGAACATTGGTAATTCTGCGGTTACCTCCTCCATCGAGGAGGAAGTGGAGAAAATGACTTGGGCTGTGCGTTGGGGCTCGGATACGGTTATGGACCTGTCCACAGGCCGTAATATCCATACCACACGTGAATGGATCATTCGGAATTCTCCTGTACCGATTGGGACTGTGCCGCTGTATCAAGCACTTGAAAAGGTGAACGGTGAAGCAGAAGCGCTGACGTGGGAGCTGTATCGCGATACGCTGATTGAGCAGGCGGAGCAGGGAGTGGACTATTTTACAATTCATGCGGGTGTATTGCTGCGGTATATACCGATGACGGCGAATAGAATGACGGGAATTGTGTCCCGTGGCGGGTCGATCATGGCAGCCTGGTGCCTTGCGCACCATCAGGAGAATTTTTTGTATACACATTTTGAAGAAATCTGCGAAATTATGAAATCCTATGATGTGGCCTTTTCTCTCGGGGATGGTCTACGTCCAGGTAGTATCTATGATGCGAATGATGAAGCACAGTTTGCAGAGCTGGAAACGTTGGGCGAGCTAACGCAAATCGCATGGAAGCATGATGTTCAGGTCATGATTGAAGGGCCAGGACATGTCCCTATGCATAAAATCAAAGAGAATGTGGATTTACAAATGGAGATTTGTAAGGAAGCTCCTTTCTATACCTTGGGACCGCTCACGACGGATATTGCCCCCGGATATGATCATATTACTTCAGCCATCGGGGCGGCGATGATCGGTTGGTTCGGGACGTCCATGCTGTGCTATGTTACGCCTAAGGAGCATTTGGGTCTGCCCAATAAGGATGATGTCCGCGAGGGTGTCATTACCTACAAAATTGCGGCACATGCTGCCGATCTGGCGAAGGGTCATCCACGGGCGCAGCAGCGGGATGATGCTTTGTCCAAGGCACGCTTTGAGTTCCGCTGGCGGGACCAGTTCAATCTGTCGCTTGATCCCGAGCGTGCCTTGTCCTACCATGATGAGACGCTACCGGCAGAGGGCGCCAAGGAAGCACATTTTTGCTCGATGTGCGGCCCTAAATTTTGTAGTATGCGCATCACTCAGGACATTCGCGCCTATGCAGCGGATAAGGGGTTGAACACTCAAGAAGCAGTAGCTGCGGGGATGCGTGAGAAGGCAGAGCAGTATCGGGATGGAGGTCAGTAAAACGAACATGTGAGTCTAGGGACAAATGAATTAAAAAAGCCGTGGTTCTCTACAGTCGATGTAGGAAACTACGGCTTTTTAGCTTATGTAAAGCGGGATCATGCAACCGGATAAACGGCGCCTTATTTTTTACCCATTTTTTCATTCAAAATGTCCTGAAAGCTGAGCTTCTTCTCCGAGCTATCTTCTTTCTTCTGCATACTCACCGCGTTGGCACGTTGGTATTGGTGGTGAAAGGGCATCAGGGTGTGGACGGTTAAGTTCATTGTATTCATGTAGGTCATTCCTCCAATTCCATATTGTCAAATTCAGATTGAGTTGCTTAGGACGTCTGTATAGGACTATTTGTATGTACTTGATGTCGTAATGCTATGTAGGTTGCTTGGTAATGTTTCAATCATTATACCCACATTTTTTCAAAGTAAAACGCTTTTGACATAAAACAGGAAGATGGTCATATGTGTCCAAAATGTCGATTAGGAGGATGGTCGTTTTTGAGGAAAATGTGCCTAGGTCTAAAACAAGGGCTAGAGGCCCGTTTTCTTAGTTTAGTAGTCGGGATTGTGTTATTTTGTCGAATAACCTTGTAAAAGGACAATTTTGCGGAATCCAAGTCAGGATTGAGGCAGTCTGGTGGCGAATTAAAGTGTCAAAGTTGTATTGACTTTATGTTTGGTAGTAGATACCATGAACTGGTTGTCAGCGTATTTTGACAACAAGAGTCAGCCAATCCATCTGGCGATTCATCCTTTGAAATGTTAGAGAGAGGATTAGAGCATATATGAAAAAAAGTATTGCAGATATCGCATTTATTATTCTGGGTGCATTTTTTTTCGCGCTAGCTGTTAATCTGTTTGTAATCCCGAATGAGTTTGGCGAGGGGGGCGTTACAGGGGTCACGATCATCCTGTACTACCTGTTTCAGTGGTCTCCCTCGATCGTCAATCTGGTGATTAATGGCTTGCTGTTGATTGTCGGATATAAATTTTTGGACAAGAGAACGACCCTGTACACTATAATTGCGGTCGCCTTTAACTCGCTGTTTTTACATTTAACGGTCAACTGGCGGATTGATTCGCATGAGCCGACGATTAATGCTGTATTTGCCGGAGTTTTGGTGGGGGTCGGCATTGGCTTAATTGTACGGGTAGGTGGCACTACGGCGGGAACGGTCATTTTAGCCCGAATTGCCAACAAGTATCTGGATTGGAATATCAGCTATGGCCTGCTGTTTTTTGATTTGATTGTCGCGTTCTCTTCTTATTTTATTATTGGTCCGGAAAAATTGATGCTAACTATCGTTATTTTGTACGTTGGTACGAAGGTGATGGACTTCATGATCGAAGGACTGAACCCGAAAAAAGCGGTCATGATCATTTCGGAGCACCAAGATAAAATTGCCGAGATGGTCATTACGAAAATGGATCGTGGAGTTACTGTCCTGTCAGGCCACGGCTATTACACTAAAAATCCAAAAGAAGTGCTGTATATCGTCATTAGTAAACAAGAGGTGTCAGCGCTTAAAAAGATAGTGAAAGCCATCGACACAGCAGCATTCATCACTATTCATGACGTGCGGGACGTGTTCGGAGAGGGTTTTCTGGATATTTCGAAATAACTCGCGTGCGAAGGTAAGGTTATAGGAGAATAGGGTAGGAAGTCGGTCTTGAGGGATCGGCTTTTTTTGTTTTTGTGATGTTTCTTCCATTTTTGGTATTGGAAAATATGCATAATAAAGAGGAGTCACTCAATTCCTGTTATATGGAGGGTTTGGCGGGATGGAGAATAAGGGTAATTATGATGTAAAAGAAGAATTCAAGAAGCCGTGGACGCATGTGTCTATTTTTTTTATCATGTTGCATGTTATGAATTTTGCTTTATTTTCCTCCTCACTTCATTCCACTAAGGATCGTATAGCATTGTTATATTTTCCATTAGTTACTATGATTATTACATTAGCAATCGTAGTATTGAATCCAAGGTATTCTAAGCATAGAGAATCCTTTTCTGAGCATATGTTGGCTTCCTATCGTAAGATTTGTGCAAGTGTATTTATTGTACTTGATTTGATTTTCCTTGCACTCATGTTCAAATATTCAGGCGAATTTCTGTTCAGCACGCTAAAATTAGCTTTATTTTTATCGGCTATTTTGCATTTAGCGGTGGGAATATCTTTTGCTACAATAACACCTAACCGTCTAATTGGTTTGAAGTTCCCTTGGCTACTTTCGAATGAAATGGCATGGAAGAAGACGCATCGTATCTCTGCTTATATTTGGATAGCCTTTGGCTTATTCGGGATCGCTATAGGATTAGGACAAGAAGTTAATGTGTATATGGTGCTCGCATCTTGTTTACCAATGATGATTAGTTTTATTACTTCTCTCTTTCTAAGCCATAGGTATAAAAATATAGACTGCTAAACATGTATTATATGAATCGATTTAGCTTTATTAGGAGGATTTCCATGCGAAGTAAATTAAATTTTTCTAATGTATTGTCATTTCTTATTTCTGCTTTACCTTTCGTCATCTACCAATTCATGTATTCGACAATGCCCAGGAATATAGCAATCCACTACAATTTCAATGATGTGGCTGATCGTTTTGTTGACAAATCCAATCCTGAGGTATGGTTGTTGTGTGGATTTAGCTTCATATCTTTTATAATTATGCTAACGCTCCAACCCTATTTCAGTCGTCAGTTCAAGAGCGAAAAAGGCTCTGCAATCATGGAAAGCCTGCCCGGTCTCTTCACACTCCTTATAACCCTAGTGTTCTCAATTATTGGAATATGTTTCCTTTTGAAGGCTTAAAGCATGTAAAAAATCCCCTCTCAATTCGCAGTTTCCGCTGCATTTGGAGGGGATTTCGTTATTTACACGCTCTTTACTCTTGAATCATCTGACGCAACACGGTTTGCAGAATACCACCGTTGTGGTAGTAGTCGATATCGACAGTGCTGTCCAGACGGGCGATTACCGGGAATTCGAACTTTGTGCCATCCTCGCGTTTAGCCACAACCGTAAGCTCTTGACCAGGCTTCACGTCATTGTCGATGCCAAGAATGTCAAACGTTTCACGACCGTTCAGCCCCAGGCTGGACCAGCCATAGCCTTCCTGGAATTGCAGAGGCAGTACACCCATGCCGACCAGGTTACTGCGGTGAATCCGCTCGAAGCTTTCGGCAATGACAGCCTTAACGCCCAGCAGAAGCGTACCTTTGGCCGCCCAGTCACGGGAGCTACCTGTGCCGTATTCCTTACCAGCAATGACAATCAGGTTCTGATCAGCTGCCTGATATTTCATGGATGCATCATAGATGGACATTTCCTCATCCGTTGGCAAGTATTTGGTCACGCCGCCTTCAGTACCTGGAGCCACATTGTTGCGGATACGGATGTTGGCGAATGTACCGCGCATCATGACCTCGTGGTTACCGCGACGGGAGCCGTAGGAGTTGAAGTCCTTGCGTTCCACGCCATGCTCCTTCAAGTACAGTCCTGCCGGGCTGGAAGGAGCAATGTTGCCTGCTGGCGAGATATGGTCCGTTGTGACCGAATCATTCAACAGGGCAAGCACACGGGCATTACGGATTTCCTTGATATCCTGCACGCCATCCTGAAGTTTTTCAAAGAATGGTGGATTTTGAATATAAGTTGATTTTTCATCCCATTCATATAGTTCGCCTTCAGGAACCGGAATGGAGTTCCATTTTTCGTTGGCAGTAAATACATTCTCATATTTACGACGGAACATATCCGGGCTGAGAGACAGGCTGATGGCTTCCTTGATTTCCTCGGAAGTGGGCCAAATGTCTTTCAGGTAGACAGGCTGATTGTCCTGATCGTAACCGAGCGGATCATTCACCAAATCAATGTTCACCGTGCCTGCCAGCGCATAAGCGACAACCAGTGGCGGTGAGCCGAGATAATTGGCTTTGACCTGCGCATGCACACGACCTTCAAAGTTCCGGTTGCCGGAAATGACGGCTCCAACCGTCAAATCATGGTCTGTGATGGCTTGACTCACTTCGTCAGGAAGTGGGCCGGAGTTACCGATACAGGTTGCGCAGCCGTAACCTGCCACATGGAAGCCGAGGGCTTCGAGCGGTCCGATTAATCCGGCTTTTTGCAGGTATTCCGTCACGACGAGGGAGCCCGGTGTCAAGCTTGTTTTAACATAGCCTGGCTTTTTGAGCCCGCGCTGCACTGCTTTTTTGGCCAGCAAGCCCGCACCGAGCATAACGCTTGGATTGGAGGTATTCGTGCAGCTTGTGATAGCTGCAATAACGACTGCTCCTGTACCCAACTCGCTGGTGGAGCCGTCCGGATGGGTCAGCGGAATCTTCTGGGCGATTTTTTCATCGCTCAGTCCATAGCCGCCTTTGTCCACTGGGGTACGGATAATGCCTTCAAACGTTTCTTTCATGCGGCTAAGCTCAACACGGTCCTGTGGACGTTTGGGTCCGGCGAGACTCGGTACAACCGAAGCCAGATCCAGCTCAATCGTATCGCTGAACACAGGGTCCGGTGTATCGGATGTGCGGAACATGCCTTGGGCTTTGTAATATTCCTCTACGAGGCTTACTTGTTCATCGGAACGTCCGGTGCTGCGCAGGTAGGCCAGCGTTTCCGCATCGACCGGGAAGAAGCCAATCGTTGCGCCGTATTCCGGTGCCATGTTGGCAACCGTCGCACGGTCAGCCAAGCTGATGTTAGCCAGACCAGGCCCGTAAAACTCTACGAATTTGCCGACTACGCCTTTTTTACGCAGCATTTGCGTAACAGTGAGCGCGAGATCGGTGGCGGTAGAGCCTTCCGTCAGACTGCCTGTCAGCTTGAAGCCAATCACATCGGGAGTGACAAAATACAGCGGTTGCCCCAGCATACCCGCCTCTGCCTCAATCCCGCCGACACCCCAGCCAACAACACCAAGGCCGTTAATCATCGTGGTATGGGAGTCTGTTCCTACGAGGGAATCTGGAAAGACGACCGTTTCACCGTCAATGGTTTTGGTGGCGGCAACGGAGGCGAGATACTCCAGATTGACCTGATGAACGATACCGGTGGATGGCGGAACGGCCCGGAAGTTGTTGAACGCCGTTTGCGCCCAACGCAGAAAACGGTACCGCTCCTCGTTGCGTTCAAACTCTACATTAATATTGTAATCCAGCGCATCACTGGTACCAAAAGCATCGACCATGACCGAGTGGTCGATAACGAGATCGACGGGAACGAGCGGATTGATTTGCTTCGGGTCCCCGCCTGCTTTTTTCACCGTATCACGCATAGCTGCCAAATCGACAACCACCGGGACACCGGTAAAATCCTGTAGCACGATGCGTGCAGGAATGAACGGAATCTCCTTGTTGGTGTCACGATCCTCAGCCCAGCCTGTCAGCTGTTGCACATGTTCTTCCGTAATGGCGCGACCGTCAAACTGTCGAACCGCGGCTTCCAGCAATACTTTAATGGAGAAAGGCAACTTGGCGATACCGCTTTTTCCTTGTTCCTCCAGTGCCTTAAGACTGTAGTAGCGATAAGGCTTCCCGTTAACTTCCAGACTACGGGCAATGGAGAATTGATCTTTTCCTGACATAAGTATTACCTCCTTGAAGTGGATGCTTGGGGGGAAAATAGGGATGTCGTTTTTTCGACGTCTTGCACACTTGGTTTAAATTGGTTGCGTTCTCAATTACATCTTCAGTGGTTCATTACGTGTTAGAGGTTGTGATGAATGTAATTTGTTTCATTAGATGAAACATGATTTCAAAATGATTGCTTTTGGATTAAGTATACCGTTTTCAGACGGTTCCGTAAAGTTTTTTTGGCCTAAATGATGCGTTGCAGATTGGAAAATAAAACGTTCCGCTCCCTCGCGTTTCGATGTTCATACCAAGCTTTAGAGATTCATACTTATAGTATAGAGAGCATATCAGACCAGAGAGGGAAGAAAGGAAGTTATTCATCATTCCGGTTATCCCCGGAAAAGGATAGCGGGACGAATATGGAGGGATTGGGATGGGGGAGCGGGAATGGAAACAGGCCCTTTTTGCTTACGTGAATCAATACAATCGCAGTGAAGTGAATGGTGTACCGCAGCCGGATGAGTATCTGGAGGTGGGTCAGCGGATGGAACGAGCAGCACGTGCGGCCAGATTGGAGCAGTGGTACAACGAACGGGATGCTGTTCCCCTACGCAGCGAGACACGCGCCAAGCCGCTACGAATGGTGCAGGATACCCCGGATGAGGCTGTGGTAGATGTACAACTGCATGTCCGACTCTTTTATGAGAAGGGTGGGATGACTCACCGGGAGGATCGGATCGAACGGGAGCGTCTGACGTTCACACGCGAGGGTGAAGCCTGGCAGGTAGCGAGAATTGAGCGCGATCCGGCAGAAAGGAAGCCAGCGGGGGGAGAGGTTCCTTTTGAACAGGCTTCGTTTAATCAAGGAGGAAATCTGCCGCTGCTGAATCGCGGTGTGCTGGGCTTCGGCTCATCAGCACGTCCCAGCCGATATCGCCGCGAAGAAGCAGCGGCCTATGCAGATCAGTGGTGGGATAGCTTCAATCCGGAGTTTGAAGGTTTTGATGTGGATTGCACCAATTATATCTCGCAATGCCTCTTTGCAGGGGGAGCACCGATCCACTATACTGGTAAAAGAGAATCGGGCTGGTGGTATAAAGGACGGGTCGCCGGACGTGAGCTGTGGAGCTACAGTTGGGCAGTTTCCAACAGTCTGGAGCGGTATTTGGGCTCCAGCTCATGGGGGTTGACTGCTGAGCAGGTGAGTCGCCCAGAGCAGCTCATGCTGGGGGACGTCATTTTTTACGATTGGGATGGTGACGGAACCTTCCAGCACAGCACGGTGGTCACGGCCTTTGATGCGGGCGGCATGCCGCTAGTCAATGCACATACGGTAAGCTCCAGACATCGTTATTGGGACTATAAAAATTCGTATGCGTGGACCGACAACACGGTATATCGCTTTTATCACATCGCCGACTATTTTTAAATGAGATGATGGATAACAGGTACAGTGATGCAAATCAGTCACAATGACGAAAGCAGGAAAGCGGAGGATAGGCATGGCAAATCAAAAATTGACCGTAGGGCTAGTGTACGGTGGCAAATCGGGCGAACATGAGGTTTCGCTGCAAACGGCGTATGCGGTAATGAACGCTTTTAACTATGATAAATACGAGATTATTCCTTTTTATATTACGAAGGCTGGCGATTGGCGTAGAGGGGCGCTATTAAGCGCTCCTCTGGCTTCTGTAGAGCAATTGAAGCTGGAACGCGCAGAGGGCGGCACCAAGGCGGCATTAGATACGTTGTTTGGCAAGCTGTACGGAGAGCAGACGCTGGATGTGCTGTTCCCGTTGCTGCACGGCACCTTTGGCGAGGACGGAACGATTCAGGGTCTGTTCGAAATGGCGGATATGCCTTATGTCGGTGCGGGAGTGCTTGCTTCGGCAGCAGGTATGGATAAAGGCGTCATGAAGAAGCTGTTTGAGCATGCAGGATTGCCGCAAGTGAAATACTGTTACTTTAATAGTACACAGTGGGCGCAAACCAGTCATGATCTGGTACGTAACATGGAAACCGAGCTAGGTTATCCTTGCTTTGTCAAACCGGCCAATCTGGGATCAAGTGTCGGTATTTCCAAAGCCAGTAACCGAGAAGAGCTGGAAAAGGCTGTAGATCTGGCTTTGCAATTTGACCTAAAGGTGATTGTCGAGGAGTACGTCGATGCCCGTGAGATTGAGGTCAGCGTACTTGGCAATGATGAGCCGATTGCCTCGGTACCGGGTGAAATTGTATCGTCGAGTGATTATTACGATTATGCTGCCAAATATACGGATGGACAATCGGAAATGCTCATTCCGGCACCGTTGGATGAGGAAGTGGCAGATCGTATTCGTGAAGCCGCATTGCAAGCATTCCGCGCTCTAGAAGGCTGCGGGATTTCCCGTGCCGATTTCTTCGTCAGACGCTCGGACGGACATATCCTTATTAATGAAGTGAATACGATGCCTGGTTTTACACCGTTCAGTATGTATCCATTACTGTGGAGAGAAACCGGCGTATCCTATGCAAGTCTGCTGGACCGCATGATTGCCCTTGCACTGGAGCGTTATGAGCGCAGGTCGGCACTGCACTACGAGAACTCATAAACGAAACAAAGGGGAGCTGATCACTCTCCTTTTTGTTCATATATATGGCATATCTTTGAGCACTACACTAAACCCTTAATGATGAAAGGTGGCGGCTACACATGGGATTTCAAACTGAATTTAACTCAGTGTGCAAATTCAAGAGCGAGCAAGAACTTTACGAACTCCTGGAATACGGACGTGGCAAAATGGTTAAATCCGGGCTGCGCGTGTTTCCGACAGGCCAGAAGGTCATCGCTTACAGCGTGGACAACGTGGCAGTAGCCATTGTGCAGATTGTGGGCTGTATCGCCGAAATTAATTTCCAGGGCGATGAAGTGACCGAAGTTGAGATGATCCTCATTCGTAAGCTGAATGAAGAGGAATCAAGAATTCAGACCGCATTGGCGGATGAAATGTTTTTTGGAGCACAGCAGCAATCCTAGCTGCTTTCTTCTTGCAATTTGTGCGATAACACCGAATCAGCAGGTGCTTTTCCGGGTATGATCAGTAGAAAAGGGTTTTAGGTCACAGAACGAAAGCGGCCTTACCATCTACTGCGACTGCTGAAAGGAAGACACCCTATGATCGTAAGGTTCGGTTATGTAGCCATGTCGGTTACCATTCAAAATGCATCCCCCTCTAAAACCATGACATTGAGCAGCTTTAACAAGATTGGAGACCGAGAAGCTGCAATCCGCAAGCTAGAACGGATAGCAGCCGAAAATCTCCATAATACTTTGAGGCTGCTGCGCCATAATCGCGCGAGTGATATCCAGGTCTATCGTTTCTCATCCAAGCTGATTCCGCTAGCGACCCATCAGGATCTGCGGGATTGGGACCCTTTTCAGGCGCTTGCTGCTGACTTTGCAGAGGTTGGGAACTATGTCAAGGCGAATAGGATGAGGGTGTCGTTTCACCCCGATCATTTTACAGTGTTAAGCACTCCCCGTCCTGAGGTGTTGCAGAGCTCCATTAATGATCTGAAGTACCACAAAGCGATGCTGGAGGCCATGGGACTCGGTGCCGAAGCCAAGAACAACATTCATATTGGTGGTGCATACGGAGATAAGGTGACCTCAGGCCAGCGTTTTGTAGAGCAGGTTAGTGCTCTGGATCTTTCGTTAAGAGAACGGTTAACGCTGGAAAATGATGATAAAACGTTCAATGCGGTGGAAACGCTGGAGGCTTGCAAATTGACGGGGCTACCGATGGTTCTCGATATTCATCATCAATGGGTGAATAATGAGGGGGAGAAGCCGTGGGAGCTATGGCCGGGAATTTTGGATACCTGGAAAGGGGAATTGGCCCAAGCCGGATCTTCTGTGGATCATCCATTGCCGCCCAAAATCCATGCGTCCAGTCCCAAAAGTGAAAAAGATCCTCGGGGCCATGCGGACGGTGTTCTAGTGGAGCCGTTGCTTACCTTTTTGCGCAATATTGCCGGATATACGGATCGGATTGATGTCATGCTTGAAGCCAAACTTAAGGATGAAGCGTTATTCGGGTTGATGAATGAACTGCGCCTTCAGGAAGGTAATGGGGTTAAAGTGCTGGATGGAGCTTCCGTAGAAATTACGCCTTAGAAAGTAGCATTTTGCGGATAAAGCTCCCATTTAGAGAAACTTTATGCAGTTTATTGTGTATACTAGAATGTGTAAACTAGCAAACTTGTACTGAAACAGAGATGGTTAAGAGACTGTGCTGTAGGGCAGATTCGTAAACCACGTAACAATGATATAGAAAGTAGAGTGAACACGTTGAACGAACATGAAAACGAAAAGGTTCCCTATATCGTATCAGGAAAAAGCTATACTGCCGTGGCTATTAACGCAGCATCTAAAGCCGGGGAATGGATTAAGAGCAGACTTGGAACTGTTGAACATTTGAATACCAAACAGTCTCCTACGGATCTAGTGACCGAGGTAGATAAAGGTGCAGAGCAGATGATTCGCAGACTGATTCTGACCCATTTTCCCGATCATGCCATTTTGGGTGAAGAGAGTGTAGAGCCGGGAGCCGAAGCTTCGGCCCGTGCATTAGAGGCTGCCCGTGAAGAGGAATATTTATGGATCATTGACCCGGTAGATGGGACTACCAATTTTGTGCACAGTCTGCCGTATTACAGTGTGTCTATTGCCTTGGCCCATCGTGGAGAGTTGATTGTCGGGGTCATTTATGATCCGTCCCGTGATGAAATGTTTGTAGCGGAAAAAGGAAAAGGCGCGTATGTACATGGCAATCGCATGCAAGCATCGAGAGAAGAAACACTGGGAGATAGTCTGGTCTGCATCGGCTTCCCACCGGACCGTACGTATGCACAACCGCTAAATATGAAAATTACGCAGGTTCTTACACCTCAGGTACGCGGCATTCGGGCGCTGGGCTCGGCAGCATTGCATCTGGCTTATGTAGCGTCAGGACGGCTGTCGGCTTATTGCGAAATTGGTTTGAATGCGTGGGATGTAGCAGCGGGCGCTTTGCTGGTACAGGAATCAGGCGGTACCATCACCGATACATTGGGCAGACCTTATGACCTGAGTGTACGGCATATTGCAGCTACGAATACAGCTATTCATTCTCAACTTATTCAAGTGCTGAAAGAAGCAGACGCAACCGGGTTATAATTCTACGTAGAACATCATCCTGAAGGAGGAAATCGCGATGAGCCAATCCGAAGAATTGGAACGCCAGCTCAGTGAACTGCTGACGGAAGGCGAAATTCGTGAGAATGAGGCCAAAAAGCGGGAACGGCTCAGCCCTAAATATGAGGTGCGGGTTCAGACTCATATCGATCCCATTGTTGAGGAGACACGTAAATACCGGAGTATGGCACGGGAACTTGATGACCGATACGACGAATATATGAGCAAGGCGGACAAATCGAAACCTACCGATCAACGCTAAGCAAATACAAATACCTCTTGCCGAATGACCAAGGCATGGGGTATTTTGTATGATATATAGAGTTTTCTCCATTTTGGGCTGGACCGGGCAGGATGAGCGAAGGAGGCGACATTCACTGATTACCTACTTTAAAAGCGCTTACAAAAATGCTGGAATCCATCATAAAATGGTACTACTGATTACGGTACTTATGCTGGTTAATTTTGCAGTAGTTGCAGTCATACTTAAGTACGTATTTCATATCTATGATAATCAAATGTACAAAAAAACATCCGAAGTACTCAATATTTCTTCAATCGGCATAGAAAATGAGCTGAAGGATGTGGAAAAAGTTACTTTCAAGGTAACAACGGACGAGCAGCTTCAACGTTATTTGCTGCAATTGGAAAAGGAAACGTCACCTTATACCAAAATGGTGCTGCGTAAAAAAATAACGAATAGGCTCGTCGCCTTTGCCGGCTCTGAGACCTATGTCTATTCTATGATAGTAATCGATAAAGAGGGACAGGTCATGAGCGCGGGCAACCGCGAAGGTATTCCCCAAGAGCTTCGATCCACCCTGTCGGAGCTGGCAGACGAACATGACGGTTCCAATGCATGGTATGCGGCAGGCCATTCCTCCTTGCTGGCAGCTCGGCAGTTCAAATCCTTTACCGATTCCAATTTTACACTGAATGGGCTCGGAACGCTTGCGATTCGTGTGCGAATTGACCGGATTGTAGCGGATCGTGTGCAGACCTCTGGCCGTGACGGACAACTGATGATTACAGATGGAAGGCGGATGATTTATCCCGAAACACCACTTTTGAGTGAGAGTGATATCCAGGCCGAGCTTGGCCGAAAGCAGCCTTACGGGATTGCGACCTACTCAGGAGGAACCTTTTTCGCTGCTCAAATCAAATCCTCTTATACGGGTTGGACGTATTTGCATATGACCCCCTTCGATGATATGTTTCGCAGCATTACGATCATTAAAGAAGTTGTAAGCGCTATTTTTGTCATTATGCTTCTTATTGCATTGGCACTGGGAGCTAGGTTGTCAGGGAGCATTACCAAACCGATCGTTCAATTAATCCAGAACATGCGTAAAATAGAAAAAGGCGATCTCGACCGTTTGGAGGAAGAAGCACTTGGCGCGGTCCCCCTTTCCACACAGGATGAGGTGGGCTTGCTGCATCGGACATATAAGAAAATGATTCGCCGCATTCGTGAGCTCATTAATGAGAATGTTGCCAAGCAGCTATTACTGCGGGAAACAGAGCTAAAGGCACTACAAGCACAGATTAATCCACATTTTTTATACAACACGCTGGAATCCGTGAACTGGCTCGCCAAGGCCAATAAGCAGGATCGGATTTCAGAGATGGTGGAAGCACTTGCTTTTCTACTGCGCAGTGCGGTCAGTTTTGAAGAGCAGCTGATTCCGCTTCGAAAAGAACTGGATATTGTAAGGAGCTATGTAACGATCCAAACAACACGTTTTGATGAACGTCTCGTTTTTCATCTGGATGTCCCGGAAGAACTGATGGATGCGCAAATTCCGAAGCTAACGCTTCAGCCTTTGGTGGAGAATGCCATCCATTATGCGCTAGAGCCGCGGATTGAACCCTGTCGGATTGCTATTATTGCGAGAGAAAGCGAGGGGGCTCTATTTCTGCGAGTTGAAGATGACGGACCGGGAATGACGCCGGATTTCTTGGAAAAGCTGCGGAGCGGGCAGGTCACGACTCGTGGGCAGGGGATCGGACTTACGAATATTCAGGAACGGATTAACCTGACATTTGGTACACCTTGGGGGATAGAGCTGCATAGCGAGTCAGGAACAGGAACGTCGATTCATGTCTGTATTCCATATGTGAAAGGGGATCAGGGTCGTGTACAAGGTGCTACTGGTTGATGATGAGCGTATGATTTTGGAAGGCATATCGCAGGTGGTTGATTGGGGAAAAGCGGGAACGAGATTGGTTGGTACGGCACGTAACGGGATTGAGGCTTATGATCAGATTCAGGCCAGCCCGCCTGATTTTGTGATTAGCGACATCTCTATGCCAGGACTGGACGGTATCGGACTGGTTGCCAAAACGACGGAGCATTTTCCAGACGTTCGTTTCATTCTGTTGTCTGGTTACAAAGATTTCGACTATGCCTGTCGGGCCATGCAATACGGGGTGAAGCACTACTTGTTGAAGCCCTGCAATGAGCGGCAAATTCATGAGGCTCTGACCGAGTTGGGGCAGGAGCGGGAGGAGCAGGAAGAACGCAAGCAGTTTGTGAACCGGATGAAGCTAGATTTTCAGCGTATGCTGCCTCATGTGAAGGAACACTTTTTGAAGGAGTTTATTTCCTATAAAACTTACGGTAGCCGTGATATCGCATTTTATGAGCGGTTATTCGGACTTGAATTGCAAGATAAGCAGGTTCGAATGCTACTGCTGCGGGTGGAGGAATCCCATGAGCCGGAGCATTTGTTTGCATTGCAAAATATAGCGGCAGATTTAATGGATGATGTCTTGCTCAGTACGACCATGCAGGGGCAATTGCTCATCGTGCTGGAAAGCGAGGATGACACGTCCCGGTTTATGAAACAGATTGAAGCGGTACGTGCGACGTTTCGTCGCTTTTACAAATTGGAGGTAACGGTCGCAGTTAGTGAGTCGGATAGTATGCAGCATTCGCGGGGGATGTACCGGGAGACACTGCATTGTATGAATCATCGTTTTTACACCGGGGAGGGCAGTCTGATTACGAAGGAGGATTTAGCGACTGAGGATACCCGGGAGATGGCAGATTTGGAGCTGGACGAGGAGAAGTTCGGTCTGCTGATCAAGGCAGGAAATACGGTGGAGGTTGCACAGGAAGTAGATCGGTTGTTCGGTATTCTGTCCCGTATGAAGCTGGAAATTTCCGTGACCCGCTCCTATGTGCTTCAGCTCTATGCCGCTATGATCCGTATATGCCCTGAAGAAGAGCGTGCGGCGTTTACGAGCCGAATGGTGGTGCTGGCAGAGCAAAAAACGCTGGCATGTCTCAAATCTTTTGTACAGGAAGCTGCCGAACGAATGACCGCAATCTATTATAAAAGTAATGTGTATCGCCAATCTTCCACCGTTGATAAAATGATCACTATTATTGAGCAAAACTACAGAAAATCCGATCTGTCGCTGAACGGAGTGGCAGGTCAAATGCTGTATATGAATTCCGACTACTTAGGGAAGATTTTCAAAAAGGTGACGGGGGAAAACTTTTCACACTACGTCAATCGTTATCGGATCGAACGTGCGGCTGAGCATATTCGGGAGACGGGAGACGTGAAGGTGTTTGAGCTGGCAGAATGGTTCGGCTTCGGCGGGAACGCACAGTATTTCAGCCAGGTGTTCAAAAAGTGGGCAGGTATGACGCCTTCCGAGTACATTAAATCACATGAACGGGGATGAGCGTATGGAGCCCCTCTGTTTTTTAAACCCAGGAAACCTGATTTGTGTATTCCAATGTTTCTCTGCTTTTGGGAAAATAACAACAGGAGCTAATGTAAACGCTATCAATTGCGTAAATACGTTGTCACTCGTAATTTGGCTCCTTTCTAGAACAGTGAAAAGGGGAGAGATAGGTGGGCAAAAAGGGATGGTTTCTGATCATAGCTATGCTGCTCGTTTTGACAACGGCATGTAGCGGAGCGGACGGCGGCGGCAATTCAGGCACAAGTGCAGACGGGAAAGTAAAGTTACGTATCGCTTGGTGGGGATCGGATACGCGTCATGAATACACGCAAAAGGTCGTTGATTTGTATAAGCAGAAGAATCCAAATGTAACGATAGATGTGGAATATGCCTCTTTCGATGACTATTGGAAAAAACTCGCCCCGCAGGCTGCAGCTAATCAGCTGCCTGATATCGTGCAAATGGACATTTCGTACATTAGCCAATATGCGAAAAATGGTCAACTGGAGGATCTCGCGCCTTACTTGAATCAAAAAATTCAGGTCGCTGATGTGACCGAAAATGTACTCAAAACCGGCGTAATTGCGGGAAAACAATATGGTATTCCAACAGGTGTCAATGTTCTGGGTTTCCAGTATGATCCGGCGTTGCTCAAAAAAGCGGGTATAGACAAAATTCCTGACAACTGGACATGGGATCAATACAAAGAAATGGCTTTAAAGGCAGGTTCCAATAAAGTATACTTTGACAGCTCGATGGCTGCCGATATTTTCTTCCACTACTATTTGCGTACGCAAGGAAAGACTCTCTACAATGCGGAAGGAACAGGACTGGGGTATGACGATGATAAGCTGTTTGTTGACTTCTTCAGCGGATTGGCTGATCTGATTAAAAAGGGAGCGACCCCGCCTCCTGAAATCATGAACCAGACTAAGGGGATTCTTGAGGAATCTGATATCGTAAAAGGAACAGGCATCGGCATTTGGCAGTGGTCCAATCAGTATGTGGGCTTACAGCAGGTTGTTAACCGCCCAATGGCACTGGCTCCAATGTTTGGGCCGAATATGGAAAAAGGCGTATACATGCAGCCTACGATGTACTGGACGGTTGCTTCCCGTTCACAGGTGAAGGATGAGGCCGCAAAGTTTATTGATTTCTGGATGAATGATGTAGAAGCGAATAAATTGATTAAAGGCGAACGTGGAGTGCCGATTTCCTCCAAAATCAAGGAGGCTGTTGCGCCAGAGTTAAGCGAGCCTACGAAGCAGGTGTTTGAATTTGTAGCTTCTATGGAGCCGAAGGCTTCTCCAATGAGCCCGCCGCCACCAGTCGGATCGCCAGAAGTGATTGCGACTCTGACCGATTATATTGAGCAGGTCAATTTCGGACAGATGACGGCTGAAGACGCAGCGGTCAAATTCCGGGCTGATGCGAATACCATCCTTGCGAATAACAAGCAATAATGAGCGCAATGAGACCCTTTGGATATCTGACAACGTTTTATCATAGGGTCGAAGAAATATTTCGTTAAGTTAACCGTGCGTAGTCCAAAGCATGATTGCGCACGGTTGATTCGACGAACTAACCGCATAAGCACCCTTTGCAGACATCACGATATTATTCATATAACAACGAGTTATTGATATTATGAAGTTTTTCTAAATCTTTAAATGCAACAGAAGGGAGGCTTGATGAGCTTGCGAAATCATCAGAGCTTGAAAGCCAATATGACCGGATATGCGTTTATCAGCCCGTTTATTGTGGGCTTTCTAGCGTTTACGTTAATTCCAATGTTTATTTCGCTGTATCTGTCCTTTACCACCTACAACCTGTTCACCCCGCCCAAATGGATTGGTCTGGGTAACTTCGAAAAAATGTTCACAGGCGACCCGAAATACTGGAATTCAATCAGGGTCACGTTTACGTATGTGCTGGTCGGTGTACCGCTGCGACTGATTTTCGCACTGTTTGTGGCTATGATTTTGAATACCAAATCGCGCATGGTCGGCACCTATCGGACGATGTACTATCTGCCATCCATTATCGGGGGCAGTGTTGCGGTATCCATTATGTGGCGGAACATTTTCAGTAATAACGGTATAGTGAACAGCTTGCTTTCGACCCTAGGGGCGACTCCGGTGAAATGGTTTGGTGATCCGGATGCTTCGCTTACGATGCTGATCACCCTGTCCGTATGGCAATTTGGCTCCTCCATGCTGATTTTTCTGGCAGGTTTGAAGAACATTCCTGTTGAATTGTACGAGGCGTCCAGTGTAGATGGCGCTAAGCCAGTACGAAAATTTTTCAGTATTACGCTGCCGTTGCTTAGCCCCATTATTCTATTTAATCTGATTATGCAGACGATCAGCGCCTTTATGACCTTCGTACCGGCTTATGTTATTTCTAAGGGCGAAGGAGGCCCGATGGATGGAACGATGCTGCATTCACTGTATCTGTTCCGGCAGGCGTTTATGTTCAGCAACATGGGATATGCGGCAGCCATGGCTTGGGTCATGCTCATTATGATTGGGATACTGACAGCGATTTTATTTATAACCTCCAGATACTGGGTATTTTATGAAACGGAAAAGGGGCGCTGATACTGATGGCATGGAAAACGGTCAAATGGCCAATTTATCACATACTGGTTGCTGCACTGGCGCTCCTGATGCTGTATCCCGTTTTTTGGATGCTGTTCAGTTCGTTTAAAGAAAGTCGGACGATATTCGTCACGGCATCCTCGCTTTTCCCTACAGAATGGATCTGGCAAAACTATGTAACAGGCTGGAAAGGGACGACTGGCTACAACTTTGGCACGTACATTCTGAACTCGCTCACGATCGTGGTGATTTCAACGATTGGAGCCGTGCTTTCCTCCTCATTGATCGCATTTGGCTTTGCACGCTTGAAATTCAAAGGGCGTAACTTGTGGTTTGCTTTGATGATGGTGACGCTTATGCTACCAGGGGATGTGGTACTGGTACCGCAATATATTATTTTCACCAAGCTCGGTTGGATCAATACGATCTTACCGTTGGTGGTACCCTCTTTTTTCGGGATGCCGTTCTTCATTTTTCTGATGGTGCAGTTTATACGGACGATTCCAGCAGAGCTGGATGAAGCGGCGACGATTGACGGATGCGGCAAGTTCCGGCTGTATTTCAGAATTATTTTACCCTTACTCAAATCGTCGTTGGCTACAGCGGCAATCTTCTCTTTCTACTGGAAGTGGGAGGATTTGCTTGGTCCGGTACTGTATCTGAATTCGCCGGAGAAATATACCGTATCTATTGCACTCAAGATGTTCCTCGACAGCGAGTCGGCTTCCAACTGGGGAGGAATGTTCGCGATGTCTATCCTAAGCCTGCTTCCAGTTATCGCTGTATTCTTCGCATTCCAGAAGCAAATTGTAGAAGGAATGAGTACGAGTGGTTTGAAGGGGTAAGATCCAAAATCCATAACGTGAGGATATGAAGCTTACGAGTGGAAATGGAAGGCATCCGGGTTTGTACGATTGAATGGACGGGATTTGAGGGCGATGGCTGAGAGGTGAGTAAATTGTGGAAGTTTGATTTTGGTCCGGGGGAGCCTGCGGATGGCTACAAGGGAGTGTCTCCGGATTGCTTATATACAACTGAACAGGGCTATGGCTTCGAGGCTACGGAGCATGTGTACGGTCGAAAAAGGCAGAGTGCAGCCAAGGATGCACGCACGCGGCTGCGAAGCAGCTTTTGTATTCCACTGAACGCTGCATTTGTTGCAGATGTGCCGGACGGGATGTATCTCGTCACTATACTGGTCGGCGATTCGCAGGCGGAAACGCTCACGCGATTCAAGGCTGGTGAAGGCAAGCACATGCTTTCCCCAGTACACACGCTGCCGGGCCAGTTCACTGAAGCCCTGTTTGCGGTGCCTGTCCGGGGTGGCAAACTACGCCTCACCGTATCAGGCACCGCGCCACGGCTCAATGCGCTGGAGATTGCGCCAGCGCCACAGACCCTCCGGCTATTCCTAGCCGGAGATTCCACGGTTACGGATCAGGACGCATCCGGCTATCCGTATACTGGCTGGGGCCAGGCTTTGCCCGCCCTGTTCAAGCATGATGTCTGCGTGGATAATCATGCCGTATCGGGACGAAGCTCCAAAAGCTTCGTGGACGAAGGGCGGCTGGATGTCATTTTGGGCGAAATAAAGGCAGGAGATTTCCTGTTCATCCAGTTCGGTCATAATGATCAGAAGCCTGATCCGGAGCGGGCTACAGAGCCTTTTACAACCTACAAGGAGCATCTTCGCCTCTACATCGACGGCGCAAGAAGCCATGGGGCAACCCCGGTACTGGTCACGCCCGTACATCGTCGCTATTTTAACGAGGATGGTACGCTATCTGACACACATGGTGACTATGTAACAGCGGTTCGTGAGCTGGCGGAAGAAGCAAATGCACCACTGATTGATTTGTCTGCCCGCACGCAGGAGTTATATGAGCAGTTGGGTCCCGAAGAGAGTAAAGAGCTTTTTATGTGGCTGCTGCCTGGTGAATACATGAACTTTTCCGGCGGCTTAGAGGATAACACACATTTTCATGAGAATGGTGCGGTTCGTATTGCAGACATGGTGGTGGATGCTGTGAGGGAATTGGATTTGCAACCGCTGCGCATGTATTTACGTTGAAAGACGACCTTTTTATGTACGGGCGTTAAGGGGGTAACTCACGTGAAGCTTACCAAAGGAGGAGACGTGGAAATGCCTGCATTGATTTTTGATGAAGAACAAGTTAAGCAGGTGATCGACCGGGTCGTAGAACGCACATTTCAAATGCACTACAGCTGGGATTGGCCGGGTGGAGTCGCCTTTTACGGAGTATGCGAAGCGTATGAAGCGACAGGGAACGAAAGGTATTTGACCAAGCTGAAAGAATGGGTTGACGAAAATATCGAGGATGGACTTCCATCTCTCTCGGTGAATGGCGTTTCTGTTGGGCACTGTTTGTTGACGCTTTATCAGGCCACAGGTGAGCAAAAATACCTTGATATTGCCATCGAGATGGCAGAATTTTTGGCCAAAAAAGCGGAGCGGTTTGCCGACGGCATTTTCCAGCATACGGTGAACTCACTTCATGATGTATTTCCGCAGCAAGCATGGGTGGATACGATGTTTATGGCCGGTTATTACTTGCTGCGCATCGGTCATCTGTTAGGCAACAAGGAGTATTGGGAGGATGGGGTTCGTCAATATCACGGGCATGAAGAATTTTTGCAGGACCCGGATACGAATCTGTATTATCACGGATGGGATCATGCGAATCAAAGCCGGATGTCAGGAATATATTGGGCGCGCGGCAATTCATGGGCAGCCCTCACGATGGCAAAAGCGCTGAAACTTGTGGAGGTGCAGCATCCATCTTATATGATCATCGACGGCTCGCTGCGTGACCAGCTCAATGCGCTGGTGCGGCTGCAATCCCCGGAAGGGCTGTGGCATACGGTGCTGAACGATGATACCTCTTATCTGGAAACCTCGGGCTCGGCAGGAATTGCGACTGCCTTGCTTATGCAAGGAAGATTGTTTAACAAATACACCCAAAAGGCGATCGACGGTATTCTTTCCCGCATTAAGGACGACGGCACAGTAACGGGGGTATCCGCTGGAACTGCTGTAATGAACGATATTGACGGCTATCGAAACGTTCCATACAAACGCATTCAGGGCTGGGGTCAGGGATTGGCGCTTGCTTTTCTGGCTCAACTGTTGCGTACCAAGGAGAATCCGTACGGCTAGAAGAAGTGGTATAAGCGCCAAAAAGTATTATGGGTAAAGGAGGCTAATAGTATGGGAAATGCTGAACGTTCTCAGGAAAAGGTGGCTAATCAGCCGCGAGGCAGCCTATTCTGGGTCATCCCCGATGGGTATATTCCACCGGAAAGCCGGGGAGAGCTGCTCAGTCATGAGAGTATATGCGTGCTGAATTGTGGGAGCCGTGTGGCAAATCTAAGTATAGACATCTATTTTGAAGACCGCGAGCCATTGGAGGGATTGATCGAGGTGGTGAAAGGAAGACGAACCCGTCATATCCGAACAGCCTCGTTGGAGAAATCCGGCGAACGGATTCCGACAGGCATTCCTTACGCAATTACGGTCACTAGCGATGTGCCCATCATCGTACAATATAGCAGATTGGACACGACACAGCCGGAATTGGCGTTAATGAGTGTCATGGCGTATCCGGTCTAGTCCGACGAGGACTAAGAAGTGAAAAAAGAAATCTCCAGGCTGGAATTGCGCAGCTGGGAGATTTCTTTTTTTGCAGGCAAATGAATGTCTATTTTTAGCCCGTTTTTTATGATTTTGCCGAAGTTGTTTTGATCGGCGTGAAGTTTTTTCGCCCTCCGAAATTGGTACCTAGCACGCCGATAATGATCATCACAGCCCCAACAATGTGATAGTAGGCGAGCTGCTCCTTCAAAATGTAAGCACCAGCAATCATGGAAATGAGGGTGGATAAATTGCCGATCACACTCATTTTGGAGGCTTCGATCCACTTCAAGGCAAAGCTCGATAACAGCGAGGTGACGAGGGTAGACAGAATGCCCAGATAAATCAGTGCCATCCAATAATCAGGCTTCACCAGTGGAGCGGTATAGGCGCTCATGGAACCGTCTATGGCATGATATCCCAGTGCCACCACGTTAAAAACGATACATCCCAAAATAGAGGTAACGTAGGTCAATTCCATGGGGTTGTACTTTTGTGTTAATGGTCGTGCCAGCACATTATAGCCGGATAGGCATATTGCAGAAAGCACGAGCAGAAGAATACCGCCATAGCTATTGGATGCTAGCGGTGCTCCGCTTTTCATCACAAATATAAAAACCACGCCAAAGACAGAGAGCAGTAAGGAAATCTTCTGGACTACCGTTGTACGCTCTTTAATAAAATAGGAAGCTAACAGCAGCGTAAAGATGGGAACGGTTGCTTGGATAATTCCACCTTCCGATGAAGAAGTGCTCATCAGCCCGAAGGCTTGCAGTGGAAAATACACTAATGGCGAGAGCAGCGCCAGTGGTAAAATGCGCAGAATGTCACGCATCTTGATGTTGATCTTGATCCAACCGAGCAACACGGGAATGGTCAAAGCGATAAATGACAGCGCAAAGCGGTGGGCGATCACATCCAGCGGGCTCGCCTCTGTGACTGTCAATTTTACAAATAAAAATGAAAATCCAAGTATAGCTGCATAGCTGAGAGCTGCCAGATAGGCGGCTCCATTTCTGGAACGACTGTTCATAATAAACCTCCGTAATCATGACCTTAACCTGTTGTTCTCTCAATATACCCGGATGGCATAACCTGATACAATCCATAAAATCTGCAACTGTACGGGTACAGTTGTGAAATAAAAAAAGCCGGAACGAAGTCCCAGAGTCGAATACCCTCCCCTAAGACTACTTCCAGCTCTTATCATAATTCATATTCTATCACTTACTGCTTAGTTTACTTCCCTTGTGACATCGCCCGGAACGAATCGTCCGCCGCTTCCAGCGTAGCATCCACATCTTCGTCCGTATGCGCTGTTGTGAGGAACCAGGCTTCGTACTTGGATGGTGCCAGATGAATACCGCGATCCAGCATGTGACGGAAGAAGGATGCAAACGCTTCGCTATCCGTATCCTGCGCCTGCGCGTAATTCGTGATCGGATGATCACAGAAATGCGTCGAGAACGCTCCACGAATTCGGTTGATCGTCAATGGCACGCCGTAGCGTTCAGCAGAGGACTGAATACCGTCCGTCAGTCTCACGGCCAGACGTTCCATCTCTTCATACACGCCTTCCCCTTGAAGGACTTCAAGGCAGGCGATGCCTGACGAGATGGACGCCGGGTTGCCCGCCATCGTACCCGCCTGATAAGCTGGGCCAAGTGGGGCAACCTGCTCCATGATCTGCTTGCTGCCGCCGTAGGCACCAATCGGCAGACCACCACCCATGATTTTGCCCAGCGCGGTCAAATCTGGTTGAATTGCATCATGGTTGTCCAAACCTGCATATGTTTGGGTGGAACCGAAGTGGAATCGGAATGCGGTAATGACCTCGTCATAAATGACAAGTGAGCCGTTCGCACGCGCCATGGAGCACAACCCTTCCAAATAACCGGGCTGCGGCATGACCATGCCGAAATTACCGACAATGGGCTCGACCATGACTGCCGCCACATCGTCGCTCCAACGCTCCAAGGCTTGGCGCAACGCATCGAGATCATTGAATGGCACGGTAATAACCTCACTCGCAATGTTGGTCGTAATGCCTGCACTGTCCGGTATGCCCAGTGTGGAAGGACCGGAGCCTGCGGCTACAAGTACCAGATCCGAGTGACCGTGGTAACAGCCGGCAAATTTGATGATCTTGTTCCGCCCAGTATAAGCCCGTGCCACACGAATCGTTGTCATGACTGCTTCTGTGCCGGAATTCACAAACCGGACCTTGTCCATAGAAGGAATAGCTTCCTTCAGCATCTTGGCCAGTTTGATTTCCAATACCGTTGAGGTTCCGTATAATACGCCGTTTGCGGCCGCTTCGCTGATGGCCTTAGTAATATGGGGATGGGCATGTCCAGTAATAATAGGGCCATAAGCCGCCAAATAGTCGATATACCGATTATCATCCTCATCCCAGAAATGAGCACCTTTAGCGCGTTTCATGAATACTGGAGCGCCGCCGCCCACAGCTTTAAAGGAGCGTGAAGGGCTATTAACGCCCCCGACAATATGCTCCAGGGCTTCTTTATATAGTGCTTCGGAGTTTTCCCGTTTCATCATCAAAAACTTCCTTTCCGTTCATTAAAATAGGGTATACACACGCCAAAGGGCAGCGTTCACGGCTGCCCCTGCATACATCATTATAGCTCTTTTTGACCTGTCTTTGTTGTTGATTGTGTGGAGGCATCCTCATTACTGGTTTTACTGCCCCCTGTAAAAGAAGCTTTATCCGTCTTGGTAGACGATGCACTGTCTGGCTGTTTCGTTTCGTTCTGATCCTTATTTTGTTCCTGTGTTTGTGTGGGTGGATTATTAAAAATATCCTGCACATACGTTTTCAGTTCTTCCGGATCGCGGACAGTAAGAACTGCCGCGCCGCCCACATTCTCTTCTCCGAGCATCTTCATCGGTGGAACCTGTTCGCTGCCTGCAAAGTTGCTTTGGTACCCCACATTCGCCAGCTTCCACATATCGTTAACACTGAGATTCGTGTCGATGTATGGGTTAACCTGCTCTAAAATGTTCGGCAGGTTGGCGATGGAAGTCGTGGTCTGCATTTTCTGGGCTACGGCCTCCAAAAATGCGCGTTGTCGTCCGGATCGGGAGAAGTCGGACATTGCATCGTGGCGGAACCGCACATATTGAAGCGCCGTGTTGCCATCCAGATGCTGCATACCCTTTTTCAAATCAATATCGTACTGATGTTTATCCGCATTACTTGTATAATGCATATCCTTTTCCACTTCAAAATCAATCCCGCCTACGGCATCCACCAGTTTGATAAAGCCCTGGAAATCCGTGTACACATAATATTGCACCGGGATGCCTAACAGATCGCCAGCCGTCTTCATGGCCGTGTTGGGTCCGTGAGTAATGGCAGTGTTAATTCGATTTTTTCCGTAGCCGGGAATATCCACGTACGTATCACGCAAAATAGAGAACAGGTGGATTTTTTTCTTAACGGGGTCCAGTGATACAACCATCATGCTGTCTGATCGGGGGACTTCCCCTTTCTGGATACCGCGCCCATCGACACCCATCAGTAAAATGTTAACCATATCGGTACCTTCCCACTTGGGCGGTTCTGGCGTACGAACCTGATCGACCTGTTTTACATTTTTGAAGGGGGAGTTAGCGCCCTCTTTATGCAGATTATCCAGCTGATTATAAATGGATGTAAAATAGTACACGGCAAAGCCGACAATCGCGACGATTACCACGGCTAGAACCGACCATATCGTCCTTTTGGTTCTGCTTGTCATGGATGCTCTCCCTTTCGCTTTTCAGTTCATTACATTATAATTTCTTTTTGGAGCACAATCAATTTAACTATGGATTTTACAAATCCTGATTGAGAGGTATAACATGCTGGCAATTGATGTGCAGGATCTGCGCAAAACATTTAAGGTTCAAAAAAATCGCGAGGGCTTAAAGGGTGCATTCCTTGATTTATTCGCCCGAGAATACAACGAGGTAGCCGCGGTCAAAGATATATCTTTCCGTATTCCGCAAGGAGAAATATGCGGTTATATCGGTGAGAACGGCGCCGGAAAGTCCACCACGATTAAGATGCTGACAGGCATTCTCGTGCCGACATCGGGACATCTCAAGGTGGGCGGTTATGTCCCCTATGAGGAACGCGAGAAATTTGTAGGCAACATTGGTGTTGTTTTCGGTCAGCGCAGTCAGCTTTGGTGGGACATCGGTGTGATCGAGTCTTTTCAACTACTGCGGAAAGTATATCAGGTTCCGGCTACGGACTTCAAACGTAGGCTGGATGAGCTGGTAGAGAGGCTGCAATTGCAGGATCTGCTAAGCCGCCCGGTACGCAAGCTTAGTCTCGGGCAAAGGATGCGCTGTGAGCTGGTAGCTGCTTTGCTGCACAATCCGTCTATTGTTTTTCTGGACGAGCCGACCATTGGGCTTGATATTATGGTGAAATCCGAAATCCGCGAGTTTCTGAAGGACATGAACCGGGATCACGGTACGACTATTTTGCTGACGACCCATGATTTGCAGGATATTGAAGCGCTGTGCTCGCGCGTCATTATGCTGGATGATGGAAATATCATTTATGATGGTGGTCTGGAGGATCTGAAGGCGCGTTGGGGGACAGGTCGAGAAGTACGGTTCCAGTTCGGCACATCGACCCAATTGGAGCAATTACAGGCATGGACTGCTGATATGCCACTGGCTTGGACGATGGATAATGATTTGGCTGCCAAAGTATGGATTCCTCTTCATATTAATGTATCGGATGTGCTCGCTTGCGTAGTCGGTCGCACGGACATTACGGATATCAAAATCATTGAAACCAACACGGATGATATCGTCCGCAGTATCTATCAGTCTGGTTCGGCTGAACGCCAGGGCAATCCGATAGTGGAGGCCAAAGTTCATGCTTAGCGTATAC
This sequence comes from Paenibacillus sp. F4, assembly GCF_002894905.1. Classification (NCBI taxonomy): domain Bacteria; kingdom Bacillati; phylum Bacillota; class Bacilli; order Caryophanales; family Paenibacillaceae; genus Paenibacillus; species Paenibacillus sp. F4. The sequence continues at coordinate 328,363 of NZ_POVS01000004.1, forward strand.
ACCGATTTTATTCGTATCCGATTTCTCACGATGCTTGCGTATCGTGTGAACTATTATTCAGGAATCCTTATTTATTGCATGAATATTGGCGTGTATTATTTCACATACAAAGCGATATATGGCGATGCGGGTAGCATTGGAGGCTTTACCGCTGCTCAGATGACGACGTATGTAGCAGTATCGTGGATGGCGAGAGCCTTTTATTTTAACAATCTGGATCGTGAGATCTCGACGGATATACGTGATGGAAGCATTGCAATTCAGATGATCCGACCTTATAACTATGTACTTGTTAAATTTATGCAAGGACTCGGCGAGGGTATGTTCCGTTTTCTGCTGTTTATGATTCCAGGTATGGCGATTGCGATGCTGCTATTTCCGGTGAAGCTTCCCACGGATCCGGTAGCCTGGGTTGGTTTTCTGGTCATGCTGTTTTTTAGCTTTATGATCAACACTCAGATTAATATTATTACGGGATTAACGGCCTTTTTTATCGAAAATAATGAGGGCATGATGCGTATGAAGCGCGTAGTTGTAGATCTGTTTTCTGGGTTGATTTTGCCAATCAGTTTGTTTCCAGGCTGGCTGGCGACGATCGCCCAATGGATGCCGTTTCAGGCGATTACCTATTTGCCGGGTTCTGTATTTACAGGACGTGTAAAAGGCGTTGGCATCTGGAATGTACTGGGTATCCAAATCATTTGGCTGGTCGTTCTGCTCGTGCCGATGATCATCATTTGGCGACTGGCGCGCAGACGTCTGTTCGTGCAGGGAGGGTAAGCCGATGATGTACTATTTGAGTCTCATTAGCGAATATTTGAAAAATTACATGAAGTCACGGCTCACCTATCGGGCTGACTTTTGGGTAGAAGTGATTTCAGACCTGCTGTTTCAAGCCACGAATCTTATTTTTATCCTGGTTATTTTTATGCATACGGACAGTTTGGGGGGCTGGAGTGAAAATGAAGTCGTGTTCGTTTATGGATTTTTCATGGTTCCTTACGGACTATTCAGCTGTTTCGTCAACCTTTGGAACTTTAGCGAACGTTACATTGTGAAAGGTGAGCTCGACCGGGTAATGACTCGTCCTGCATATAATCTGTTCCAGATTTTCCTTGAAAATGTGGACCCGCCCGCGTTGGTGGGCTCAGTGATCGGTCTGATTATTATGGGGATCAGCGGGGCACAGATGGATTTGGCTATGGAGTGGTGGTTCGTACCAGCGCTGATCGTTTTGAGCCTAAGTGCCGTGGCAATCTATACGGGCATATACACCATCTTGACTTCTCTTTCGTTCTTTTCGGATGCGCCTACAGGAATTATCCCTCTCATGTACAATATTCAGGGCTACGGACGTTATCCAGTGACCATCTATAACCGAGCCATTCAGGTTGTGCTGACTTGGATACTACCTTTTGCTTTTGTTGGTGTATATCCAGCCTCCCTATTCCTCCACCGAGAGGACATGCGCCATATGGCGCTCTTAACTCCTGTGATGGGAATTGTCTTTCTGACCTTGGGCTTACTGGCATGGAACTGGGGAATCCGTCGTTACAGAGGGGCAGGCTCATAGGTCAGATCATATAAGAGCTCCCCACAAGATAGGAGATGATGAGATGTCCGCGGTATTTACCGTTATTGGGCAAGAGGCACCGGATTTTGAATTGCCTGGCAGTGAGGGAAAGCGTGTTAAGCTGTCTGATTATCGAGGCAGTAGGGTGTTGCTGTATTTCTATCCCAAGGATTTGACCTCTAGCTGCTCGACCCAGGCTTGTGATTTTCGGGATAAACATACGGAGTTTGAAGGCTTGAACACGGTGATTCTGGGGATAAGCCCAGATCCACTCAAGCAGCATGACAAGTTTATTGCAAAGTATGGACTCCCTTTTCAGTTGTTATCCGATGAAGAGCATCAGGTCGCTGAGACGTATGGTGTATGGCAGCAAAAACAGATGTACGGCAAGCAGTACATGGGTATTGTTCGATCTACGTTCCTTATTGATGAAAATGGAATTTTAGTTCATGAATGGCGTGGTTTAAGAGTAAAAGGGCATATTGATACTGCGCTGGCATACATTCAGGATATGGCGTAAGTAAAGAACAAAAGAAAACCTTTTGGAATCGGATTATGCTTTTTAAAGCATCGGTTTCAAAAGGTTTTTGTTAATTTTTGAATGCGTTCTGTCGATGCTTCCACTTTTGCTTGCAGAGATAAACACCCCATAAAACAAGCGGAATGATCAAGCCGTTTGTATAATGCCAGGTAGCCATGGGATAAACAAGAGTTCTTACATAATAAAACACATTTGGGGTTATCAAAATGGTCATGCCAAATACAAGCGCTCCTGCGGGTATAACGAAAGGACGAACATTAGAAATTCGGAATAGCTGGGTTGTTCCGAAAGTAAACGCGTAAAAGAAAAGAACTCCCTTGAAATAGGCAGCCAGTGCCCAGGTTAAAGCAACAAGCGATTCAACGCGTGTAATATAATTCAATTCATTAATTTTTGTCGTGAGTACAGAAGAAATGTATGGACTGTAATTGGTCACAAAGGGCCCAATCACAAGAAGGGAGAGCAGCAGAAACAGGCTAATCACGATTCCGCCTATAAGGGAAGCGAGCAACATGTCCTTTTTAAAATGGGCTTTTTTGTTTACAAAAGGAAATACCATGAGCATGATAGACATGCCGGCAAAAGGCATTCCCGCGCCTGGAACCATCCCTTTAGCAACAGGAGCCAGCCCGTTTTCCAAAACAGGCCGTACATTAGAAAGCTGGATTTGTGGCAGGAGTCCAAGGATCAGACCAGAGAAGATTAATATATATGCTGGTAATAGCATCTCGCTAACACGACCGAAAACTTCAATTCCCATTAGCGCAGTAAGCACCATTAGGGATATTCCCATAGCGAGCAGGACACGCAGAGGGGTTTGTACAAATAACTGATTATTCAGGAAATCGCCTACCTCTCTAGCAATAAGAGCGGTGTTCATTAAAAAATAAAACAAATACCAGCAGGAGACAATGGTTCCGAATACGGGCCCGAAAATTTTACGGATCGCTTCAATAAGTGTAAGGCCCGGGTAGAGTTCATGAACACGAATGAGCACGTAAATAATAATTAAACCTAACGGTATGGACAGTATAGAGCTGATCCAGGCATCCTGATGAGCAATATGTGTAATCATAGTCGGATAAATTAAGAGCATATCCCCGATTAAACACATAAACATAAGGACAGTCACTTGCCGAACACTGATACGTTCTTTTTTTGACATTTGTGGCTGCCTCCCTTCTAAAAGCCAAATACATGTGACACAAAAGCGTTAACAGGGTTATAGATGATTTCAATCAGAACCAGCGGGCTTGGCGTAACCTCTGATTTGGCCGCAAGGACACTAAGCCATGTGCCTAATCCGAGCATAATGATGTACACGAACATATCCTTAAAGCGATGCTTTCGGTACAAGCCTGGCAAATCTTTGGCAGCAATGGCTAGAGCGATACAGATAATAATAGTGGTAATTAGCATGTTAAGGCTCCTTTCGTTAAGAGTGAGGGTCAACCAGTTCCCAGGCCGTGACGGCCTTTCAATCTTAACTTGTATACGACAAGCAGCAGCAAAGGCAGGACAACGGAATCAGTCAAATCCCAATAAATCCAGGCGTGAACGATCGTATCCAGATAATAAGTAATGTTGGGTGCCGACACGATAATTAGACCAAATAGGATCATAAAGCTAGGGCCCAGAAAGGTCCGCACATTGTCTAATCGCAGTAGCTGAGCCATTCCTAAGGTAAAGGCATAGAAGTGTAGAATGGTTTTAACAAAGGTAGTGATAATCCAGGCTGTGCTCATCAGGGATTCAACCCTCTGTAAGAAATTACCTATGTTGATTTTTTTAGATAGCATATAAGAGGTATACACGCTATGTTCGGTCACAAAAGGGCCTAGAACCATGAGAGAAACCAGAAGTAGTACGCTTAACAAAACACTGGCACCAAGTCCAGATAGTAAAACCGATTTTTTTAGACCCGGTTTTTTGCTCACATAGGGAAAAATCATGAGTAAAAAAGCTAATTCTCCAAATGGGTAGGAGAGCGCAAATATGCTGCCTTCCATAATCTTAGGAATACCTTGCTCCATAATAGGCTTAAGCTGCTGACTTTCACATTGGGGAAGCAAGCACAGGATTAAAAACAAAGTGAAAGTCAAGCACAATGGAAATAAAATTTGAGCCGTACGCGCAATAGGCTCCAATCCCATATACATCCCCCACGTAAGCACAAGGATTAAGAGTAAATTGATAACGGGAAGGGGCGTCATCACATAGGTCTGGTTGTTCATAAAATCTCCGACTTCTCTTAAATAAATCGCGGAATTCATTAATAAATGGAATAAATACCATACTGAGATAAGGGCGCCTAGCCACCGACCCAAAATCCGCTGGCAGAGTTGAATAAATGTGAGATCAGGATATAGCTGATGTACCCGCAGGAGTAGCAGTAATACAGCCAATCCTGCTGGGATGCTTAGGAATGAGCTGATCCAGGCATCCTGCTTGGATATACTAGTAATGAGGGAGGGATACACCAATACGCAGTCTCCGATAATACTCAAAAATACGAGTACGGCTATATTTGTAATGCTGATACGCCCTTTCTCCTCCACCCAGCTCACTCCTTCATTTCTTTTTGGAACGATTCAAACAAAGAGCCAATTTTTTTGACTGTAGTTTTTGCCTTATATTCAATCTGTAAGTCCATAAATGGATTTTCTTTTTCTTCTTTTAATTTTTTCCAAAGTTCAGGTTTGGACTGGTGGATCAGCTGACCAAAGCCGAAAATGTCTGACTTAAACTCATGCCGAACGGTCTCTACGGAATGTTTCATAATTTCAACGATTTTTTCATTGCTTGCGGCCTCAATTTCTTTAATATCAGCCATACTGCTTAACTTCATATGCTTACAATTGACCTCTCGTACAGTGCTGTCGTTGGTAACGGATATGGAGATAACAGGCTCTCCATCACGAATGATTACTTTTTTTTGAGTGTCGCTACTTAAGGTTAATAGGGCAATATTACCCCCACCCTGACAATCGGTGTGTCCCGTTGTAGACTCCACTTTATCTCTGATGTAACTGAACCCTTTGCTGTCTTGATCATTGATCCATCCCAGCAATCGGTCTTTTTTGAATACACCAATACCGGAAAACCTCAATATGGTTCCAGGCGATATGCTTTTGGTGGCATCCATACCTTTTTCATTGGACGATTCTATATCTCCCACAGCTTCCAAAGCGGGCAGAGTGGACTGGATGTCGGGATTAACCAGATTGCTAAGCAGTTGATCCATGGTTACTTTGTTGGCAGGAGCCCAGGTTTTGGTTAAGGTGTCTAACGAAGCAAATAATTTATTGGCCGGCAACTTTTCCAGTGGAGTTGGTATCTTTAACATCGTAGAAGCCTTGTTATTCTTGGCTATCGCAATATAAAAGTCACTTCTTGTAAAAGGCTCTCGCATCATGGCTTCAATCGCATCAGCAATTCCTTTTCTCGCATACTCCTCACCTAAAATTAGCATACGAATATGAGATAAATAAATGGAGCGCGGACTTGTAGCTGTCATTTTTTGAATGGCCTCTTGAATCGTGGGCGCTGTGGCCTCATAAGTAACCACTGGAGAGCCTGCACTTGGTGAAGATTTTGAAGCCACTGCAGAAGGAATGACCACCTGAGCGGTTACCTGATACTGGTCTCCTTCCATATCTATCCCGATCCCAATAGCGATGCCCAGCTCATTTAATTCTTTGCGATCCCAGCAACCACCTAACAGTAATGCAATCAGTCCCCAGACGAAGAACAAATGTATGGTCTGCTTCATGGTTGATCCCTTCTGGTTTTTGATTTATTGCCGATCCGTCTTTTTTTCGTTTTTTGGCGGATCGTATTTTGGATAGAGATGGATTGAGGACGTTTCGTCATATGAGGCCAGGGTAAGCGAAACAGCGTATCTTTCATATCGCTTTCCACATAGGGGCCAAACGGACTCATGTAAGATACTCCAAACGATCTCAGACTGGTCAAGTGCAGCAAAACTACGATTAACCCCATCAATATTCCAAGAAGCCCAAAGGCTGCGGCTAGCATCATTAAGGCGAAGCGTATAATACGAACCGCTATCGACAGGCCGTTTTCTGGAATAACATAGCTGGAGATGGCGGTGATTGATACGATAATGACCATAGCCGCCGAGACAACCCCCGCATCCACTGCTGCTTGCCCAATGACCAGTGTGCCTACAATAGATACAGCCTGTCCGACTGTCCTCGGAATACGGACTCCTGCTTCACGCAAAATTTCATAAGTAATTTCCATGAGCATCGCCTCGACAAAGGCTGGAAACGGTACGCCTTCCCTTTGTGCAGCGAGACTGACCAATAAGTTTGTAGGAATCATCTCTTGATGAAAGGTAGTTACCGCGATATAAACTGCTGGTGCAAGCAAAGCGATAAAAAAGGAAAAGAAACGCAGCAAACGCAGCAAAGTACTGATGTCAGCACGCTGGTAATAGTCCTCCGCCGACTGGAAAAATTGAACAAACAATGCGGGTATCAACAGTACAAAGGGGGTCCCGTCCACCAAGATAGCGATTCGGCCCTCCAGTAGGCTGGCAGCGACCGAATCCGGACGCTCGCTGTTATAAATGGTGGGAAATGGGGTAAAGGTCGCATCCTGAATTTCCTCCTCGATGTACCCCCCTTCCAAAATCCCGTCAATATCAATTCGGTCCAGACGTTCTCTCAGTTCCTGAATAACCCCTTCGTCAGCAATCCCTTTGACATACATCACGGCCACATTGGTATGAGTCACTTGACCGATCTGTCTTGTTTCCATCCACAGGCGCGGATCGCGGATTCGCCTGCGAATTAGAGCGGTATTGGTACGTAAATTTTCGGTAAAAGCCTCCATTGGACCCCGTACGACACTTTGGGATTGGGGTTCGCTGACACTGCGATCCTCCCAACCGACCGCATCAATCCATATGCCCTTTGCGTATCCGTCCAGCAAAATGATAATACTGCCAGATAGCATCTGGTTGAATAGGTCATCCATTTCGTCCAAACTGCCGGAGTTACCAGCAATTAATACTTGATCCTTTAAATAGTCGAACGGTTCCGCACCCTCCGGTACATGATGTTCGTTTACCCGCATTAATGAACGCAGAACGGAATCATGGAGCAATTGAGTGTTAATCAGACCATCGATATAAAACAAAGCCGCTGGCCATTTTTGCATCCATAATAGCTCTTTAATGATTACATCTCCGCTGTTTCCAAAGGAGCTTTCAATATGGTTTACATTATCCCTCAAGTTAGAGGACACATGAGTAAGTGGACAACTTTTATTCTGATTTGGCATACGTAAAATCCTCCGATATTGGAGTTTGTTGGCTTAGTATGCTCTGAATATATGAATTTATGCCTTGACGATTATAGAGTGATTTTTATAAATTAGATATATAACTAATTAGACTTATGTATAATAAATGAATCCTAAGTATCGGAGTTGATTAAAATGGTAGATAGGCAATACAGGAAGTTATTTGCCGCAGGTATCATTAACGGAATGGGAGATCGATTCTGTCAGATCGCTTTGTTGGCTTTAATTTATCGGCTTACCGGTTCGGGATTCAGTGTGGGTATCATGCTGGGATTGCGGGTGATTCCTTTTTTAGTCCTGTCACCTGCGGCGGGCGTGCTTATTACCCGCATATCCCGGCGTGTGCTTATGATGACCACGGATCTTTTCAGAGGCTTGGCAGCCCTTGCCTTTTTAAGTGTTCATAGTCCTGAGGACATTTGGATCATTTATGGAGTCAGTACCCTGCTAGCCTGCGGAGAAGCTTTGTATGCTCCTGCTCGTAAATCGTCCATTCCGCTGCTTGTTCATCCCTCCGAATTATTGAAGGTGAACAGTCTTGAGCAGGTGATGAGCGGGCTGGTGCTGGTCATTGGTGCTGCTGCCGGAGGCATCATATCTGCTCTCTTTGGACCACAAGCGGCATTTATATTGAACGCAGCAAGTTTTTTTGCCGCAGGTCTGATCGTTCGCAATATTGCATTTCCACCTGTCATGAAGGAGAAAATAAGCAGGGAGGATTCCTATGTTAAACCACATCACAGTCCTTCGTTGTTAGATCATCCAAACCGGAGCAGATCGCGAATGTTGGACTGTATTCGTGCATCCGTTCCTCTCCAAGTTGTTGTTGCATTTGAGTTGCTGGTTCCCATGCTCAATGGCATTGATAATGTTCTGATTAGTGTATATGCAGTGCAGGAATTCAGGCTGGGCGATGCCGGGATCGGATTGTTTTACGCCGCTTTGGGCGCGGGTCTGGTTGCCAGCTATGCAATAGGACATTTATTCAGTGGTTCTTTATTGAAAGGAGGACTGGTATGCCTTTTGTTGGAGGGGATTTTACTTATGGGATTAAGCGGTATTTATCACGCATGGGCGGCGGTTGCTATTTACTTCTTAATTTCGTTGGCTGGCGGGGTAGGGGCCATTTGTCTGGATACATTATTAATGCGGGAGACCCCATTGTATTTACAGGGTCCATTGTTGGGCATGCTGACGGCGTGGAGCCAAGGTATCATCGGACTGTCTATGTTTGGAGCAGGGGTGGCGATTGAAATGATGGAGCCGCGTATGTTGGGTTTGGCTGGAGGCGCGGGGTTTGTGGTGATATCTATCGTGATTTCGATGTATTATGAAAGGACTCGTAGCCGTAAGGCAGCAGGAGTTTGATTACTTCGTGTCATCCTTGTTGCTGGTTTTCACCGATTTTTCGGATTTGCGTAGCGAGCTAAACAGGAAGCTTCTCCACCGGTAAATAATATATAGCAGGATCATGAACCCAACGACTCCCGCAATTCGCAGTGCATACAGCTCTACCAAATGGAAAATGGCATCCCATTGGGGACCAAACAGCTTGCCGATGCTTAGAAAGAGGATGACCCAGAATAAAGCGCCGCTGTAAGCATACAAGACAAATTTACGGAAAGAAAGAGCAATAATCCCGGCAAAATAACCGGTAAAATGCCTGACACCGGGGATGAAATATCCAAGGAAGATAAGCCAGTATCCATATCGTTGGAACCATTTTTGTGTTTTCTGAAGCTTGTCCGGCGATAACAAAATCCATTTACCGTATTTCTGAATAAAGGGGAGTCCAGCCCATCTTCCAATAAAGTAGGTAATAGTCATACCGAGGGTTGTGCCCAGAAAAGCTAGTAGCACCAGTTTACCGAAATCCAGGGTACCGGCATAGGAGAGATATCCCGCATAAGCCATTGTGGTTTCCCCGGGAAATGGTAAAGCAATAAACTCAAGCAGCAAGCCGAAAAAAAGGACGCCGTAGCCGTATTCTTCGAACAATTGCGCGATCCACTTCAGCACATCCATCGTTTACACTCCTACGAACAGATTGAGTATTTTAGAATCAATTCATTTTAACAATCTTTTCATGCCCACTCAACTCCGGTTGATTTCTTGACGTCTTGTTTTATCGTTGCGTATAATGAAACGAACAATTGAGGGAGGCACGGTAATGAATAAGCCTAATGAAATCGTTGTAGTTCTTGATTTTGGAGGACAATACAACCAGTTAATCGCAAGAAGAATTCGGGATCTCGGCGTATATAGCGAGCTCCTTCCATACAATACGCCTGCGGAGAAGCTGAGAGAGCTGGCGCCAAAAGGGATTGTTTTCTCAGGCGGACCTTCCAGCGTATATACAGACAATGCTCCTCAGGTGGATCGGGCAATTTATGATCTTGGCATCCCTATCTTTGGTATTTGTTATGGCATGCAGCTGATGGCTCACCAACTGGATGGTAAGGTAGAACGTGCGGGCAAGCGTGAGTATGGCAAAGCAGACGTGCAATTCAATCAGGATGCTCGCTTGGCTAAAGGATTGGATTCTCGTCAAACCGTATGGATGAGCCATGGGGATCACGTTACAGATCTGCCAACCGGCTTTACACTGGATGCAGGAACAGAGAGTGCGCCGATTGCCGCGATGAGTAACCTGGAGCGGAATCTGTATGCGGTGCAATTTCATCCGGAGGTGCGTCATTCCGTTCAAGGTAACGAGATGATCAGCAACTTCCTTTATGAAGTGTGCGGTTGTGAAGGCAACTGGACCATGGAATCGTTTATCGAAGATCAGATTCGTGAGATTCGTCAACAGGTAGGCGACAAGAAAGTATTGTGTGCCTTAAGCGGTGGCGTTGATTCTTCCGTTGTAGCGATGCTCATTCACAAAGCGATCGGTGACCAACTGACGTGTATGTTCATTGACCATGGATTGCTGCGCAAAGGTGAAGCCGAAAGTGTAATGGAGACGTTCGTTGGTAAATTTGATATGAAAGTTGTCAAAATTGACGCACGTGAGCGCTTCTTGTCCAAGCTGGCAGGAGTCGATGATCCAGAACAAAAACGTAAAATCATCGGTAACGAGTTTATCTATGTGTTCGAGGAAGAATCTTCTCAATTTGACGATTTTACTTTCCTGGCACAAGGTACGCTGTATACGGATATTGTAGAGAGCGGAACAGCAACGGCACAGACCATTAAATCCCATCATAATGTGGGTGGTTTGCCGGAGAACATGAAGTTCAAGCTGATCGAGCCGTTGAATGCCCTGTTCAAGGACGAAGTGCGTAAAGTCGGCGAAGAATGTGGATTGCCAGCTGAGATTGTATGGCGTCAACCATTCCCAGGTCCGGGTCTTGCCATTCGTGTGCTGGGTGAAGTGACAGAGGACAAGCTAACGATTGTTCGTGAGTCGGATTACATTTTGCGCGAGGAGATTGCTAAAGCCGGTCTGGACCGGGAAATCTGGCAATACTTCACCGCTTTGCCGAATATGAAGAGTGTTGGCGTTATGGGCGATGCTCGTACGTATTCTTACACTGTAGGTATTCGTGCAGTAACCTCCATCGACGGTATGACCGCGGACTGGGCGCGTATTCCTTGGGATGTGCTGGAGAAAATTTCGGTACGTATCGTAAACGAAGTGGATAACGTGAATCGCATCGTGTACGATATCACTTCCAAACCACCAGCAACGATTGAGTGGGAATAAACGCGGGAACTCCCGCCCTGTAACCACGAACCTTTTGAGATTCACCAATACAAGATCAGGACTCCTCCGCATCGGCCGAAATATCGCTATGCGGGAGGAGTCTTTTTTACGGGTTCAAGGTCGAACATCTGCTCCCACTCCAAAATGAGAGCGGGGAAAGAGTGTTTTTATGGTCAAAATCAAGGAACCCCAGTTATTTTCAACGGATATGAAGTTGAAAAAAAGGAGATATTATTCAATAATAATGTCTCCTTTTTTTATATGACTTTATCAGCTTCAAGCTTTTTTTATGTTATCCTCCAATGGTGTCATGTTTTGATACTAATATATTTTATAATATACCTAGAATAAAGTGTTACATATCCCGTTTCATTAAACGCTGTTCTAAGGAGAATAAAGAGATGAAAAAAATATTTTTGTCGTCTTCATTTAAGGATGTTGCACCATGGTTAGTCCATTTCGTCGGTGAAAACTTGGAAGGAAAAAAAGTCACCTTCATCCCAACCGCAAGTATTCCAGAGAAAGTTAAGTTTTATGTGGAATCAGGAAAAAAAGCATTAGAAAATTTAGGATTAGTCGTGGATGAAATCGAAATAAGTACAGCAACCTGGGATGAAATAGCGAGTAAAATTAGAGGGAATGACTATATTTATATTACCGGAGGCAACACATTTTATTTACTTCAAGAGTTAAAAAGAACCGGGGTTGACAAAATCATTGCTGAAGAAGTTAATGCAGGAAAATTGTATATAGGCGAATCTGCCGGTTCGATGATTTTATCACCGAATATCGAATATGTTCAACTTATGGACGATGTGCAGGAGGCCCCTGCTTTAGATTCCTTTGCTGCGCTAGGGGTCATTGAATTCTATCCAGTCCCCCATCATACGAACATTCCGTTTAAAAAAGCGGTGGAGAACATCATTGAGGAATATGGCAGCCAATTAAATTTATATCCAATCAGCAACGCGGAAGTTATTTTGGTTGAAGGTGACAGGATAAAAGTGGAGAACACATGACTCATTAAAAAGGCAGCACATAAAAAGAACCTTCAATTCCACATCTATCGTGGTGTTGAAGGTTCTTTTTTTATAATTCTACCTTACCATACGATCTTTTTCCCGGTTGCAGCCGATTCCTCAATGCGGTCCAGTAGCTGATGCAGCTTTAAGGCATGGTTGAAATCGGGAGCGAGACGGGTGTGTGTCAAAATATCCTCGGCAAAAACAGAATGAGCCTTGGCTACATTCAGGGTTACCCCTTGTTTTGGGAAATCCAGGCCTGTATCAGGCTCTCTAGTTATACTTATTTGTTCAAAAGCGCCATTAGGACTATAACTCTGCGTACTGCTTGGATCGTACACAAGTTTTTCGAGCGTTAGATTCCCAAATTGAACATGCCCTAGCGAAGGGTTCTGTGTCAAACGCAAAATGCCCTTTTTCCCCTGAATCTCTATCTCAAACTTAGAATTTACTCCACCTTGAATGTGAACGGATACCGGTGCTCCTTTTTCCAATAGTCCGTGAATCAGAATCTGATCGGCTGTATCCTTGGAAATGACTTCACCTGTTTCCTGAATAGTGGCTTCGTTATAACGGGATGATGTGATGGCTGATAGCTCGCAGAATTCGCCAACGATGTATTGCAGCGCATCCAGGGAATGCCCGCCATTAATCGTGAGCAGATTAGCCCCATTGGCTCTATTCAGCAAATAAGCAGTATCCTGATTTACTTGTCCTCCTTTGCCGGGAGTAGCTACTTGCATATGACAGGATATAATTTCACCAATCTCTCCGCCCTCCACGAGCTTTTTCATCGTTTGCACTTCAAGATCCTGCCGTGCCTGCAAGCCGACGGTATGATGAATGCCTGCCAGTTCCGCCGCCTTAGCCATTTCAGCAGCTTCCGCAGTGTTTGCCCCCAAGGGCCATTCACAAAAAATATGTTTTCCCTCTTGAATTGCCGCCATCACCGCCTCGTAATGATGGGGAACTTTTATGCTCACCACAACCATGTCCACATCCTCGGAAGCTGCGAGCTTTTTGGCATCATCAAAAGCCAGTGCCGCACCTACTTCTTCTGCGCTTTGTCGCGCACTCTCCATACGAGAAGTACCGACGGCAGTGATATCCAGGTTGGAGTGCTTGAGCAAAGCCGGAATATGCGTTTGACTGGCCCATTTATTATTCATCGAACCTCCTACGATACCTACACGAATCTTCTTTTTGATCATGTTGCCATACCTCCTGCTTTTTAAAATGAGGGTGGAAAATAGCATCCAAGGCCAATATAATACACTTAACTCATAAATAATAATGCTTGTTTATGATATAGGTATCATTTTATTTGATGGGAAGTGAAGGGATGGATATTGAAAATATGCAGGCATTTGTTTCGGTGGCAGAGCTGAGAAGCCTGACAGAAGCAGCACAAAAGTTGAATCACCTGCAATCGAATATGACGGCCAAAATAAAGAAGCTGGAGGCCCATTACGGCACAGCGTTATTTTATCGAAAACCCCGTGGTATGGAGCTGACACCCGCAGGAGAAACCTTGTATGCTCAGTTCAAGCAAATGTTGTTGCTATGGCAAGACACGGAGATGAAAATGAGACCGCAAGAGGAAAAGCTGCGCATCGGTACCATGCAGTCCATCGTGGCGGGCGAAACAACGAGGGCGCTCACGAAGGTATATGAGCTGTATCCGCAGGCTTCGGTTACATTAAAAACCGGAACCACGACGGAAATGGAGCGGTTGATTCTTGACGGCGAACTCGATATTGCTTTTGTTACAGGGTATCCCGCCAACCCGTATATTCATTATCAAAAATTATGCCGTGAAGAACTGGTGCTGGTGGGGAAAGGCATACATGAAGGCTCGGATCTCAAACAGGTACTCCAAGGAGCGTCTATTATCATATTGTCGGATGGCTGCCTGTACCTCACGTATTTAGAGAAGATGTATCAGGACATGCAATTGACCCATGGCGAGGTTGTGGAGGTCGGTGTGTTTGATACGATGGTGGAATTTTCCTTGATGGGAATGGGAATCACCCTTATGTCTAAAAAGCTGGCGCGGCAATTTAAAGTAACATCCTATTTGCCCACTCCCCCAACCTTCGGCTACATGGACACATATTTAATAACCCGGCCAAATCACGAAATGACAGCGATTGAACATAAATTTATCGAAATCAATAATACGATCTAATAGGTAGGAGTGGAGTTGATTGACAACTAATCAGGGCAAGTACCAAGGTAGCCATGCTGTATTTCTGGGCGATAGCATTACGTTTGGATATGAATTACGTGATGGAGAAAAGCCTTACCCGCGTATCGTCAGTGAAGTACTGGGCTTTCAAACCTTTGAGAATCACGGCATATCCGGCAGCAGTGTAGCCAGCGGCGGCTTTGAACCGATGTGTGAGCGCTATGAGAAAATGAACCCTTATGCGGACGTAATCTTTTTTATGGGGGGAAGAAACGATTTTTCGATGGGAGAAATTCCGTTCGGTAGCTTGGATACGCCATCGACAGAAACGCGTACGTTTTATGGTGCGCTCAAGCATATTGCCGAAGGATTAATTAACCGTTACCCGGACAAGCTGATCGTCTTTTTGACCCCGCCTCACGGATCAAGTGATACGGTTCCTGAGCATCTGCCTAATGCCATCACAGGTCAAGTCTATAGCGCGTATGCACAGGCTGTGAGAGAAGTGGCCTCGCTGTATTCTTTCCCGTGCTGCGATCTGTGGAATATCGCCGGAATTCAACCACTGATGCCTGTACATAAACAGATGTACTTTACAGGGGAAAATGGTATTCCTGACGGCCTGCACCCGAACCAGGCAGGCCACGAGCGGATGGCGGCCCGTATTATCGGATTTATGAATACACTGTAATGTATGGACCATTTCATCGTTTCATCGAATGACCCTACTAACTACAAAATCTAGAATGCTCAGGATATTCGTTTAGCTTGAGCATTTTTTTGTGATTGTAGGATTTGTATATACTTGTCTCAGGGTTGTTTATTTTTAGTGAGGGTGTATAATACTTGATATATCAATTGATACGTCAAGTATTATAAGGAGGGTTTGTCATCGAACGTTGCTCTGAAAGAAGCCAGTTGTTTTATCGCATGCATCTTTTGTGTAAAGAAATGAATAACGCTTTTGAAGCACAGTTAAAAACCAGTTTTACCAAGGTCGAAATTTTGTATCATATTGATCATCGTCAGGAACTAAGTCAGCTGGAGCTCCAACATCTGCTCGTTCTGGATGGTGCAGCAGTGACCCGACATCTGAGAAGGCTGGAAGAGGAAGGTCTGATTTTACGTAGTAAAAAAGAGCAGGATAAGCGTGTGACCTATATACGTTTGACCGAATTAGGGGTTCAAGAGCTGCAAGTTTTGTCAGAGCAAAGACAAGCCTTTCAGGAAAAGCTGCTATGTAAGTTTACAGATGAGGAAATTGTGGCTTTGACAGATGTGCTACAGCGTATGTCTAGCAATGTAAAGAATATGTAAATGTGCGAGGAGGAAATGAATATGAAAGCCATCGTTATAGATCAGTATGGAAGCAAGGATGAATTGAAAGAAAGAGAAGTGGCTATTCCTACACCACAGGCTCATCAGGTTGTAGTCAAAGTGGCGGCTACCTCCATCAATCCAATTGACTGGAAGCTGCGTGAAGGTTACTTAAAACAAATGATGGATTGGGAGTTCCCGATTATTTTAGGCTGGGATGTAGCTGGCACTATTTCGGAAGTAGGCAGCGAGGTCACCGATTGGAAAGTGGGAGATGAAGTGTTTGCACGCCCAGACACCACCCGATTCGGTACTTATGCCGAGTATACCTTGGTGGATGATCATCTGCTGGCACGTAAACCCGCCTCAATTTCTTGGGAGGAAGCCGCTTCTGTACCTTTGGCGGGGTTGACTGCTTGGCAGGCGCTCTTTACACATGGTCAACTGACCAAAGGGGAAAAAGTATTAATCCACGCAGGTGCAGGTGGCGTAGGTATGTTTGCTATCCAGTTTGCCAAACAAGCCGGAGCCTATGTCATTACTACAGCCAGTGAGCGTAATCATGAATTGCTTGCTTCATTGGGAGCCGACCAAATCATTGACTATCGTACAACTCGTTTTGAGGAAGTTTTATCTGATGTGGACGTGGTGTTCGATACGATGGGTGGGGATGTTCAGAAGAACAGCTTTAAGGTAATGAAAAGGGATACCGGACGGATCATATCCATTGTTAGCAATTTTGACGAAGAGCTGGTGAAGGAGTACAACGTAACGGCCAAAAATATATGGCTGGAGCCCAACGGACAGCAACTACAGGAAATTGCCGATCTGTTGGAGCAAAAGAAAGTAAGATCGGTAGTAGGAGCTACGTTTCCTTTTTCACAAAAAGGTTTGTATGACGCACACGCTTTAAGCGAAACCCACCACGCTGTCGGTAAAATTGCAATAATCTTCTCATAAGGACGCATACACATATACAGCACGAAAGGAATTGCACACGATGAAGATTTTAGAAGATTATTTTCACTACTATGATTTAGCAAAAGATGACGAGAAGAGTAGAGAACGATTAATTAGCCTTTTTTCTGAGAAGATTGAGTTTGTATTGAATGGTGATCGAAAACAAGGTATGAACAGTTGGAAAAGCTTCTTGAATATGTTCTTTGAGGGATCGCTCGAAATCAAGCATATGTATGAAGGTTGGAAGGTAAGATGGTTTATCTGGAAAATATACCGGACACAGCGAATGCCTTTGATAAGTACAAAATATCTGATTCCTCTAAATCATAACCCGTCAGCTGCATAATAGCTTGCGGGTTTTCTGTTTTCCGAACAATACATATGTGTTCAATTTGTAACATTCGCTTTTTCTGTTGACAAGCAGTAGGTGAGAGCCTAAAATAACGAATGTAATAATATAGCGCATATGAATGCGAATATTACTTCAAACGAACGACAACAATACGAGTATGCTTTGCGTAGGAGGAATTACGACTCATGGAGCGTTTCTTTAAATTAAAGGAACATGGCACGAACGTCCGCACTGAGATTATTGCGGGGATTACTACTTTTATGACCATGGCTTATATTCTGGTGGTCAACAATACCTTTTTAGGTCCGACTGGAGCAGGTATGCCCAGTGAAGCTGTCTTTTTTGCGACGGCGGTAGGTGCAGGTTTGGTTACCATACTGATGGGGTTATTCGTTAATGTGCCGATCGGCATGGCGCCGGGTATGGGCTTGAATGCTTATTTTATGACTGTAGTCCTGAGTTCCAATGGCATGATTACTTGGCAAGCGGCACTTGGCGCTGTATTTATATCCGGTATCGTCTTTCTGATTTTAACCGTGACACGAGTAAGACAGATGCTGCTTGTTGCGGTTCCGGAAAATCTAAAGACAGCCATTACAGTGGGTATCGGCTTGTTTATTACGATTGTCGGCTTCAAGCTTTGTAATCTGGTTATGGTGAGTATCGTTCCGGGGACAGATGTTGGTCAACCGGTTCCGGGGCATGCGTTTAATTTGATTTTGGGAAGTCTGGTACATCAAAAGGATGCACTGCTGGCGCTAATCGGATTGCTTATTATCGCAGCACTGATGGTCGTTCGGGTCAAAGGTGCATTGCTGATTGGGATCGTAGCTACTACATTAATCGGTATTCCGATGGGAGTAACCAATCTGAGTAGCTTGACAACAGGTAACTGGATTCCTGATTTCAGTAATTTGGCTGTAGGTCAGTTAGACTTGAAAGCAGCTTTGCATATCGGTCTGTTTGATATCATTTTCATTTTCACATTTGTAGAGTTGTTTGATACGTTCGGTACCTTGGTAGGTACGGCTACTCGCGCGGGTATAATGAAAGATAAGAAAAAAGGCGAGAAAATTATCGGTAAAGCGATGCTGGTGGATGCTGTTGGCGTAAGTACCGGTGCAGTATTGGGTACAAGTACGATTACAGCATTCGTAGAAAGCTCCGCAGGGGTAGAAGAAGGCGGACGTACCGGACTGACTGCTGTAACGACAGGTGTTCTGTTCTTGTTGGCCCTGTTTATTGCACCGTTGGCTCTGGTTGTGCCTTCTGCTGCTACTGCTCCAGCTCTGATTATCGTTGGGGTCCTAATGATGAGTCAGGTTCGCAACATCGACTGGGATAACTTCCTGTTGGCGTTTCCTGCATTTTTGACCATCGTGCTGATGCCTTTCACAGGTGGAATCGCGAATGGTATCTCTGCTGGTATTCTGTCTTACGTTGTGCTGGCTGTGTTTAGTAATCTGTTTACCAGCAATAAAGTTAAAATTCACTGGCTCATGTGGGTGCTTGCTATTATTGTAGTGATCCGCTTTGCCTTTATGGGCTCCGAATAATCAGTAGGTATAGAACAAAGAACCTCTTTCCTGTTGCTTAAGGGAAGAGGTTCTTTTTTTGTAGTTAGACGCAGATAGGTATAAAGGAGCTACTATATAGAAGGAAAACGAATAATAAATAAAGCGTTGTGAGATCTTATCTAATAAATGCTTGCAAAAGGAATATGCATATGGTATATTCTAATTCCGGCCAAGAAATACAATGTTGCGAGCGAGTGTTACAAAAAAGTTTTTTTAAAAAATGCTTGCAAAGTTGGTTCGGAAATGATATGATATAAGAGTTGATGAGGCGAAGAACCGAATCAACAAAAAGAATGTTTGATCTTTGAAAACTGAACAACGAGTGAGTAAAACGATTTTGTTCGCAAAATCAAACAAGAGATATTTTATCTCGTCAGTTTCAACATGAGCTTATCGCTCTTTCTATAAACCAACTTCGGTTGGTCT